>NZ_JBFAOG010000001.1:0-539950 GCF_040659695.1 Modestobacter sp. NPDC049651
CAGCCCCGGCTCGGACCGCGGCGACGTGGAGAAGGACGACGACTGACCACCTCCCGCGGGTCATCCGCCGATGGTGTCCTTCTCGGCCAGCTCGGGCGTCGTCACCAGGACGACTTGCTGACGCCCGGCAGCTCGCCGGCGTGCGCCATCTCCCGCAGGCAGATCCGGCACAGGCCGAACTTGCGGAAGACCGCGTGCGGGCGACCGCAGCGCTGGCAGCGGGTGTAGCCGCGGACCGCGAACTTGGGCTTGCGGGCCGCCTTGTTGATCAGAGCCTTCTTGGCCATCTCGACTTCTCCTCGCCCGCGGTCAGCGGGTCGTGTTGACGACAGGCCGGCCGGCGAAGGGGAAGCCGAGCAGCGTGAGCAGCTCGCGGCCCTCCTCGTCGGTGGTGGCGGTGGTCACCAGGGTGATGTCCATGCCGCGCGGCCGGTCGATCTTGTCGACGTCGATCTCGCGGAACATCGACTGCTCGGTCAGGCCGAACGTGTAGTTGCCGTGGCCGTCGAACTGCTTGGGGTTCAGGCCGCGGAAGTCGCGGATGCGGGGCAGCGCCAGGGCCAGCAGGCGGTCCAGGAACTCCCACATGCGGTCGCCGCGGAGGGTCACCTTCGCGCCGATCGGCATGCCCTCGCGCAGCTTGAACTGCGCGATGGACTTGCGGGCCCGGACGACGGCCGGCTTCTGCCCGGTGATGGCGGTGAGGTCGCGGACCGCGCCGTCCATCAGCTTGGCGTCACGGGTGGCCTCGCCGACGCCCATGTTGACCACGATCTTGACCAGACCGGGGATCTGCATGACGTTGCTGTAGCCGAACTCGCTCTGCAGGGCCGGCGCGATCTCCGCGCGGTAGTGGGCCAGCAGGCGGGGCAGCTCACGGGTGGGTGCGCTCATGGTGATCAGAGGTCCTTACCGGTGCGCCGCGAGACCCGGATGCTGCGGCCTTCCTCGTCCTTGCGGTAGCCGACCCGGGTCGGCTTGTCCTCGGAGTCGACGACCATCACGTTGCTCACGTGGATGGCGGCCTCCTGCGTGACGATGCCGCCCGACTGGGCACCGCGCTGCGTCTGGCTGACGCGGGTGTGCTTCTTCACCCGGCCGACGCCCTCGACGAGCACCTTCTGGGTCTTGGGGAAGGCCGCGATGACGCGACCCTTCGCACCCTTGTCCTTGCCGGACAGGATGACGACCTGGTCGCCCTTCTTGACCTTCATCGACGGGGTCTTCTCCGCCATGATCACAGCACCTCCGGAGCGAGCGAGATGATCCGCATGAAGCGCTTGTCGCGGAGCTCGCGGCCGACGGGGCCGAAGATGCGCGTGCCGCGCGGGTCGCCGCTGTCGCGGATGATGACCGCGGCGTTCTCGTCGAAGCGGATGTAGGAGCCGTCCGGACGACGACGCTCCTTCACCGTGCGGACGACGACGGCCTTGACCACGTCGCCCTTCTTCACGCCGGCGCCGGGCAGCGCGTCCTTCACGGTGGCGACGATGACGTCACCGATGCCCGCGTAGCGACGCCCCGAGCCACCGAGCACGCGGATGCACAAGATCTCCTTGGCACCGGTGTTGTCGGCGACCCGCAGACGCGACTCCTGCTGGATCACTTCCTGCTCCTCGATTCGTGGTGACAGCCGGGCCGGATCGGTGAACCGGCTGTCCGGTTCCCACACACGGACAGCCGGTGGCGTGCGCCACCGGCCGTCCGTGCGAGAGTCCCGGGATCCGGCGCGCGATCGTCGACCATGTCGACCCGGCGCGCCGGTGGTCCAGAGTACCTGGTCCGTGGAGGAAGGCCTACTTGGCCTTCTCGACCACGGTCACCAGCCGCCACCGCTTGGTGGCGGAGGTGGGCCGGGTCTCCATGATCTGGACACGGTCGCCGATGCCGGCGGTGTTCTGCTCGTCGTGCGCCTTCAGCTTGCTGGTGCGACGGATGACCTTGCCGTAGAGACCGTGCTTCACGCGGTCCTCGACCTCGACGACGATGGTCTTGTCCATCTTGTCGCTGACGACCAGGCCCTCGCGGACCTTGCGGTCGGCGCGGGCCTTCGCGACGCCGCTGGTGGTCTCGCTCATGCCACACCCTCGTTCGGGGCGACCGAGAGGCCCAGCTCGCGCTCGCGCATGATCGTGTAGATCCGGGCGATGTCACGGCGGACGGTCTGCAGTCGCCGGTTGTTGTCCAGCTGGCCGGTGGCCACCTGGAACCGCAGGTTGAACAGTTCCTCGCGCGACTCGCGCAGCCGGGTGGCCAGCTCGTCGGCAGACAGCTCGCGCAGCTCGGGCGCGGTCAGTCCGGCGGCCATCACACTTCTCCTTCACGCGTGATGAAGCGGCACTTCATGGGGAGCTTGTGGATCGCGCGGCGCATGGCCTCGCGGGCCACCGGCTCGGCGACACCGGAGAGCTCGAACATGATGCGGCCCGGCTTCACGTTGGCCACCCACCACTCCGGCGAGCCCTTGCCGGAACCCATGCGGGTCTCGGCCGGCTTCTTCGTCAGCGGACGGTCCGGGTAGATCGAGATCCAGACCTTGCCGCCACGCTTGATGTGGCGGGTCATGGCGATACGGGCGGACTCGATCTGGCGGTTGGTCACGTACGCCGGCTCGAGGGCCTGGATGGCGTAGTCACCGAAGTTGATCGCGGTGCCGCCCTTGGCCCGGCCGCCACGGTCCGGGTGGTGCTGCTTGCGGTGCTTGACCCGGCGGGGGATCAGCATGGTCAGGCCTCCGTGTTCTCGGTGGCGGCCGCCTCGGAGGCAGCGGTGCCCTCGGCACCCGCAGCCGCGGCGACGGTCTGCTCGACGGGGACGTCGCCCGAGCTGACGGCCACGGTGTCCTGCGCGGGAGCGGTGTCCTGCACGGGGCCGGTGCCCTCGGCGGCGGCGCGGCCGGCCTCGGTCCCGCCGGCGGTGGTGCCGGTGGAGCCCGAACGACGCGGCGGCCGCTGGTTGCGGTCACGACGGTCGCGACGCTGGGCGAGGGCCTCGAGGGCCTCCCGCTCGGCACGCGAGCCGCTGACGTCACCCTTGTAGATCCACACCTTCACGCCGATGCGGCCGAAGGTCGTGCGGGCCTCGTAGATGCCGTAGTCGATGTTGGCGCGCAGCGTGTGCAGCGGCACACGACCCTCGCGGTAGAACTCCGACCGGCTCATCTCGGTGCCGCCCAGGCGACCGGAGCACTGCACCCGGATGCCCTTGACCTGCGGGCTGCGCTGGGCCGACTGCATGGCCTTGCGCATAGCGCGGCGGAAGCTGACGCGGCTGGACAGCTGCTCGGCCACGCCCTGGGCGACCAGCTGCGCGTCCGACTCGGGGTTCTTGACCTCGAGGATGTTCAGCTGCACCTGCTTGCCGGTGAGCTTCTCCAGCTCACCGCGGATGCGGTCGGCCTCCGCGCCGCGACGGCCGATGACGATGCCCGGCCGGGCGGTGTGGATGTCGACGCGGACGCGGTCGCGGGTGCGCTCGATCTCCACCTTGGAGATGCCGGCCCGCTCCATGCCTTTGCTCATGAGCTTGCGGATGGCCACGTCTTCCTTGACGTAGTCCTTGTACAGCTTGTCGGCGTACCACCGGGACTTGTAGTCGGTGGTGATGCCGAGCCGGAACCCGTGCGGGTTGACCTTCTGACCCACTAGCGGGTCCCTCCCCTCGTGTTGTTGCTCTGCTGGGTGGCCGGGCCGGACTGACCGGTGTCCCGACGTGCCTTGCGCGACCGCTGCGCGAGCTCCGCGCTGCTGGTCACCTCGCTCACCTCGACGGTGATGTGGCTGGTCCGCTTGTTGATGCGGAACGCGCGGCCCTGCGCACGCGGACGGATCCGCTTCAGCGTCGGGCCCTCGTCGACGTAGGCGGCGCTGACGACCAGCGCGGCCGGGTCGAGCCGCAGGTTGTGCTCGGCGTTGGCCACCGCGCTGGCGACGACCTTGGCCACCGGCTCGCTGGCCGTCTGCGGCGCGAACCGCAGCAGCGCCAGGGCCTCATCGGTCGGCAGGTAGCGGATCAGGTCCACCACCCGGCGTGCCTTCATGGGGGTGACGCGGACGAACCGGGCCGTGGCCCGGGCGACCGGCGTCTCCTGTCCCAACTGGGAAGTCATGTGACTGTCTCTTCTCTACCTGGTCAGCCGCGCCGCGACCGGCGGTCGTCCTTGACGTGCCCACGGAAGGTGCGGGTGGGCGCGAACTCGCCGAGCTTGTGCCCGACCATCGCCTCGGTGACGAACACCGGGACGTGCTTGCGGCCGTCGTGCACGGCGATCGTGTGCCCGAGCATGTCGGGGATGATCGTCGAGCGCCGCGACCAGGTGCGGATGACGTTCTTGGTGCCCTTGTCGTTCTGCGCGTCCACCTTGGCGAGCAGGTGGTCGTCGACGAACGGGCCCTTCTTGAGGCTGCGTGGCATGTCTGTCGGACTCCTCTACCCGCTCAGCGCTTCTTGTTGGTGCGACGGCGACGGACGATCATGGCGTCGCTGGCCTTGCGCTTGCGCGTGCGGCCCTCGGGCTTGCCCTTCGGGTTGACCGGGTGGCGACCACCGGAGGTCTTGCCCTCACCACCACCGTGCGGGTGGTCGACCGGGTTCATGGCGACACCGCGGACGGTGGGGCGCTTGCCCTTCCACCGCATGCGGCCGGCCTTGCCCCAGTTGATGTTCGACTGCTCGGCGTTGCCGACCTCGCCGACCGTCGCGCGGCAGCGGACGTCGACGTTGCGGATCTCGCCGGACGGCATGCGCAGCTGCGCGAACCGACCCTCGCGGGCGACCAGTTGCACGCTGGTGCCGGCCGAGCGGGCGATCTTCGCGCCGCCACCGGGCCGCAGCTCGATCGCGTGCACGACCGTGCCGACGGGGATGTTGCGCAGCGGCAGGTTGTTGCCGGGCTTGATGTCGGCGGCGGGACCGCACTCCACCGTGTCGCCCTGCTGCAGCCGGGCCGGCGCGATGATGTAGCGCTTCTCACCGTCGGCGAAGTGCAGCAGCGCGATCCGCGAGGTGCGGTTCGGGTCGTACTCGATGTGCGCGACCTTGGCCGGCACACCGTCCTTGTCGGCGCGGCGGAAGTCGATCACCCGGTAGGCGCGCTTGTGCCCGCCGCCCTGGTGCCGGGCCGTGACGCGCCCGTGGACGTTGCGCCCGCCACGACCGTGCAGCGGCCGCACCAGCGACTTCTCGGGGTGGTCGCGGGTGACCTCGGCGAAGTCGGCGACCGACGAGCCGCGGCGACCCGGCGTCGTCGGCTTGTACTTACGGATGGCCATGGTTCCTCAGAGTCCTCTGATCCGGTCAGGTGGTCCGGGCGCCTCAGGCGCCCGGGCCCCCGAAGAGCTCGATGCGGTCGCCGGGGGCCACGGAGACGATGGCGCGCTTGGTGTCCTTGCGCTTCCCCATGACAGCGCCACGCGAGCGCTTCCTCTTCCCCTGCCGGTTGATCGTGTTCACAGCGGTGACCTTCACGTTGAAGATCTGCTGGACAGCGATCTTGATCTGCGTCTTGTTGGCGTCCGGCCGGACGATGAACGTGTACTTGTTCTCGTCCAGGAGGCCGTAGCTCTTCTCCGAGATGACCGGGGACAGCAGGACGTCCCGGGGGTCGCGGACGCTCACGCCTGCTCCTCAGTGGTGTCGGTGACGGTCTCGGCGTCGGCCTGGGCGGCCTCGGCCGGGGTGGTCACGTCGGCGGCGGCCACCTTGCGGGGCGCCCGCTGGCGCGGGGCCTTCTCGGCCACCTCGTCGACCGTGCTCTCGCCCAGGTCGAGGTCGGTGGTGCCCTCACCCTCGATGGAGGGGATGGCGCCCGGGATGTCCGGCGTGGTCAGGTCGGGCAGCTCGAGCGAGCTGGCCCGGCCGGTGGCGCCCTTGGCGGGGCCGGCCACGAACTCGGCCAGCGCGGCCTCGGTGAAGACGACCTCGTCGGAGACGAGGACGTCGTAGGTGTTCAGCTGACCGGCCTCGAGCAGGTGCACGCGGGGCTCGTTGCGCAGGCTGATCCAGTTGAGGACGTCCTCGCGGTCGAGGACGACCAGCACGCGCTTGGCCGAGGTGAGGGCGTCGAGCACCTTGCGGGCGGCCTTGGTCGAGGGCTTGTCGCCGTCGACGAACGCCGTCACCACGTGCACGCGGTCCTCGCGCGCCCGGTCGGAGAGGGCACCGCGCAGGGCGGCGGCCTTCATCTTCTTGGGCGTCTTCTGCTCGTAGTTCCGCGGCTGCGGGCCGTGGACGGTGCCACCGCCGGCGAACTGCGGAGCGCGGATCGAGCCCTGGCGGGCGCGGCCGGTGCCCTTCTGGCGGTAGGGCTTGACGCCACCACCGCGCACCTCGCCGCGCGTCTTGGTCGAGTGCGTGCCCTGGCGGGCCGCGGCCAGCTGGGCCACGACGACCTGGTGCAGCAGCGAGACGTTGGCCGGCGCATCGAAGAGCTCGCCGGGCAGCGTGACGCTGCCGGAGGTCTCCCCCGCCGGGGTGCGGACGTCGACCTGGCGGTCGGCGCGCTCACTGGTGGATGCGGTCACTTCGCGTCACTCCCCACGGGGCCGCCCTTGACGGCGGAGCGGACGAGCAGCAGCCCGCCACGCGGGCCGGGGACGGCGCCCTTGATCAGCACGAGGCCCTTGTCGGCGTCGACCGCGTGCACCTTCAGCGACAGCGTGGTCGTGGTGACCGCGCCCATGCGCCCGGCCATGCGCAGGCCCTTGAAGACCCGGCCGGGGGTGGCGCAGCCACCGATGGAGCCCGGCGAACGGTGCTTGCGCTGCACGCCGTGCCCGGCGCCCAGGCCCTTGAACCCGTGACGCTTCATGACACCTGCGGTGCCCTTGCCCTTGCTCGTGCCGATGACGTCGACCTTGGCCACGTCCGAGAGGACCTCGGCCGTCAGCTCCTGGCCGACCTCGTACTGACCGGCGTCCTCGGTGCGCAGCTCGACCAGGTGCCGGCGCGGAGTGACGCCCGCCTTGGCGAAGTGCCCACCCTCGGGCCGGTTCACCTTGCGGGGGTCGATCTCGCCGAAGCCGAGCTGGACGGCCGAGTAGCCGTCGCGCTCGGGGGTGCGCACCTGCGTCACCACGCACGGGCCCGCCTTGACGACGGTCACCGGCACGATGCGGTTGTTCTCGTCGAAGACCTGGGTCATCCCCAGCTTCTCGCCGAGGAGACCACGGAATGTGCTCGCCATGTCTGGGACAGCCCTTACTGGATGTTGACGTCGACCGAGGCCGGCAGGTCGATGCGCATGAGCGCGTCGACCGTCTTCGGCGTCGGGTCGAGGATGTCGATGAGCCGCTTGTGCGTACGCATCTCGAAGTGCTCGCGCGAGTCCTTGTACTTGTGCGGCGAGCGGATGACGCAGTACACGTTCTTCTCCGTCGGCAGCGGCACCGGGCCGACGACGCGCGCTCCGGTCTTCGTCACCGTGTCCACGATGCGCCGCGCCGAGGCATCGATGGCCTCGTGGTCGTAGGCCTTCAGCCGGATGCGGATCTTCTGTCCCGCCATCGCCCTTTTTGCTCCTGCCGATCGGTTGTGAAAGTTCAGTGGGTCCGTTGACCCGGGATGGGTCTCCCGACCCAGGGACGGGCGGCGGCCGGAGACGGCCGCCGCCCGTCAGGGTGTCACTTGATGATCTTGGTGACCCGGCCAGCGCCAACAGTACGGCCACCCTCACGGATGGCGAACCGCAGGCCCTCCTCCATGGCGATGGGCTGGATCAGCTCGACGGTCATCTCGGTGTTGTCACCGGGCATGACCATCTCGGTGCCCGCCGGCAGCGTCACGACGCCGGTCACGTCCGTGGTCCGGAAGTAGAACTGCGGGCGGTAGTTGTTGAAGAACGGCGTGTGCCGGCCACCCTCGTCCTTCGAGAGGATGTAGACCGAACCCTCGAAGTTGGTGTGCGGGGTGATCGAGCCCGGCTTCACGATGACCTGGCCGCGCTCGACGTCCTCGCGCTTGACACCGCGGAGCAGCAGGCCCACGTTGTCGCCGGCCTGGCCCTGGTCGAGCAGCTTGCGGAACATCTCGACGCCGGTGACCGTGGTCTTGGTCGAGCCGGGGCGGATGCCGACGATCTCGATCTCCTCGGAGACCTTGACGATGCCGCGCTCCACGCGACCGGTCACCACGGTACCGCGGCCGGTGATGGTGAAGACGTCCTCGACGGGCATGAGGAACGGCTTGTCGATGTCGCGCTGCGGCTCCGGGATGGCGGTGTCGACAGCGTTCATGAGCTCCATGAGCTTGTCGCCCCACTCGGCGTCGCCCTCGAGGGCCTTCAGCGCCGAGACGCGGACCACGGGGACGTCGTCGCCCGGGAACTCGTACTCGCTGAGCAGCTCGCGGACCTCGAGCTCGACGAGCTCCAGGATCTCCTCGTCGTCCACCATGTCGGCCTTGTTCAGGGCCACCACGATGTAGGGGACGCCGACCTGGCGGGCCAGGAGGACGTGCTCCTTGGTCTGCGGCATCGGGCCGTCGGTCGCCGCGACCACCAGGATGGCGCCGTCCATCTGCGCCGCACCGGTGATCATGTTCTTGATGTAGTCGGCGTGACCGGGGCAGTCGACGTGCGCGTAGTGCCGGTTCTCGGTCTGGTACTCGACGTGCGCGATCGAGATCGTGATGCCGCGGGCCTTCTCCTCGGGCGCCTTGTCGATCTGGTCGAAGGCGGACGCCTCGTTGAGGTCCGGGTACTTGTCGTGCAGCACCTTGGTGATCGCCGCGGTCAGCGTCGTCTTGCCGTGGTCGATGTGCCCGATGGTGCCGATGTTGACGTGCGGCTTGGTCCGCTCGAACTTGGCCTTGGCCACTGGGTTCCTCTCTCCGTGTTTCGCAGTCGTGCGCGTGTCTGGGGGTGGGCAGTGCTCGGGGACGGCGGGCCGGCAGGCCCGCCGTCCGGTTACTCGCCGGTCGCCTTGGCGATGATCTCCTTGGCGACGTTGGCCGGGACCTCGGCGTACGAGTCGAACACCATGGTGTAACTCGCCCGTCCCTGGGTGCGGCTGCGCAGGTCGCCCACGTAGCCGAACATCTCCGACAGCGGGACCAGGGCCCGGACGACGCGGGCGCCGGAGCGCTCCTCCATCGCCTGGATGGTGCCGCGGCGGGAGTTCAGGTCGCCGATGACGTCACCCATGTAGTCCTCGGGCGTGACGACCTCGACGGCCATGAGCGGCTCGAGCAGGGCCGGGCTGGCCTTGCGCGCGGCCTCCTTGAAGACCATCGAGCCGGCGATCTTGAAGGCCATCTCCGAGGAGTCGACCTCGTGGTACTGGCCGTCGATGAGGGTCGCCTTGACGCCCACCATCGGGTAGCCGGCGAGGATGCCGTACTGCATGGCGTCCTGCATGCCCGCGTCGACCGACGGGATGTACTCCCGCGGGATGCGGCCACCGGTGACGGCGTTGACGAACTCGTAGGTCGGGCCGTCGGCCGTGACCTCGAGGGGCTCGATCGTGACCTGCACCTTGGCGAACTGGCCGGACCCACCGGTCTGCTTCTTGTGGGTGTAGTCGACCTTCTCTGCCGCCTTGCGGATCGTCTCGCGGTAGGCGACCTGCGGCTTGCCGACGTTCGCCTCGACGCGGAACTCGCGGCGCATGCGGTCGACCAGGATCTCCAGGTGGAGCTCGCCCATACCGGAGATGACGGTCTGGCCGGTCTCCTCGTCCAGGCGGACCTGGAAGGTCGGGTCCTCCTCGGCGAGCTTCTGGATCGCCGTGCCCAGCTTCTCCTGGTCGCCCTTGGTCTTCGGCTCGATGGCAACCGAGATGACCGGGGCCGGGAAGGTCATCGACTCCAGGATGACCGGCTTCTGCGGGTCGCAGAGGGTCTCACCGGTGGTCGTCTGCTTCAGGCCGTTGACGGCGACGATCTCACCGGCGCCGACGCCGGCACGCTCCTCACGCTTGTTCGCGTGCATCTGGTAGATCTTGCCGATGCGCTCCTTGCGGTCCTTGGTGCTGTTCAGGACCGGGGAGCCGGCGTCGATCTTGCCGGAGTAGACGCGCACGTAGGTGAGCTTGCCGAGGTGCTGGTCGGTCTGGATCTTGAAGGCCAGCGCCGAGAACGGCTCGTCCTCGTCGGCGTGCCGCAGGACCTCGGTCTCGCCGTCGAGGGCGGTGCCCACGATGGCCTCGATGTCCAGCGGGCTGGGCAGGTAGTCGACGACCGCGTCGAGCAGGGGCTGCACGCCCTTGTTCTTGAAGGCGGTGCCGGTCAGGACCGGGTTGATCTGCGCGGCGATGGTGGCCTTGCGGATCGCGGCCTTGAGGCGCTCGACGGAGATCTCCTCGCCACCGAGGTAGGTCTCCATGAGCTCGTCGTCGGTCTCGGCGACGGTCTCGAGCAGCTTCTCGCGGTACTCCGCGGCCTGGTCGGCCAACTCGGCGGGGATCTCCTCGATGGCGTAGTCCTCGCCCATCTTGGTCTCACCGCGCCAGGTCAGCGCCCGC
Source organism: Modestobacter sp. NPDC049651 (assembly GCF_040659695.1). Lineage (NCBI taxonomy): Bacteria > Bacillati > Actinomycetota > Actinomycetes > Geodermatophilales > Geodermatophilaceae > Modestobacter > Modestobacter sp. NPDC049651. The sequence continues at coordinate 10,458 of NZ_JBFAOG010000001.1, forward strand.
ATGCCGACCAGGTCGACGACGCCGATGAAGTCGGCCTCGGCACCGATCGGCAGCTGCAGCACGGCGGGGTTGGCGCCCAGCCGCTCGACCATCATGTCGACGCAGCGGAAGAAGTCGGCACCGGTGCGGTCGAGCTTGTTGACGAAGCACATGCGCGGGACGCTGTACTTCTCCGCCTGCCGCCAGACCTGCTCGGTCTGCGGCTCGACGCCGGCGACACCGTCGTAGACCGCGACCGCACCGTCGAGCACCCGCAGCGACCGCTCCACCTCGACGGTGAAGTCGACGTGCCCGGGGGTGTCGATGATGTTGATGTCGTGGCCGTTCCAGGTGCACTTCGTCGCGGCCGACGTGATGGTGATGCCGCGCTCCTGCTCCTGCTCCATCCAGTCCATCGTGGCCGCGCCGTCGTGGACTTCACCGATCTTGTAGTTGATACCGGTGTAGAAGAGGATGCGCTCGGTCGTCGTCGTCTTGCCGGCGTCGATGTGCGCCATGATCCCGATGTTGCGGGTCGTGGCGAGGTTGGCCTTGTCAGCCATGTCAGTAGCTCCTCTTTGTCCCGATCTGGACGCGGCCCCCGGAGTTCGCCCGGGGTGCCGGTGGTTCGCGGCTGGTGGGGTTCGCCCACCAGCCGCGATGCGTCACCAGCGGTAGTGCGCGAAGGCCTTGTTCGACTCGGCCATCTTGTGGGTGTCCTCGCGCCGCTTCACAGCAGCGCCGAGACCGTTGCTCGCGTCGAGCAGCTCGTTCATCAGACGCTCGGTCATCGTCTTCTCGCGGCGCGCCCGGCTGTACTGGATGAGCCAGCGCAGGCCGAGGGTCGTGCTGCGGGAGGCGCGGACCTCGATCGGCACCTGGTAGGTCGCACCACCGACGCGGCGGCTGCGGACCTCGAGAGCCGGCTTGACGTTGTCCAGCGCCCGCTTGAGCGTGACCACCGGGTCGGTGTCGTTCTTGGCGCGAGCGCCCTCGAGGGCGCCGTAGACGATCGCCTCGGCGACCGAGCGCTTGCCGTCGACCAGGACCTTGTTGATCAGCTGGGTGACCAGCGGCGACTGGTAGACCGGGTCGGCGACGAGCGGACGACGGGGAGCGGGACCCTTGCGGGGCATGTCAGCTCTTCTCCTTCTTCGCGCCGTACCGGCTGCGAGCCTGCTTGCGGTTGCGGACACCCTGGGTGTCCAGCGAGCCGCGGATGATCTTGTACCGGACGCCGGGGAGGTCCTTCACACGGCCGCCGCGCACGAGCACCATCGAGTGCTCCTGCAGGTTGTGGCCGACGCCCGGGATGTAGGCCGTCACCTCGATGCCACTGGTGAGGCGGACGCGAGCGACCTTGCGCAGCGCCGAGTTCGGCTTCTTCGGCGTCGTCGTGTAGACGCGCGTGCACACGCCGCGGCGCTGAGGGGAACCCTTCAACGCCGGGGTCTTGGTCTTCTCGACCTTGTCCTCGCGGCCCTTGCGGACCAGCTGCTGGATCGTGGGCATGGGTGGCCTTGATCTCCTGCCTGCGCTGGGTCGTGCTGTGGATGTGGTGCGTGCTCGTGTGCGCCCGGTGAGCCGGCCCTGAGTCTGCACGTGCTGCACTGTCCGGCCCCCGCGTTCGGGCGTGTCGCCCGTCGCAGGACCCGGCCAGTCGTTCGTACCGGACTCGTCGCCCCGCGCGACCCGGCACCGCCGTCCCCCACCTGACTGGTGGGGACGACCCCCGGCGACCAGCGGCGCGAGGCCACCGGGCACCTGAGTGCACCGCGAACGGGAGCAAGGGCCCAGGTCTCCCTGGGCACGGCTGACCACGATACCCGGGCATGTCGACCCGGTCAAAGCCGGGTCCCGATGCCTGCGCGGACACCGCGTCGTCCGTCTCATCCAGGGCCAACCTGCGCGGTGCGCAGGTCATTCCCCGGGTGACGACGGTCGCTACGCCGGTGCCCGGCCCCTGCGAGGAGCGACGACCCGGCGGCGGCCACAGCGGGTGCGGTGTCGCAGGGCGTGCACCCCGGGCGGAGGCCGGCCGGGTACTACCGCCGGTCAATCTACCGCCCCGGCCCCCCGGCGGTCACGCCCGACGGCCCGCGTGCCGCCCGGACCCCGCGCGGAAGGGCCGTTGTCGGACCCCGGCCCTACGGTCGGGGCACGTCCCGCGCCGACCCAGGAGGCCCCGTGCTCCCCGACTCCGCCCGCGAGCTCAAGGCCCGGCTGTCCTCCCGGCTGTCCGAGGCGCCGCCGGGGACGCGCACGCCGCGGGCGCAGGACCTGCCCGGTCGCTGGAGCGGCATCTCGCTCGGCCTGGCCCCCGTGGGCGGCGGCCAGGTGCACCTGGCCATCCGGGTGCTGGACCGGGCGGACGCCGACCTGGTGCTCGGCGGGCTGGACGACGTCACCCGTGGCGAGGTCGACGTCCGGGTCATCGGTCCGGTGCGGCCGCTGTCCTCCCCCACGCCCGACGACCTGCAGCGGCGGGTGCGCCCGCTGCGCCCCGGGCTGTCGGTCGGCCACCCCGACGTCACCGCCGGCACGCTCGGCGGGTTCGTCCGGCGGCCCGGTGAGCCCGGGCTGCTCGTGCTGTCGAACGACCACGTGCTGGCCGACAGCGACGCGGCGACCGTGGGCGACCCGGTGCTGCAGCCGGGGGTGGCCGACGGCGGCACCGCCGCCGACCGGATCGGCACGCTCGTGGCCTTCGTCCCGCTCGCCCCGGAGCCGGGCGCGCTGGTCGACGCCGCGGTGGCGGCGCTGGACGAGGGCGTGGCCGCCGACCCGACCGCCTACCCCGGCGGTGCGCTGCTGGGCACGGTGGTCGCCGCGGACGACGTCGACCCCGAGCAGCAGGTCGAGAAGCTGGGCCGCACGACCGGGCACACCCGCGGCCGGATCACGGCCGTCGAGGTCGACGGCGTGGGGGTCCAGTACGACGACGGGGTGCACACGTTCGACGACCAGGTGGAGATCGAGGGCCTGACCGGTGCCTTCAGCGCCGGCGGCGACAGCGGCTCGGTCATCTGGCGCAGCGCCGACCGCGCGCCGCTGGGGCTGCTGTTCGCCGGCTCGGACCAGGGCGGCTCGGCCGGCGGCGGGGTGACCTTCGCCAACCCGCTGGCCACCGTGCTCGCCGCGCTGGCGGTGGAGTGGGTCGCCGGCTGAGGGGGTGCGTGCGCCCGGGAGCCCGGGCACTGGGCAGACGGCGCCGGCCGGGGCACCATGGGGCTGTGACCGACCGGGCCTCCGCGCGTGCCGCCAAGTCGGCGCTGGCCGACCGCATCGCGGCGGATCCCGGCGTCGCAGGCATCGGGCTGGCCCGGTCCGGCGGCGAGTACGTGGTGCGCGTCGACCTCACCGACGCCGGGGCCGGCGCCCGGGTGCCCCGGGACGTCGACGGCGTCCGGGTGGTCACGCACGTCATCGGCGTCGTCCGCCCGCTGTAGCCGCCGCTGACGGCCTCCGGACCCCCGCGCGTCCGTCCGGGTGACCCGGCTCCGTTAGCGTCCGAGGCGCGGCGCCGACGAGGGCACCGCGGACGCCTGGGAGGGCGCGTGCGGATCGGGATGCAGGCCAGTTACGCCGGGGACTTCCACCAGACCGCGGCGGAGGTGCGCGACCTCGAGTCGGCCGGCCTCGACGTCGTGCTGTGCGCCGAGGTCTACACCTTCGACGCGGTCAGCCAGCTGGGGTACCTGGCCGCGGTGACCGAGCGGGTCGAGCTGATGAGCGCGATCCTGCCGATCTACAGCCGGACACCGGCGCTCATCGCGATGACCGCCGCCGGGCTGGACCTGGTCTCCGGGGGCCGGTTCACCCTGGGGCTGGGCGCCTCCGGGCCACAGGTCGTCGAGGGCTGGCACGGCGTCCCCTACGACGCCCCGCTGCAGCGCACCCGGGAGGTCGTGGAGATCTGCCGGCAGGTCTGGCGCCGCGACCGGCTGGTGCACGACGGCCCGAAGTACACCGTGCCGTTGCCCCCGGACCAGGGCACGGGTCTCGGCAAGCCGCTGAAGCTGATCAACACGCCGGTGCGGGAGCGGGTGCCGGTGCTGCTGGCCGCGCTCGGCCCGAAGAACGTCGAGCTGGCCGCGGAGATCGCCGAGAAGTGGGAGCCGATCTTCTTCCTCCCCGAGCGGGCCGCCGACGTCTGGGGCGCGCCGCTCGCCGCCGGCCGGGCCAAGCGGGACCCGGCGCTGGGCGAGCTGGACGTGGTGGCCGGCGTCCCGGTGGCGATCGGCGAGGACGTCGACCACCTGGTCGACGCCGTCCGCCCGGCCCTCGCGCTGTACGTGGGCGGGATGGGGGCCAGGGGCCGCAACTTCTACAACGACCTCGCCCGCCGCTACGGGTTCGAGGCCGAGGCGGAGACCGTGCAGGAGCTCTACCTGGCCGGCCGCAAGGAGGAGGCGGCCGCCGCGGTCCCCGACGACCTGGTGCGCCTCACCTCGCTCATCGGCCCGGAGTCGTACGTGGCCGAGCGGATCGCCGCCTTCGCCGAGGCCGGCGTGACCACGCTGACCCTGCAGCCCCTCGACGACACCCGCGAGGGCCGGCTGCGCACCGTGGAGACCATGCGCCGGCTGTGCTGATGGTCGGCCTACCGGCCTCCACCGCGGCCAGGAGCCGTGCCCGACCAGGATGAGCCGTTGCCGCTGCTCCTCGTGGGACCCTCCGGGCCCCGTCGTCGCAGCGGACGCGGCTGCGCCGCGGTCCTGGCGACCAGTCCGCCGTAGCGGGACGGACGGGGCCGGTTGCGTCACGTGACGCCGGACGCGGAAGGGCCCCGCACACCGAGGTGTGCGGGGCCCTTCGCGTTCGTCAGCGCATCAGCGCCAGTCGTACTCCTCGAGGCGGACCGCCTCGCCGGAGCCCGACCCGAAGACGTCCGGGCTGTAGTACTGCCCGTCGTCGTAGCCGGCCATCGTGTAGACGGCGGCGCGCGCCTCCTCGGTGGGCTCGACCGTGATGTTCCGGTAGCGGCTGATGCCGGTACCGGCCGGGATCAGCTTGCCGATGATCACGTTCTCCTTGAGCCCGAGCAGGCTGTCGCTCTTGCCCTGGATCGCGGCGTCGGTCAGCACCTTGGTCGTCTCCTGGAACGAGGCCGCGGACAGCCACGACTCCGTCGCCAGCGACGCCTTGGTGATGCCCATCAGCACCGGGCGGGCCGAGGCGGGCTCGCCGCCCTCGGCGACGACCCGGCGGTTCTCGGTCTCGAACAGCGTCCGCTCGACCAGCGCACCGGGCAGGAACTCCGTCGCGCCCGAGTCGATGATGGTCACCCGCTTCAGCATCTGCCGGATGATCACCTCGATGTGCTTGTCGTGGATCGACACACCCTGGCTGCGGTAGACCTCCTGGACCTCGCGGACCAGGTGCAGCTGCACCTCGCGCGGGCCCATGATCCGCAGCACCTCGTGCGGGTCGACCGCACCCTCGGTCAGCTGCTCGCCGACCTCGACGTGGCCGCCGTCCTCGACCCGCAGCCGCGAGCGACGCGACAGCTTCTCGTAGACGACCTCGTCCGAACCGTCGTCCGGGGTGATGGTCAGCTTGCGGAACTGCTCGCCGTCCTCGATCCGGACGGAGCCGGCCAGCTCGGCGATCGGGGCCTTGCCCTTGGGGACGCGGGCCTCGAAGAGCTCCACCACACGCGGCAGACCGTGGGTGATGTCCTCACCCGCGACACCACCGGTGTGGAAGGTGCGCATCGTCAGCTGGGTGCCGGGCTCACCGATCGACTGGGCGGCGATGATGCCGACCGCCTCGCCGACGTCCACCAGCTTGCCGGTCGCGAGCGACCGGCCGTAGCAGGTGGCGCAGGTGCCCAGCAGCGACTCGCAGGTGAGCACGCAGCGGACCTTGACCTCGGACACGTTCGCGTCGACCAGCTGGCTGATCAGCACGTCGCCCAGGTCGGACCCGGCCGTCGCGATGACCGTGCCGTCCTCGGCCACCACGTCGGCGGCCAGGGAGCGGGCGTAGACGCTGGTCTCCACGTGGGCGTCCCGGGTGACCTTGCCGTCGACGACGGTGCCGATCGGCATGATGACGCCGCGCTCGGTGCCGCAGTCCTCCTCGCGGATGATGACGTCCTGCGAGACGTCGACCAGCCGGCGGGTGAGGTACCCGGAGTCGGCGGTGCGCAGCGCCGTGTCGGCCAGGCCCTTGCGGGCACCGTGCGTGGAGATGAAGTACTCCAGCACGGACAGACCCTCCCGGAAGTTGGCCTTGATCGGCCGCGGGATGATCTCGCCCTTCGGGTTGGCGACCAGACCACGCATGCCGGCGATCTGGCTGATCTGCATCATGTTGCCTCGGGCACCCGAGTTGACCATGACCCAGACCGGGTTGGTGGTCGGGAAGTTGTCGACCATCGCCTGGCTGACCTCGGCCCGCGCGCGGGTCCAGATCTCGATGAGCTCGGCACGACGCTCGGAGTCGGTGATGACACCGCGCTCGTACTGGCGCTCGATCTTGCGGGCCTCGTCCTCGTGCCGGTCCAGGATCTGCTGCTTGACCGGCGGGGTGACGACGTCGTCGATGGCGATCGTGACGCCCGAGCGGGTCGCCCAGCGGAAGCCGGCGGCCTTGAGGGCGTCCAGGGTCGCCGCGACCATGACCTTGGGGTAGCGCTCGGCGAGGTCGTTGACGATCGCGCCCAGCGCCTTCTTCGGCACCTGGTAGTTGACGAACCGGTAGTCCTCCGGCAGGGCCTCGTTGAACAGGACCCGGCCCAGGCTGGTGGAGATGACGGCCGGCCGGCCGGGCTCCCAGCCCTCGGGGGCCTCCCACGCGGCGTTCGGGCCGTTGTCGACGCCGAAGACCTCGTCGACCCGGATGAGCGCCCGCTCCTGCAGACCCAGCGAGCCCTTGTCGTAGGCCATGATCGCCTCGGCGGTGGAGCCGTAGGCCTTGGGCAGCTCGCCCTCGGCCAGCTCCGCCGACGCCGCGAGGGTCGTCAGGTGGTACAGGCCCAGCACCATGTCCTGGGTCGGCGCGGTGATCGGACGACCGTCGGCCGGGCTCAGGATGTTGTTGGAGCTCAGCATCAGGATCCGGGCCTCGGCCTGCGCCTCGGCCGACAGCGGCAGGTGCACCGCCATCTGGTCACCGTCGAAGTCCGCGTTGAACGCGGTGCAGACGAGCGGGTGGATCTGGATGGCCTTGCCCTCGACCAGCTGGGGCTCGAAGGCCTGGATGCCGAGGCGGTGCAGCGTGGGTGCGCGGTTGAGCAGCACCGGGTGCTCGGTGATGACCTCCTCGAGCACGTCCCAGACGACCGGGCGCGCGCGCTCCACCATCCGCTTGGCGGACTTGATGTTCTGCGCGTGGTTGAGGTCGACCAGCCGCTTCATGACGAAGGGCTTGAACAGCTCCAGCGCCATCTGCTTGGGCAGACCGCACTGGTGCAGCTTCAGCTGCGGGCCGACGACGATGACCGAACGGCCGGAGTAGTCGACGCGCTTGCCCAGCAGGTTCTGGCGGAACCGGCCCTGCTTGCCCTTGAGCAGGTCGCTCAGGGACTTCAGCGGGCGGTTGCCCGGACCGGTGACCGGACGGCCGCGCCGGCCGTTGTCGAACAGCGCGTCCACGGACTCCTGGAGCATCCGCTTCTCGTTGTTGACGATGATCTCCGGAGCGCCCAGGTCGAGCAGCCGCTTGAGGCGGTTGTTCCGGTTGATCACGCGCCGGTACAGGTCGTTCATGTCGCTGGTCGCGAAGCGGCCACCGTCGAGCTGCACCATCGGGCGCAGGTCCGGCGGGATGACCGGGACGCAGTCGAGCACCATGCCCATCGGCGAGTTCGAGGTCTGCTGGAAGGCAGCCACGACCTTGAGCCGCTTGAGCGCGCGCAGCTTGCGCTGGCCCTTGCCGGTGCGGATGGTCTCGCGCAGCGAGACGGCCTCGGCCTCGAGGTCGAAGCCGGCGAGCAGCTTCTGCAGCGCCGCGGCGCCCATGCCGCCCTCGAAGTACTCACCGAAGCGGTCGCGCAGCTCGCGGTAGAGGCCCTCGTCGGCGATGAGCTGCTTGACCTCGAGCTTGCGGAAGGTGTCGATCACCTCGTCGAGGCGGTCGATCTCCCGCTGCGCGCGGTCGCGGAGCTGGCGCATCTCGCGCTCGCCGCCCTCGCGCACCTTGCGGCGCACGTCGGACTTGGCACCCTCGGCCTCCAGCTCGGCGAGGTCGGCCTCCAGCTTCTGCTGGCGGGCCTCCACGTCGCCGTCCCGGCGGGTCTCGAGGTTGTGCTTCTCCGCGCTCATCTCGGCCTCGATGGTCGGGAGGTCGCGGTGGCGCGCCTCGTCGTCGACCGAGGTGATCATGTAGGCGGCGAAGTAGATGATCTTCTCGAGGTCCTTGGGCGCCAGGTCGAGCAGGTAGCCCAGGCGCGAGGGGACGCCCTTGAAGAACCAGATGTGGGTGACCGGGGCGGCCAGCTCGATGTGGCCCATCCGCTCACGGCGCACCTTGGCGCGGGTCACCTCGACGCCGCAGCGCTCGCAGATGATGCCCTTGAAGCGGACGCGCTTGTACTTGCCGCAGTAGCACTCCCAGTCCCGGGTGGGACCGAAGATCTTCTCGCAGAACAGACCGTCCTTCTCCGGGCGGAGGGTGCGGTAGTTGATGGTCTCGGGCTTCTTCACCTCGCCGTGCGACCACTGACGGATGTCGTCGCCGCTGGCCAGGCCGATGCGCAGCTCGTCGAAGAAGTTGACGTCGAGCACTGAGTGACCCCTTTCAGGGGGCTAGGTACTGCACTTCTGCTGTTGTCGGGGAGGCTGGCCGGCCGGCCCTGGGTGCCAGGGCCGGCCGGCTGCCGATCAGACGTCCTCGACGCTGGAGGGCTCGCGGCGGGACAGGTCGATGCCCAGCTCCTCCGCGGCCCGGAAGACCTCGTCGTCGGTGTCGCGCAGCTCGATCGCGTTGCCGTCGCTGGAGAGGACCTCCACGTTCAGGCAGAGCGACTGGAGCTCCTTGAGCAGCACCTTGAACGACTCCGGGATGCCCGGCTCCGGGATGTTCTCGCCCTTGACGATCGCCTCGTACACCTTGACGCGGCCGAGGATGTCGTCGGACTTGATGGTGAGCAGCTCCTGCAGCGCGTAGGCCGCGCCGTAGGCCTGCATCGCCCAGCACTCCATCTCGCCGAAGCGCTGGCCACCGAACTGCGCCTTACCACCCAGCGGCTGCTGCGTGATCATCGAGTACGGGCCGGTCGAACGGGCGTGGATCTTGTCGTCGACCAGGTGCAGCAGCTTCAGGATGTAGACGTAGCCCACCGAGATCGGCTCGGGGAAGGGCTCCCCGGACCGGCCGTCGAACAGCCGGGCCTTGCCGGTCTCCTGGACCATCCGGTCGCCGTCCCGGTTCGGGATGGTCGAGCCGAGCAGCCCGATGAGCTCCTCCTCCCGCGCACCGTCGAACACCGGGGTGGCGGTGCGGGTGCCCGGGGCGGCCGAGCGGGCGGCGTCGGGCAGCTTGGCGGCCCACTCCGGGGTGCCCTCGACCTGCCAGCCGGACTTGGCGATCCACCCGAGGTGGGTCTCCAGCACCTGGCCGATGTTCATCCGGCCGGGCACGCCCAGCGGGTTGAGCACGATGTCGACCGGGGTGCCGTCCTCGAGGAACGGCATGTCCTCGACCGGCAGGATCTTGGAGATGACGCCCTTGTTGCCGTGGCGGCCGGCCAGCTTGTCGCCGTCGCTGATCTTGCGCATCTGGGCCACGTAGACCCGGATGAGCTCGTTCACGCCGGCGGGCAGCTCGTCGCCGTCCTCGCGGGAGAAGACCCGGACGCCGATGACCTTGCCGGACTCGCCGTGCTTGACCTTCAACGACGTGTCGCGGACCTCGCGCGCCTTCTCACCGAAGATCGCGCGGAGCAGCCGCTCCTCGGGGGTCAGCTCGGTCTCGCCCTTGGGCGTGACCTTGCCGACGAGGATGTCGCCGGGGACGACCTCGGCACCGATGCGGATGATGCCGCGCTCGTCGAGGTCGGCGAGGACCTCCTCGGAGACGTTCGGGATGTCCCGGGTGATCTCCTCGGCACCGAGCTTGGTGTCGCGGGCGTCGACCTCGAACTCCTCGATGTGGATCGAGGACAGGACGTCGTCCTGCACGAGGCGCTGCGACAGGATGATCGCGTCCTCGTAGTTGTGGCCCTCCCACGGCATGAAGGCGACGAGCAGGTTCTTGCCCAGCGCCATCTCACCCTGGTCGGTGCACGGACCGTCGGCGACGACCTGGCCGACCTCGACCCGCTGGCCCTCCTCGACGACCGGGGTCTGGTTGATCGAGGTGCCCTGGTTCGAGCGACGGAACTTCAGCAGGCGGTAGGTCTGCCGGGTGCCGTCGTCGGCCATCACGGTGACGTAGTCGGCGGTGGAGTCCTCGACCACACCGGCCTTCTCGGCCACCACGACGTCGCCGGCGTCGACCGCGGCGCGCAGCTCCATGCCGGTGCCCACGAGCGGGGCCTCCGAGCGGAGCAGCGGCACGGCCTGGCGCTGCATGTTCGCGCCCATGAGCGCGCGGTTGGCGTCGTCGTGCTCGAGGAACGGGATCATCGCCGTCGCGACCGAGGTCATCTGCCGCGGCGAGACGTCCATGTAGTCGACGTTCTCCGGGACGAGGTAGTCGACCTCGCCGCCCTTGGTGCGGACCAGGACGCGGTCCTCGGCGAACCGGCCCTGCGCGTCCAGCGGCGAGTTCGCCTGGGCGACGACGAAGCGGTCCTCCTCGTCGGCGGTCAGGTAGTCGATCTGGTCGCTGACCACACCGTTGACGACCTTGCGGTACGGCGTCTCGATGAAGCCGAACGCGTTGACCCGGCCGTAGGACGACAGCGAGCCGATCAGGCCGATGTTCGGGCCCTCAGGGGTCTCGATCGGGCACATCCGGCCGTAGTGGCTCGGGTGCACGTCGCGGACCTCCATGCCGGCCCGCTCACGGGACAGACCACCCGGACCCAGCGCCGACAGGCGGCGCTTGTGGGTCAGGCCCGCGAGCGGGTTGGTCTGGTCCATGAACTGGGACAGCTGGCTGGTGCCGAAGAACTCCTTGATGGAGGCGACGACCGGCCGGATGTTGATCAGGGTCTGCGGCGTGATCGCCTCGACGTCCTGGGTCGTCATCCGCTCGCGGACGACGCGCTCCATGCGGGAGAGGCCGACCCGGATCTGGTTCTGGATCAGCTCGCCGACGGTGCGCAGGCGGCGGTTGCCGAAGTGGTCGATGTCGTCGACGCCGTGGTCGGGCTCGCCCGCGTGCAGGCGCACCACGTACTCGATGGTGGCGACGATGTCGTCCTCGGTCAGCGTGGTCGTCGGGACGGGGATCTCGACGCCCAGCTTCTTGTTCACCTTGTAGCGGCCGACCTTGGCCAGGTCGTAGCGCTTGGAGTTGAAGAACAGGTTCTCCAGCAGCGCCTGCGCCGACTCACGCGTCGGCGGCTCGCCCGGGCGCAGCTTGCGGTAGATGTCGAGCAGCGCCTCGTCCTGGCCGGCGATGTGGTCCTTCTCCAGGGTGGCCAGCATCGTGGGCGACCACTGGAAGTGCTCGCGGATGCGGTCCTCGGTCCAGCCGAGGGCCTTGAGCAGGACGCTGACCGGCTGGCGGCGCTTGCGGTCGATGCGGACGCCGACGGTGTCGCGCTTGTCGACGTCGAACTCCAGCCACGCACCGCGGCTGGGGATGACCTTGGCGCTGTAGACGTCCTTGTCCGACGTCTTGTCCAGGGTCTTGTCGAAGTAGACGCCCGGGCTGCGGACCAGCTGCGAGACGACGACGCGCTCGGTCCCGTTGATGACGAACGTGCCCTTGCTCGTCATGATCGGGAAGTCGCCCATGAACACCGTCTGGCTCTTGATCTCGCCGGTGGTGTTGTTCATGAACTCGGCGGTGACGAACAGCGGCGCCGCGTAGGTCATGTCCTTGTCCTTGCACTCCTCGAGGGACGCCTTGACGTCCTCGAAGCGCGGGTTGGAGAAGGACAGCGACATCGAGCCGCTGAAGTCCTCGATCGGGGAGATCTCCTCGAGGATCTCGGCCAGACCGCCGATGGCGTCGGCCTGCTCCTCGGGCGCCAGGGTGGCCCGCCACTTCTGGCTGCCGACCAGCCACTCGAAGGAGGCGGTCTGCAGCGCGAGCAGGTCCGGCACCTCGAGGGGCTCGTGGATCTTCGCGAACGAGACGCGGAGCGGCGCGCCGGGGATCTTCTGCGCGTCGGCGCCGCCGGTGCGGACGCCGGCCTGCGGCTCCTGCGGGGTGGTCTGGGTGGAGCTGGACTCGGTGGTGCCGGGGGTGATGCTGGTGGGGCGAGAGCCTGCCAAGATGCGTCCTTCCAAGGACCTCACGACGTGCGGGCGGGGAGTGCTGTTCGGCGTGTCGAGGCCGGGGGTCGTCGTTGGTGTCGGCGAGGCTGACCGCGGACGCCGGGCCCCGCCACGGAGGTCGACACAGGGTCACCCGGGGCCGTTCCCGGGCACCCCTGGTGACCCGGCTCGGCGGGCAGGCAGTCAGAGGGCAGCGCAACAGGAGACCCTACCCCTGATCCGCGCCGGTGTCCACGCCGGGTCCCGCACCGGCGGGTGCGGGACCGGGGACCCACCCGCGAGGGGTGGCCGGCGCCCGGGGGCGCTGCCCGCGGCGGACCGCGGGGGCAGCTCGGGCGGCGTGCTGCCGCGGTCGATGATGCCAGTGCCGGGCCCGCCGTGGGACTGCCACGCCGGACCGGTGGACGAAGACCGGGCGACGCGCGGGTGACCTCGCGGGTGGTCCGGCGCCCCCGGCCGGCGTCCCGGTGCCCGCGCGCAGCGGAGCCCCCGCCGGGCGCGTCCGGGCCCCTACACTCGCCCGCGCCCGGGCGCGGGCCGGACCAGGTCGGATCGCGGGGACGACGGGGGGACCCGTGGAGTACAGGCTGCTCGGCCCGCTCGAGGTGCTCCGCGACGGCGCACCGGTCGACCTGGGGGCGCCGAAGCAGCGCGCCGTCCTGGCGGTCCTGCTGCTCGACCGCGGCCGGGTGGTCTCCACCGACCGGCTGGTCGACGCCGTCTGGGGCGCCGCAGTGCCGCCCAGCGTGCGCGCCGGCCTGCAGGCGTACGTGTCCAACCTCCGCCGGGTGCTGCGCTCCCCCGCCGGCGCCGGCTCCCCGCTGCGCCGCCAGGCCCCCGGCTACGTGCTCGACGTGCCGGCGGCGGCGGTCGACCTGGTCGCGTTCACCGACGGCGCCGAGCAGGCGCGGGCCGCCGGGGAGCGCGGCGACTGGTCGGCCGCCGCCGGTGCCGCCGCCACCGCGCTCGACCGCTGGCGGGGGCCGCTGCTGGCCGACCTGGCCGACGAGCCGTGGGTGCAGGTCGAGCGGGTGCGGCTGGACGAGCAGCGGGCGGAGTGCCGGGAGACGCTGGCCGCCGCCCTCCTGGCGACCGGCCGGACCGGCGCGGCGCTGGCCGAGCTGACCGCCCTGCGCGCCGAGCACCCGCTGCGCGAGCGCGCCGCCGAGCTGCAGGTGCTGGCGCTGCACCGGGCCGGTCGGTCGGCCGAGGCGCTGGAGGTCTGGGCCCGGCACGCCCGCACCCTCGCCGACGAGCTGGGGCTCGAGCCCGGACCGCGGCTGCGCGACCTGCAGGCGGCGGTGCTCCGGCAGGACCCCGCGCTGCTGCACCGGCCGGGTCCCCCGCCGCCCTCGGCACCGGCCCCGGCCGAGCCACCGGCACCGGCGCCCGCCCCCGCGCCGCCCACCACCCTCGTCGGCCGCGCGCGCGAGCTGGGCGAGCTCGACCGGGTGCTGGCGGACGTGACCGCCGGCCGCACCCGGTGGCTGCTGCTGTGCGGGCCGGCCGGGATCGGCAAGAGCCGGCTGGCGCAGGAGGCCGCGGCCCGGGTGGTCGCCGCCGGCGGCCGGGAGGTGTGGGTGCGCTGCCCGGACGACGAGGGCACGCCCGCCTGGTGGCCGCTGCGCCCGGCCGTCCGCGCGCTCGGCGCGGACCCCGACGAGGTGCTCGTGCCGCCCGCCGGGGTGGACGCCGACGCCGCCCGGTTCGCCGTCTACGACCGGGTGCACCGGCTGGTGGCCGCTGCGGCCGACCCCGGCCGGCCGCTCGCGCTGGTCGTCGACGACGCGCAGTGGGCCGACCGGACGACGCTGCGCTGCCTCGCGTCGCTGGCCGGGACGCTGCGCGACGTGCCGGTGCTGGTCGTGCTGACCGTCCGCGACGGGGAGGCCGGGCCCGCGGTCGCCGACCTGGTCGCCGCCACCGCCCGGGCCGACGGCACCTGCCAGCTCGCCGTCCCGCCGCTGGCCGCCGCGGAGGTGAGCGTGCTGGCCGACCAGGTGGCCGCCGAGCGGCTGCGGCCCAGCGAGGCGTTCCTGCTGGCCGAGCGGACCGGCGGCAACCCGCTGTTCGTCTGCGAGTACGCCCGGCTGCCGCCGTCCGAGCGGCTGGGCGAGGGCATCCCGTTCGCCGTCCGCACCGTGCTGGGCCGCCGGCTGACCGGCCTGGACCCGGCGGTGCGGCAGGTGCTGCGCGCCGCCGCGGTCGCCGGCGACGTGCTGGACGTCGAACTGCTGACCGCCGTCACCGGCCTGGACGCCGACACGCTGGCCGACCGCCTCGACGACGCGGCCGACGAGCGGCTGGTCGTGTGCACCCCCGACGGCGGGGCGTACGCGTTCGCCCACGGGCTGCTCCGGGAGGCCGTGCTGGCCGAGCTGCCGCCGCCCCGCCGCCAGCGGCTGCACGCCCGGGTGGCCGCCGCGCTGGCCGGTGCCGGGGGCGACCGGCTGGCCGAGCGGGCCGGCCACCTGCTCGCGGCGCTCCCCCTGGCCGATCCGGTGGAGGTGGTCGCGGTGTGCCGCGCCGCCGCCCGGGACGCCGAGGAGCGCTGGAGCTCGGAGAGCGCGGCGCACTGGTGGGGCGCCGCGCTGCGGACCGCCGAGCTGCTCCCCCGCGGCGCGACCTGGGCGGAGGAGCGGGACGACCTGCTCATCGCCCGGGTCACCGCGCTGGCCCGGGCCGGCCGCGGGCAGACGGTGCAGGAGGTGGTCGCCGAGGGTCTGCTGGACGCGGTCCGCGCCGGGCGCACCGCCACCGCCGGCCGGCTGGTCGCCGTCCTGCTGCGGAGCGCGGGCTCGTGGCCGTGGGCCGCCTACGGCGAGGACCCCGGCCCGCTGCGCGACCGGCTCGCGGCCGTCGAACCGCTGGTGGCCGGGGACCCGGCCGCCCACGTGCGGGTGCTCGCGGCGCTCGCCGTCGGCAGCTACTACGAGCCGGACCCGGCGCTGCGGGAGACGCTCAGCGCCCGCGCCCTGCACCGAGCGGAGGCGCTCGGCGACCCGGACGTCCTGGCCGACGCGCTGCTCGGCCGGGTCCTGTCCCAGTCGGGCCTGGCCGGCCGGGCCGCCGAGTCGGTGCGGCTCCTGGACCGGCTGCTCGCGCTGCCGCACGCGCAGAGCCGGGTCGACGACGTGCTGGCGCACGACGCCATGACCCTCGCCCTGCTCTCCCTCGGCGAGCTCGACCGGATCGGCGGGCACGCCCGGCTGGCGGTCGCCGGCAGCGACCTGCTCCGGTTGCCGGTCTACCGGGCGCAGCTGCGCTGGCTGGCCACGACGCTCAGCCAGTGGCGCGGCGACTTCGCGGAGGCCGAGCGGGCGCACGACCTGGCCGCCGAGCTGCACCGCGCCACCGAGCTCTACGGCATGGGCGACCCCGACCCCGCCCTCATCGCGCTGCGCTGGGACCAGGGCCGGCTGGCGGAGCTGCCACCGCTGGACACCGGCTCCTGGGAGCCGGTCCCCTGGGGCGCCGCCGCGGTGGCCGCCGCCCTGGGGGACCGGACCGCGGCAGCAGAGCTCGTGACCGCACGGCTGCAGGTCCCGAGCGCGGCCCCGTGGACGGCGCTGTCCCACCTCGTCCTGCTCGCGCACGTGGTCGCCGACCTGGGCCTGCGGCACCTCGCCGACGAGCTGCTCACCCGGCTGACCCCCGACGCCGGGCTGGTCGCCAACGTGGGGCAGGTGGGCGTCGTCGGCCCGGTCGACCTGGCGCTGGGCCGGCTGCACGCCCTGTGCGGGGACCGCGAGTCCGCCCGGGGCGCCCTCGACGCCGCGGCCGCCCTGGCGCGCCGCACCGGCGGGCGGCCGTCGCTGCTGCGCTGCCGGGCGGTGGCCGCGGAGCTCGACCCGGACCCGGCCCGGCGGCGGGCCCGGCTGGCCGAGGTGGCCGCGGACGCGGACCGGCTGGGGATGACCGGGGTCGCCGCCCGGGCCCGGACCGCCCCCGGCCGGTGACCGCAAGCGGACGCCAAGAAGACGCCAAGTCCGCTGCGCCAGGTTCGGGGCCGAAGCCACCCCGAACCGGAGGAATCGATGAACACCGACCTGAACGCGCTCCGCACCGCCGTCGGCAGCACCCTGCGCGGCGCGGTCCGCACCGTGCGGGGCGCCACCGCCGCCGACGGCCCCGCCGTCCCCGCCCCGGCGCCCGTCCCGGCCGCCGAGCGGTCCGGCGGCGACCTGCTCGACGAGCTCGCCGCGGAGCTGACCGGCGAGCTGGCCCGGCCGGGCGACCCCGGCTACGCGGCGGCCACCCCGTGGAACGTCGCCGTGCCGCGCGCGCCGCGGGCCGTGGTGCTCGCCGCCGACGACCGCGACGTCGCCCGCACCGTGCGCTTCGCCGCCCGGCACGGCCTGCAGGTGGCCGTGCACGCGACCGGCCACGGGGCGGTGCCGCTGCCCGACGACGTCCTGCTGCTGCACACCGGCCGGCTCGACGAGTGCACGGTGCACCCGGCCGGGCGCTGGGCGCGGGTGGGTGCGGGCGTGCGCTGGGGCACGGTCATCGAGGCAGCCGCGCCGCACGGCCTTGCCCCGCTGGCGGGCTCCGCGCCGCACGTGGGCGTCGTCGGCTACCTCACCGGCGGCGGGGTGGGCCCGCTGGTGCGCTCGCACGGACTCTCCTCGGACACCGTGCGCGCGTTCGAGGTGGTGACCGGCGACGGCGAGCTGCGCCGGGTGACGCCGGACGAGCACCCCGATCTGTTCTTCGGGCTCCGCGGCGGCAAGGCGACCCTCGGCATCGTCACCGCGGTGGAGATCGACCTGCCCGAGGTCGCCTCGTTCACCGGCGGGGCGCTGTTCTTCGACGGTGCTGACGCGGCGGCGGTGCTGCACGCCTGGGCCGACTGGGGCCGGACCCTGCCGGAGCACGCCTCGACGTCCGTGGCGCTCCAGCAGCTGCCCCCGCTGCCGCAGGTGCCCCCGCCGCTGGCCGGCCGGCTGACCGTCGCCGTCCGGTACGCCAGCGTGGCCGACCCGGCCGTCGCGGAGGCGGCGCTCGCCCCGATGCGGGCAGCGGCCCCGGTGCTCATCGACGCCGTCGGCGAGCTGCCGTACGCCGAGATCGGCCGGGTGCACAGCGACCCGGTCGACCCGATGCCGGTGCACGAGGACGCCGCGCTGCTGCGGGAGCTGCCGGCCGAGGCGGTGGACCGGCTGCTGGCCCTCGCCGGACCGGGCTCCGGCTCGCCGCAGATCATCGTGGAGCTGCGGCTGCTCGGTGGGGCGTACGCCCGTCCGCCGGCGCACCGGGACGCGTTCTCCCACCGGTCGGCCGCGTACACCCTCGCCGTCATCGGCGTGCCGGCACCGCCGGTCGCCGAGCAGGTCGCGGCGCACGCCGGCCAGGTCGTGGCGGCGCTGGAGCCGTGGTCGACCGGCGGGCTGATGCCGAACTTCGCCGCGACCGCCGACCCGGCGCTGGTCGACCGCCGCTACGACCCGGACACCCTGCACTGGCTGCGCGAGCTCGCCGGGCAGTACGACCCGGCCGGGGTGCTGCGGGTCGGCCAGGTCGTCCGCCCCTGAGAGCACGACAAGGGGCCGCCCTCCGCGAGGAGGACGGCCCCTTGTCGTTGGTGCAGGTGGTGCAGTGCCCGGTCAGACGACCGGGCGGGGGGCCACGTGACCGTGACCTACCCGGCGTACAGAGCCGCCGGGCGGGGGGTCACTTGACGGTGACCGTGGCGCCGGCGCCCTCGAGGGCAGCCTTGGCCTTCTCCGCGACGTCCTTGGCGACCTTCTCCAGGAGCGGCTTGGGCGCGCCGTCGACCAGGTCCTTGGCCTCCTTGAGGCCGAGCGAGGTGAGGCCGCGCACCTCCTTGATGACCTGGATCTTCTTGTCACCGGCGGACTCGAGGATGACGTCGAACTCGTCCTGCTCCGCGGCGGCCTCGGGGGCAGCGCCACCGGCGGCGGGGCCGGCAGCGGCCACGGCGACGGGGGCAGCAGCGGTGACCTCGAAGGTCTCCTCGAACTGCTTCACGAAGTCGGACAGCTCGAGGAGGGTCATCTCCTTGAACGCGTCCAGCAGCTCGTCGGTCGAGAGCTTGGCCATGATGTCTCCTTCTGGGTTCAGGCGTCGCTGGCCGCGGTGTCCGCGGCAGCGTCGGTGGTCTCGGGGGTGGTGTCAGCAGCAGCGGTGTCGGCGGCCGGAGCGTCGCCCTCGGCGGGCTTCTTCTCCTGCAGCGCGGCGGCCAGCCGGGCGACCTGCGACAGCGGGGCCTGGAACAGCCCGGCAGCCTTGGACAGGTTGCCCTTCATCGCGCCGGCCAGCTTGGCCAGCAGGACCTCACGGGGCTCGACGTCGGCGAGGCGCGAGACCTCGGCGGCATCGACCGTGCGGCCCTCGACCACGCCACCCTTGATGACGAGCAGCGGGTTGGCCCGCGAGAAGTCACGGATGGCCTTGGCCGCGTTGACCGGGTCGCCCTCGATGAAGGCGATCGCGGTCGGGCCGGAGAGCAGCGGCGCGAGGTCGGCGTGGCCGACCGCGTCCGCGGCCCGCTTCGTCAGGGTGTTCTTGACGACGGCGTAGCTGCTGCCCGCACCGAGGGAACGGCGCAGCTCGGTCAGCTGCGCCACGGTCAGCCCGCGGTACTCGGTGAGCACGGCCGCGCTGGATGCCTGGAAACGCTCGGTGATCTCGTCGATCGCGGCGTTCTTGGCCTGCGTGGGCATGGGCCTCCTCTCGTCTGTCGGGCGACCACCCGGACGGGGCCCACCCGTGACGATCGGGGCCCGGAGACGAGGAACGCCCCGGCGCAGGGCGCACGGGGCGAGGAGCGCGGGGGCCGGCAGGCAGGGCCTGCGGCGACCTCACGGCCGTCGAACCGTCCTCCTGCGCGGGCCGTCCGAGGATCCGGACCTTCGATCGCACGCGGGCGTGCGACGACCAAGCGGTCTTGGGGGGAACGAGGAGAAGAGTACACCGTTCCCGCGGCACCCGACGTACCGCGTCGGTCACACCCCCGGCCGAACGCCGAACGGCGCCGCTCCCGGGAGGGAGCGACGCCGTTCGGGACAGCTGCGCGCGTCAGGCGGAGGGCTCGTCCACCGTCAGGTTGCGGGTGCGGTTCGGGTCGACCGGGATGCCCGGGCCCATCGTCGTGGAGACGGTGACCTTCTTGACGTACCGGCCCTTGGCCGCGGACGGCTTGGCGCGGAGCACCTCGTCGAGGGCGGCGGCGTAGTTCTCCACCAGCTTGGCCTCGTCGAACGAGGCCTTGCCGATCACCAGGTGCAGGTTGGCCTGCTTGTCGACGCGGAAGTTGATCTTCCCGCCCTTGATGTCGTTGACGGCCTTGGTGACGTCGGGGGTCACGGTGCCGGTCTTCGGGTTCGGCATCAGGCCGCGGGGGCCGAGGATGCGGGCGATGCGGCCGACCTTGGCCATCTGGTCGGGGGTCGCGATCGCGGCGTCGAAGTCCAGGAAGCCACCCTGGATGCGCTCGATCAGGTCGTCCGAGCCGACGACGTCGGCACCGGCGGCCTGGGCCTCGGCGGCCTTGTCACCGGTCGCGAAGACGATGACGCGGGCGGTCTTGCCGGTGCCGTGGGGCAGGTTGACCGTGCCGCGGACCATCTGGTCGGCCTTGCGCGGGTCGACGCCCAGCCGGATCGCGACCTCGACGGTCGCGTCGTACTTGGTGGTCGAGGTCTGCTTCGCCAGGCCGGCGGCCTGCAGCGGCGAGTACAGGGTGTTCTCGTCGACCAGCTCGGCGGCCTTGCGGTAGTTCTTGCCGTGCTTCGCCATGGTGGTGCTCCTTCCCCCCGGGACGGGGGTCGTGTGGTGCGCGGGCCTGGCGCAGGCCCTCCCACGAGTGCTCTCCGGGTCCGGTCGGACCCCGGTGGTGCAACGCCGCGGTCAGCCCGCGGCTTCCGTCACTGGACGGTGATGCCCATCGACCGGGCGGTGCCGGCGATGATCTTCTCGGCCTGGTCGAGGTCGTTGGCGTTGAGGTCGGCCATCTTGGTCTGGGCGATCTCGCGGACCTGGTCACGGGTGACCGTGGCGACCTTGGTCTTGTGCGGCTCGCCGGAGCCCTTCTCGACACCCGCGGCCTTGAGCAGCATGCGCGCCGCCGGCGGGGTCTTGGTGACGAAGGTGAACGACCGGTCCTCGAAGACCGAGATCTCGACCGGGATGACGTTGCCGCGCTGCGACTCGGTCGCGGCGTTGTACGCCTTGCAGAACTCCATGATGTTCACGCCGTGCTGACCGAGGGCGGGGCCCACGGGCGGCGCGGGGGTGGCCGCACCGGCGTTGATCTGGAGCTTGATGACCGCGGTCAACCGCTTCCTGGGGGGCATGACTTCTTCCTTCTTCGAATCAGGTGGTGGTGCGCGAGCCCCGGGTCAGATCTTCGAGACCTGGGTGAACGACAGCTCGACCGGCGTCTCGCGGCCGAAGATGGAGACCAGGACCTGCAGCTTCTGCTGCTCGGCGTTGATCTCGTTGATGGTCGCCGGGAGGGTGGCGAACGGGCCGTCCATGACGGTCACCGACTCACCGACCTCGAAGTCGACGACCGGCGCGGCAGCCCCGCCACCGGTGGCGGCGGGCGCCGCCTCGGCGGCCGCGGCCGGCTTGGGCTGGGTGGCCGGGGCGAGGATCTTGACGACCTCGTCCAGGGTCAGCGGCGAGGGCCGCGAGGTGGCGCCGACGAAGCCGGTGACGCCGGGGGTGTTGCGCACCGCGCCCCACGACTCGTCGTTGAGGTCCATCCGGACGAGCAGGTACCCGGGGAACACCTTGCGGTTCACCTGGGTCCGCTTGCCGTTCTTGATCTCGGTGACCTCCTCGGTGGGCACCTCGATCTGGTAGATGAAGTCCTCCATGTCCAGCGACTGGATGCGGGACTCGAGGTTGGTCTTCACCTTGTTCTCGTAGCCCGCGTAGGAGTGGACGACGTACCAGTCGCCGGGGGCGATGCGCAGCGCCTTGCGGAGCGCCTCGACCGGGTCCTCGTCCTCGGCCTCGGCGGCGGCGAGGGTCTCGGTCACCAGCGGGTCGTGGTCCGGGGCCGGGGTGGCCAGCGGGTCGCCGACGACGCTGTCGCGGCCACCGCTCTCGACCAGCGGGGTCACGTCGGCGGTGCCGCTCGCGGTGTCCTGGTCGGCGGTGTCGCTGGACCCCTCGGCGGAGCCGGTGCTGTCGTCGGTACCGGTCTCGATGTCGGCGCTGCCGCGCACGTCGAAACGGGCGTCGTCGAGGTCGGTGCCCTCGACGGCGCTGTCGGTCTCGAAGGGCTCGCGGGGGTCGGTCACAGGGTCTCTTCCTTCTCGGTGCGGTGCAGTCGCGGGGCGGGTCAGCCGAAGACGGCGAGGACGCCCTGGGCGAAGGCCAGGTCGAGTCCGGACACCAGCGCCACCATGACGGCGACGAAGACGATGACCACGGTCGTGTAGGTGATGAGCTCCCGGCGGCCGGGCCAGATCACCTTGCGCAGCTCGGCGACGACCTCGCGGAGGAACCGGCCGATCGTGCGCTTGTCGCGCAGCTCCTTGGCGCGGGCCCGCTCGGCCTCCGCGCGCGAGCGGGTGCCCTCGCCGGTGCGGGCCGGCGAGGCCCCACCGGTGCGGCCGGCGGGCCGGGAGGAGGGGCGCTGACGGCGGCGGGTGGGGGTCGCGACGACCTTGTCCTCGTCGGACTCGGCCTCCTCCGCGATCTCCGCCTCGGCCGCCTCCAGCTCGGCGGCGTCCTCGACACCCGGCGACTGCGCGTCGATGTCCTCGGCGGTCAGCTCGTCGTCGGCGCGGGCGCCGTCGGTCGGCTCGCCGTCCTTCTCGCTCACAGCGCCTCGCAAGTGTCGGTCGTCGTCGGATGGTGTGGCAGGGGTGACAGGACTTGAACCTGCAGCCTGCGGTTTTGGAGACCGCTGCTCTGCCAATTGAGCTACACCCCTAGGGGAACCCGCCTGCTCCACCACCGTCGCACACCCGAGCTGGCGCTCTCGTGAACAGGCCCCGGTCGCTCCGTGGAGAGGAGCACCGGGGCACGCCGGTGGCGGGGTCTCGCGGCCCCAGGTCAACGAGTGTACGGGACCCGCCCACCCTCCGGCCAACACGCCCCGGAGCAGTCCCTGGCCCGGGGGCGTACGGCGGTCAGTCGGGCAGGTCGTCGGCGTCGAGCGCGCCGACGTCGCGGAGGACCTCGAGCGCGGCCGGCAGCCCGGCCAGCGCCGTCCCGACGTCGGCCGGGGTGGCGACCGCCCAGGCGCGGGCGTCGACGTAGCAGCGCACGGCCGCGTCGAACGCCGCCGCCCCCGCCGCCTCGCGCGCCGCCACCAGCGCGGCCGCGCCCTTCTCGTACACGGTCGCGACGTAGCGGTCGTCGTCCGGGAAGTCGGACATCGCGCCGCCGACCCCGCCGGGCAGCCGCAGCGCGTCGGCCACCTCGTCGGGGGGCAGCGGGTCGGTCACCGTCTCGGTGTAGCCGGCGAACGACTCGTCCAGCCACGGGTCGCGGAACTGGGAGTTGCCGACCATCCCGTAGAACCACATGTGCCCGACCTCGTGCACGAGCACCCGCCGCGCGCCGGTCGGGACGGCGAGCTGCACCGACGACGGGTACTCGATCCCGCCGCCGTACGGGGGCAGCTGGGGCACCGTCAGCGTCCGGTACGGGAACGGGCCGAAGCGCTCCGACAGCGCGCGGACGGCGTCCGCGGTGGCCGCGGCCAGCTCCCGGGCCCGGCCGTCCGGGTCGCCGTCCGGGTCGCCGTCCTCGTCCTGGTCGGCCAGCACGCCGCTGGTGACGCGGACGTCCCCGGCCTGCTCGGTCGCGGTGGTGAACTCCCCGGCGGCGACGCTGACGTCCCGGGCGGCCGGCTCGTGCGCCCGCCAGGTGCGCCGGCCGGTGCCCGCGGGGACGGGGTCCTCCTGGTCACCGGTCATCAGCACGGTGAGGTCGGCCGGCGCGGTCACCGACACGGTCGTGTCGGCAGCCGGGCTGACCGCCGTCTCCCCCACCAGGGGCACGTACGGGTCGCGCGCCCACCCGGTGCCCGGCTCCCACGCGAGCAGCGGGGCGCCGCTCCCCCACCACGACACCGCGTCGGCGACGCCCAGCCGGTCGAACCCGCCCGACCCGAGCCGGGTCGTGAAGTCGAGCCGGACCCGGGTGGTCTCGCCGGGGGCGAGGGTGCGGCCGAGCCGGACGACGTGCAGCCCGCCGGGACCGGCCCCGCCGGCCGGCTCGTAGCCGCTGCCGGCGACGTCCGGGCCGGTGACGGCGTCGACGGTGAGCGCGTTCCCCTCCGCCGCGGCGTCGGGCGCGTTCGGCAGCAACCGGAAGACCAGCTCCGCGGTGGGCAGATCGGGGGTGAACTCGACGGTCTCGCGGCCGGTCACGGTGCGGCGGTCGTCGGCCAGCGAGAACCGGAGGTCGACCCGGGGCCGGTGGGGGTCGGGAGCGGCACGCTCGCTCGGGCACCCGCCCGCGTCGGCGGTGGGCGGAGCCGGGTCGGCCCGGCGCTCGGGGTCGCCCCCGCAGCCGGTCAGCGCCAGGGCGGTCGCGAGGGGCAGCGCGGCGAGGGCCCGCACCCGCCGCCCGGCCACGGGGTCAGCCCAGGGCGACGACGGCCCGGGCGAGGGAGAGGACCTTCTCCCCGCCGCTGGTGACGGTGAGGTCGACCCGCACCTGACCGCCCTCGAGGACCGCTGCCACGCGCCCGCGGACGGTGAGCTCGGCGCCGGCGTCGTCGTCGGGGACGACGACCGGCCGGCTGAAGCGCACGTGGTACTCGACGACCGCACCGGGGTCGCCGGCCCACGCGGTGACCGCGCGGGCGGTGAGGCCGGAGGTGAGCATGCCGTGGGCGATGACCCCGGGCAGGCCGACCTCGCGGGCGACCCGCTCGTTCCAGTGGATGACGTTGAGGTCGCCGGACGCGCCGGCGTAGCGGACCAGGTCCGCGCGGGTGACCCGCGAGACCTGCTCGGGCAGCTCGGTACCGACGGCGACGTCCGCGGCGCGCAGCCGGGTCATGCCGTGCCCCGCGCGACGAGCATCGATCGGGTGGTGCACACCGGCTCGCCGTCCTCGGTGGCCAGGTCGACCCGGGTGGTGAGCATGTCGTTGCCCGCGATCGTCTTCACCGCGTCGATGGAGGCGGTGGCGACCAGCCGGTCCCCGGCCCGGATGGGGCGGTGGTGGGTGAACCGCTGCTCACCGTGCACCACGCGGCTGTAGTCGAGGGCCACGTCGGGGTCCTCGACGACGACGTTCCCGGCGCCGAGGCTCAGCACGATGGCGAACGTCGGCGGAGCGATGACGTCGGGGTGGCCGAGCGCCCGGGCCGCGGCCGGGTCGCGGTAGGCCGGGTCGGGGTCACCGAGCGCGGTGGCGAACTCGGCGATCTTCTCCCGCCCGACCTCGTAGACGGCGGAGGGCGGGTAGCTGCGCCCGACCAGTCCTGGGTCCAGCGCCATGCTCCCGCCCTCTCGCTCGTCCTGCAGCCCGCGGGCTGCGCTACCGCTGGGTCAGCGGGTCTCGCGGTGCAGCGTGTGCTTGCGGTCCTTCGGGCAGTACTTCATCAGCTCGATCCGGTCGGGGTCGTTCCGACGGTTCTTGCGGGTGATGTAGTTGCGGTTCTTGCACTCCTGGCACGCCAGGGTGATCTTCGGACGGACGTCAGTGGCAGCCATGAGTGCTTCCTCGCCTTGTTCTGGTCGGGTGGTGCACGCGCCCGGCAGGTGCCGGACGCGACGACGGACCCCGGAGGCCGGGGTCCGTCTGGAGTAGCGGTGACCGGACTTGAACCGGTGACACAGCGATTATGAGCCGCTTGCTCTACCAGGCTGAGCTACACCGCCAGGCGACCGTGCGGGTCGGTCTCGAGGACCGACCCGGAGGTCGGGGTCCATGCTACGAGCCCCTTTACGGAATCGAACCGTAGACCTTCTCCTTACCATGGAGACGCTCTGCCGACTGAGCTAAAGGGGCGTTGTCGGGCCGGGAGGAACTCTACCCGATCCGTTTCCCCGCCTTGCAGCGGGGGGTCCGGGGTGGCACCGCCGCCGACCCGGCGACGCGGAGGACTGTAGCAGTCACGTCCGGATGAACAGCCGGCGGTGGGTGGCCCCCGGCGCCGCGGTGCGCACGCCGGTGCGGGCCAGCAGCCAGCCCTCCAGCCGGTCGTCGGGCAGCGGCCGGCCGACCAGGAAGCCCTGGAGCTTGTCGCAGCCCATCTGGGCCAGCGCGTCGCGGGTCATCTCGTCCTCGACGCCCTCGGCGACGACGCGCAGCCCCAGGTTGTGCGCGAGCTCGACGATCGAGCGGGCGATGAACGACTCGTTCTGGCTGGTCGACATGCCCAGCACGAAGGACTTGTCGATCTTGAGCTCGTCGATCGGCAGCAGCCGCAGCTGGGACAGCGACGAGTAGCCGGTGCCGAAGTCGTCCATCGACAGCAGCACCCCCAGGCCGTGCAGGTCGGCCAGCACGGTGCTGTTGCGCACCGTGTCGTCGACCACGCTGCCCTCGGTCAGCTCCAGGGTGAGCAGCTCCCCCGGCACCCCGTGCTTGCGCAGCGCGGCCCGGACGCGGTCGACCAGGTCGGGCTCGGCCAGGCAGTGGGCCGACAGGTTCACCGACACCGAGATGGCGATGTCCTGGTCCAGCCAGCGGCGGCAGCGGTCCAGCGCCCTGTCCAGCACGAAGTCGGTGAGCGGGCCGATCCGGCCGATCTGCTCGGCCAGGGAGATGAAGTCGTCCGGCGGGATGTTGCCGTAGCGGGGGTGCGCCCAGCGGACGAGCGTCTCGACGCCGACGATGTCGGCCGTGCGGGCGTCGACGATGGGCTGGAAGACGCAGCTGATCTGCCCGTCGGCCATCGCCTGCTCCAGCTCGGTGCCCAGCTGCAGCCGCCGCAGGCTCTGCTGGTCGAGCACCGGGTGGTAGGTGGCGACCCCGCCACCGCTGGCCGCGGCCAGCAGCGCGACGTCGGCCCGCTGGATGAGCGTGCCGGAGTCCGTGCCGTGGACCGGCGCCGCCGCGACCCCGATGGTCAGCGAGATCTCCAGGTCCAGCCCGGGCTCGAGGTCGCGCCCGGCGACCGAGGCCCGGGTGGAGGCGGCCTCGCGGAGCCGCCGCGCGGCCCGCTCGGTGGCCGGCAGCGACAGGCCCGGCAGCAGGACGGCGAACTGACCGGCCTCCATGCGGGCGACCAGCGCCCCCGGCGGGGCGTGCTCGCGCAGCAGGCCCGCGGTCACGACCAGCAGCTCGTCGCTGGCCGCGTGGCCCAGGGTGTCGGTGACGCTCGTGTAGCCGTCGAGCGAGGCGAGCACCAGGCCGAGCCGGGTGCCGTCGGGCTCGCCGTCCAGCAGGGCGTCGATCTCCGCCGCCAGCCGCTGCCGGTTGGGCAGGCCGGTGAGCCGGTCGTGGTCGGCCTCGTGGCGCAGCTGCATGAGCAGCTGCTGCTGGCGGACCGCCGCGTTGACGTGGGTGAGCATCGAGTCCAGCGCGCCGCGGTCGCCGTCGACGAAGCTGACGATGTCGCCCTGGCGGTCGCAGACCTCGAGGTAGCCGGGCTCGCCGGCGGCGGTGGTGACGGCGGCGCCGAGCACGGCGCGGGCGTTGCGCCGCTGCAGGGCCTGCTGCTCGTCGCCCTCGGCGCGGCCGGTGGTGATCAGCACCGGCCCGCCGTCGGCGGACAGCGCGCGGCGGCGCAGCGGGTCGTCGGGGTCACCGGGGCCCTCGAACCAGACCAGGTCGCTCTCGTCGGCGTCCACGACGAGCTGCGGGCCCTCGTCGAGGTAGGGCGGCAGCCAGAGCGCCACCCGGTCGGCGTGCAGCAGCTCACGGACGGCGCGGACGATCTCCTGGGTGCCGACCTCGTCGGGCGTGACCACCTCGACGCGGCGGGCGAAGTCGTAGACGCGCTGGACCGTGCGGCGCTCGCGGACCGCCCGTGCGCTCTGCCGGAAGATGCCGACGACGCCCACCAGGAGCGGGACGATGAGCACCCAGCCCCACGAGGTCTGCCGGGTGACCAGCAGGGTCACGATCGCGACCACGGCGCTCAGCGGGCCGAGCACGACGGTGGGCACTGCCGCGGAGAAGAACGACAGGCCGGGGAAGCCCTCGCTGAGGGTCACCGCGGCCCCGACACCGAGCATGCTGACCACACCGGCGGCGAGGACCGCCACGACCAGCCCGAGCCAGGTGACCGGGTGACCCAGGTCCAGGGGCGGGAACGCCTCGAGGACGGCCAGCGCGACGGCCAGGTCGGTGACGGCGAGGGCGACGTTGAAGGCCACCTTCGGCGCGGGCCAGCGCTTCCAGCCCAGCACCAGCAGGACGGCCGCGGCGCGGGCCACCAGGGTCCACGTGCCGCCCAGCTCGACCAGCCCGATGACCAGGGCGATCTCGTTGGGGGCCAGCGAGATCGTCTGCTTGCGGAACTCGATGTCGAGCTGCACGGACTCCGACATCACGAAGGCCGCCGTCAGCGCGAGGACGCCCCAGACCGGCACGGCGTGCGCTGTCCCCGGGAGGGTGACGAGCGCGACGACGCAGGCGACGAGGGCCGCCAGCACGGCGATGACCCACGGGCGCGTGGAGACGCGGACCCCCGGCTGCTCGGGGGCGGATGGCTCAAGGGCCACGGTCGGCCTGTCTGATCGGGGGGCGGCGGCGGGGACCGACGGTAACAGCGCGGATGCCGCCCAGACAGGTTTCTCACTCGTGAGGGCGGCCCGCCACCGCGGGCCGCTCTCACGTCAGCGAGTCGAGGTCAACGGCCCCAGCGCCAGGTGCGACCCCACCGCCAGGTGCGGGCAGCGGCAACGACGGACTGGGTGCTGGTGCTGGACATGACGCCTCCGTGTCAGGACATGGGTTGCTCAGGCCGCGGGAGCCGCCCGAGCGGGGGCAGAGCGTCGTCCGGCACAGTCCGCAATGGGGAGATTGCAAGCCGTCACCCAAAAGGGGCAAGAGGACACACCGCTCATGATCGACAACTCGACGTGTCGTCACTGTCCGTCAACGATGATCGAACTTGCGTCACCGTCCGGGTGTCACCCGACCGGTGGTCGCGCGCTCCCGCCACCCGTCGACCCGGTCGTGCACGGTGTCCCGGAGCCGGTCGGTGACCTCGTCGACCACCCCGGGCGCACCGGGCGACTCGTCCGCCGCGTGCAGGCCCACGGCGTGCAGCGCCATGTCCAGCGGTGGCTCGTAGGCCGCTGGGACCGGCCGGCCGAGCAGGTCGGCGACCGTGCGGAAACCCGCCCTGGCCCGGGGGCCGACCGCGCTCCCGGGCGGCGTCACCGGCCCCAGCGCGGCTGTCGCGAAGGTGGCGGCCTGCTCGTCGGTGTAGACGGGGCCGGTGTCCCGGCCCATCGCCGGCGTGTGGCCCGCGCCGCGGAGCGCGCTCGTCAGGTCGCCGGCGGCGTCGAAGGCCTCCCCGGTGCCGCGCGTGGCCGGCGCCGTGGCCAGCCGCCAGAGCACGTCGAGGACGTCCCCGTCCACGGTGCGGTCCCGCGCCTCGGCGTAGCGGAGGGCGTGTCCGATCCGGTGCGCGTGCTCGCGCACGGCGACCCATCCCCCGAGGAGCGTGGCGGCGTCCCCGGGTGCGAGGGCAGCCAGCACCGCCCGCTCCACGGAGACGACGTCGGACCCGCTGAGCGCCAGGGCCAGCCCGCGCAGGGCGGCGTCCGCGGCCGGCGGCAGCCCGCCGGCCGCCGCGACCGCGCGCCCGGTCAGCGCCACGACGACGTCGACCTGGTCGGTCAGCAACCCGGTGAGGGCACCGCCCAGCGCGGTCAGGTTCGCGGGCCGGGCGAGCACCGGGTCCGTGCTGCCGGGGGCGAGCCCCTGCCCGAGCGCCTGCAGTGCCGCCCCGGCCGCCGGTCCCCCACCCGCGCCCCGGCCGGCCAGCCGGACGACGGCCGCCAGCGACCCGGTGCCACCCGGCCAGGCGCGGGCGAGCAGCGCCGTCCAGGCCGCCGGGTCGGCGAGCAGCGCCGCGGCAGCACGGGCGTCCCCGGCCGCCGCGAGCCGGTCGACCGCCGACTGCACCGGATCGGGCCCGCCCCAGGGGACCGGCCCGCCACGGGCCCGCTCCCGGGCCAGCAGCTGCCCGCCCCACGCCGCGGCCAGTGCGGCCGGTGCGCCCGGCGCCGCCAGCACCGCACCCATGCCGAGCGCCACCGGGTCGGCCGCCGCGTCGCGGCCCGCCGGGTCCGGGACCGGCTGCCCGAGGCCGCCGGGCAGGGGCCCGCCGCCGGCGGTGGCGGCCGCCGAGGCAGCGGCCAGCAGGCCGGCCAGCGCGACGCCGTCGTCGCTGCCGGCGACCGTGCCGAGCAGGGTCAGCACCGCGGACAGCCCGTCGGCGCCCAGCCCGGTCAGCAGCGCCGCGGCGAACGGCGGGGCGGTCGCCCAGGGCGCCCAGCGGGCCGCGACCGCGGGGAGGTCCACCAGCCGGTCGGTGGCGAGCAGGTCCGCGGCGGCCGACGACCCGAGCCGGGCCAGCACCCCGGTGCCCCAGCCGGGCAGCCGCGCCGCCAGCGCGATCGTGACCCGGGCCGACTCCCCCGGTCGGCCGGTCCCGCCGAGCCCCCGCCCGGCGTCCGCGAGCACGGCCCCGGTGGCAGCCGCGTCCTCGGCCAGCGCGGCCAGCAGCGCGCGGTGCTCCGCGGCCCGGTCGGCCTCCGCGGCCGCCAGTTCGGCCGCGACGCGCGACCCGGCCGCTGCACGGGCCTCCAGGTCGGCCACCGCCACCTCGGCCGGCAGCCGGCGGGCCGCTGCCGCGTGCTCCCGGTCCTGCTCCGCGCGGAGCTCGGCCACCCGGTCCCGCACCCGCCGCCACAGGGCCGCGTGCTCCTCGAGCCGGCCGAGCGCGGCGGTCAGCGCGCGGTGCAGGTCACCGGCGACCGCGGTCGCCGCGGCCACCTCGGCCCCCGCCGCGTCGGCGTCCGCGCCGGTCCAGCCCGGGAGGACCGCGGCGGGTCCGAGCAGGTGCACCAGCAGGCCGGCCGAGAAGGCGGCGTCGACCAGGTCCGCGGCGGCCCGGTCCAGCGCCGCCGGCTCACCCGGCGGGTCGGGCAGCGGGGTGCGCGGCGGCAGCGGCCCGGTCACCGGGGCACCGCGGCACCGCGCGGGGCGAGCACCCCGGCGTCGACCCCGAGCCATGCGTCGGCGGCCGCGGTGACGGCGCCGGCGAGCCGGCGCAGCTCCCCGGCCAGGCAGTTCCCGGCGGTGCGGGCGGTCTCGGTGAAGGCGGTCAGCGGCGGCCCCAGCGGCCCGCCGACCGCCTCGTCGGGCACCGCGGTGGCGGTCAGCCGGCACCGGTCGGCCGCGGAGGTGAGCACCTCGGCCAGGGCGTGCAGCTGCGGGGGGACCACCTCGATCGTCATGCCGGCAGTCTGGGGCGGCGCGGGAGCCGGGCGGCCCGTCGTCCACAGGTCCCCCGGCCGGGTGACGGCCCGGCGGCGTCGTCGTCCACACGGTCCACACCCGCTGTCCACAATCGGTGGACAACCGGGCGGACCGCCCGGTCCGCGGCCCTACGCTGCGCCCATGGGCCCCGCGCGCGTGCCGGAGGCGGACCGCGAGCGCGGGTCCGCCCTGCCGTTCGTGCTGGTCTGCTGGCTGGTCGCGGCGCTCATGGTGGTCGGCGGGATCGCCGCGTCCGACGCGTTCCTGGCCCAGCAGCAGGTCCAGTCGGTGTGCGACGGCGCAGCCCTGGCCGCGGCCGGCCGGGCCGACGAGCCCGCCGTCTACCGCGACGGGGTCGGCGCCACCGTCCCGCTGTCCCGGGAGGTCGCCGAGAGCGCCGTCGCCGAGCAGCTGGCCGGCGCCGGCACCCGGCTGGACTCCTGGTCGGCGCAGACCGACGGGGCCGAGGTCACGGTGCGCTGCACCCGGTCGGTGCGGATCGCCTTCGACTGGCTGTTCCTGGGCGGGCAGCGGCTGGAGCGCACCGCCGTCGCCAGCGCCCGGGCGCCGACGGCCCCCTGACCAGCGCCCCCGCACAGCAGAACGGCCCCCGACCGTGCGGTCGGGGGCCGTTCGTACCAGGCGTGGCGGGTGAAGGATTCGAACCTTCGTAGGCTAAGCCGACGGATTTACAGTCCGCTCCCATTGGCCACTCGGGCAACCCGCCGTGGTGGTACGGGGAGAGAGTACAAGACGGTGGGGCCGGCGCTCGCGCCGGTCCCCGGTGCGCGCGGGTCCGCCCGCGTGCCAGAGGAGGGGAACCGACATGGCCGATGCGTCCTTCGACGTGGTGAGCAAGGTCGACCGGCAGGAGGTCGACAACGCGCTGAACCAGGCGGCCAAGGAGCTGTCCCAGCGGTTCGACTTCCGGGGCACCAACGCCTCGATCGAGTGGGCCGGCGAGAACGGCGTCACCCTGCAGTCCGACACCGAGGAGCGCACCAACGCCGCCCTCGAGGTGTTCCGGGAGAAGCTGGTCAAGCGCGGGATCTCGCTCAAGGTGCTGGACGCGGGCGAGCCGCAGGCGTCCGGCAAGACGTACAAGATCAGCGCCACCATCAAGCAGGGCATCGAGTCCGACACCGCGAAGAAGATCGCCAAGATCATCCGCGACGAGGGCCCGAAGGGCATCCAGGCGCAGATCCAGGGCGACCAGCTGCGGGTGAGCGGCAAGAAGCGCGACGACCTGCAGGCGGTCCAGCAGCTGCTGCGCGGCAAGGACCTCGACGTCGCGCTGCAGTTCGACAACTACCGCTGATCGGGCGCGCCCCGCAGGCCAGCTGCTCGCCCGACCTGCGGGGCGCACCGTCGCCTCTCGGACACCGCCGCACGGCACCCTCTTGACGTCCATTGGCTAATCGCTCTAGCTTTTGGCTAACGTAGTAAGCCACTGCGGCAGACAGTTCCCGGAGGACGACATGACCGAGTTCCTGACCGTCGACGGCGGGACCCTCGCCTACGAGCTCTCCGGCACCACCGGCCCGCTGGTCGTGCTGGCGCACGGCATGGGCGACAGCCGCCAGGCCTACCGCTTCCTCACCCCCGCTCTCGTGGCGGCCGGCTACCGGGTCGCGGCGCTGGACCTGCGCGGCCACGGCGAGTCCAGCGTCGGGTGGGCGGGGTACTCGCGCACCGACATCGCCGGTGACCTGGTCGGCCTCGTCGAGCACCTGGGCGGCCCCGCCGTCCTGGTCGGTCACTCCATCGCCGGCGGAGCCGCCACGATCGCCGCCGCGAAGGCCCCGGAGCTGGTCACCGCGCTGGTCGAGCTCGCGCCGTTCACCCGCAAGCAGACGCTGCGCCTGGGTGACCTCCGGGTGGCCTCCCACCGCCGCGGCCTGGGCCACCTGCTGGGCACGAGCGTGCTCGGCAGCGCCGCGCAGTGGACCAGGTACCTCGACGTCGCGTACCCCGGCACCAGGCCCGCCGACCACGCCACCCGCCTGCAGCAGATCACCACCATGCTCGCGGAGCCCGGCCGGATGAAGGCCCTGCAGGCCATGGCCCGGACCTCCCCCGTCGACGCCGGGGAGCAGCTGGGCAACGTGCGCTGCCCGGTGCTGGTCGTCCAGGGCGGCGCCGACTGCGACTGGGCCGATCCCCGTGCCGAGGGCGAGGCCGTCGTGGCCGACCTGCCCACCGGGCTGGGCCGGCTGGTGGTGGTCGACGGCGCCGGTCACTACCCGCACGTCCAGCACCCCGCCGAGGTCGCCACCGCCGTGCTCACCTTCCTGGCAGCCGTCGGTGCCTAGGGCCGGCCTGGACCCCGCCGCCGTCGTCGCCGCCGGCGCCGACCTCGCCGACGAGATCGGCTTCCCCGCCCTCACCATGGGCCGGCTGGCCGAACGGCTCGGGGTGCGCACCCCCTCGCTCTACAAGCACGTCGCGAGCCAGGAGGACCTCAACCGGCGCATCGCCGCCCTCGCCGTGGGCGAGGCCACCGACGCCATCGGGGCTGCCATCCAGGGCCGCGCCGGCCGCGACGCGCTGCGGGCCGCCGCCCGCGCGCTGCGCGACTTCGTCCTGGCCCACCCCGGCCGGTACGCAGCCACCCTCGGCTTCAGCCTCACCGGCCCCGACGACCCGCTCGCCGTCGCCGCGGCGCGGAGCATGGAGCCCTTCACCGCGGTGCTCCGCGGCTACGACCTCGCCCCGGCCGACACCACCCACGCCCTGCGCGCACTGCGCAGCATCTTCCACGGCTTCGCCACCATCGAGGCCGGCGGCGGGTTCCGGTGGGGCACCGCCACCGACGAGAGCTTCGACTGGCTCATCGACCTCGTCGACCTCGGCCTGCGCGCCCAGCCGGGCCGGCCGGGCACGACGTCCGGCTGACCCTCCTCCTGGAGCCGGCCAGCCGCTGCCGGGCGGCCGGCCGGACGACCGCCGCTAGGCCGTCCGGTCCGCCGGGGCGGGCCCGGCGACGGTCACCCAGTCCAGGTGCTTGCCCGTTCGGGCGTCGCCGGACGAGCGGCCGCGCAGCCGGCGCTCCACCCAGGGCAGCACGTGCTCGCGGTAGTACCGGGCCTCGGTGCGCAGTCCGCGGGGCGCCTCCGGCCCGGGATCGACGACGTGCGCCGCGACGTCCTGACCGAGCGCCCGCAGCACCAGCCCGGCCACCCGCCGGTGGCCCGCGGGGCCCAGGTGCAGCCGGTCCGGCGACCAGTACCCGGGACGCCGCACCTCGACGTCGCCGAACGCGCTGACGAAGCGCACCCCGCACCGGGCCGCGAGCTGGGCCAGCTGCTCGGTGAGCACCTCACCGCGCCGGTGCATCACCCGGCCGAACGGCAGCCGGGCCGACGGGTCGGGGCCGCTCAGCAGCACCACGTCGACGCCGGCGGCGGTGAACCGGCGGACCGCCTGCTCGGTGAGGGCGAGCAGCCGCTCGGCGTCCACCCCGGGGCGCATGAGGTCGTTGCCGCCGCCGTTGAACGTGACCAGCGTCGGCGCCGGGTCCAGGGCGAGGGCAGCGTCCACCTGCTCGGTCG
The DNA here is from genome assembly GCF_040659695.1 of Modestobacter sp. NPDC049651. Lineage (NCBI taxonomy): Bacteria > Bacillati > Actinomycetota > Actinomycetes > Geodermatophilales > Geodermatophilaceae > Modestobacter > Modestobacter sp. NPDC049651. Next base: position 44,719 of record NZ_JBFAOG010000001.1, read on the forward strand.
CGATCCGGTCCAGCAGCCGGCCGCGGACGGCGAGGTTCGCGTACTGCACCGGCTCACGGGAGCCGGCTGCCAGCCCCTCGGCGACCAGGTCCGCCCACCCGCGCACCGTCCCGTCGGGCAGCTCGTCGCCGACGCCCTCGGTGAAGCTGTCCCCGATCGCCACGTAACGCATGACACCCAGCGTAAGAAGGCTGCGTCCCGCAACCAGCCGCCGGCCCCGGTGCAGGGGCCCACCGCGAGCTTGCGAGTGGTGGGGGGCAGCGGGGTCCTTCTACTGGCCCATCTCGCGGGCCATCTGCTCCAGCCGGGCGATGCGCTGCGGCATCGGCGGGTGGGTGGCGAACATCGACGCCATGCCCTGCCCGCGGAACGGGTTGGCGATCATCAGGTGGCTCTGGGTGACCAGCCGCTCGTCCTGCGGCAGCGGCCGGGCGGCGACGCCCAGCTCGAGCTTGCGCAGCGCGCCGGCCAGCGCCAGCGGGTCGTGCGAGAGCTGGGCACCGGACGCGTCGGCCTGGTACTCGCGGCTGCGGCTGACGGCCATCTGCACCAGGCCCGCGGCGATCGGGCCGAGGAAGACCAGCAGCAGCCCGCCCAGCGCGTTCCCGCCGTCGCGCTCGTCGGACCGGCCGCCGAACAGCGAGGCGAACATCGCCATGTGCGCCAGGTAGGTGATCACCGACGCCATCGCCCCGGCGACGGAGCTGATCAGGATGTCGCGGTTGTAGACGTGGGACAGCTCGTGCGCGAGCACCGCGCGCAGCTCCCGGCGGTCCAGCAGCTCGAGGATGCCCTGGGTGCAGCAGACCGCGGCGTTGCGCGGGTTGCGCCCGGTCGCGAAGGCGTTGGGCTGGCCGGTCGGGCTCACGTACAGCCGGGGCATCGGCTGACGGGCCTCGGTGGCGAGCTCGCGCACGATCGCGTACATCTGCGGCGCCTGCGTCTCGGTGACCGGGAAGGCGCGCATCGCGCGCAGCGCGAGCTTGTCGGAGTTGAAGTAGGCGAAGCCGTTGATGCCCAGCGCGATGAGCAGGGCGATGAACAGCCCGCTCCGGCCACCGATGAGCGCACCGGCGGCCAGGATCAGCCCGGCCATCAGGCCGAGCAGCAGAGCGGTCTTCAGACCGTTGTTCCAGCGGTGCACGTCGGGTAGAACGCCGGCTCCCGGCCCCTCGTTCCCCCAGGTCACCCGGCCGGGCGGGGCCGGGCAGGGAAGGCTCTCCTGTGTGGCTTCCCTCACGTCGTCGGCCGGACCGGGTGGCCCGGACCCGGCGCACGTAACCTGGCGGGCCGGAGGTAGCTCACACACATGACTGGCACCAACCCCGGAATCAGCTCCGCCGACAGCGGCGTTGCCCCCACCATGGAGACCGACGCGCCCGTGCAGAGCTCGGCCCCCGGCGGCCTCGTCAAGAGCGTCGTCGAGCTCGACCGGGTCGTCATCCGGCTGGCCGGCGACTCCGGCGACGGCATGCAGCTGACCGGCGGCCGGTTCACCAGCGAGACCGCGTCGTTCGGCAACGACCTGCGCACGCTGCCGAACTTCCCCGCCGAGATCCGGGCGCCGACGGGCACCCTGCCCGGGGTCAGCTCCTTCCAGCTGCACTTCGCCGACCACGACGTGATGACGCCGGGCGACGCGCCCGACGTCCTGGTCGTGATGAACCCGGCCGCGCTGAAGGCGAACCTCCCCGACCTCCCGGGCGGCGGGCTGATCATCGCCGACTCCGACGAGTTCACCCCGCGGAACCTGGCGAAGGTCGGCTACGCCACCAACCCGCTCGAGGACGACTCGCTGCAGGGCTGGCAGCTGGTCAGCGTGCCGCTCACCTCCATGACCCTCGCGGCGCTCGCCGACTCGGGCCTGGGCAAGAAGGAGGCCGAGCGCAGCAAGAACATGTTCACCCTCGGCCTGCTGAGCTGGATGTACCACCGGCCCACCGAGGGCACCGTGCGCTTCCTGGAGCGGCAGTTCCGCCGCAAGCCCCAGATCGCCGCGGCCAACATCGCCGCCTTCCGCGCCGGCTTCAACTACGGCGAGACCACCGAGGCGTTCGCCGTCTCCTACGAGGTCAAGCCGGCCCCGATGGCGCCGGGCCGCTACCGCAACATCTCCGGCAACCAGGCGCTGGCCTACGGGATCGTCGCCGCCGGCGCCCGCTCGGGCCTGCCGGTCTTCCTCGGCGCCTACCCGATCACCCCGGCGTCGGACATCCTCCACGAGGTCAGCCGGCACAAGGCCTTCGGCGTGCGCACCTTCCAGGCCGAGGACGAGATCGCCGGCATCGGCGCGGCGCTGGGCGCCTCGTTCGGCGGCGCGCTGGGCGTCACGACGACGTCCGGCCCGGGTGTCGCGCTCAAGGCCGAGACCATCGGCCTGGCCGTGATGACCGAGCTGCCGCTGGTGATCGTCGACGTGCAGCGCGGTGGCCCCTCGACCGGCCTGCCGACCAAGACCGAGCAGAGCGACCTGCTGCAGGCGATGTTCGGCCGCAACGGCGAGGCGCCGGTGCCGGTGATCGCCCCGCGGTCGCCCGCCGACTGCTTCGACGCCGCGCTGGAGGCCGCGCGCATCGCGCTGACCTACCGCACCCCGGTCATGCTGCTGTCCGACGGCTACCTGGCCAACGGCGCCGAGCCGTGGCAGATCCCGGACGTGGAGGAGCTGCCCGACCTGCGGGTCGTGTTCGCCAGCGAGCCGAACAGCGAGGACGGCGAGTTCCTCCCCTACCTGCGCGACCCGGAGACGCTGGCCCGCGCCTGGGCGGTGCCGGGCACGGCCGGGCTGCAGCACCGCATCGGCGGGCTGGAGAAGGCCGACAAGACCGGCAACATCTCCTACGACCCGGCCAACCACGACTTCATGACCCGCACCCGGCAGGCGAAGGTCGACGGCATCGCCGCGACGATCCCGCTGACCGAGGTCGACGACCCGGACGGCGACGCGCGGGTCGCCGTCATCGGCTGGGGGTCGACCTACGGGCCGATCGGCGCCGCCTGCCGGCGGATCCGCGCCTCGGGCCGGTCGATCGCGCAGGTGCACCTGCGGCACATCAACCCGATGCCCAGCGACCTGGGCGACGTGCTGCGCCGCTACGACCGGGTGATCTGCCCGGAGATGAACCTCGGCCAGCTGGCGATGCTGCTGCGCGCCAAGTACCTGGTCGACGTCGTCAGCCACACCCAGGTGCGCGGCCTGCCCTTCCGCGCCGCGGAGCTCGCCGCCGTGCTCCAGGACGCCATCGACGGCACCACCACTCCGGCCACTGCCCCGGCCGGGAACGGAGCGACCCTGTGACCGCGCTCGACCCGCACGTCCACGACCTCGGGATGCCGGGCAACCCCATCTCGGCCGCCATCTCCCGGTCCGTCGAGCTGGCCGGCGAGAAGAAGGCCGACCTCAAGGCCAAGGACCTCAAGACCGACCAGGAGGTGCGCTGGTGCCCCGGCTGCGGTGACTACGTCATCCTCAACGCGGTCCAGAGCTTCCTGCCCAGCCTCGGCATCGCCCGCGAGGACATGGTCATCGTGTCCGGGATCGGCTGCTCCTCGCGCTTCCCGTACTACATGAACACCTACGGGATGCACTCGATCCACGGCCGCGCCCCGGCGATCGCCACCGGCCTGGCCGCCTCCCGGCCGGACCTGTCGGTGTGGGTCGTCACCGGTGACGGCGACGCGCTGAGCATCGGTGGCAACCACCTGATCCACGCGCTGCGCCGCAACGTGAACATGACGATCCTGCTGTTCAACAACCGGATCTACGGGCTCACCAAGGGCCAGTACTCGCCCACCAGCGAGGTCGGCAAGATCACCAAGTCGACGCCGATGGGCTCGCTGGACCACCCGTTCAACCCGGTGTCGCTGGCGCTGGGCGCCGACGCCACCTTCGTGGGCCGGGCGATGGACTCCGACCGCAAGGGCCTCACCGAGGTGCTCCGCCAGGCGGCCGAGCACCAGGGCACCGCGCTGGTCGAGATCTACCAGAACTGCAACATCTTCAACGACGGCGCGTTCGAGCTGCTCAAGGACCCGACGACCGGCCCGATGTGGACCATCCCGCTCGAGCACGGCAAGCCGCTGGTCTTCGGTCCGGACGGCGCCTCGTGCGTGGTCCGGGACGACGTCGGCGGGCTGCGGATCGCCGAGACCAACCAGGTCGACGCGTCCGAGATCGTCGTCCACGACTCGACCCGCGAGGACCCGTCGTACGCGTTCGCGCTCTCCCGGCTGAGCTCGCAGGACCTGCGGTACACCCCGATGGGCGTGTTCCGGAAGGTCGTCAAGCCCAGCTACGAGCGGATGATGGCCGACCAGCTCGAGGACGCCGCCGCGCAGCAGCCGGCCGACCTCGGCGCGCTGCTCGCCGGCCAGGACAGCTGGACCGTCAGCGCGTAGGCACGAGCCCTGCACGCCAGTGGCCCAGGACCGGACCGGTCCTGGGCCACTGGCGTCCTCCGCACCGGAACGGGTGGGATGGTGGGCATGACCGTCGGGGACGAGCGGGTGGGCCGGCTGCGGTCGGACGCGGGACTGGGCCTGCGGATCGGGGCGCTGCGCGCGGGCGGGCTGGCGCTGGCGGTGGGCGGCGACCGGGTCGCCCGGCTGCTGCACCGGCCGTGGCGGCTGGACCCCTACCCGGTCTACCGCGACCTGCGGACCGCGCAGGCGGCCGCGGGCGGGAGCCCGGTGCGCAGCCGCACCGGCATCTCGGCCGTCGCCACCCACGCGACCTGCGAGGCGGTGCTGCGGGACCGCCGGTTCGGCGTCCGGCTGGCCGACGGCCGCCGACGGATGGAGGACCGGGACGCCGGGGGCGCGGCCGCCGACCTGTTCGAACCGGTCGACCTGTCGTTGCTGACCCTCGACCCGCCCGACCACGACCGGCTGCGCCGGCTCGCGCAGCCCGCGTTCGCCCCGCGCCGGCTGGCCCGCTACCGCGCGGTCACCGAGGACGTGACCGCCGGGCTGCTGGACCAGGCGCTGGCCCGCGGCCGTCGCGAGGGCGGGTTCGACCTGGTGCGCGACCTGGCCTCGCCGCTGCCGATCACGGTGATCTCCGCCCTGCTGGACGTGCCCGCGGTCGACCAGGAGCGGTTCGCCCGCTGGGGGCGGGCGCTGGGCAGCGCCCTGGACGGCGTCCGCTCCCCCGCCCACCTGCGGCAGCTCACCGCGACGACCGCCGAGCTGCGCGAGCTGTTCGGGGCGCTGCTCGAGCAGCGCCGCCGCGCGCCGGGTGAGGACGTGGTGTCCGCGCTGGCCACCGCCGTCGACGAGGACGCCGCCACCGCCGACGAGGCGCTGGCCCTCGCGCAGCTGCTGCTGGTCGCCGGGTTCGAGACCACCACGAACCTGATCGGCAGCGCGGTCCGAGCGCTGCTCGGCACGCCGGGCCAGTGGGCGGCGCTGGCCGACGACCCGTCGCTGGCCGGCGCCGCGGTGGAGGAGACCCTGCGCTTCGACCCGCCGGTGCAGCTGACGGCCCGGGTCGCGCACGAGGACGCCGAGGTCGGCGGGGCGGTGGTGCGCCGGGACGGCGGGGTGCTCGTGCTGCTCGCCGCGGCGGGCCGCGACCCGGCGGCGCACCCGGACCCCGACCGGTTCGACCTGCACCGCGAGCAGACCACCCCGCACCTGGCGTTCTCCAGCGGGGTGCACTACTGCCTGGGCGCCCCGCTGGCCCGGCTGGAGGGCGAGGTGGCGCTCCGGGTGCTCGCGGAGCGGGCGCCCCGGCTGCGCGCGCTGGGCCGCCCGGTGCCGCGGGTGGCGACCGTGCTGCGGGGCCCGCTCCGCTTCCCGGTCAGCGGCTGACGCCGGCAGCACGCGGTGCTCTTCCCCCGCACCCGGCCGGCAGATAGTCTGTGTGCAGATCATCCGTGGAGAGAGGAATTGTTATGGACACTTTCGAGCACGCGGCGGAGACCGGGACGAGCCCGGCGGCGATCTGGCAGCTGTGGCAGGACGTGCCGGGCTGGCAGCACTGGAACCCCGGCGTCGCGAGCGCCACGGTGGACGGCCCCTTCGCGACCGGCTCCACCGTCGCGATGACCCTGCCCGACCGCGAGGTCGTGGTCCTGACCCTGGAGACGGTCGAGCCGGGCGCCCGCTTCGTCGACACCGCCACCGTCGACGGCCTGGTGGTGCGCACCGAGCACCGCATCGAGCCGGGGACGGCACCCGGCCGGCACCGCGTCGTCTACTCGCTGACCGTGACCGGCGCGGCCCCCGGGGACGTGCTGGAGGAGGTGGGGCGGGCGGTGTCCGGCGACTTCCCCGACGTCCTCGCCTCGCTCCTCGCCGCCGCCGACCGCGCACCGGTCCGCTGATGGCGCTGACCCCCGAGGACAGCCCCGGCCTGCTGCTGTGGCAGGCGACCCTGGCCTGGCAGCGCCGGATCGCCGTCTCGCTGGCGCCCTTCGACCTCACGCACGTCCAGTTCGTGCTGCTCGCGGTCACCTGGTGGGCCAACACCCACGGCGAGACCCCCACCCAGGCCGAGGCCGCCGGCCGGGCCGGCGCGGACGTCAAGATGACCTCGCAGGTCCTCCGGACCCTCGAGCGGAAGGGCCTGCTGACCCGGCAGGTCGACACGGCCGACACGCGCGCCCGGCGGCTGCAGGTCACCGAGGCCGGTGCCGCGCTCGCCCCGCGCGCGGTCGCGGCCGTGGAGGCCGCGGACGCCGCGTTCTTCTCCGTGGTCGACGGTCCACACGCGCTGGGGTTGCTCCGCGCGCTGGCCGCGCCCCGGCGGGCTCCGGAGGGCTGACCGCGGCGGTCGCCGCGCCAGGGCTCAGCGGTGGCCGAGCAGCTCGGTGAGCACCGGCAGCGCGGCGGTGAGCTGCGCGCGGGTCGGCGCGGCGAACCCGAGCACCAGCCCGGCCGCCGCGCCACCGTGCCGGGTCAGGCCCTCCAGCGCGATGCCCCGGCCGGCCGCCGCGGCGACCACCGCGTCCTCGGCCGCCCGGTCCGGCAGCGGCACCAGCAGGTGCGCGCCCGCCGGGTCGCCGGCCGCGCGCAGCCCGGCGCCGGCGACCGCGGCGACCACCAGGGCGCGCCGGCCGGCCAGCTCGCGCCGCAGCCGACGCAGGTGCCGGGCCAGGTCACCGGAGGTGGCCAGCGCGGTGAACACCCGCTGGCCGGCGCGGGCGGGCCGGGTGCCGGTGGCGGTGCGCCGGGCCACCAGCTGGGCCCGCAGCGGCGCGGGCGCGACCAGCCAGCCCACCCCGAGCGTCGGGCTGACGATCTTGCTCGTGGTACCCAGGTGCACGACGACGTCCGGGCCCAGCGACCCGAGCAGCGGGAGCGGCGCCACGTCGTAGCGCAGCTCGCCGTCGTAGTCGTCCTCCAGCACCCACCAGCCCTCCGCCCGGGCGCGCCCGACGAGGGCGGTCCGGCGGGCGGCGGGCATCCGGCGCCCGAGCGGGTACTGGTGGGCGGGCGTGCAGTAGACGGCGGCGAGCCCCGCGGGCACCTCGTCGACCACCAGCCCGTCGTCGTCGACCCGCAGCGGCACCACCTCGGCCCCGGCCTCCCGGAGCGCGCCGGCGACCCGCTGGTAGCCGGGGTCCTCGACGCCCACCCGGCTGCCCGGCGGGAGCACCCGGGCGAGCTCGCCGACCGCGGCGGAGGTGCCGGCGGTGGCCAGCAGGTCCGCGGGCTGCACCACCAGGCCGCGGTGCCGGAGCAGGTGCTCGGTGACCGCGGCGCGGAACCCCAGGTCGCCGGCCGGGTCGGGGGCGGCGTCCGGCGGCTGGTCCCCCGCCGCCCGCCACGCCCGCCGCCAGGCGGCGGCGTCGAGCACCTCCAGGCAGGGCGCCCCGGCGCGCAGGTCGACCGGCGTGCCCGCGGCGGGCACCGGCCCCTCGACCGCCGCCGGCGCGGCCGGGGCCGCGACCGACGTCCCGACCACGAAGGTGCCGGCGCCGCGCCGGGCCTGCGCCCAGCCCTCGGCGAGCAGCTGGTCGTAGGCGGCGGCGGTAACTGTGCGGCTGATCCGCAGCGCGGCCGCCAGCGCGCGGGTCGAGGGCAGCCGGTCGCCGGGGCGCAGCGTGCCGTCACCGGCCGCCCGGCGCAGCGCGTCGGCGAGCTGCACGGCCAGCGGCACGCCGCCGGCCCGGTCGAGCACGACCGGTGGGAGGTCGTTCATCTCCGCCTCCCGTCGAGTGGCCTGCTGGAATCGCTCCGGAGTGGACCTTGGAGGGAGCCACTCTGCCAGCCACGATCGACCGCATGGACGCGCCTCCCCTCTCCCCCACCCCCCGCAGCACGGTCCGCCGCAACCCGGTGCGCGCCCGCACCGACCGCGCCGAGCTGTACGCGGTGCTGGACGCGGGGCTCGTCGGTCACCTGGGGGTGCAGCTCGGGGACGCGCCCGTCGTGCTGCCCACCGGGTACGGCCGGGACGGCGGGACGCTGTACCTGCACGGCTCCACCGGCGCCGCGACGCTGCGGGCCGCGGCTGCCGGGGCTCCGGTCTGCTTCACCGTCACCCTGCTCGACGGCGTCGTCTACGCCCGCTCGGTGTTCCACCACTCGATGAACTACCGGTGCGCCGTCGTGCACGGCGTGCTGCGGCTGGTGACCGACCCGGACGAGCGGCTGCGCGGGCTCACGGCGCTCACCGAGCACCTGGCCCCCGGTTCGTGGGACGCCACCCGGCTGCCCGACCGCAAGGAGCTGGCCGCCACCGCGGTGCTGGCACTGGACCTCACCGAGGCGAGCGTCAAGGCGCGCAGCGGCCCGCCCGGCGACGACGAGCGCGACCTGGCCGCACCGGTGTGGGGCGGGGTGCTGCCGGTGCGGACGGTCTACGGGGAGCCGGAGCCCGACCCGCTGCTGCCGGCCGGCACCGCGGTGCCCGACCGGGTGCAGGCCCGGGTCAGCTCCGCGGGGTGACCCGGAGCAGCTCGTCGTCCCCGTCGCCGTTGTCGGTGGTCAGGTAGAGCAGCCCGTCGCGGCCCAGCAGCGGGGTGCGCACCCGGCCGTGGGTGTCCTCCAGCTCGGGGACCCGGAACTGGTCGGCCAGCCGGCCGTCGGCGCCGAGCCGCAGCGCCAGCAGCCCGGTGTCCTTCTGCACGCCCACCACCAGCACGCCGTCGTAGCCGCCCCACCGGCTGCCGGCGAGGAAGTCGCCGCCGCTGGTGGCGATGGTGGGCGAGCCCGACGACCAGACCGCCGGGATCGCCCCCGGGATGTCGAGGTCGGTCATCGGCACGCTCTCGTCGTAGCGGCTCCCCGCGCCGTCCGGGTCGTAGCCGTAGTTGCCGCCGGCGACCGAGGAGTTCACCTCGTCGTCCCGGGCGGTGCCCTGCTCGACGGTGTAGACGGCGCCGGTGCCCGGCTGGACGGCGATGCCCTGCACGTTGCGGTGCCCGTAGCTCCAGATCAGCCGGGTGGCCGGGTCGGTGGAGTCCAGGAACGGGTTGCCGGCCGACGGCCCGCCGGTGGCGGGGTCGATGCGCAGCACCTTCCCGGCCAGCGTGCCGCGGTCCTGCGGGTTGCGGCCGACGGCGTTGTCGCCGGTCCCCACCAGCAGCTGCCCGGACGGGTCGAACCGGGGCCGGCAGCCACCGTGCCGGCCCGAGGACGGGTTGACCGGGATGCCGCCGAGCAGCGGGTCGGCGACCCGGGTGGCCGCCGTCCAGCCCTCGTCGACGGTCCAGGCGATCACCTGGATCTCCGGTCCGCCGTCCTCCTGCACGCCCTGGCAGGTGTAGAAGCGCCGGTTGCCGGCGAACGCCGGGTCGAGGGTGAGGCCCATCAGCCCGGTCTCGCCGCGCGCGAACAGGTCGCCGAAGTCGGCGTCCAGGGGCCGCACGGTCCCGTCGGGGCGGACGGCGGTCAGCCCGCCGCCGCGCTCGTCGAGCAGCAGCGTGCCGTCGGGGGCCTGCGCGACGTCCCACGGGTGGTCCAGGCCGCCGGCGACCACCTCGACCTGCAGCGCGGGCACCCCGGTCGTGGCCGGGGCGGCGTCGTCGGGCACGTCGGTGGCCGCCGTATCGCCCTCCCGCCCGGGCTGGTCGGCCGAGCCGGAGGTGCAGCCGGTCAGCAGGACGGCGGCGAGCAGCGCGGCGCCGACCAGGCGCGGGGTGGGCATGCCACCAGCATCCCCGGTCCGGCCGGGGCGCGCCGTCAGCTGGTGCGGGTCACCACGTAGCCGCACAGCGCGGTGAGCGCCTCGCGGACCGGACCCTCGGGGACGGCGGTCAGCCGCGCCCGCGCCCGGTCGGCGTACTCCTCGAGCACCGCGGTGGCCCGCTGCAGCGAGGCGGAGGTGCGCAGCAGCGCCAGCGCCTCGGCGTGCTCGGCCTCGTCGACCACCGGGCCGGCGACCAGCGCGCGCAGCCGGGCCTCGGCCGGGTCGTCGCCGGCGCGCACGAACAGCACCGGCAGCGTGGCGATGCCCTCGCGCAGGTCGGTGCCGGGCGACTTCCCGGAGGTGCCGCCGTCGCTGACGATGTCGATCAGGTCGTCGGAGAGCTGGAAGGCGACCCCGACCTCCTCGCCGAACGCGGTCAGCGCGGCCACCAGCTCCTCGTCGACGCCGGCGAAGGAGGCGCCGAACCGGGCGGAGGTGGCCACCAGCGAGCCGGTCTTGTCGGCGAGCACCGACAGGTGGTGCTCGACCGGGTCCTCGCCGGGGCGGGGGCCGACGGTCTCCCGCAGCTGGCCGGTGACCAGCCGCTCGAAGGTGCGGGCCTGGATGCGCACCGCCTCGGGGCCGAGGTCGGCGAGCAGGTCGCTGGCCCGGGCGAAGAGGAAGTCGCCGGTGAGGATGGCGACGCTGTTGCTCCACCGGCTGTTGGCGCTGGGCGCACCGCGGCGCACGGCGGCCTCGTCCATGACGTCGTCGTGGTACAGCGTGGCCAGGTGGGTGAGCTCGCAGACCACGGCCGCGGTGACGACATCGGCGGCGGACGGGTCGCCCAGCTGCGCGGCCAGCAGCGCGAGCATCGGCCGGAACCGCTTGCCGCCGGCGCTCATGAGGTGACCGGCGGTCTCGCTGACGAACTCGTTGTCGCTGGTGGCCGCCCCGTGCAGGGCGGCCTCGACCCGGGCCAGCCCCTCGGCCAGCGTCTCGCCCAGCTCGCCCTCGGGCAGCCAGGGGCCGATCGTCGACGGCGGCGTGGAGGGGCGGTGCCAGAGCTGCTTCTCCGCCGCGCCGCCGCGCGCGCTGGTGGTCCCGGTCCCGGTCATCAACCGACGAAGATAGCCGCCGGTCGCGCGTCACACCGCACCGCCCTGCTCACGGCGGTGTCACCGGGTGAAGACGGCCGCATCGCGGGCCAGGTCCAGCAGCGAGCCCGGGACGACGCCGAGCACCAGGGTGATCGCGGCGGTGACCGCCAGCACGATCGTGGTCGGCAGCCCGGGCACGCCGACGGTGGGCCCGTCGGCGGCGGGCTCGCTGACGAACATGAGCACGACCAGCCGCAGGTAGAACCAGGCGGCGACGGCGCTGACCACCACGCCGACCAGCGCCAGCGGCCAGGCCCCGGCCTCGATGGCGGCCCGGAACACCGCGAACTTCCCGGTGAAGCCGCTGGTGAGCGGGATGCCGGCGAGCGCCAGCAGGAACAGCGTCATCAGCCCGGCGGTCACCGGCGAGCGGCGGCCGAGCCCCGCCCAGTCGGCGAGCCCGGTGGCCTCGCCGTCGCCGCGCCGGACCAGGGTGACGACGGCGAAGGCGCCGAGCGTCGTGGCCGCGTAGGTGAGCAGGTAGAACAGCGTCGCGGACAGCCCCGACCCGTCGCGGCCGGCTGCCAGGCCCACCACACCGGTGAGCAGGAAGCCGGCGTGCGCCACCGAGGAGTAGGCGAGCATCCGCTTCACGTCGGTCTGCGCGAGCCCGAGCACCGCGCCGGCGACCATCGAGACGATCGCCAGCGCGTAGACCAGCGGCCGCCAGGTGCCGTCGGCGGCGCCGAAGCCCACCGTGAGCAGCCGCAGCAGCGCCCCGAAGGCGGCGACCTTCGTGGCGGCGCCCATGAACGCGGTGACCGGGGTGGGGGCGCCCTGGTAGACGTCCGGCGTCCAGGCGTGGAACGGCGCGACGCTGGCCTTGAACATCAGCCCGACCAGCAGCAGGGCCAGGCCGAGCACCAGCAGGGTCGCGTCGCCGTCGGTCCGGGCCGCCTCGCCGATGACCGACAGCCGGACGCTGCCGGTGGCGCCGTAGACCAGCGCCAGCCCGTAGAGGAAGAACGCCGAGGCGAAGGCGCCGAGCAGGAAGTACTTGACGGCCGCCTCCTGCGACAGCAGCCGCCGCCGGCGGGCCAGCCCGGAGAGCAGGTACAGCGGGAGGCTGAGCACCTCCAGCGCGACGAACATGACCAGCAGGTCGTTGGCGGCGGTGAACAGCATCATCCCGCCGAGGGCGAAGCCGGCCAGCGGGTAGACCTCGGTCTGCACCCGGTGAGCGGTGGCGAGCTCGGCGTCGCGGGCGGTGCCCGCCGGGACCGCGGCGACGGCGACGAACGCCGACCGGGCCGGGTCCAGCGCCCGCTCGGCGAACAGCAGCACCGACAGCGCGCCCGTGCCGGCCAGCACCGCCTGCAGGAACAGCGCCGCACCGTCGACGGCGAGCGCCCCACCGGCGGTGACCTCCTCGCGGCCGGCCAGCAGCAGGCTGCTCACCAGCGCACCGACCGTGCCGACCAGCGCCAGCCCCACCTGCACCCGCTCCCGGCGGGCCCGGGGCACGAACGCCTCGACCAGCACCCCGACCGCGGCGGCACCGAAGACGAACAGCAGCGGCGCCAGCGCCGGGTACGACAGCGACGGTGCCGAGATGCCGCCCATCAGCGCTGCCCTCCGTCGTGGGTGGGGGTGGTGCCGTCGGGGTCCGCGCCGACGTCGACCATCGTGGCCTGCACGGCCGGGCGCACCAGGTCGATCAGCGGCTGCGGGTAGACGCCCAGCCCGATGACCAGGGCGATCAGCGGTGCGACGACGGCCAGCTCGCGCGGCGCCAGGTCACGCACCGCCGACCGCACCGTCGGCCGGGTGGCCACCGCGGTCGCGCCGCCGCCGTCCGGGACCGCCGGGGTGGCCGCCTCCGGCGGCACGTCGGGGAACAGCACGCCGCGGGGCGGGCCGTGCATCGTGCGCTGGTACATCAGCAGCACGTAGACGGCGGCCAGCACGATGCCGACGGTGGCCAGCACCGTGAAGACCGGCCGGGTCGGGAACGCGCCGATCAGCACCAGGAACTCGCTGACGAAGCTGTTCGTGCCCGGCAGCGACAGGGTGGCGAGGCCCGCCAGCAGCAGGGTGCCGGCCAGGACCGGCGCCGCGGATGCCACTCCCCCGTAGTCGCTGATCCGCTGCGACCCGCCGCGGCTGATGAGCATGCCGACCACCAGGAACAGCAGCCCGGTCGCGATGCCGTGGTTGACCATGTAGAGCACCGCGCCGGTGGCCGCCTCGGTGGTGAAGGCGAAGACGCCCAGCGCGATGAAGCCGAAGTGCGCGATCGAGGTGTAGGAGACCAGCCGCTTGAGGTCGTCCTGGCCGGCGGCCAGCACCGCGGCGTAGAGGATGCCGACCACCGCGAGCACCAGCACCACCGGCGCGAGGTCGCGGGCGGCGTCGGGGAACAGCGGCAGGCAGAGGCGCAGCATCCCGTAGGTGCCCACCTTGTCCAGCACGCCGACCAGCAGCACCGCGCTGCCGATCGGCGCCTGGGCACCGGCGTCGGGCAGCCAGGTGTGGAAGGGCACCAGCGGCGCCTTGATCGCGAACGCGATGAAGAACCCGGCGAACAGCAGCTTCTGCACACCGGGGGTGATCTCCAGCTGGCGCAGCGCGTCGAAGGCGAAAGTGCCCGCGCCGAACTGGGAGTTGCTCACCACGTACAGCCCGATGACCGCGGCCAGCATCACCAGCCCGCCGAGGAAGCTGTAGAGGAAGAACTTCACCGCCGCGTACTGCCGGCGCGGCCCGCCGAAGCTCCCGATCAGGAAGTACATCGGGACGAGCATCGCCTCGAAGAAGACGTAGAAGAGGAACACGTCGGTGGCGGCGAAGACCCCCACCAGGGTGGCCTCCAGCAGCAGCAGCCAGCCCAGGTAGGCGCGCAGCGAGCGCCGTCCGGGGCCGAAGTCCTCCCGCCACGACGCGACCACCACGACCGGCACGAGCAGGCCCACCAGCAGCAGCATCACCAGCGCGATGCCGTCGACGCCGAGGGCGAAGTCGACGCCGAAGTCGGGGATCCACGACACCGAGCTGGTGAGCTGGAACCGGGCGCCGCCGGTGTCGAAGGCGACGGTGGCCAGCACCGCCAGCAGCAGCGTCAGCCCGCTCGCGCCGAGCGCCACCTGGCGGGCGAGCCGGTCCCCGCCGCGCGGCAGCGCCGCGATCGCGGCCGCCCCCGCCGCGGGGACGAGCAGCATCAGCAGCAACCACGGGAACCCGTTCATCCCGCTGCCACCGCCCAGAGCGCCCCGGTCAGCAGCACCGCGCCGCCGAGCATCCCCAGCGCGTAGCTGCGCACGAAACCGGTCTGCAGCCGGCCCAGCAGGGACGACGAGCCACCCAGCGCCGCCGCGGTGCCGGTGACGGCGCCGTCGACCCCGCGGTCGTCGAGCACCAGCAGCCCCCGCGTGAGCAGCTGCCCGGGACGCATGACCAGCGCCTCGTTGACCGTGTCGGCGTACAGCGCCCGGCGGGCCGCGGCGACGACCGGCGAGACCCGGGCCGGCGCCGTCGTCGGCACCTCGCGCCGGCCGAACAGCACCCAGGCCAGCCCGGCGCCGGCCAGCATCACCACGGTCAGCACCACGCCGACCAGCGCGGGGGCCACCACGTGCTCGGCCTCGGCCGGCTCACCGAACACCGGGGTGAACCACTCCGCCAGCGGGAACGCCTGCACCAGCAGGAACCCGGCGGCGACCGAGCCCGCGGCCAGCACGACCATCGGCGCGGTCATCACCGGCGGGGACTCGTGCGGGGTGGGGGGCGGGTTGGGGGCGTCGGGATCAGCCCAGCGCGGCTTCCCGGCGAAGGTCAGCACCATCAGCCGGGTCATGTAGAACGCGGTCAACCCCGCGCCGAGGGTGGCGACCGCGCCCAGCACCCAGCCCGACGCCCCGCCGCGGTCCAGCGCGGCCTCGACGATGGCGTCCTTGGTCCAGTAGCCGGACAGGAACGGGAAGCCGATCAGCGCGAGGTAGCCCAGCCCGAAGGTGACGAAGGTGACCGGCAGCCGCCGGGCCAGCCCGCCGTAGCGGCGCATGTCGGTGGAGTCGTCCATCGCGTGCATCACCGACCCGGCGCCGAGGAACAACCCGGCCTTGAAGAAGCCGTGGGTGAACAGGTGCGCCAGCCCCGCGACGTAGCCGGCCGGGCCCAGGCCCACGGCCAGGAACATGTAGCCGATCTGGCTGACCGTCGAGTACGCCAGCACCTTCTTGATGTCGTCCTGCGCGCAGCCGGCGATCGCGCCGATGAGCAGCGTGACCGCGCCGACCACCAGGACGACGGTGCGCGCGGTGGGCGTGGCGTCGTAGAGCGGCGCCGACCGGGCGATCAGGTACACCCCGGCGGTGACCATGGTGGCGGCGTGGATCAGCGCCGACACCGGGGTGGGGCCCTCCATCGCGTCGGGCAGCCACGCCTGCAGGGGGAACTGGCCGCTCTTGCCGCAGGCGCCCAGGAGCAGCAGCAGGCCGATCGCGGTGACGGTGCCCCCGGCGAGCAGGCCGACGTCGCCGAGCACGCCCGCGTAGGACGTCGTCCCGAGCTGGGCGAACATGATGAACACCGCGAGGGCCAGGCCGACGTCGCCGATGCGGTTCATCAGGAAGGCCTTCTTCGCCGCGGTGGCGGCGGCCGGCCGCTGGTACCAGAAGGCGATCAGCAGGTAGGACGCGAGACCGACGCCCTCCCAGCCGACGTAGAGGGCGACGTAGCTGTTGCCCAGCACCAGCAGCAGCATCGCGGCGACGAACAGGTTGAGGTAGGCGAAGAACCTGCGGCGGCCGGGGTCGTGCGCCATGTAGCCGATCGAGTAGACGTGGATCAGCGCACCCACACCGGTGATCAGCAGCACGAACGCCGCCGACAGCGGGTCGACCAGCAGCCCGGCGCGGACGTCGAGCCGGCCGGTCGAGATGAACGTGAACAGGTCGACCGAGACCGACCGGCCGTCGACCCCGTGCAGCTGCACGGTGCACAGCAGGCCGATGACGAAGGCCGCGGCGACCGTGCCGGTGCCGAGCAGGTGCCCCCACCGGTCGGTGCGGCGGCCGCCGAGCAGCAGCACCGCGGCGCCCGCCAGCGGGAGCGCGATGAGCAGCCAGGAGGCGCTGAGCAGGCCGGTCGCCGGCACCGTTTCCATTCCCGGGGTCCCCGTTCCGCTCAGTACTTCAGGAGGTTGGCGTCGTCGACGCTGGCGGAACGGCGGGTCCGGAAGATCGACATGATGATCGCCAGCCCGACCACCACCTCGGCGGCCGCGACGACCATGACGAAGAAGGCGATCAGCTGGCCGTCGAGCGACCCGTTGGCCCGGGCGAAGGTGACCAGGGTCAGGTTCACCGAGTTGAGCATCAGCTCGACGCACATGAAGACGACGATCGCGTTGCGGCGCACCAGCACCCCGACCGCGCCGATGGTGAACAGCACGGCCGCCAGCACCAGGTAGTTCGCGATGCTCATCGCTCGACTCCGGACTCGTTCCGCTCCTCGGTCGCTGGCGCTCCCTGCGATGCTCGCTCGCCCGTCGTCCTCGCGATGCTCATCGGGGTTCCCCTCCGGGCGTGCTCGTGCCGAGCGCCGCGTCCGGGCCGCCGGCGTGCGGGATGCCCTGGCGCTCCACCCCGACCGTGCCGGCCGGCGGCAGCGCGTCGACCTGCTGCTGCTCGACCCCGCTGGTGAGGCTGGCCTGCGCGACGGTGCCGTCGGGCAGCCGTGCCGGGGCGGCGATGGAGTTGGCCCGGGCGTACACCCCGGGACCGGGCAGGGTCTGCGGCGAGCCCTCCAGGAAGCGCGCCCGGGACAGCTCCTTCTGGGTGCGCCGCTGCCCCGGCTCCCGCTCGGTGTGGGCGAGCACCATGGCACCCACCGCGGCGGTGATGAGCAGCGCGCTGGTCACCTCGAAGGCCAGCAGGTAGCGGGTGAACAGCAGCCGCGCGATGCCCTCGACGTTGCCCTCGCCGCCCCGGTCCCCGAGGCCGCGCAGGGTCGTCCCCTCGACCGCCCGGGCCACCCCGGCACCCACCAGCCCGGCGAAGCCGATCCCGAGCAGCACGGCCGCGACCCGCTGCCCGCGCAGCGTCTCGACCACCGAGTCCGAGGACTCCCGGCCGACCAGCATCAGCACGAACAGGAAGAGGATCATGATCGCGCCGGTGTAGACGATGATCTGCACCGCGCCGAGGAACGGCGCCTGCTGGACGACGTACATCACGCCCAGCGACAGCATCGTGTTGACCAGCCACAGCGCCGAGTGGACGGCGTTGCGCGACAGCACCATGCCCAGCGCCCCGGCCAGCGCGACCGGCCCCAGCACCCAGAAGACGACGGTCTCCGCGGTGCCGATGTGCGGGCTCACGCCTGCGCTCCGGAGACGGGCCGGTCCGGCACACCGGTCTCGGCCGGGCCGGGCTCCCGCACGTAGTAGGCCTGCTCGTCGTCACCCAGCCGCATCGGGTGCGGCGGCGCCTCCATGCCCGGCAGCAGCGGCGCGAGCAGCTGCTCCTTGGTGTAGATCAGGCTCTGCCGGTCGTCGTCGGCGAGCTCGAAGTCGTTGCCCATCGTCAGCGAGCGGGTCGGGCAGGCCTCGATGCACAGCCCGCAGAAGATGCAGCGCAGGTAGTTGATCTGGTAGACGCGGCCGTACCGCTCACCGGGGCTGAAGCGCGCGTCCTCGGTGTTGTCGCCACCCTCGACGTAGATGGCGTCGGCGGGGCAGGCCCAGGCGCACAGCTCGCAGCCCACGCACTTCTCCAGCCCGTCCGGGTGCCGGTTGAGCACGTGCCGGCCGTGGTAGCGCGGCTTGGTCTCCTTGTGCTGGAACGGGTACTGCTCGGTGGTCACCTGCTTGAACATCGTGGCGAAGGTGACCCCGAAGCCCTGGGCGGGCCCGGGCAGCCGGCTGGTGCGGGCCGGCGTCGCCGGGGTGTCCTGCCGGCGGGCCGGCACGTGCTCAGACATCGACGTCCTCCTTCTGCGCTGGGCTGCCGGCGGGCTGGGTGGTGCTGCCGGCGGGCTGCGTGGCGCTCCCGGCGGGCACCGGCTCCCGGCGGCGCAGCCGTGGGGACGGCGGGACGACCAGGTCCATCGGCGGCACCGGGAACCCGCCGGCGGGCGGGCGCTGCCGCCCGGCCGGGGGCAGCACCTCGGGCCCGGCCGGCGGCGGCTCGCCCGGGGCGGCGGCGCGGGCGTCCAGCCGGGTCGACCGGTTGGCCCGCCGGGACGCGACCAGGAGCCCGCCGAGCAGCAGCAGCGCGACCGGCACGCCGACGTACACCGACACCGCGCCGACGTCGGCGCCGGCCTCGCGGGCCACCGTGCGGATGGTGGCGACCACGAGGATCCACACCAGCGCGGTCGGCACGAGCACCTTCCAGCCGAACCGCATGAACTGGTCGTAGCGGAGCCGGGGCAGCGTGCCCCGCAGCCAGATGAAGACGAACAGGGCGACGACGACCTTGCCGAGGAACCACAGCAGCGGCCACCAGCCGGAGTTGGCGCCGTCCCAGACCGAGATCGGCCACGGCGCCCGCCAGCCGCCGAGGAACAGCGTCGCGGCCAGCGCGGAGACGGTGACCATGTTGACGTACTCGGCGAGGAAGAACAGCGCGAACTTCAGCGACGAGTACTCGGTGTGGAACCCGCCGACGAGCTCGCTCTCGGCCTCCGGCAGGTCGAACGGCGCCCGGTTGGTCTCGCCGACCACGGCGATCACGTAGATGGCGAACGACACCGGCAGCAGGACGGCGTACCAGCTGGGCCCGTTGTGGGTGGACCCGAACAGCGAGGTGCCGTCGGACTGCGCGGCGACGATCTCCGAGGTCGACATCGTGCCGGCGTAGAGGAACACCCCGACGATCGACAGCCCCATCGCGATCTCGTAGCTGACCATCTGCGCGGCGCTGCGCAGCCCACCGAGCAGCGGGTACGTCGAGCCGGACGCCCAGCCGGCCAGCACGATGCCGTAGACGCCCATCGCCGAGCAGGCCAGCACGATGAGCACGCCGATGGGGGCGTCGGTGAGCTGCAGCGGGGTGCGCTCGCCGAAGATGCTCACCGTGGGGCCGAGCGGGACCACCGAGAAGGCCAGGAACGCCGGGATGGTGGCGATGACCGGGGCCAGGAAGTACACCGGCCGGTCGGCGAGCGCCGGCATGATGTCCTCCTTGAACGCCAGCTTCAGGCCGTCGGCGAGGCTCTGCAGGTAGCCGCGGGGGCCGACCCGGTTGGGGCCGATCCGCTGCTGCATGCGGGCGACGACCTTGCGCTCGAAGACGATCGCGAACAGCGTCATCAGCACGCAGACCACGAAGACGCCGAGGATCTTGACCAGCACGATCCACCAGACGTCGTGCCCGAAGTCCTCGAGCGTGGGCGGCGCGGCGACGGTGCTCACCGGGCACCTCCCGCCGTGACGGCGACGACCCCGCCGGCGCCGGCCCCGACCTGGCTGCGGACGTCGTGCCCGGGTGAGCGCAGCGGCAGCCAGACCACACCGTCGGGCAGGTCGGCCAGCTCCAGCGGCAGGGTGAGCGCGCCGGCCGGGCCGGTGACGGTCACCGGGTCGCCCTCGGCCAGCCCGAGCCGCGCCGCGGCCTCCGGTGCGAGCCGGGCGCGCGGGGCGCGGGCGGTGCCGGCGAGGGCCGGTTCGTCGCGGGTGAGGGTGCCGCCGTCGAGCAGCTGGCGCCAGGTCGCGAGCAGGAACTCGCCGTCCCGCCGCGGCGCCGCCGGTTCCGGGCGCCGGTCGAGGCCGCGGGGCTCGGGCCGGCGCGGAGCGCCGCCGAGCGCGACCAGGTCCGCGCGCGCGGCGAGCACCGTGTCCAGCCGCAGCTCGACGCCCATCCGCTCGGCGAGCCCGACCAGCACCCGCGCGTCGGGCAGCCGGCCCTCGTCGTGCAGCGTGCCGTCGAACGGGCGCACCCGGCCCTCCCAGTCCAGGTACGCGCCGGCCTTCTCCGGGGCGGCGGCGACCGGGAGGACGACGTCGGCGTGCGCGGTGACCGCGGTCGGGAACATCTCCAGGCTGACCACGAACCCGGCGGCGGCCAGCGCCTGCTCGGCGAGCCGCGGATCGGGCAGGTCGGCCGGGTCGACCCCGCCGACCAGCAGGCCGCCGAGGACGCCGTCCCGGGCGGCGGTCAGGATGCCGGTGGTGTCCCGGCCGGGGGTCTCGGGCACCGGGGCGCCCCAGCGGGTGGCCACCTCGGCGCGGGCGGCCGGGTCGCTGACCAGCCGGCCGCCGGGCAGCAGGGTGGGCAGCGCGCCGGCCTCCACGGCGCCGCGCTCCCCGGCCCGGCGGGGCACCCAGGCCAGCCGGGCGCCGGTGGCCCCGGCCAGCGCCACCGCCGCGGAGAACCCGCCGGGCACCTCGGCCAGCCGCTCCCCGAGCAGCAGGACGGCGCCCGGCCGGCGCAGCGCGGCGGCCGCCCCGGTGTCCTCGTCCGCCAGCGCCCGCAGCACCGCCGCCTCGGCGCCGGGCACGGTGGGCAGCACGGTGGCCCGGAGCTTGGTCGCGGCGCGGGTGGTGAACGGGGCGACGTCGAAGACCGGCAGGCCGTTCTGCCGGACCGCGCGGCGCAACCGGAGGAAGACGATCGGCGACTCCTCCTCCGGCTCCAGCGCGACCAGCACCACCGCGGGGGCGGCGGCGAGCTCGTCGTAGGTGACCGCCCCCGCGCCGGGGGCGGTGCCGGCGACGTGCGCGGTGAGGAAGTCCAGCTCCTCGGCGGAGTGGGCGCGGGCGCGGGCGTCGACGTCGTTGGTGCCGAGCACCACGCGGGCGAAGGTGGCCCAGGTGTAGGCGTCCTCGACGGTGACCCGGCCGCCGGGCAGCACCCCGACACCGCCGGCGTCGCGGGCCCGGCGCAGGCCCGCGGCGGCCGCCGTCCACGCCTCGGGCCAGGACGCCGGCCGCAGCTCGCCGTCCGCACCCCGGACCAGCGGCGTGGTCAGCCGCTCGGCCGAGGTGGCGTACCGGAAGGCGTAGCGGCCCTTGTCGCAGTTCCACTCCTCGTTGACCGCGGGGTCCTCACCGGCCAGCCGGCGCATGACCTTGCCGCGCCGGTGGTCGGTGCGCTGGGCGCAGCCGCTGGCGCAGTGCTCGCAGACGCTGGGCTCGCTGCGCAGGTCGAACGGGCGGGCGCGGAACCGGTACTGCGCGCTGGTGAGCGCCCCGACCGGGCAGATCTGCGTGGTGTTGCCGGAGAAGTAGGACTCGAACGGCTCGTCGGGGGCGATCGCCACCTGCTCCAGCGCGCCGCGCTCGAACAGCTCGATGAACGGGTCGCCGGCCACCTGCTGGCTGAACCGGGTGCACCGGGCGCACAGCACGCACCGCTCGCGGTCCAGCAGCACCTGCGAGCTGATCGGCAGCGGCTTGGGGTAGGTGCGCTTGCGCTCGGTGAACCGGCTCTCGGTGCGGCCGTTGCTCATCGCCTGGTTCTGCAGCGGGCACTCGCCGCCCTTGTCGCAGACCGGGCAGTCCAGCGGGTGGTTGGCCAGCAGCAGCTCCATCGTGCCCTGCTGCGCCTTGTCCGCGACCGGGCTGGTGAGCTGGGTGTGCACCACCATGTCCGGGGCGACCGGGGTGGTGCAGCTGGCCACCGGCTTGCGCTGGCCCTCCACCTCCACCAGGCACTGCCGGCAGGCGCCGATCGGGTCGAGCAGCGGGTGGTCGCAGAACCGCGGGACCTGCACGCCGATCAGCTCCGCGGCGCGGATGACCAGCGTGCCCTTCGGCACGGCGACGGCGAACCCGTCGATGGTCAGGTGCACGGCGTCCGGCGGGGTGTGCGGGCCGGGGGCGCCCGGTGGCAGCGCCGGCGCCGGGTCCGGGACAGCGGGGACGGCCGGGTCCACAGCGGTCATGCGGGCACTCCCACGGGCTCGATGCGCAGCGTGCGGCCCAGCCGCGCCTGCTCGTCGGGGGGCAGCAGGGCGACGTAGTCGTCCCTGAAGTACTTCATCGAGCTGGCGATGCAGCTGGTCGCTCCGTCGCCGAGCGCGCAGAACGAGCGGCCGAGGATGTTGTCGGCGATGTCGGTGAGCAGGTCCAGGTCGGTGGCCCGGCCCTGCCCGTCGACCAGGCGCTGCAGCACCTGGGTGAGCCAGTAGGTGCCCTCCCGGCAGGGGGTGCACTTCCCGCAGCTCTCGTGCGCGTAGAACTGGGTGAACCGCAGCGTGGCCTCGACGATCGAGTCGGTCTCGTCGAAGACCATCAGCGCGGTGGTGCCGAGCATGGAACCGGCCGCGGCCACCGAGTCGAAGTCCAGCGGGACGTCGAGGTGCTCGGGGGTGAAGTACGGCGTCGACGAGCCGCCCGGCGTCCAGAACTTCAGCTCGTGCCCGGGGCGCACCCCGCCGGCCATGGCCAGCAGCTCGCGCATCGTCGTCCCCATCGGCGCCTCGTACTGCCCGGGGCGGACGACCCGGCCCGACAGCGAGTAGATCTTCGGGCCGGGGCTGCGCTCGGGCCCGAACTCCTTGAACCAGTCGGCGCCGCCGCGCAGCACGTACGGCACGGTGGCCAGCGTCTCGACGTTGTTGATCACCGTCGGGGCGCCGTACAGCCCGGCGACGGCGGGGAACGGCGGCTTGAGCCGCGGCTGACCGCGGTAGCCCTCCAGCGAGTCCAGCAGCGCGGTCTCCTCGCCGCAGATGTACGCGCCCGCCCCGGCGTGCACCACCAGCTCCAGGTCGTAGCCCGAGCCCAGCACGTCGGTGCCGAGGTAGCCGGCGGCGTAGGCCTCCTGCACCGCTGCCATGAGCCGCCGGTGGGCGTGCACCGCCTCGCCGCGGACGTAGACGACGGCGAAGTGCGACCGGATCGCGTAGGCGGTGATGATCACGCCCTCCACCAGGGAGTGCGGGTCGGCCATCATCAGCGGCACGTCCTTGCACGTGCCGGGCTCGCCCTCGTCGGCGTTGACCACCAGGTACTTCGGCGCGGCGGCCGGGCCGGTCGGGGTCTCCCCGGGCTTCGGCTGCGGGATGAAGCTCCACTTCATCCCGGTCGGGAAGCCGGCGCCGCCGCGGCCGCGCAGGCCGGAGTCCTTGACCAGCGCGACGACGTCGTCGGGGGTCATGGTCAGCGCCTGGCGCAGCGCCCGGTAGCCGTCGGTGCGCTCGTAGGTGTCCAGCGTCCACGAGCGCGGCTCGGCGAAGCGCTGGGTCAGGACGGGGGTCAGCGGCACGTCAGGCCTCCCGCTCGATCGAGCTCTGCTGGCCGGCACCGGAGCCGGTGGGTGGGGTGCCGGTGCCCTCGCCGCCGCGCTCGGCGGGCTGCCGCCCGGCCGGCTCGGGGGTGTCGGGGTGGTGCTGGGCGGCGCCGGCCCGCTCGGCCGGGTTGTCGGCCGAGGCGACGGCGGTGTCCGCCGCGCGCTGGGACGGCGTCTCCCCCGGGCTCGCGGACGGCGTGACGTCCGGCTCGGGCGCCTGCTCGGGCTCGGGGCCGGCCATCGGGGGCGCCGCCTCCCCGCGCTCGGCGGCCAGCCGCACCCCGGCCAGCGTCGGCGTCGAGGTGGACGGCGCGTCGAGGGCCGCCTGCTCGGTGGCGGCGTCCGGCCACTGGCTGAAGCCGGCCAGCTGGCGGGAGATCCCGCGGAAGTCGGTGAGCGGCGCGCCCCGGGTGGGCAGCGGCTTCTCTCCCCGGCGCAGCGCGGCGACCAGGGCGAGGGCCGACTCGACGTCCTGCTGGTCGTAGAACTCGTAGTCGACGGTGACCACCGGGGCGTGGTCGCAGGCGGCCAGGCACTCGGCGTGCTCGAGGGTGACCGTGCCGTCGGCGGTGGTCTGGTCGTGGCCGACGCCGAGGTCGGCGGAGACCGCGTCGTAGATCCGTTGCCCGCCGAGGACGGCGCACAGCGTGTTGGTGCAGACGCTGACCAGGTGCCGGCCGGTCGGGTGCCGCTTGAACATCGTGTAGAAGGTCGAGACCGCGCCGACCTCGGCCTTGGTGAGCCCCAGCAGCCGGGCGCAGAACGCGATGCCCTCGGGCGAGACGTACCCCTGGTAGCTCTGCGCGAGGTGCAGCATCGGCAGCAGCGCCGAGCGGGGCTGCGGGTAGCGGGCCATGAGCTGGCGCGCCTCGTCCTCGGCCCGCGGCGGGATCGGCGGCAGGTCGGGCACGACCGCCGTCGGCGAGCTGTCCAGCCCGGTGACGGCGGTGCCCTCCGCGGACCCGTCCAGTGCGGTCATCAGCGGTCCACCCCTCCCATGACGGGGTCGATCGAGGCGATCGCGGCGATGACGTCGGCGATCATCCCGCCCTCGCTCATCGCCGCCGTGGCCTGCAGGTTCACGAAGCTGGGGTCGCGGACGTGCACCCGGGACGGCCGGGTCCCACCGTCGCTGACCACGTGGTAGCCCAGCTCGCCGCGAGGTGACTCGATCGGCACGTACACCTGGCCGGCCGGCACCCGGAAGCCCTCGGTGACCAGCTTGAAGTGGTGGATCAGGGCCTCCATCGAGGAGCCCATGATGTGCCGGACGTGCTCCAGCGACTGGCCGGTGCCGTCGGCGCCGAGGGAGAGCTGGGCGGGCCAGGCGATCTTCTTGTCCTCGACCATCACCGGCCCGGGCTCGAGCCGGTCCAGCGCCTGGGCGACGAGCTTGAGCGACTCGCTGATCTCGGCCATCCGCACCAGGTAGCGGCCCCAGGCGTCGGAGGTGTCGGCGGTCGGCACCTCGAAGTCGTAGGACTGGTAGCCCAGGTAGGGCTCGGTCTTGCGCAGGTCCCAGGGCAGCCCGGCGGCACGCAGCACCGGGCCGGTGACGCCCAGCGCGACGCAGCCGGTGACGTCGAGGTAGCCGACGTCCTTGAGCCGCCGCTGCCAGATCGGCTGGCCGGTGAGCAGCCGGTGGAAGCCGGCCACCCGCTCCGGCATGACCTGCAGGAACTCGCGGACGTGCTCGACCGCGCCGTCCGGGAGGTCCTGCGCGACGCCCCCGGGGCGCACGTAGGCGTGGTTCATCCGCAGCCCGGTGATCTCCTCCAGCAGGTCCAGGCACATCTCGCGCTCGCGGAAGCCGTTGGTCATCGCGGTGAGCGCGCCGAGCTCCATGCCGCCGGTGGCCAGGCCCACCAGGTGCGAGGCGATCCGGTTGAGCTCCATGACCAGCACCCGGATGGTCTGCGCGCGGGGCGGCGCCTCGATGCCGAGCAGCTTCTCCACGGCCAGGCAGTAGGCGGTCTCGTTGAACAGCGGCGAGAGGTAGTCCATCCGCGTGACCAGCGTCGTGCCCTGGGTCCAGGTGCGGTACTCGGTGGTCTTCTCGATGCCGGTGTGCAGGTAGCCGATGACCACCCGCGCCTTGGTGACGGTCTCGCCCTCCAGGTCGAGCACCAGCCGGAGGACGCCGTGCGTCGAGGGGTGCTGCGGGCCCATGTTGACCACGAGCCGCTCGTCCTCGTGCGGGTCGGCGCCGAAGGTCTGGTCCCAGTCGCCACCGGTGACGGTGTAGACGCGGCCCTCGGTGGTCTCCCGCGAGCCGGCGTACGGGTCGTCCAACGTGGTCATCGGTAGGACCGCCGCTCGTCGGGGGGAGGGACCGTCGCGCCCTTGTACTCGACCGGGACGCCGCCGAGCGGGTAGTCCTTGCGCTGGGGGTGGCCCTCCCAGTCGTCGGGCATCAGGATCCGGGTGAGCGCCGGGTGGCCGTCGAAGACGATGCCGAACATGTCCCAGGTCTCCCGCTCGTGCCAGTCCGCCGTGGGGTAGACGGCGGTCACCGACGGGACGTGCGGGTCCTCGCCGGTGACCGCCACCTCCAACCGGATCCGTCGCCGGTAGGTCATCGAGGTCAGGTGGTAGAGGACGTGCAGCCGGGGCCGGCCGGGGCCGGCGTCCGGGCCGCCGCTGTCCAGGTAGTCGGTGCCGGAGACGCTGGACAGCAGCTCGAACCGCAGCGCCTCGTCGTCGCGCAGCGCGCGGACCAGCGTGAGCAGGTGCTCGCGGCGGACGAAGTAGGTGATCTCGCCGCGGTCGACCAGCACCCGCGGCACGGCGGCCGCCCAGGTCTGCTCCCCCACCGCGTCGACCAGCGCGTCGGTGACCTCGTCGAACCAGCCGCCGTAGGGCCGGTCGGTGGAGTGCAGCGCGACCGCGCCGCCGGGCTCGACCCGCACCAGCCCGCCGAAGCCGGAGGTGTCGCCGCTGCCGGTGACCCCGAACGCGCCGCGCCGGAACCCGTCGGTCACGGGTGCCTCCCCGGGGCCATCACCGTGCCGCCGCGCTGCTCCATCGGGAACTGGCCGGTGCGGCCGGCCGCGGCCGCCGCCTCGTAGGCCCGCCGCTGCGCGGGGTCGGCGCGGACGGTCGAGGGCATCTCGACGTGCAGGTCGGGCGCGGTGCCCTCGGCCCGGGCCTCGGCCAGCTGGCGGGCCCGCTTCGCACCGAGCGGCTCGTGCTGGATCTTGTGGTGCAGCTTGAGGATGGCGTCGGTGAGCATCTCCGGCCGGGGCGGGCAGCCGGGCAGGTACATGTCCACCGGGACGACGTGGTCGACGCCCTGCACGATCGCGTAGTTGTTGAACATGCCGCCGGAGCTGGCGCAGACGCCCATCGCGAGCACCCAGCGCGGCTCGGGCATCTGGTCGTAGATCTGGCGCAGGACCGGCGCCATCTTCTGGCTCACCCGGCCGGCCACGATCATCAGGTCGGCCTGCCGGGGCGAGGCGCGGAACACCTCCATCCCGAACCGGGCGAGGTCGTACCGCCCGGCGCCCGAGGCCATCATCTCGATGGCGCAGCAGGCCAGCCCGAAGGTCGCCGGCCAGAGCGAGGACTTCCTCGTCCAGTTGACCAGCTTCTCCACCGAGGTCAGCAGCACACCGCTGGGCAGCTTCTCCTCGAGCCCCATGTCAGACCACCCCGCTCCCCTCGACCGAGGAGCCCGGCACCCCGGTCACTCCCACTCCAGCCCCCCGCGCCGCCACACGTAGGCGTAGGCGATGAACACGGTGGCGATGAACACGGCCATCTCGACCAGGCCGAAGACCCCCAGGGCGTCGTTGGCGACGGCCCACGGGTAGAGGAAGACGATCTCGATGTCGAAGACGATGAACAACATCGCGGTCAGGTAGTACTTGACCGGGAAGCGGCCGCCGGTGAGCGGCTGGTCGACCGGTTCGATGCCGCACTCGTAGGCCTCGAGCTTGGCCCGGTTGTAGCGGCGCGGGCCGACGAACGGCGCGACGGTGACCGAGAACAGCGCGAACGCGGCGGCGAGCGCGAACAGGCCGAGGAGCGGTGCGTAGAGGGCCACGGCTACACCGCCGGGGCCAGCGCGTGCAGGAGGGCGAGCGTGCGGTCTACGCCGTCGCCGTCCGGCCCGTCGGACAGGTTGCCCATCAGCCGCAGCGCGCCGCGGACCAGGGCCGGTCGGCGCAGCCCGTGCGCGGCGGCGAAGCGGACCAGCTCCGGGTGGCTCAGCAGGTCGAGGAAGCCGGTGCCGAGCCGGTGGTGGCTGCCGTACTCCGCACGCAGCCGGCGCGGGTAGTGCCGCAGCGCCGCCTCGCGCAGCGGGCCCTCCGGGGCGGCGAGGGCGTCGACGACGGTCTCGGCGGCCATCCGCCCGGTCTCCATCGCGTAGCTGATCCCCTCGCCGTTGAACGGGTTGACCGCCCCCGCGGCGTCGCCGACCAGCAGCAGGCCGCGGGTGTAGGCCGGCTGGCGGTTGAAGGCCATCGGCAGCCCGGCGCCGCGCATCGGGGTGGCGGCGTGCGCGTCGTCCATCTCCCAGTCCGGCGGGAGGGTGGCCAGCCACCGCTGCAGCACCGCGCGGTGGTCGGTGCCCGGTGCCGCGGCGCGGGTGTCGAGCAGGCCGAAGCCGACGTTCGCCGTCCCGTCGCCCATGCCGAACACCCACCCGTAGCCGGGCATCGACTCGCGGGTGGGGCCCTCGGCGGAGAGGTCGAACCAGATCTCCAGGTGGTCGTCGCTGCTGCGCGGCGTGCGGACGTACCGGCGCACGGCGACGCCCAGCGGCCGGTCCTCGCGGCGGAGCAGGCCGATCGACTTGGCCAGCCGGCCGGAGACGCCCTCGGCGGAGACGACCAGCGGGGCGTGCCAGGTCTGCGGTGCGCGGTCGGGGCCGACCTCGGCGTGCACGCCGGCGACCCGGCCGGCGTCGTCGAGCAGCGCGCCGGTGACGGTGACGCCCTCGTGCACGCGGGCGCCGGCGGCCGCGGCGTGCCGGGCCAGCAGGTCGTCGAGCTCGCGGCGGGTGCGCACCAGGCTGAAGTCGGGCCAGCGGGTGAGCGCCGGCCAGTCGACCTCGACGGCCTGCCCGCCGCCGTGCACGCGCAGCCCGCGCTGCCGCACCCAGCCGGCCCCGGGCGAGAGGTCGACGCCCATCGCCTGCAGGCTCGCCACCGCTCGCGGGGTGAGCCCGTCGCCGCAGACCTTCTCCCGGGGGAACGCCGCCTTCTCCAGGACGGCGACGTCCAGGCCGGCCGTGGCCAGCCACCAGGCCGCCGTCGCGCCGCCCGGGCCCGCGCCGACGACGACCACGTCGGCGGTGTGCGCGGCACCCTCCGGCGCGTGCTGCAGCGGGCTCCCCACGACCTCGACCTCCGCTCCCGACCGGAACGAGTCCGGACGCTGGCTTGTGAACTACTTCACAAAGTCGGCTCTTCGGGGAGCGTAAGCCCAGGGGGCGACAGAGCGCCAGCACCTTCTGTGAGCCAGCGCACACGCCGGGGCGCGGGCGGTGGCCACCGCCCGCGACCTGCACGGACGCCCGCTCGTCCGCGGAGGACCTCGCGGTGGGGTCAGGTGAGGGGGCCGGGGTCCGGGGCAGGCGGCGGCACTGCCGGGTCGGCGGGACCGGGCTGGGGGAACGGCGCCGGCGGCACCACCGGCTCGACCGGGTCGATGGGCGAGGGGGACGGCGCGGGCGGCGGGGGGCCGGGCACGGGCGGAGTCGTCATGCGCCGACCCTGCTCCTCGGCGCGGCCGCGGGGCACCCCGTCCGCCGACGGGGTCAGGCCCGGGTGCCCCGGTGCAGCGCCACGATGCCGCCGGTCAGGTTGCGGTGGGCGACGTCCGACCAGCCGGCCTCCTGCAGCCAGGACGAGAGCTCCGCCTGCGCGGGCCACGCGCGGATCGACTCGGCGAGGTAGACGTACGCCTCCGGGTTGCTGCTCACCGCGCGGGCGATCCGCGGCAGCGCGCGCATCAGGTACTCGGTGTAGACGGTCCGGAACGGCGCGAACGTGGGGCTGGAGAACTCGCACACCACCAGCCGGCCGCCCGGCCGGGTCACCCGGGCGAACTCCCGCAGCGCGGCGCGCGGGTCCGCGACGTTGCGCAGCCCGAAGGAGATGACCACGCCGTCGACGGTCTCGTCGGCCAGCGGCAGCGCCATCGCGTCGCCGGCCACCTTGGGCACCGGCCGGGCGGCGCCGGCGCGCAGCATGCCCTGGGAGAAGTCGCAGGCGATCGCGTGCACGCCCCCGGCGGCGAGCTCCACGGTGGAGACCGCGGTGCCGGCGGCGACGTCCAGCACGGTCTGGCCGGGCCGCGCCCCGAGCGCCTCACGGGTGGCCCGCCGCCAGCCGGCGTCCAGGCCGCCGGACAGCACGGTGTTGGTCAGGTCGTACTTCCCGGCCACCCGGTCGAACATCGCAGCGACGTCCGCCGGCCGCTTGTCCAGGCCCGCTCGGAAGGAGTCGTCTGCTGCCACGCCCCGCGACGCTACCCGGCGCCCCTCCTACCCTGGAGGCGTGACTCCGACCGCCGGCTCCACCACCACCGCGGTCGACGTCCGCACCACCCCGCTCGGCACCCGCCGCACCCCGCTGCTCACGCTGCTGCCCGCCGAGGGCGCGCTGGCCTGGGTCCGCCGCGGGGAGGGCCTGGTCGGCTGGGGCGAGGCCGACCGGCTCGAGGTCTCCGGTCCGGGGGCGCTGGCCGAGGCGGGCGACTGGTGGGCGCAGCGCTGCGCCCGCACCGAGGTGCACGACCCGCTGGGCGTGCCCGGTAGCGGCCCGGTGGTCTTCGGCTCGGTCGCCTTCGACCCGACGGCCGGCACGTCGGTGTTCGTGGTCCCGGCGGTCGTGGTCGGCCGCCGCGACGGCCAGACCTGGGTGACGGTCACCGGGGACGCCGACGCCGAGGAGCGCGCGGTCCCCGAGTTCACCGAGCAGGACGCCGCGGAGACCATCGGCCGGCTCGCCTACTCCGACGGCGCGCTCGACCCGATGGCCTGGTGCGGCGCCGTGGCCGCCGCGATCGGCCGGATCGACGCCGGCGAGCTGGCCAAGGTGGTGCTGGCCCGCGACCTGATCGCCACCGCCGACCGGCCGCTGGACCCCCGCCGGCTGCTGCTGCGGCTGGCCGAGCGGTTCCCCGACACCTGGACCTTCGCCGTCGACGGCCTGCTCGGCGCGACCCCGGAGATGCTGCTGGCCCGCACCGGCCGCACGCTGTCGGCGCGGGTGCTGGCCGGCACCGTGCGCCGCGGCGCGGGCGCCGACGACCAGCGGCTGGCCGACGAGCTGCTGCACTCGGCGAAGGACCACACCGAGCACGCCTACGCCGTCGACTCGCTGGCCCGCGCGCTGGCGCCGCACTGCGCGGAGCTCGACGTCCCGGCGACCCCCTCGCTGCTCACCCTGCCCAACGTGCGGCACCTGGCCAGCGACGTGGTCGGCCGGCAGCGGGACGACGACCCGGCCGGGCTGCTCGAGCTGGTCGGCGCCGTGCACCCGACCGCCGCGGTCTGCGGCACCCCCACCGACCGGGCGTACCGGGTGATCGCCGAGCTCGAGGGCATGGACCGCGGGCGCTACGCCGGCCCGGTCGGCTGGCTGGACGCGCGCGGCGACGGCGAGTTCGGCCTGGCGCTGCGCTGCGCCCAGCTCAGCGGCGAGGACGGCGGCCGGTCGGCCCGGCTGTTCGCCGGCTGCGGGATCATCAGCGGCTCCGACCCGCAGGCGGAGCTGGCCGAGACGCAGGCCAAGTTCGCCGCCTTCCAGGTGGCCCTGGAGGACTGACCCCTCACCCGGAGGGGGCGGTCGGCGCCGCGCTGGTGTAGAACCGGCGGGTACCGGCCGAAAGGGTTCCAGTGAGCCGAACGTGCCCTCCGCCGGACGTGCCGCGCCTGCGGCGCGGGCGCCTCGCCGTGTGCGGCGCCCTCGGCGGGCTGGTGCTCGCCGCGCTGACCTGGACCGTGCTCACCCGCACCGGCGAACCGCCCGTGGACGCGGCCTACCTGGCGGTCAGCACCGGCGCGGCCGCGGCGGCCTGGTGGGCGGACCGGCGCTGGCCGCAGAACCGGCGCGGCCGCCACCCGTGGGTGCCGATCGCGCTGACCTGCACGGCCACCGGTGACCTGGTCTGGCAGCTCACCGCCTGGACGACCGGTTCCCCGCCCGACGTGTCCGTCGCCGACGTCAGCTGGCTGGCCAGCTACATCGCGCTCAGCGGCGTGGCCCTCACCGGCCGGTTCGGCGGCCGCCAGGTCCGGGGGGCCCGGCTCTTCCCGGTCCTCGACGGGCTGGCCGCCCTCTCGGTGGCGCTGCTCCTGTGCTGGCACAGCTCGATCGACAGCAGCCTCCTCGAGCAGGGCAAGAGCACGCTGACCCGGCTCACCTGGAACAGCCTCCCGGTGCTCGACGCCCTGATGATCGGGCTGCTGGCCTGGCGGGTCGTGCTGCACGGCCGGGTCCGCCCCGCGGCCGCCCTGATGCTGGCCGGCGTGGTCTGCTGGCTGCTGGGCGACCTGGGCTGGCTGCTGACCACACCCGCCGCCGACGGGCTCGGGCTGCGGCACGCCGGCTGGCTGGTCGGCATCACCCTGTTCGCCGTCGTGCCGTTCCTGCCGCAGTCCCGGGTCCGCAACCCCGGCGCCCTGCCGGGCAGCGGGCACGGCCCCTGGCGGATCGCCCTCAACGTCGCCCCGTTCATCGGTCCCGTGCTCGCCGAGGTGATCGGCTGGGCACGCGACATCGACGTCAACCCGTTCCCGGGGGTCGTGGTCTGGACGGTGCTGCTGGCGATCGCCACCGTCCGCACCCGGGCGCTCGCCCTGGACGGCGAGCGGGCCTGGGCCGCGGTCCGCTCGCAGGCCCGCCGCTCCGACGCGCTGGCCGCGCACTCCTCCGACGCGGTCGCGGTGGTCGACGCCGCCGGTCTGCTGACCCAGGACTCCCGGACCATGTCGGACCTGCTCGGCCGGCCGGCTCCCCGGGGGACCTCCCTGCCGGACCTGCTCGCCGCCATCGGGGTCGACCCGGCGGACGTCGCCGCGGCGCTGACCCGCGCCCGGCGCGACCCGGGCGCGCCGGTCGAGCTGGAGCTGCCCGGCGGGCACGCCGCCACCGGCCCGGTGTGGCTGGGCGGCCGCGCCGTGGACCTGCGGCAGGACCCCGACGTCGGGGGCATCGTGGTGAGCGTCTACGACATCACCGCCCGCAAGCTGGCCGAGACCGAGCTCGCCCACCAGGCGTTCCACGACGGGCTGACCGGCCTGGCCAACCGGTCGCTGTTCCTCGACCGCGCCGAGCAGGCGCTGCGCCGGGCCGGTCGCGCCGGCACCGCGCCGGTGGTGCTCGTGCTGGACCTCGACGGGTTCAAGGACGTCAACGACAGCCTCGGCCACCTGGTCGGCGACGAGCTGCTGAAGGTGGTGGCGACCCGGCTGGCCGGCGTCGTCCGCGCCGGTGACACCGTGGCCCGGCTCGGCGGCGACGAGTTCGCCGTGCTCGTGGAGGACCCGGCGGGCGAGGGCCCGGCCGGCGTCCACGACCTGGCCGACCGGCTGCTCGCCGTCCTGGTCACCCCGGTCGACCTGCAGGGCCACTCGGTGTCGATCGCGGCGAGCATCGGGATCGTCACCGCCGAACCGCAGTCCACCCCGCTGTCGCTGCTGCAGGACGCCGACATCGCGATGTACCGCGCGAAGGCCGCCGGCCGCGCCCAGTGGGTGCTGTTCGAGCCCGCGATGCGCGCCGAGGCGCTGCACCGCATCGAGCTGGAGCGGGAGCTCGCCGGCGCGCTGGAGGGCTGCCAGCTGCGGCTGGTCTACCAGCCGGTCGTCGACCTGCGCACCGAGCACGTGGTCGGGTTCGAGGCGCTGGTCCGCTGGCAGCACCCCACCCTGGGCGCCGTCGGGCCGGACCGCTTCGTGCCCGTCGCCGAGGCGGCCGGGCTGATCGTGCCGATCGGCCGCTGGGTGCTCGCCGAGGCCTGCGCCACCGCCGCCCGCTGGCAGCGGGCCCACCCGGGCACGCCGCTGAGCATGGCGGTCAACGTCTCCGCCCGGCAGCTGGCCGGCACCTCGTTCCTGGCCGACGTCGCGCAGGCGCTGGCCACCAGCGGCATCCAGCCGCGCTCGCTGACCCTGGAGATCACCGAGACCGCGCTCGTGGCCGACCCGACCGCGGTGGCCCAGCGGCTGGCCGAGCTGCACACCCTCGGCGTCCGCATCGCGCTGGACGACTTCGGCACCGGCTACTCGTCGCTGAGCTACCTGCGCCAGTTCCCGGTCGACGTGCTCAAGATCGACCGGTCGTTCGTCGAGCTGCTCAGCGGCGGCGGCGAGGACGCGGCGATCGTGCACGGCCTGGTGCAGCTGGGCCGCACGCTGCAGCTGGAGGTCGTCGCCGAGGGCGTCGAGCTGCCGGTGCAGCGCGACCGGCTGCGGTCGGAGCGCTGCCACCTGGCGCAGGGCTACCTGTTCTCCCCGCCGCTGGAGGCCGCCGACGCGGAGCTGCTGCTGCTCGCCGCCGGCTCCCGCGCGGTCGCGCCGCGCTGACGGCGGTCAGTCCTCCCGCAGGGCGGCCACGGCGACCTCGCGCAGCCGGGTGGCCAGCGCCGCCTCGGCCCGCTGGTCGGTGCGGACGACGACGACCCGCGGCCCACCTGCCCGCAGCGCCGGCTCCAGCTGCGCCGGGTCGGTGACCGCGGTCGCCGACCAGCCCAGCGCCCGGGCGACCGCGACCAGGTCCCGGCCGTGCGGCGTGCCGAACACCCGGCGGTAGCTGTCGGCGTACTGCGGCCGGCCCGGCTCGAGCTGGGCGAAGATGCCGCCGCCGTCGTTGTCCGGGACGACCACGGTGAGGTCCGGCTGCCGCTCGCCGTCCCCGGTGAGCAGCCCGGTCAGGTCGTGCAGGAACGTCAGGTCGCCCATCAGCGCGAACGCGGGCCCACCGCCGGCGTCGGCGTGCGCGAACGCCGCCCCGATCGCGGTGGAGACGGTGCCGTCGATGCCGGCCACCCCGCGGTTGGCCAGCACGGTCAGCCCGTGGCGCGGCACGGCGAGCCGGTCGACGTCCCGGATCGGCGTCGACGAGCCGAGCACCAGCAGCGCCCCGGCCGGCAGCGCCGCCACCACGTCGCGGGCCAGCCGGGCCGCGGTCAGCCCGGCGCTGCCCGCTCCCCCGGTCAGCTCGGCGTCGACCGCCCGGCCCACCCGCTGGGCGGCCGCGGCCCAGCCGGCCGCCCACGGGTCGCCGGCCGGCCGCGCGGACGGGTCGCGCAGCACCTGGTCGGGGTCGAGCCGGGCACCGCCCACGACCGCGCTGCCCCGGCCGGGATCGGCCCACCGCGGGCTCGGCGCGAAGGTCTCCACGTGCACCGCGGGGTCGGCCAGCAGCGCCGACACCGGGCGGGACAGCGTCGGCCGGCCGACCACGACCACCCGCTCGGGCCGGTGCCGGGCCAGCCAGTCGGGCGCGCCGAGCAGCAGCGCACCGCCGCGCACCGCGCCGGCCGCGCCCCAGGCGCCGCTGCTGGGCTCGGCGAGCACCGGCCAGCCGCGCTGGTCGGCGACGACCGCCGCGGCCCGGCCCACCGCGGACGGCGCGTCACCGGCGACGAGCACCGTGTGCGCCGCGTCGCCGGGCACCTGCAGCGGGACGGCGGCCGCGGGCCCGCCCGCGGCGGGGGTGGCCCACGGGGCGCCGTCGGGACGGCCGGCGAACGGCGCGGCCAGCGGCTGCGGGGCCCCGGCGTCGTCGGGCATCAGCGGATCGCGCAGGGACAGGTTCAGCTGCACCGGGCCCGGGTCACCGGACAGCGCGCCGCGGGCGATGAGCAGCGCCTTGGCCACCACCGACCGCCAGTAGCGGTTCTGCGCCTCCTCGCGACCGGGCTCGGGCACGCCGACGTCCAGCGCCCAGCGCACCGCGCCGCCGTACAGCCCGACCTGGTCGATGGTCTGGTTGGCGCCGGTGGCCCGCAGCTCCGGGGACCGGTCGGCGGTGAGCGCCAGCAGCGGCACCCCGCTCTCGTGCGCCTCCAGCACCGCGGCGTGCAGGTGCGCGGTCGCCGTCCCGGAGGTGGTCAGCACCGGCACCGGCCGGCCGCCGGCCTTGGCCAGGCCGAGCGCCAGGAAGGACGCCGTCCGCTCGTCGGTGCGCACGTGCAGCCGGAGCCGGCCGGCGACCTCGGCGTCGGCCAGCGCCAGCGCCACCGGCGCCGAGCGGGAGCCGGGCGACACGACGGCGTCGGTGACCCCGCCGCGGACCAGCTCGTCGACCAGCACCCGGGCGAACGCGGTCGACGGGTTCACGCCCGCACCGCCGCGAGCCGGTCCAGCCAGCGCCGCTCGGTGCCCGGGTCCGCGGCCACCTCGGCGAGCCGGTCGGGCACCGGGCGGGCCACCGGCAGCGCGCCGTCGACCGGCAGCAGCGGCTCGCTGGTGACGTCGCCGGTGAACAGCGCGACCGTGGCCAGCCCGCAGGCGAACGGCAGCTCCGGCAGCGCGGCGGCCAGCGCCACCCCCGCCGCGATGCCCACCGACGTCTCCAGCGCCGAGGAGACGACGCACGGCAGACCGTGCGCCTCGGCGACCTCCAGCGCGGCGCGCACCCCGCCCAGCGGCTGCACCTTGAGGACGACGACGTCCGCCGCCCCGCGCAGGTCGACCCGCCGCGGGTCCTCCGCCCGCCGGACCACCTCGTCGGCGGCCACCCGCACGTCGACCCGTCTGCGCAGCTCGGCGAGCTCGGCCAGGGTGGCGACCGGCTGCTCCGCGTACTCGAGGGTGAACCGGTCCAGCGCGCGCAGCCGGGCGGCGGCGTCGTCGACGTCCCAGGCGGCGTTGGCGTCGACCCGGATGGCGCCGTCCGGCCCGAGCGCGTCGCGGACCGCCTCGACGCGGGCCAGGTCGTCGGCCTCGGTCTGCCCGGGCTCGGCGACCTTCACCTTCGCGGTGCGGCAGCCCGACGCGCGGACGATCGCGTGCGCCTGCTCCGGGCCGACCGCGGGCACCGTCACGTTGACCGGCACGCTCCCCCGCTGCGGCTCGGGCCAGCCGACCTCCGCCGCCTCGCGGGCCGCGGCCCACCAGCGGCGGCTCTCGGCCACGTCGTAGTCCCAGAACGGGGAGAACTCCCCCCAGCCGGCCGGGCCGCTGACCAGCACGCCGTCACGGACCTCCAGCCCGCGGAAGCGGGTGCGCATGGGGATGCGGTAGACGTGCGCCTCGAGCGGGGCCCCGGCGGGAGCAGCCGGTGCGATCACGGCAGCAGCCTAGTTCGCCCCCAACTACGCTGAGCAGTCGTGCCCGCGTTGCTGACCGTCGTCCCGGCCCCGCCGGCCGGGCCGGAGCAGTCCCGGGCGCTGCTCACCACCGTCTGGCCCGCGCTGCGCGCCTGCCTGGACGGCGCCGCGCCGCTGGCCGTGCTGCCGGCCGGCGACGGTCCCGCGGCCGCGGCCCGCTCCGTGCTGCGCCCCGACCAGCCGCTCGAGGCCGGCACCGACCTGGTCGTGGTGACCTCCGGCTCGACCGGCGCCGGCAAGGGCGTGCTGCTGTCGGCCGCCGCGCTGCGCGCCTCGGCGACCGCGACCCTCGACCGGCTCGGCGGCCCCGGCAGCTGGCTGCTGTCGCTGCCCACCTCGGCGGTCGGCGGCCTGCAGGTGCTGGTGCGCACCGCCCTGGCCGGCCGGGAGCCCGTGCTGCTCGAGCGCGGCGAGCCGCTGGCCGCGGCGCTGGCCCGGCTGCCGGCCGGCGACCGCCGCTACGCCTCGGTGGTGCCGACCCAGCTGCGCCGCTTCCTCACCGAGGACCCCGACGCCCTCGCCGCCTTCGACGGGGTGCTGGTCGGTGGTGCCGCCACCGACGCCGCGCTGCTCGCCGAGGCCCGGGCTGTCGGCGTGCAGGTGCGCACCACCTACGGGATGAGCGAGACCGCCGGCGGCTGCGTCTACGACGGGCGGCCGCTGGACGGCGTGCGGGTGCGGGTGGGCGAGGGCGTCGGTGGGCGGGTGGGTGACGGCATCGGTGGGCGGGTGGGCGACGGCGTCGAGCTGGCCGGCCCGGTGCTCGCGCACGGCTACCGCCTGGACCCGGCCGCCACCGCCGAGGCGTTCAGGGACGGCTGGTTCCGCACCCGGGACGCCGGCTCGCTCTCCCCCGACGGGCTGCTCACCGTCACCGGCCGGCTGGACGACGTGCTGATCAGCGGCGGGGTCAACGTCGCGCCGGGAGCGGTCGAGGCCGCGCTGCGCGAGCACCCGTCGGTGGCCGACGCCGTGGTCACCGGGCTGCCCGACCCGGAGTGGGGGCAGCGGGTGGTCGCCGTCGTCGTCCCCGCGCCCGGCGCCACCCCCGAGCTGGCCGAGCTGCGGCCCTGGGTCGCCGAGCGGCTCGGCGCCGCGGCGGCGCCGAAGCAGCTGCACCTCACCGACGCCGTCCCCACCCTGCACACCGGTAAGCCCGACCGCCGGGCCGTCCTTCGCACGCTTGGAGAAACCGACTGATGGCGACCCCCGCCCAGTGGCTGGAGGGCGCCCGCCCCCGCACGCTGCCCGCCGCGCTCGCGCCCGTCTTCGTCGGCACCGGCGCCGCCGCGGCCCTCGACGGCTTCCGGCTGGGCCCCGCGCTGCTCGCCCTCGTGGTCGCCCTGGCGCTGCAGGTCGCGGTCAACTACGCCAACGACTACTCCGACGGCAAGCGCGGCACCGACGCCGACCGGGTGGGCCCGATGCGGCTGGTCGGCTCCGGCGCGGCCAGCCCCCGCCAGGTGCTGGTGGCCGCCGCGATCGCCTTCGCGGTCGCCGGTGTGGCCGGGCTGGCGCTGGCCGCGGTGTCGAGCTGGTGGCTGGTCGCGGTCGGCGCCGCGTCGATCGTCGCCGCCTGGACCTACACCGGCGGGCCGATCCCCTACGGCTACCGGG
Source organism: Modestobacter sp. NPDC049651 (assembly GCF_040659695.1). Classification (NCBI taxonomy): domain Bacteria; kingdom Bacillati; phylum Actinomycetota; class Actinomycetes; order Geodermatophilales; family Geodermatophilaceae; genus Modestobacter; species Modestobacter sp. NPDC049651. The sequence continues at coordinate 83,043 of NZ_JBFAOG010000001.1, forward strand.
CGCTGGGCGAGGTGTTCGTCTTCGTCTTCTTCGGCCTGGTCGCGGTCGTCGGGACGACGTTCGGCCAGACGGAGTCGCTGGACGGGCTGGCGTTCGCCGCCGCGGTGCCGATCGGGCTGTGCTCGGTGGCGCTGCTGGTGGTCAACAACCTGCGCGACGTGCACGGCGACGCCGCCGTCGGCAAGCGGACCCTGGCCGTGCTGCTCGGCGAGCAGCGCACCCGGATCGCCTACACCGCGCTGCTGGTCGTCGCGTTCGTCGTCGTGGTGCTGATCGGGCTGGCCCGGCCGTGGGCGCTGCTCGCGCTGGTCGCGCTGCCGCTGGCCGTGCCGCCGGTGCGCACGGTGCTCGGCGGCGGGCGCGGACCGGTGCTCATCGGCGCGCTCAAGGCCACCGGCCAGCTCACCCTGGCGATGGGCGTCCTGCTCGGCGTCGGCCTCGCCCTGAGCTGACCCCACCCGATCCGCTTTCTCGCGGGAAAGCGGGACGGGGGGATGTCACACTCCCGCCGCTGATCTCGTCCTCCGGGTGGAAGACGGGAACGGACAGGGAGGAGCACCCACGATGCGGGTGGTAGTGGCAGGCGGGACCGGGCTGACCGGGCGGCTGGTGGTCGAGGAGCTGCGGCAGGGCGGGCACGAGACGGTGGTGCTGGCCCGGTCGCGCGGGGTGGACCTGCTCACCGGGCAGGGGCTGGACGACGCGCTGGCCGGCTGCGACACGGTCGTCGACGTGACCAACGTCGGCACCATGCGCCGCGCCGCCGCCGTCGAGTTCTTCGGCACCACGGCGGCCACGCTCACCGCCGCCGCGGCGCGGGCCGGCGTCGGGCACCTGCTGGTGCTGTCGATCGTCGGCGTCGACCGGGCCGACCTCGGCTACTACGTGGGCAAGCGCCGCCAGGAGGAGCTGGTCACCGGCGGCCCGGTGCCGTGGACCGTGCTGCGCACCACCCAGTTCCTCGAGTTCGCCGGGCAGCTGCTGGCCGCCTCCCGCGGGCCGGTCGCCGTCCTCCCGCGGATGCTGAGCCAGCCGGTCGCGGTCGGCGAGGTCGCCGCCCGGCTGGCCGAGCTGGCCACCACCGCGCCGGCCGGGTACGCGCGGGAGCTCGCCGGCCCCGAGCAGCTGCAGGTGGCCGACATGGCCCGCGCCGAGCTGCGGGCCCGGCACCAGCGCCGGCTGGTCCTGCCCGTGCGGCTGCCCGGCGCCACCGGCCGCGCCCTCGCCGGCGGTGCGCTGCTGCCGCAGGGTGACCACGACACCGGACGGCGCACGTTCGCCGAGCACCTGGGCGCCGTGGCCGCATGAGCCGGCAGGCCGAGCTCGCCGCCGCCTGGACCGCGGCCCGGCCCCGGCTGGTCCGGGTCGCGTACGCGGTGCTGGGCAGCGCCGCCGAGGCCGAGGACGTCGTCTCCGACTGCTGGCTGCGGCTGGTCGACGCCGACGCCCGCGACCCGGTCGCCGACGTGGAGGGCTGGGCGGTGGTCGCGGTGGCCCGGCGGGCCCTGGACGTGCTCCGCTCGGCCCGCGCGCGGCGGGAGACGTACGTCGGCCCGTGGCTGCCCGAGCCGCTCGTGGAGGCGGCCGCCGACCCGGCCGACCGGGTCACCCTCGACGAGTCGGTCGGGTTCGCGCTGCTGGTCGTGCTGGAGTCGCTCACCCCGGCGGAGCGCACGGCGTGGGTGCTGCACGACCTGTTCGGCGTGCCGTTCCCGGAGGTCGCGGCGGTGGTGGGCCGCAGCCCGGCCGCCGTCCGCCAGCTGGCCGCCCGCGCCCGGGCGCACGTGGCGGACCGGGCGCCGCGGTTCCCCGTCGACCCGGCGGTGCACGCGGCGGCGCTGGAGGCGTTCCTGGGTGCGGCCACCGGCCGCGACCTGGGCGGGCTGCTCGCCGTCCTCGACCCGGACGTCGTCCTGACCAGCGACGGCGGCGGCGTGGTGAGCGCCGCCCGGCGCCCGGTCACCGGCGCGGACAAGGTGGCCCGCTTCCTGCTGGGCATCACCGGCCGCTGGCAGCCCGGTCAGCGGCTGGTGCTCGCCCCGGTGAACGGGGTGCCCGGCTTCCTGGTGCTCGACGGGGACCGCCCGTACCTGGTCGGCTCGCTGACCGTCACCGGCGGCCGGGTGACCCGGGTCGACCTGGTGCTCGCCCCGGACAAGCTGCGGGCGGTGCGGCTCAGCTGAGCGGTGCGGCCCCGGCGTCCTCGCCGCTGAGCTGGGCGCGCAGCTGCTCCTTGCGCGTGGTGCGGAGGGTGGCGCGCGCCGCGATCGCCTCGGTGACCCGGTCGCGCAGCGGCCGGAGCAGGAAGTAGCTCACCGGCATCGACAGCAGCAGGCCGAACAGGATGCCGGGGAAGCTCCCCAGCCCGCACACCCACAGCAGCGAGACCAGCGCCGCGAAGACGACGATCCGCCCGACGGTCAGCAGCAGCACCGGGACGGCCAGCGGCGGCGGCTTCGCGGGGCCGCCGGCCGGGCCCACCGGCTGCGCCGGGACCTCCCCGGCGGTCGGCCCGGTCGCCGGCCCGGTGATCGGCCCAGATGTCGGCTCAGCCATGACGTCCTTCCCACTTCGTGCTCAGGACCACGGTGGTGCGGGTCCGCGCCACGCCCCTGATCCGGTTCAACGCGTTGATGGTGTCCTCGAGTGCCGGGATGTCGGCCACCCGGATCTTCACCACGTAGCCCTCGCTGCCGGCGACCCGCCAGCAGTCCTCGACCGCCGAGAGCTCGGACATCGCCTGCTCGACGCTGGTGTCGTCGACCGAGTCGCTCTCGATCACCCCGACCAGCGCGGTCACGCCCAGGCCGAGGGTGGCCGGGTCGACGACGGCGCGGTAGCCGGTGATGACCCCGGCCGACTCCAGCTTGCCGACCCGCTCGTGCACCGACGGCGCGGACAGCCCGACCTGCCGGGCGAGCTCCGCGTAGCTGGCCCGCCCGTTCTCGCGCAGCAGGGCGATCAGCTGCTCGTCCACCGCGTCGATGACGCCCTCCGGTCCTCGTCGGTCTGTCCGTTCCCCGGCTTCCCGGGTGCACCGGCCGCCGTACGCGGCCCGCGGTGCCGACCCGCCCGACCCCGGGCGGGACGGCGGCTCTCCCGACCCGAGTATCCCCCGCCGACGTACGCTGGGGGCCGACGAGGGGGTGTGGGCCGATGGGCTTCCTGGTGCTGGTGGTCGTCGCGGCGGCCGTGATCGTGCTGGTGGTGCGCGCCGGGTCCGGGCAGGACGGCGCCCGGGGAGCAGCGCGGCGGCGTCCGCCCCGGCAGGTCCGGCGGCAGCCCCCGGCCCGTCCGGTCGCCCCGGACGACGACCCGGAGTTCCTCCGCTCGCTGGACCGCTGGACTCCGCGCGACGACGGCGCCGCCAGCTGAACGCCAGGTAGGCCGACTCACGCCGGCCCGTGACGGCCCCGCCCCGAGGCTCCTCCCGAGCCGGCGAGGGGTGAGGAGGGCGGGGTCCTCTCTCAGGCCGCGCGGAAGAGGCGGCGCCAGCCGCGCCGGCGGGCCGCGGGCTCCGCGGTGAGGACGCCGACCGCCTCGTCGGCGGGGGCCGCCGGGCGGGTGTCGGCGGGCCAGCCGAGGCCGGTGCCGTCACCGGGCTCACCGGGCCAGCCGAGCGGGCCCTCCTCGTGCTCGGCGACAGGGTGCTCAGCGACCGAGTGCTCTGCGACAGCCTGCCCCGCGACGGCGAGCTGCCCGTGCCGCGGGAGCGCGTCGCCGGCCTCGGGTGCCCGGCGCTCGAGCGCCGCTGCGACCAACGGGTGGACCGTCGCGTCGTCGTCCGCCGCGTGCCTGCCCACGGTCACCGGCCCCCGGTCCCACGTGTCATGCGCCCAGGATGGCACGCGTGTCGCCTCCCGGACCACGCTGGTTCCACCGAACGGTCAGGTGCCCCGTCCGGTGGTGCCCCAGGGTGAACCGTCGCCTCAGCTGACCCCGGCGTAGCTGTGCAGGCCGGTCGACACGAAGTTCACGTACAGCAGGTTGAAGACCATGACGACCAGGCCGAGCACGTTGATCCACGCCGACGGGCGGCCGCGCCAGCCGGTGGTGGTGCGGGCGTGCAGGTAGGCGGCGTAGACGACCCAGGCGATGAACGCCCAGGTCTCCTTGGGGTCCCAGCCCCAGAAGCGGCCCCACGCGCTCTCCGCCCAGATGGCGCCGGCGATGACCGCGAAGGTCCAGATCGGGAAGCCGAAGACGGCGGTGCGGTGCGCGGCGCGGTCCAGCGCCGCGGCGCTGGGCAGCCGGTCGAGCAGCGAGGTCGGCTGCGCCTCGCCGGCGGCCACCTTCGCGTCGTGCCGCGCCCGGGCCAGGAACAGCATGCTGGCGATGCCGCTGAGGAAGAAGATGCCGAAGCCCAGCGTCGCCGTGGTCACGTGCACGCCGAGCCACCAGGAGCGCAGCGCCGCGACGAGCGGACCGGCCTCGGTGTAGAGGAACAGCCCGATCATCACCATGGAGACCACGACCGGGCCGAGCACGAACGCGCCGATGTGCCGCAGCGCCGGCGCCCGGAAGGCGAGCACGGCGTAGGCGACCACACCGACCAGCACGACCGCGGTGGCGAACTCGTACATGTTGCCCCAGGGCAGCCGGTCCACGGCCAGCCCGCGGGTCACCATCACCGCGGCGTGGGTGGCGATGCCCAGCACGGTGAGCGCCATCGCGACGGCGCCGAGCCGGCGGGCCCTGACCGGCTCGGCGGGCTCGCCGTCCGGGGCGGTCACCGGCGGGCCACCGGCACCGACCAGCTCGCGGCTGCGCGCCGGGGCGCGGCCGAACGCGAGCTCGGCGCAGAAGGCCACCGTCGCGAGCGTGTAGAGCACGACGCTCACGGTGAACAGGTGGTCGGACAGCCGTGCGAGGGTCTCGTCGGTCACGAGGGAGGTGCCTTCCCATCCGGGAGCGGGCCGTCGGCGTCGGCCGGCGGGGTGCTCGGTGTCCGGTCGGCGCGGGCGGCCAGCGCCGTCCGCACGTCGTCGGTCAGTGCGGTGAACCGGGGCCCGGTCTCCGCGCTCCCCCGGGTCAGCGAGCCGATCGAGAGCACGGTACCCCGGCCGTCGGGGGCGTCCGCGACACGGGCGAACACCCGCTCGCGGCGGACCAGCAGCATCCCGAGCAGACCGGCCAGGACGGCGATCGCCGCGCCCAGCACGTAGACCTGCCCGGGGTCGTGGGAGACCTGCATCGCCGCGTACTCCTTGACGCCGGAGAACGTGACGACCGTCCCGTCGTCCAGCGTGGTCGAGTCGCCGACGCCGAGGTTGGCGGCGCCGACCTTGGTGAGCAGGTCGCGGTCGATCTGGGTCTGGTCCAGCGAGTACACCGACTGCGGCAGGCCGGAGTCCAGCCCGAGGTAGCCGCGGTAGACGAACAGCGCGACCTGGGGGTCCAGCGGGCGCGGGTCGACCGAGGTCAGCACGCCGTCCCGGATGACGCCGGTGGGCGCGAAGAAGCCCTGCAGCGCGAGCTGGTCGGTCTGGTCGGCGCCGAGGTCGGGCAGCTTGAGCGCGCCCTCGCTGGACATCGTGCCGGTGTCGGTGGGCAGGAACGGCGCGGAGACGTCGGTGAACCGGGTGCCGTCGGGCAGCTGCACGCTGAACACCGGGCTGAACCCGTGACCGGTCACGTAGACCCGGTCGCCCTGGTAGCGCAGCGGGTGGTTGACGCCGATCGTGGTGTCGCGGGTCGGCTCGCCGTTGAGGCCGTAGTCGATCGACGACTCGTAGGAGGCCGCCGTCCCGTTGCTCTCGTAGTCGGCCCGGAAGTCCTTCAGGTCCACGCACAGCGGGGTGAGGTCGCTCTGCGACACCAGCGGGCCGGCCGAGTAGGTGTCGTACTGCTGGAAGGTGTTGCAGAAGCCCTGGCCCTCGGTCACCAGGATGCTGCCCTCGTAGCCCCAGAGCTTCCCGCCGGCCAGGCTGACCAGCAGCGCCAGCAGCGACAGGTGGAAGACGACGTTCCCGGTCTCCTTGAGGTAGCCCTTCTCCGCCGACACCTCGGGGCCGTGCTTGCCGACCCGCCGGGACACCCGGTACCGGCGGACCCGCAGCTCCTCCTCGACCACGTCCAGCGCGGCCGGGCCGGCCAGCGCGGTGTCGACGGTGGCCGACTCCGGCAGCCGGTGCAGGTGGCGGGGCGCGGGCGGCGGCGGGGTGAACAGCGCGCGGCCGTGCTCGATCGCCCGCGGCACGACGCAGCCGATCAGCGAGATGAACAGCAGCAGGTAGATCGCGGCGAACCACGGCGAGCTGAAGACGTCGAACAGGTAGAGCTTGTCCAGCACCGGCGCGAGCGTCGCGTGGTCGCTGAAGTACTGCCGGACGTTGTTCTGCGACAGCGACCGCTGCGGCAGCAGCGAGCCGGGGATGGCGGCCAGCGCGAGCAGGAACAGCAGCACCAGGGCGGTGCGCATCGCGGTGAGCCGGCGCCACCAGCGCAGGAGGAAGCCCCAGGCGCGGCGGCCCGGCGACGGGCGCGACGGCGGGGTCGGCGCGGCCGTGGGCCGCGGCGGGGCGGTGGTGGTCACAGGTCGGCCCCCAGACCGGTGGTGGCCAGCCAGCCCTGCATCAGCTGCATCATCCCGGTCCACGCGCCGGTGACCTGCAGGACGCCGATGAGCAGCAGGACGGCGCCACCGACCCGGGTCACCGCGCGGGCGTGCCGGCGCAGGAAGGTGGTGGCGCCGACCGCCCAGCGGGCACCGACGGCCACCAGCACGAACGGCAGCCCGAGCCCCACGCAGTAGGCGACGGCGAGCAGCGCCCCGCGCCCGGCGGTGCCCTGCGAGAAGCTCAGGGTGAGCACGGCGGACAGCGTCGGCCCCAGGCACGGCGTCCAGCCGAGGCCGAACACGACGCCCAGCAGCGGGGCGCCGGCCAGCCCGGCCGACGGGCGGGCGGTGAGCCGGCCGGTGCGCTGCAGGAACGGCAGCCAGCCGAGGAAGCCCAGGCCGACGACGATGACGACCACGCCGAGCACCCGGGTGAGCAGGTCGGAGTACTGCACGAGCAGCCGGCCGAGCCCGCCGAACGCGGTGCCGGCGGCGACGAAGACGACGGTGAAGCCCAGCACGAACAGCAGCGCGCCGAGCACCATCCGACCGCGCGCCGAGCGCTCGTCGGCCGCGGCGGTGCGCACGGCCGTGGCGGTGCCCCCACCCACGCCTGCGCCCCCGCCGGCCGGAGCGGGGGCCGGGACCGTGGCCGCGCCGGTCCCGGCCAGGCCGCCCACGTAGGAGAGGTAGCCGGGCACCAGGGGGAGCACGCAGGGCGAGGCGAAGCTGACCAGCCCGACCAGGGCGGCGACCAGCGCCGCGACCACCAGCGGACCGTCGGTGACGGCCGCGGAGAACGTCTCCCCCACGGCTCAGGCCTCCTTCAGCACGTCGTCGAGGACAGCGCGCAGGTCCTCCTGGCGCACCTCACCGGTGTACACCGCGGCGACCCGGCCCTTGCGGTCGAGCACGATCGTCGACGGGATCGCCGTCGCCGGGTAGTCCCGGAACGCCAGCGCCACCTGGCCCTTCGGGTCGTACACCGAGGGGAAGGTGATGCCCTTGCTCTCCACGAAGGCGTTCGCGAACTGCTTGTTCGTCTCCTTGACGTTCAGCCCCAGGAACTGGACGCCGGAGCTCTGCACCTCCGCGTAGACCTCCTGGAACTGCGGCGTCTCGACCCGGCAGGGCGCGCACCAGGAACCCCAGAAGTTGAGCACCGCGACGTCGCCGGCCAGCGCCGTCGAGGAGAAGTCCGAGCCGTCCAGCAGCGTGCCGGAGAACGTCGGCGCGCTCTTCCGCTCACCGGCCGGGATCACCTGGCCGGCCGGGGTGCCCTCGACGAAGCGGAACTGCCCGCCGTTGTCGACGTCCACCGCGCTGGCGCCGGTGCTGCAGCCGGTGAGCAGCAGCGCGGCCGCGGCCAGCGCGCCGAGCAGGCCCCTACGCACCGGGCACCGCCCCGGGCGGGTTGGGCCCCGCCGGCTCGCTGTAGTCGATGCCGACGAGGTGGTCGCCGTCCCAGGTGAAGGAGGTGACGCTGGCCAGCGCGCACTGCCGGCGGCGCGGGTCGTGCAGGTAGCTGCGGTTCTCCAGGTGCAGCCGCAGCGTCCAGATCGGCAGCTGGTGGCTGACGCAGATCGCGGCGTGCCCGCGGGCGGCGTCCCGGGCGGTGGCGACCGCCGAGACCATCCGGGCGGCGATCTCCCGGTAGGGCTCGCCCCAGGACGGCGTCCACGGGTTGCGCAGCAGCCACCAGGCGCTGGGGTGCTTGAGCGCGCCGTCGCCGAAGCCGAACTTCTTGCCCTCGAACGCGTTGCCGGCCTCGATCAGCCGGTCGTCGGTGGCGATCTCCAGACCCAGCTCCTCGGCCAGCGGCGCCGCGGTCTGCTGAGCGCGCTCGAGCGGGCTGGACACCAGGTGGGTGACGTCGGAGCCGGCGAACCAGGCGGCGGCCTTGCGGGCCATCTCCTCCCCGGCGTCGGACAACCGGTAGCCGGGGATCCGGCCGTAGAGCACACCGGTGGGGTTGAACACCTCGCCGTGCCGCAGCACGTGCACGACGGTGCGCTCGCTGTCGCTCACGGCGTCTGACGGTTCGCTCCCGCGGACCGCTCCGCTCCTCGCTCGTTCCTCGCTGCGGTGCTCACGGTCCTGTCCGCTCACGGCTGCAGCTCCAGGGCGTCGTTGGACTCCGGGTCCTGCCGGCCCCCGGCCGCGGCGGCCGCGGCCTGCGCCGCGGCGGGCAGCGCGGCGAGCACCCGCTCGACGGCCTCGTCGTCCAGCGCGGCGCTGACGAACCAGGCCTCGTAGGCCGACGGCGGCAGGTACACGCCCCGGGCGAGCATCGCGTGGAAGAAGGCGGTGTGCGCGGCGGTGTCCTGGGTTCGGGCGTCGTCGTAGTCGCGCACCGGGCGCTCGTCGGGCACGAAGAACACCGAGAACATCGACCCGGCCTGCTGCACCCGGTGCGGCACGCCGGCGCCGAACAGCGCGGCGCTGGCCGCGCCGCGCAGGGTCGCGGCCACCTCGTCGCAGCGGGCGTAGACCTCGTCGGTGCACAGCCGCAGCGTGGCCAGGCCGGCGGCCACCGCGACCGGGTTCCCGGCCAGCGTGCCGGCCTGGTAGACCGGGCCGGCCGGCGCCAGCTGCTGCATGACCTCGGCGCGGCCGCCGAACGCCGCGGCCGGCATGCCGCCGCCCATGACCTTGCCGAAGGTGAACAGGTCGGCGTCGACCGGGTCGACCCCGTACCAGCCGGAGCGGCTCACCCGGAAGCCGGTCATCACCTCGTCGACGACCAGCAGCGCGCCGGCCGCGGCGGTGATCCGGCGCAGGTGGCCGTTGAACCCGTCCAGCGGCGGGACGACGCCCATGTTGCCGGCCGCGGCCTCGGTGATCACGCAGGCGATCCGGTCGCCGCGCTCGGCGAAGACGGCCTCGACGGCGGCGACGTCGTTGTAGGGCAGCACGATCGTGTCGGCGGCCGCGCCGGTGGTGACGCCGGGGGTGTCGGGCAGCCCGAGGGTCGCGACGCCGGAGCCGGCCGAGGCGAGCAGCGCGTCGACGTGGCCGTGGTAGCAGCCGGCGAACTTGACCACCAGCGGCCGGCCGGTGACCCCGCGGGCCAGCCGGACGGCCGAGAGCACGGCCTCGGTGCCGGAGTTGACCAGCCGGACCTGCTGGACCGGGGGCATCCGGTCGACGATCTCCTGGGCCAGCTCGGCCTCGCCGGCGGTGGGCGTGCCGAAGGTGAACCCCCGGCGGGCGGCCTCGGTGACGGCGGCGACGACCTCGGGGTGGGCGTGGCCGAGGATCATCGGCCCCCACGACGCGACGAGGTCGACGTACCGGCGGCCGTCGACGTCGGTCAGCCAGGGGCCGGCGCCGGAGGCCATGAACCGCGGGGTGCCGCCGACGGCCCGGAACGCCCGCACCGGGGAGTTCACGCCGCCGGGGATCACCCCCTGGGCCTGCTCGAACAGCTGCGCCGAGACCGGCGCCTCGTAGGGGTACGGCGACGTCACGCGTCCACTCTCCCAGGTGAGTCTGTGGAACCCGCGCCCCCGGCCGGATGAGCGGCGAGGATCACCCTCGTCAGCTCGCGCGGGGAGCGGGTGGGCACGAGCACGGTGCGCCCGTCGGCGCGCCGCAGCGGCAGCCCGGTGCGGCCCTGCGGCACCGACCAGCCGCCGCCGAGCACCGGCGCCCCGGCGTCCACCCCGGCGGTGCCGGCGGCGACGGCCCGCAGGTGGACGGCGTCGACGTCGGCCAGCGGCAGCCGCTCGCGGCCGACGGTGAGCGCGGCGTCCGGGCCGCGGCCGGCCACCCGGACGGTCCAGACCCGGCGCGCGGACAGGCAACCGCCGGCGACCACGCCGAGGACGACGACCGCGGCGAGCGCCCAGCCCAGGGCGGGCAGGTCGGGCCCGGGCAGCACGGCCGCGAGGACGGCGAGCACCGCCAGCGCGGCGGCGACCAGCCAGAACGACCGCCACGACCCCCCGGGCTCGACGTAGGCCGGGTCCGAGGGGTCGTCGGTCATGGACGGAGGTGCGCCGTGCTCAGCGCAGCCAGCGGGCGGCCTCGACCGCCCAGTAGGTGAGCACCGAGCCGGCCCCGGCCCGCCGGATGGCGGTGAGGGTCTCCAGGACGGCCCGCCGGCGGTCCACCCAGCCGTGCGCCGCGGCGGCCTCGACCATCGCGTACTCGCCGCTGACCTGGTACGCGCTCACCGGCACGTCCACCGCGTCGGCGACCTGCCGGACGATGTCCAGGTAGGGCAGCGCGGGCTTGACCATGACGGCGTCCGCGCCCTCGGCGAGGTCCTGCGCAACCTCGCGCAGCGCCTCGTCGGCGTTCGGCGGGTCCATCTGGTAGGTCGAGCGGTCGCCGAACTGCGGCGCCCCCTCGGCGGCCTCCCGGAACGGCCCGTAGAAGCCGGACGCGTACTTGGCGGCGTAGGCCAGGATCGGCGTCTCGGTGTACGCGGCGCTGTCCAGCCCGGCCCGGATCGCCCGGACCTGGCCGTCCATCATCCCGCTGGGGGCGATCACGTGGGCGCCGGCCTGGGCCTGGGCGATCGCGACCGCCGCGTACCGGTCCAGCGTGGGGTCGTTGTCCACGACCCCCGCCGGGGTGACGACCCCGCAGTGCCCGTGGTCGGTGTACTCGCACAGGCACAGGTCGGCCATCAGCACCAGCTCGTCGCCGAGGTCGCTGCGCAGCTGCTGCAGCGCGGCGTTGACCACGCCGTCGGCGGCATCGGCCTGCGAGCCGACCGGGTCCTTCTCCGCCGGGATGCCGAACAGCATCAGCCCGCTGATCCCGGCCTCGGCCGCCTCGGCGGCGGCCTTCCGCAGCGACTCCTGGCTGTGCTGCACGACGCCGGGCATCGAGCTGATCGGCTGCGGCTCGGCGATGCCCTCCTTGACGAAGACGGGCAGCACCAGGTCGGCCGGGGCCAGCCGGGTCTGCGCCGTCCAGCGGCGCATCGCCGGGGTGGAGCGGAGCCGGCGGCCCCGGGCGAAGCCCGGGTTGGCGCCGCCGGCCGTCAGTACGTCGGGCTCCGCGGTCACTTGGCGGCCTCCTCGGCCTCCGCGCGGCGGGCGCGGGCGAACTCGGCCAGCGCGTCGACCAGCGGGCCGACGGCCGCGGTCTCCGGCTGGACGTCGACGCGCAGGCCGAACTCGGTGGCGCTGGCCGACGTGGCCGGGCCGATCACCGCGACGACGGTCTTGGCGTGCGGCTTGCCGGCGATGCCGACCAGGTTGCGCACCGTGCTCGACGAGGTGAAGCACACCGCGTCGAAACCGCCGCCCTTGATCGCCTCGCGGACCGACGCGGCCGGCGGGGCCGCGCGGACGGTGCGGTAGGCGGTCACGTCGTCGATCTCCCAGCCGCGCTCCTTGAGCCCGGCGGCGAGGGTCTCGGTCGCGATGTCGGCGCGGGGCAGCAGCACCCGGTCGATCGGGTCGAAGACGTCGTCGTAGGGCGGGAAGTCGGCCAGCAGGCCCTCGCTGGACTGCTCGCCGGTGGGCACCAGCTCCGGCACGATGCCGAACTCGCGGACCGCCTGCGCGGTCTGCTCCCCGACGCAGGCCACCTTCACGCCGGCGAACGCGCGGGCGTCGAGGCCCAGCTCGGCGAACTTCTCCTTCACCGCGCGGACGGCGTTGGTGGAGGTGAACACGATCCAGCCGTAGCGGCCGGTGACCAGGCCCTTGATGGCGCGGTCCATCTGCGCGGGGCTGCGCGGCGGCTCGACGGCGATGGTCGGCACCTCGACCGGGACGGCGCCGTAGGCACGCAGCCGCTCGCTCATGTCGCCGGCCTGCTCCTTGGTGCGCGGCACCAGCACCCGCCAGCCGAACAGCGGGCGGCTCTCCCACCAGGAGAGCTTGGCGCGCTTGTCGACGGCCGCGCCGACGGTCACCACGACCGGGCCGGCGAAGGAGTCCAGGCCGGCGTTCTTCTCCGCGACGGCGGAGAGCTTGGCCGCGACGCTCTTCTGCGCGGTGCCCGAGCCCTCGACGGTGACGACCACCGGGGTGTTGCCGGACATGCCGCCCTCGAGCAGGCCGGTCGCCGCGGTCGGCAGCTGCTCGGCAGTGGCCTGCAGCACCAGGGTGGCGCCGGTGCTCGCCGCGGCGGCGGCGAGGGCGGCCGGGTCGGCCGGGGAGTCGCTGCCGGCGCGCAGGTCGGCCTGCAGCGAGGTGCCGCCGATGGCGACGCCCGCGTACTCGGGGACGGCGGTGCCGAGCGCGACACCGGGCACCACGTCGAACGGGACGCTGGTGCGGGTGACCGCCAGCACCTCCTTGACGACCGCGTCACCGGTGAACGGGTCACCGGCGACCAGCCGGACGACGACCTGGCCGGTCTTGGCCGCGGCGACCGCGCCCTTGGCCAGGTCGGCCGGCTCACCGGCGACCGTGGTCACCTCGAGGTCGGCCTGCGCGGCCCGGACGGCGTCCAGCAGCGCCGGCGCGACGTCCGGGTCGGCGTGCACCACATCGGCCGCGGCCAGCGCGGCCGTGGCACGGGCGGTGAGCAGCTCGGGGTCACCGGGACCCGCGCCGACGAACACCACGCGGGGGTTCGAGGTGCCGTTCTGCTTGCGTGAGCGCGTCATCGCGTGCTCCTGTTCCTGCCCCCGGAGGGGTTGTCTGGTTGTGCGGGGTCTGTGGGGTGTGCGCCGACGAGGCGCGGGGTGGCGGTCACGGCCGGACCGCCATGAGCTCGGCGGCGCCGCGGTCGAGCAGGTCGGCGGCGAGCGCCCGGCCGAGCACCTCGGGCTCGGTGGCCGGCCCGGTGAGCGAGCCGCGGACGGCGTCGCTGCCGTCGATCGCGGTGACCGAGGCCCGCAGGTACAGCTCGGCGACGCCGTCGTCCCCCTCGGCGAGCTCGGCGTAGGCGGCGACCGGCGCGCTGCAGCCGGCCTCCAGGGCGGCGAGCACCGCCCGTTCGGCGGCCACGCAGGCCCGGGCCGCCGGGTCCTCGAGCGCGGCCAGCAGCTCGCGCACGCCGGTGTCGTCCGCGCGGCACTCGACGGCGAGCGCGCCCTGCGCGGGGGCCGGCAGCACCTGCAGCGGGTCGAGCACCTCGGTGACGACGGCCAGCCGGCCGATGCGGGACAGCCCGGCGCGGGCGAGCACGACCGCGTCGAGGTCGCCGGGGACGACGCGGGCCATCCGGCTGTCGATGTTGCCGCGGATCGGGACGACGTCCAGCCCGAGGCCGAGCGCGCGCAGCTGCGCCATCCGCCGCGGGGCCCCGGTGCCGACCTTCGCCCCGGACGGCAGCTCGCCGAGGGTGAGCCGGTCGCGGGCGACGAGCACGTCGCGCGGGTCCTCGCGGGGCGGGACCGCGGCGAGCGCCAGCCCCGGGGCCGGCGCGGTCGGCAGGTCCTTGTAGCTGTGCACGGCGAGGTCGACGGTGCCGTCGAGCAGCGCCTCGCGCAGCGCGGTGACGAACACGCCGGTGCCGCCGAGCTGGGCGATCGCGGCGCTGGAGCGGTCGCCCTCGGTGCGCACGTGCACCAGCTCGACCGGGCGGCCGGTGGCGGCGGTCAGCGCGTCGGCGACGTGCTGGGACTGGGTGAGCGCCAGCTGGCTGGCCCGGGTGCCCAGCCGCAGCGTGCCGGTCGTCGTGGTCATTCGACGGCCCCCGGGATCTGCGCCAGCGGCGTGCCGACCCTGCCCTCGGTGGGGACGGCGACCGCCTGCGACAGGGCACCGGTCTCGGCGTCCACCCCGGAGTCCAGGGCCAGCCCGAACAGCGCGCGCAGCGCGTCCGCGTAGTCGGTGCCGCCGGGGGCGGCGGCCAGCTCCTTCACCCGCACGGTGGGCTCGTGCAGCAGCTTGTCGACGACGCGGCGCACGGTGCGGGCGATCTCGCTGCGGGCCTTGGCGTCCAGGTCGGGCAGCCGGGTCGACAGCCGCAGCAGCTCGGCGTCGACGACCTCGGCGGCCTGGCTGCGCAGCGCCGACACCGTCGGTGCCACCGCGGCGGCCTGGCGCTCGGCGCGCAGCAGCGAGGTCTCCAGCTCGACCAGGGCGTGCGCGGCCGCGATGTCGTCGGCGGCGACGGAGCCGGCGACCGGCCGGCCGTCGTTGGCGACGCGCTCCCCCTGCAGCATCGCCAGGTCGACGACGTGCACGCCGGGCAGCGCGGCGACGGCGGGCTCCACGTCGCGGGGCAGCGCCAGGTCGACGACCACCAGCGGCCGGTCGCCCCGGGCGGCGAGGGCCGCGCCGACCACGTCGGTGCCGATCACGGTGCCGGTGGCGCCGGTGCAGGTGACCAGCACGTCGGCGGCGACCAGCTCCTCGGGCAACCGCTCGAGGTCGGCGGCCCGGCCGCCCACGGTCTCGGCGAGCCGGGCGGCGCTGGCCGGCGTCCGGCTGCTCACCGTGACCTCCGCGCCGCGGCGGGCGAGGGTGGTGGCGGCCAGCGCGCCCATCGAGCCCGCGCCGACGACGAGCACGGGGCGGCCGGCCAGGTCGCCGACGACAGCCGTGGCTCGGTCGAGGGCGACCGACACCAGCGAGGCGCCGGCCCTGTCGATGCCGGTCTCGGAGTGGACCCGCTTGCCCACGCGCAGCGCCCGCTGGGCGATCGGGTGCAGCTCGCGGCCGACCGTGCCCTCCTCCTGGGCGAGCGCGTAGGCGGCGCGCAGCTGGCCGAGCACCTGCGTCTCGCCGACGACCATCGAGTCCAGACCCGCGGCGACGGTGCACAGGTGCCCGATCGCCTGGTCCTCGTAGTAGACGGTGACGTACGGGGAGAGCTCCTCGACCGTGGCGCCGGCGTGCCGGGCGAGCACCCGGCTGACGTCGGTGAGCCCGCCGTGGAAGCGGTCGACCTCGGCGAAGACCTCGATGCGGTTGCAGGTGGCCAGCACGATGGCCTCCGAGACGTGGTCGCTGTCGACCAGCTCGTGCAGCGTCTTGACCTTGTCGTCGCCGTTCATGCTCACCTGCTCCAGCAGGGAGACCGGCGCGGTCTGGTGGCTGATGCCCACCGCGAGCAGGCTCACCGGGCCGCCCCCGCCGCCACGGCCGCGCGCACCGGGCCGGAGGTCGGGGCGGCCGGCGGGGAGTCGTCGCGCTGCTGCTCCAGGAAGGACAGCACCTGCAGCTCCACGGACAGGTCGACCTTGCGGACGTCGACGCCCGCAGGCACGGACAACGCCACCGGCGCGAAGTTCAAGATGCTCCTCACCCCGGCCGCGACGAGCCGGTCGCAGACCGACTGCGCCACCTCGGCCGGTGTCGTGATGACCCCGATGGAGGCCTGGGTCGCGGCGACGACGGCCTCCAGGTCGTCGACCGGGCGGACCGTGTGGCCGCCCACCTGCGCGCCGACGCGCGCCGGGTCGGCGTCCAGCAGGCCGACGAACTCGAACCCCCGGCTGGCGAAGCCCGCGTAGTCGGCCAGCGCCGAGCCCAGCCGGCCGGCCCCGACCAGCACGCACGGCCGCGACCGGGCCGCGCCGAGGGTGTCGGTCAGCCGCTGCCGCAGCCCGGCGACGGAGTAGCCGACGCCGCGCACGCCGCACGGGCCGAGGTAGGACAGGTCCTTGCGCAGGCCGGCCGGGTTGACCCCGGCCGCGGCGGCGAGCTCACCGGAGGAGACGTGGGTGCGGCCGCCGTCGGCGAGGCCGGCCAGCACCCGCAGGTACACGGCCAACCGGGCGACGGTGGCCTCCGGGACGATCCGGGGCCGCGACTGGGTCACGGGCAGGCTCCACAAGAGCTCCGACCGGCAGCGGCGGCGCCGGGGACGGTCGGGAGGCGTTCAGGGACGAGTTCCTTCGGGGACACGGGCGCTCCAGCGCCCGGCCACCTCACGGTAACCGCTTGTGAAGGCAGGAACAAAGTCGCTGAGGGCATCAGCGCAGGTCACCGCGACGTGCTGTGGCCGACGCCACCGTAACCGACCCCCCGACGGGGGACCACCCGAGCGGATCGGCCGCTCAGCCGAGCCCGAGGTCGCGCCGCAGCCGGGGCACGTCGACGGTGAAGTAGCTGTGCTCGCGCCCGTCGAGCAGCACCACCGGCACCCGGTCGCCGTACTCCGCCCGCAGCTCGTCGTCGGAGTCGACGTCGACCAGCCGGGGCGTCGTCCCGGCCTCCCCGGCGATCCGGGTGAGCGTCTCCTCGGCGACCTCGCACAGGTGGCAGCCCACCCGGGTCAGCAGCTGCAGGTCAGGCACGGCCGGCCTCCTCCGCCGCCGCACCGGCGATCCGTTCCAGCCCGAGCTCGCGCAGCCGGGCACGGCTGACCTTGCCGGCCAGCGAGTGCGGCAGCTCGGGGACGAAGTGCACCGCGACCGGCACCTTGAACCGGGCCAGCGAGGTCGCGGCGTGGGCGCGCAGCCCGTCCTCGGTGAGCTCCGCGCCGGGCGCGCGGACGACGACGGCGTGCACCGCCTCGCCGGTGCGCGGGTCGGGCACGCCGATGGCCGCCGCCTCCACGACCTGCGGGTGCTCCTCGAGCACCCGCTCGACCTCGCCCGGGTAGACGTTGAAGCCGCTGACCAGGACGAGGTCCCGGCGCCGGTCGACCAGGTGCAGGTCGCCGTCGCCGTCCCGCCAGGCGATGTCACCGGTGAGCAGCCAGCCGTCGGCGTCCGGGCCGTCGGCGCCGTCGGGCCAGTACCCGGAGAACAGGTTCGGACCGCGCGCGCAGACCTCGCCGGCGGCGTCCGGGTCGTCGTCGCCGTACGGGTCGCCGAAGCGGTCCTCGCGCACCCGGCTGCCCGGGTCGTCGGCGGCGGCCGGGCCACCGGCGGTGTCGCGCAGCGCGAGCTCCACACCGGGCAGCGGACCGCCGATGCACTCCGGCTTGGGCCGGCCGGAGGCGAGCGTGCTGGCCAGCACGGGGCCGGCCTCGGTGAGCCCGTAGCCCTCCCAGATCGTGACCGCGGCCCGCTCCCGCATGCCGCGGGACACCTCGGCGGGCAGCGGCGCCGCCCCGGAGCTGGCGGTGCGCACGGCGGCGAACCCGCGGCGCAGCTCGGCGTCGCTGCCGGCGGCGTCGGCCAGCGCGAGCCACGCGGCGTACATCGGCGGGGCACCGGGGACGGCGGTGACGTCCTCCTCGGCCATCAGCCGCAGCGTTCCGGCCGGGTCGAACTCGTCGACCAGCACCGCGCAGGCGCCGGTGGCCGCGACCAGGCCCCAGCCGGCGGTGAAGCCGTAGACGTGGAACAGCGGCAGCACGACCAGCACCCGGTCGCCGGCGCGCACCGGCGGCGGGTCCAGCGCCAGCAGCTGCTGCTCGTTGGCCAGCAGCGCCCCGTGGGTGAGCATCGCGCCGCGCGGCCGGCCGGTGGTGCCGGACGTGTAGGCCAGCAGGGCGAGCGACGAGGGGTCGGCCGGCACCTCGGGCGGTGCGCCGTCGGCGGACGGCGGGCCGGCGAGCACCGGCACGCCGGCCAGCTCGGCGCGCTCCGCGGCGGTCACCAGCAGCCGGGCACCGGAGTCGGCGAGCAGGTGCTCGACCTCCGGGTCGGTGTACGCGGTGTTCACCGGGACGACGACCAGCCCGGCCCGCAGCGCCCCGAGCACCGCGACCACCCAGTCCAGCGAGTTGGGCAGCTGCACGGCCACCCGGTCGCCGGCGCCCAGGCCGGCTGCCGCGTACCCGGCGGCGGCGCGGTCGAGCAGCGCGTCGACCTCGGCCCAGGACAGCCGCCGGTCGCGGTGCACCAGCGCGGGCGCGTCCCCGGCCCGCGCCGCCGTGATGCGCACCACCTCGGCGAGCGTGCGGGCCGGCTCCGCAGGGCGGGCTGCAGCGGGCACCAGGACCTCCGCAGGTCGAAGGGGCGGCCGCCGGACGGTCTGCCGGCGACGCCGCGTGGACGCGGCGGCACGATGTTGTCACCATGGACCTCGCGCCGCAGCCAGCGGGCGCGCTGGTCGTGGCCCGCGAGGTCGGCCGGTGGGGCGGAAGGGAGGTCGACCCGGCATGACCCGCCCCCGGCCGCTGCCCCGGCCTGCGCCCGGGCAGGCCCTGGCAGGGCCGGTCCCCTCCCCGCGGTCCGCCCCTCCCGAGCCCACCTCGTCCCCGGCGCCGCTCCGGGGGCCCCAGCCCGCCGCCGGGCCGCCCGCCGACCCGCCCGCCCCCGCCGGTGCCGACGTCGAGGTCTGGG
Organism: Modestobacter sp. NPDC049651; assembly: GCF_040659695.1. Classification (NCBI taxonomy): domain Bacteria; kingdom Bacillati; phylum Actinomycetota; class Actinomycetes; order Geodermatophilales; family Geodermatophilaceae; genus Modestobacter; species Modestobacter sp. NPDC049651. The sequence continues at coordinate 101,705 of NZ_JBFAOG010000001.1, forward strand.
AGCTGGTGCGCCGCGCGCAGGCCGGCGACGCGGAGGGCTTCGGGCAGCTCTACGACCGGTACGTCGACGTCGTGTTCCGGTTCCTCGTGCACCGGGTCGGCGACCGGGCCACCGCCGAGGACTTCACCAGCGAGACGTTCGTGCGGGCGCTGCGGCGGATCGACTCGCTGACCTTCCAGGGCCGCGACGTGGGCGCCTGGCTGATCACCATCGCGCGCAACATCGTGCTCGACCACGTGAAGAGCAGCCGGTACCGGCTGGAGGTCAGCACCGCCGACATGCGGGACGCTGATCGCGCCACCGACGGCCCCGAGGACGCCGTGCTGCAGGGGCTGACCAACGAGGTGCTGCTGGCCGGGGTGCAGCGGCTGTCCGGCGACCAGCGCGAGTGCATCGTCCTGCGCTTCCTGCAGGGGCTGTCGGTGGCCGAGACCGCGGCCGCGATGGGCAAGAAGGAGGGCGCGGTCAAGGCGCTGCAGCACCGCGCCGTCCGTCGGCTGGCCACCCTGCTGCCCGAGGGCCTGCAGTGACCGGCGCCACGCCGGCACCCGTGCCGGCGCAGGCCGACGGCTGCCGATACCCCGTCCACCGGGACGTGCTCGCAGGAACCGCGTAACGCCTTTGGTCCGGTCCTCGTTTGACCGGCCGGGGAGTCCCGGACGGCGGGACCCGGGGACGACGGCGGGAGGTGCGCGGTGACGGTCCGGCAGGACGACGCCCCGGGCGCCCCCCTCGACCGCGAGGCGCTGGTGCTCACCCGGCTCGCGACCCTGTCCACCGACCTCGCCGGCACCGACCTGGTCCCGGCCGTCGACGAGGGGTTCCGCCGCGCGGCCCGGCAGCGGCTGGTGGCGATGGCCGCCGTCCGGGACGCCGGCGTGCGCTCGCCGGCGGCCCGCCCGAGCCGGCTGCGCCGGTTGGTCACCGCCGGCCGGCGCTCCCGGCTGACCGCGGGCCTCGCCGGTGCCGCGGTCGCCCTCACCGCCCTGGGCGGGCTGCTCGCCGCGGCCCAGGGCGCCGGCCCCGGCGACCTCCTCTACGACGTCAAGCGCGGCGGCGAGCGCACCCAGCTCGCGCTGGCCGGGGACAGCTCCCGGGGCAGCACCCTGCTGGAGTTCGCCAGCACCCGGCTGCGCGAGCTCGACGCGCTGGCCCGGCAGAGCACCACCGCGCTCCCCGCCGGCACCGCCCCGGCCGGCCGGCAGGTCGTGCTCGCCGCGGGCGCGGACCCCGCGCTCGTCGTCGACACGCTGCGCACCATGGACGGGCAGACCACCGAGGGCACCTGGTGGTCGGCCACCTCCGCGGTCGAGGACCGCGATCCCGCCCGGCTGACCGAGCTCACCCGGTGGGCCACCGGTCAGCGGCGCGGTCTCGCGGACGTGGCGGACGCGTTGCCGCAGCAGACCGGCGAGGCGCTGACCGCCTCCGAGCAGCTGCTGACCGCGGTGCTCGGCCGGGCCGACGGGTTGCGCGCGGCGCTGGCCTGCGCGGGCGGCCCCGCCACCGACGGCGCCGACGACCTGGGCCCGGTGCCGGCGCCCTGCCCGCCCGCGCCGACGGCGCCGGTGCGCGCCCCGGGCAGCAGCTCGCCGAGCGGGTCCGCGACCGCTCCCGCCGCCCCCAGCAGCGGGAGCGCGCCGACCTCGGCACCGCAGACCGCGGCCGCCGGGGCCGCGGCCGGTGAGGAGGGCGGCAGCGGCGCCGGGGAGAGCGCCCCGGCGAGCAGCGCGGCGCCGTCCGCGACCGGTCGTGCCACCGCACCCAGCGCCACGCCGTCGTCCGGAGCGGGCTCCGGGCCGGGTCGGGGGGCCGGCGCGGCGCCCGGGAAGGGCGGCGGCCTGCCGCTGCCCACGCGGTCCGGCTCACCCGCCCCGGCACCGACGACCGCGCCGCCCACGACGGCCCGTCCGCCGCTGGTCGACCTGCCGCCGGTGCTGCCGGGTGTGACCCTCTGCGTCCCCCCGTTGCTCGGCGTGGGCTGTCGCTAGGGTCGGTCCGACAGCGCTGCCGACGGGAGGATGCCCAGTGGTCCGTGTGCCCTTCCGCGGTCGAGGCGCGCGGGTGCCCGGCGACCTCGACGACCTGTCGACCCGGGCGGTGGTCGCCGGTGAGGCGTCGGCCGCGGCCGCGGAGACCGAACCGCAGGCGCCGGTGCCCGACCGCACCGCCGCCGCGTTCTTCGACGTCGACAACACCATGATGATGGGCGCGTCGCTGTTCTGGTTCGCCCGCGGGCTGGCCGCGCGCAAGTACTTCACCAGCCGCGACGTCGCCTCGTTCGTCTGGCAGCAGGCCAAGTTCCGGATGTCGGGCAGCGAGAGCGCCAGCGACATGCACACCGTCCGGGACAACGCGCTGGCGTTCGTGGCCGACCGCCCGGTCTCGGAGATCGTGCAGGCCAGCGAGGAGATCTACGACGAGCTGATGGCCGACCGGATCTGGTCGGGCAGCCGCGCGCTGGCCCAGCAGCACCTCGACGCCGGCCAGCGGGTGTGGCTGGTCACCGCCACCCCGGTCGAGCTGGCCTCGATCATCGCCCACCGGCTGGGTCTCACCGGCGCGCTGGGCACGGTGGCCGAGGTCGTCGACGGGCGGTTCACCGGCCGGCTGGTCGGCGAGCTGATGCACGGCGAGGCCAAGGCGCAGGCGGTGCGCGCGCTGGCCGAGCGCGAGGGTCTGGACCTCGCCCGCTGCACCGCCTACAGCGACTCGACCAACGACCTGCCCATGCTGTCGCTGGTCGGCACGGCGGTCGCGGTCAACCCGGACACCGAGCTGCGCGCCGTCGCCCGCTCCCGCGGCTGGACGGTCAAGGACTTCCGCACCGGCCGGAAGGCGGCCAAGATCACCGGCTCCACCGTGGGTGCGGCCGCGCTGTCCGGCGGCGTGGTCGGCGGGCTGGTGGCGCTGCGCCGCCGCAACCGCTGGCCCTTCTGAGCCGCCCCGCTACCCGGCCGCGGCGGCGACCATGAGCCGCCCGAGGGTCTGGCGCCACGCCGCCCGCACCGCGGCGGGCCGGTCGGCGACCACCCGGTGGACGTCGGTCCCGCCGCCGACGACCGCCTGGAACGCGAGCCGGAAGACGAGGTCGCCCACCTCCTCGGCGGCCAACCCGACGTCGACGAGTGGCTGGACCACCCAGCGGGCCTGGTCCTGACCGAACGGCGTCACACCCGGTCTTCGCGCCGGGGGGCCGCCGTGGATGCACCCGGCTAGCTGAACACCGAGCGGCGCTCGAGCAGCAGCCGGTAGAGGGAGTGCTGGATGGTCTCCCGCACCTGGTCGGTGAGGTTGAAGACCGTCATCGGGTCGTCCGCGGCGGCCGCGCCGTAGGACGCCGTCTCGATCGGCTCGCCGAACGCGATGAACCACTTCGACGGCAGCGGCACCGCGCCCAGCGGGCCCAGCAGCGGGAACGTCGGGGTGATCGGGAAGTAGGGCAGCCCGAGCAGCCGGGCGGCGGTGCGCGCGTTGCCCAGCATCGGGTAGATCTCCTCGGCGCCGACGATCGCGCACGGCACGATCGGGGCGCCGGTGCGCAGCGCGGCGCTGACGAACCCGCCGCGGCCGAACCGCTGCAGGGTGTACCGCTCGCTGAACGGCTTGCCCACGCCCTTGAAGCCCTCGGGGAACACCCCGACCAGCTCACCGGACTGCAGCAACCGCTCGGCGTCCTCGTTGCACGCCAGCGTGGTGCCGAACTTGCGGGCCAGCTCGCCGACGAACGGGTACTGGAAGACCAGGTCGGCGCCGAGCAGCCGGAGCCGCCGGGACGCCGGGTGCTCGTCGTGCAGGGCGACCGTGGCCATCAGCGCGTCGACCGGCACCACCCCGGAGTGGTTGGCCACCAGCAGGGTGCCGCCGTCGGCGGGCACGTGCTCGATCCCCTGCGTCTCGACCCGGAACCACCGCTCGAACCACGGGCGCAGCAGCGGCAGCAGCAGGTGGTCGGTCAGGTCGGGGTCGAAGCCGAACTCGTCGGTCTCGTACTCGCCGGTGACCCGGCGGCGCAGGAAGTCCAGCGCCCCGGCCAGCTGGGCCTCCCAGCCCGACGGTGGGGGCGGCCCGGGCTGGTCGTCGTCCGGTCGCAAGGGGATCACCCGTGCCTCAGGCATCGTGCACCGCCCGCAGTCCAGGGACGGCCGGTGCGGGGCTGCGCCGGCCGGGGAGCGCACCGGCGACCGCCGCCGCGCCACCCACGAGCCGCTCGGCGGCCGTGCGCAGCCCGTCGGCGACGTCGGCCACGGCGTCGGGGCGCACGACCGGCGGGAGGGTGCGGGCGAAGTCGGCCAGCGCCGCCTCGGTGGTGAACCGCGGCTGGTACCCGAACTGCTCGCGCAGCACCCGGGTGTCGAGCACCCGGCCGAAGTTGAGGAACCGCACCTGCTCGGGCGACCAGTCGACCGCGCCGGAGAGCCCGAGCCGGCGGCTCAGCCGGCCCAGCGCCCCCATCGCCGGGGCGGGGACGGGCAGCTGCACGCGGCCGAGCCGGCGGACGGCCTGGGACAGCAGCACGGTGCCGTCGCCGGCCACGTTGACGGTGCCGGTGACGTCCGTGGTCGCGGCGCGCGCCAGCACGGCGAGCGCGTCCTGCTCGTGCAGCACCTGCAGGCGGGCGTCGAAGCCCAGCGCGGTGGGCACGACCGGCGGCCGGAAGAAGGCGGTCAGCAGCGACTCGACCCGCGGGCCGAGGAGGTTGGCGAACCGCAGGACCGCGACGTCGACGTCCGGGCGGCGGCGCGCGAAGGACCGCACGTACCCCTCGACGTCGAGGCTGTCGCGGGCGAAGCCGGCCGACGGGGTGCGGCGGGCCTGCATCGCCTCGGTGAACACCGCGGGGTCGCGGGGGCTGGCCCCGTAGACCGCGCTGGTGGAGGTCAGGACGAACCGCCGGACGGTCGACGCGCGCTGGCACGCGGCCAGCAGCTGCATGGTGCCGATGACGTTGAGTTCCTTCATCGACGCCCGCCGGGCGGGGGTCCCGAGGCTGTTCATGTGGACGACGGTGTCCACGCGCGCCGACTCGACGACCTTCCCGATGACCGGGCTGCGGATGTCGGCGCGGACGAACTCGGTGCGACCGAGCTCGCGGAGCAGGTCCTGCCCGGGGGCGACGGCGTCGACCCCGATGACCCGCTCGATGCCCGGGTCCCGGGCGAGCTCGGCCGCCAGCGCGCCGCCCAGCCACCGGCTGACGCCGGTGACGAGGACGACCGCGGGCGGCACGAGCGTCAGCTCACTTCTTGTTGCGCCGCTGCACGCGGGTCTTCTTGAGGAGCTTGCGGTGCTTCTTCTTCGCCATCCGCTTGCGGCGCTTCTTGATGACCGAACCCATGTCCTGCTCCCGGTGTCGTCGTCGCGCGGCGGCCGGCAGCGGTGACCGTGGGGGTCACGAACGCTTGCGTGGACCGGGCACCGTGCGAGGTGATCAGCTCGTGCGCGGCCCGCCCTCCGAGGAGGAGCGACACCGCTCGCCGCACGAGCCTACCCGGCGGCCCGGACCGCACCGAGGCGGACCGGCCCGGGGGCGGCCGGCGCGGTGCGCGCGCCGGCCGGCGTCCCCGGTCGTGCCTGTTTCCCGCGGCGCGGGGTCCCTGCTCAGGCGATGTCGGTGTAGGCGTCGCGCAGGTAGTCGTGCACGGCGCGCTCGGGCACCCGGAAGGAGCGGCCGACGCGGACGGCGGACAGCTCGCCGCCGTGGACGAGGCGGTAGACGGTCATCTTCGAGACGCGCATGAGAGCGGCGACCTCGGCGACGGTGAGGAACGTGACGGCGGCGCGCTGCTGCGGGACCGGGGCCTGCCGGCCGACCGGGACGGCGGCGGGGTGCGCGGCCGGGACGGGGCGGGCGAGGGCCGAGGCGGCCATCGGGCGGCCGACGGGGCGGGGCGCCGGGACGCCGGGCCGGGTGTGCATCGGGGTGCGCTGGGGCATGCTCATGGTGGTGTCTCTCCGTAACAGCACGAGTCGGGCCACCGGCTTCCCCACCGGCGGGCAGGACCATCACGTGCTGGTAACGACCCTAGAGCGACCCGTGTGACGGATGCGATGGGTGAAACGAACAGGCGGAACGGTCCGTCCTGGGCACAAGTGGACAGAGACACCGCGTGACACTCCAGTCACGGCGTGTTGTCCCCAAGTCGACAGTGCCAGGCTGGAGCCTTGTCCACAGATTTCTGTGGAAAACCACACCGTCGTAACTCCACCGGTGTCACTCGAGTACGCAGCCGGTACGACCCGCCGCACCCCGGTGGGGGTCGTGGGAGCCGAGGGGTGCCGGTGACGGTCGTGACTGAGCGTCATCCACACCCCCCGGCCACCGGCGCTCAGTCCGCCGCGCGCCCCAGCTCGACCGACCGCTGCTGCGCCGCCTCGATGGCCGCGATGAGCGCGGCCCGCACCCCGTGGCGCTCCAGCTCGCGGATCGCGGCGATGGTCGTGCCGCCCGGGCTGGTCACCGCCTCCCGCAGCACCACCGGGTGCTCGCCGGAGTCGCGCAGCATGACGGCGGCGCCGTAGGCGGTCTGCACGATCAGGTCGGCGGCCACCGCGCGGGGCAGGCCCAGCAGGATGCCGGCGTCGATCATCGCCTCGACGAGGTAGAAGAAGTAGGCGGGGCCGCTGCCCGACAGCGCCGTCACCGCGTCCTGCTGGCTCTCCGGCACCCGGCGCACCTCGCCGACCGCCGACAGCAGCGCCTCCGCCTCGTCCAGGTCGGCCTCCCCCGCGTGCGCGCCGGGCGACAGCACGCTCATGCCGGCGTCCACCAGCGCCGGGGTGTTCGGCATGACCCGCACCACCGGCACGCCCGCGGGCAGCGCGGCCTCGATCCGGCTGCTGGGCACCCCGGCGGCCACCGAGACGACCAGGTGGTCGGGGGTGACGTGCGGCGCCAGCAGGCCGAGCAGGGTGTCGATGTCCTGCGGCTTCACCGCGAGCAGCAGCACCCGGGCGCGCTCGGCCGCCGTCGGCAGGTCGACGGCCTCGATGCCGTACCGGTCGGCGAGCTCCGCGGCCCGCTGGGGGCTGCGCTCGACCACCCGGATCCCGGCGCCGCTGCCCGCCCGGCGCACCAGCCCGGAGAGCAGCGCCTCACCGATCTTGCCGCCACCCACGAGGGCCAGCCCGCTGCGCGCGCTCACGCGGCACCCCCGGTGACCGGGACGAGCAGCCGGACGGGCGCCGGCAGCGGGGGGTTCGGACGGTCGTACGGCATGAGCAGCTCCCAGCTCTCGGGCGGTCGGGGGGACGGCGGGACGTGCGGGCGGGCGTGCCAGGCGGCCCGCTCGACGGCCAGCCGGGCCAGCTGGGGGTCGCCCGCGTCGACGGCGACCTGAGCCGGGCCGGCCAGCAGCACCTCCAGGCAGCGGACGGCGGCGAGCTCGGCGTCCGCCGGGGCGGTCGCGCCGGCCGGGGCGGGCAGCGAGCCGGTGACCAGCTGCACCCGCCCGTCGAGCGCGGCGCAGGCCTGCTCGGCGCCGGGCAGCCGGGCGTCGAGCTGCACGCCGGTGGTCGGCACCCGGCGGCGCACCTCGGCGAGCACCGCGGCGGCCGTGCCGTTCCAGGTCGCCACCCGCAGGGTCAGCGTCACCGACCGGCGGGCGGCGTCGCGGGCCAGCGTGCCGGCGGCGGCGACGTGCCGCAGGGGCACGCAGAGGTCGCTGCCGGCGGGCAGCTCGGCCAGCAGGCCGGCGGCGTCGACGTCCGGGCCGGTGACCACGCAGACCGGGGCACCGGTCGCGGCCAGCCCGGAGAGCACCTCCGGCAGGGCCGCGCGCGGCACCGGCGCGACCGGTCCGCGGCGGGGCCGGAGGCGGGCGGCCAGGCCGGCCAGGGTCGGGATCACCCGGGCGACGCTAGCGCCCGCCCGTGTGCCGGGCCGCCGCCCGGGGTAGCCGCGGGCCATGGCCAACGAACTGAGCGGCAAGCGGATCGCGGTGCTCGCCACCGACGGCGTGGAGCAGGTCGAGCTGGAGGAGCCGTGGCAGGCGCTCGTCGACGCCGGCGCGCAGCCGGAGCTGGTGGGCCTCGAGGCGGGCTCGATCACGATGTTCCAGCACATCGACAAGGGCGACCCCAAGGACGTCGACGTGGCGGTGGCCGACGCCGATCCCGGCTCCTACGACGGCCTGGTGCTGCCCGGCGGGGTGGTCAACGGCGACTTCGTGCGCGCCGACGCCGGTGCGGTGGCGTTCGTGAAGGCCTTTTTCGACGCGGGCAAGCCGGTGGCCGCGATCTGCCACGCCCCGTGGGTGCTCGCCGAGGCCGACGTCGTCCGGGGCCGCCGGATGACCTCGTGGCCGTCGCTGCAGACCGACCTGCGCAACGCGGGCGCGGAGTGGGTCGACGAGGAGGTCGTCGTCGACGGCAACCTGACCACCAGCCGCAAGCCCGACGACCTGCCCGCCTTCGGCAAGACGATCGTCGAGCAGTTCGCCGGCTCCTGACCTGCGGCGGCGCCCGCCGCGTCAGCCGTTGATCAGGCCGGCGGCGGGCGCGACCGCCAGCAGGGTGCCGGCGAACAGCAGGACGGCGAGCAGCCGCACCCCCAGGGGTCCGTCGCCGCGCCGCTGCCGCCACCACGCGGCGCCGGCCACCAGCCCGGTGACCACGAGCGGGGCGGCGACGACCGCGAGCCACGGCACCAGCTGCCACAGGACGGTGAAGGCGAAGTAGACCCCGACACCGCCGGCCAGCGCGACCACCATCTCGCCGACGAACCGGAGCCAGTCCAGCGCGTTGCCGCGGCCGGTGGCCTCGGCGGCGGGCGCGGCGCCGGCGGCCCGGTGGCCCCGGCCGCTCGTCTGCGTCTCCTCCGCGGCCGGTCGGGCGGCCGGGATGCGGCCGGTGGCCGGGTGCGCGGGCCCGGCTCCTGGGCGGCCGGCGCCGGTGGCCGGCTCCGCGGCTGCGGCCCGCCGGTCGGCGCGGGCCGCCGGCACCGCGGAGGTGCTCGGTCCGGCCGTCGAGGCCGGGCCCGCGGCCGAGGCGGGGCCGGCCGCCGGGGCGGCGCCCGCGGCCGGGGGGTCCTGGCGGAACAGCTCGGCCGCCGGGCGCGCGGTGCGCCGGTCGCCGACCCGGCGGTCGCCGGTGACGCGGCGGTCGCCGGTCACCGGGCCGGCGGCCTCGGGCCGGCGGACGTGCGGCTGCGGGCGGTCGGGCCGGGTGCCTGCCGGGGACTCCAGGCCGTGCTCCTGGAGGATCCTGGCCAGCGCGGGGGTCTCCGGCACCCGGATCGGCGGCTGCTGCGGCGTGGCCGCCGGCGCCGGCTTCGCCGGGGTGGCCGCCTTCGCCACCGCCGGTGCGGCGGGCGCACCTCCCGGGCGGCCCTCGTCGCGGACCGCGGGCTGCTCGGGCGCGGTGTGCGCGCCGGTGTTCCGGCGGCCGGCGGACGGGGCGCGGCGGCCCGGCCGGGTGCCCTGCTCGGTCTCGAGGCCGTGCTCGCGCAGGATGTCGGCGAGCGTGCGGACGCTGTAGTCGCCGTTCGGCTCCGCCATCAGACCGTCACGCTCCTTCCAGCTGGTCCAGGCGCCGCAGGATGACGCCCTCACGGAGCGCCCACGGGCAGATACGGACGAACGGTACGTCCACGGCGCGCATCGCGGCCTGCGCCACGACGGCACCGGCGGGCACCTGGTGCGCCCGCTGCGCGGAGACGCCCTCCAGCTCGGCGAGCGCGTGCGACTCGATCCGGCTGACGAACCCGATCAGCTGCGACAGCCCGATCGCGCTGAGCTCGCGGGGCACCCGCAGTCCGGCGGCGTAGGGGGCGGCACCGGCCAGCCGGGCCAGCGTCCGGAACGTCTTCGACGTCGCCGCCACCAGGTCGGGCGCGCCCGCGCCGCGCAGCTTCCGCGCCGCGGGGGCGAGCAGGTCGCCGGCGTGCTCGTCGAGCTTGCGCAGCGCCGCGAGGTCGGGGCGGCCGCCGGTCGCCGCCGCGGGCAGGAAGCGCCGGGTCATCCGGCCGGCCCCCAGCTCCAGCGACAGCGCGACGTCGGGGTCCTCGTCGACGCCGGTGGCCAGCTCCAGCGAACCGCCGCCGATGTCGAGCACCAGCAGCCGGCCGGCGCTCCAGCCGAACCAGCGGCGGACGGCGAGGAAGGTCAGCCGGGCCTCGTCCTCGCCGGTGAGCACCTGCAGGTCGACGCCGGTCTGCTCGCGCACCCGCCGGAGCACCGCCGCCCCGTTGTCGGCCTCCCGGATCGCCGAGGTGACGAACGCCAGCAGCTCGTCGACCCCGCGGTCCTCGGCCTGCTCCTTGGCCTGCTGCACCGCGGTGAGCAGGGCCTTCTCCCCCGCCTTGGACAGCTTGCCGTCCGAGCCCACGTGCTCGGCCAGCCGCAGCAGCCAGCGGTCGTCGTGCATCGGGGTGGGGTGCGCGCCGCGGTGGGCGTCGACCACCAGCAGGTGCACGGTGTTCGATCCGACGTCCAGCACTCCCAGCCGCATGCCCCTGAGTCTGCCGGGTGCGGCCCTTACGCTGCTGCAGTGCACCCCGAACCGCCTCCCGAGGTGGCGCTGGACTTCGCCCGCGAGTGGCTGGAGTTCCCCGACCCGGCCGATCCCGACCACGTCGTCCGCGCCGACCTGACCTGGCTGACCAGCGCGTGGACCTGCATCTTCGGTCGCGGGTGCGCCGGCATCGTCGAGGGGCGGGCCGACGACGGGTGCTGCGACCACGGCGCGTTCTTCACCGACGAGGACGACCTCGCCCGGGTCGAGGCGTCGGTCGCCGAGCTCACCGCCGCGGACTGGCAGCGCGCCGGCGAGGTCGGCCGGGACCGCGCCGCGTGGACCGAGCCGGACACCCTGACCGAGCCGGCCGACGGCGAGGAGGCGGAGCAGGCGCTGCGCACCCGCACCGTCGACGGCGCCTGCGTGTTCCTCAACCGGCCCGGTTTCCCCGCCGGCGCCGGCTGCGCGCTGCACGCGATGGCGCTGCGCACCGGCCGGCACCCGCTGGAGACCAAGCCGGACGTCTGCTGGCAGCTGCCGGTGCGCCGGGAGCAGGAGTGGGTGACCCGCCCCGACGACACCAGGGTGCTGGTCGACACGATCGGCGAGTTCGACCGGCGCGGCTGGGGTCCCGGCGGGCACGACCTGCACTGGTGGTGCACCGGCTCGCCCGCCGCGCACGTCGCCGCGCAGCCGCTGGTGGAGACCTACGGCCCGGAGCTGGTGGCGCTGATCGGCCGACCGGCCTACGACGAGCTACGCCGGCTGACCGAGGCCCGCCTCGACCAGGGTCTGGTCGCGCCGCACCCCGCCAGCCCCCGGCCGGTGCCCGTCGAGCTGCACCGGCGCCGGCCCGGCTGACGCCGCGCGGAAGGTCTGCCGGTAGGCCCGCGGGGAGACCCCGCGCCGGCGGCTGAACTGCTCCCGCAGCCCGGCGGCGGTGCCGAAGCCGACCAGCCGGGCGATCTCCTCGACCGGGGCGTCGCTGTCCTCCAGCAGCGCCTCGGCCGCGGCCAGCCGCTGGGCCAGCAGCCAGGCGTGCGGCGTGGTGCCGGTCGCCGCCTTGAACCGGCGGGCGAAGCTGCGCGGGCTCATCAGCGCGCGGCGGGCCAGCAGGTCGACGCTGATGTCCTCGGCCAGGTGCGCGCGCGCCCAGTCCAGGACGACGCCCAGCAGGTCGTCCTCGCAGCGGGCCACCGGGGTGTCGATGAACTGGGCCTGGCCGCCGTCCCGGTGCGGGGGCACGACCATGTCGCGGGCCAGCGCGTTGGCCGCGGCGGCGCCCCACTCGCGGCGGACCAGGTGCAGCAGGGTGTCGACGCCGGCCGCCGTCCCGGCGCCGGTGAGCACCCGGCCGCAGTCGACGTAGAGGACGGCCGCGTCGACGGTGACCGCGGGGAAGCGGGCGGCCAGCTCGCCGGCGTAGCGCCAGTGCGTGGTGGCCCGGCAGCCGTCGAGCAGCCCGGCGTGGGCGAGCACGAACGCGCCGGTGCACTGGCTGACGATGATCGCCCCCCGCTCGTGCGCGGCGCGGACGGCCCCGACCAGCGCCGGCGACGGGACGCGCTGGAACAGCTCCCAGGCGGTGAGCGTGACGATGTCGGAGCGGGACAGCCGCTCCAGCCCCTCGTCGACGAGCAACCGCAGGCCGGTGTCGGTGCGGATCTCCCCCGGGTGCTCGGTGACCAGCGCGTAGTCGAACCGGGGCAGGCCCATGGCGGTGCGGTCGTAGCCGAACACCTCGGTCGTGACGCCCAGCCCGAAGCTGCCGACCAGCCCGTCCGCGACGACCGAGCTGACCACCAGCGGGCGCTCTCGGGCACTCATGCCGGGAGCATGGCAGGAAACCGACGCCCGGCACCAGACCTGCCAGCGCGGGAGCAGGTGTCAGCGCGCGAGGGCGTGGGTAGCTTCGAACACATGAGCGAATCGAACGCCACCGGACCGGACAGCCCGCGCAGCGCGGAGAAGGACCCGTCCGACTGGGTGACCGGCGACGAACCCGCCACCGGCGCCCAGAAGAGCTACCTGCACACCCTGGCCCGCGAGGCGGGCGAGGAGGTCCCCGACGACATCAGCAAGGCCGACGCCTCGGTGAAGATCGACGAACTCCAGGAAGAGACCGGCCGCGGCCAGTGACGCCGGCAGGCGTCGTCGCCCCGGAGTGACGGGCCCGCAGGGTCCTCACCCCGGGGCGACGAGCCCGCCGCAGGCGGTCTGACCGCGGCGGGGCCCGGAGGGTCCCCCTCGGTCGGACGGGCAACGGCTCCACGCACGAGGGGCACGGCACCTGGCCGCGGTCGCGATCCGGAGGATCGCAATGACTCAGCTCTCGAACTTGTAGCCGAGCCCCCGGACGGTGACCAGGTACTTGGGGTTGGCCGGGTCGGGCTCGAGCTTGGCGCGCAGCCGCTTGACGTGGACGTCGAGGGTCTTGGTGTCCCCGACGTAGTCGGCGCCCCAGACGCGGTCGATGAGCTGGCCGCGGGTGAGCACCCGGCCGGCGTTGCGCAGCAGCAGCTCGAGGAGGTCGAACTCCTTGAGCGGCAGCGACACCGGCTCGCCGTCGACGGCGACGACGTGCCGCTCGACGTCCAGCCGGACGGGGCCGGCCTCGAGGGTGCTGTCGGCGACGGGCTCGGCGCTGTCGGTGCCGCGGCGGAGCACGGCACGGATGCGGGCGACCAGCTCGCGCGCCGAGTAGGGCTTGGTGACGTAGTCGTCGGCGCCGAGCTCCAGGCCGACGACCTTGTCGATCTCGCTGTCCTTGGCGGTCAGCATGATGATCGGCACGGCGCTCCTCGCCCGCAGCGCGCGGCAGACCTCGGTGCCGGACAGGCCGGGCAGCATGAGGTCCAGCAGCACGATGTCGGCCCCGGCCCGGTCGAACTCGGCGAGCGCGTCCGTGCCGGTCGCGGCCACGACGGTGTCGTAGCCCTCGCGGCGCAGCATGTAGGACAGCGCGTCGGAGAAGGACTCCTCGTCCTCCACCACCAGCACTCGGGTCATGACCGTCCTCTCTCGATGCCCCGGTGGGCGCTGCCCAGTGGGGCGGTCTCGGCCCGGAGCGGGCCGTCGTCGGTGGTGGGGCGGGCCCGCAGGTCGGGCACGGGCGGCCGCTCGGGGGCGTCGGCGGGGGCCGGCTCGTCGACGCCGGCGGCCAGCGGGATGCGCAGGGTGAACGTCGACCCCAGCCCCTCCTCGCTCCAGACGGTGACCGAGCCGCCGTGGTTGCTGGCGACGTGCTTGACGATGGCCAGGCCGAGGCCCGTGCCCCCGGTGGCGCTGGCCCGGGACTGGTCGACGCGGTAGAAGCGCTCGAACACCCGGGAGCGGTCCGAGCGCGGGATGCCGATGCCGGAGTCGGTCACCGCGATCTCGGCGAAGCCGGAGCGGGCGCGGGCACCGACGGCGATCGTCGTCCCGGTCGGGCTGTAGGCGACCGCGTTGGCCAGCAGGTTGGTGAGCGCCGTGGCGAGCTGGGCCTCCACGCCGCGGACGACGAGGTCGGGCGCGCAGCCGACGGCGAGCTCGATGCCCTTGGCCGCGGCGGCGGCGCGGGTGCGGTCGACGGCCTCGGAGACGACGGTGGCGACGGCGACCGGGGCGAGCTCGGGCAGCGGCTCGGCGCCCTGCAGCCGGGACAGGTCGATCAGCTCGCGCACCAGGCGGGACAGCCGGTCGGCCTCGTGGCTCATCCGGGCGGCGAAGCGCTGCACGGTCTCGGGGTCGTCGGCGGCGCCCTGCACGGCCTCGGCGAGCAGCGCCAGCGCGCCGACCGGGGTCTTCAGCTCGTGCCCCACGTTGGCGACGAAGTCGCGGCGGACGGCCTCGACCCGGCGGGCCTCGGTGACGTCGGTGAGCACCAGCGCGACCGGTCCGGCGGTCACGCCCGCGCCGCTGCGCAGCCGGATGCCGTGGACGCCGACGGTGCGGGGCCCGCCGCCGACCAGGTCGCCGGCGAGCGGGACGTCGGCCCGGCGGCTGCCGCTGCGCTGCACCCCGTGCGCGACCTCGAGCAGCCCGGGGACGACGAGCCGGCTGCCGCGGACGATGCCGAGCGCCCGAGCCGAGGGGTTGGCCACCAGCACGGAGTCGTCGGAGGCGAGCAGCACGACGGCGGGGTCCATGAGGTCGACCAGCCGGCGGGTGAGGGTGCCCTCCTCCTCGGAGCCGCGACGGCCGGCGTCGTCCAGCGAGGCCCCCAGCCGGGAGGCGGCGCCGAGGGGACCCCAGGTGCGCGACGCGGACCAGACGGCCAGCGACAGCAGCAGGCCGATCACAAGGCCCGCCACCAGGGCGACCACGGGTTCCACGCCTCCGATGCTAGGCGGCGGGGAGGCCGTGACCAGCACGCCGAACGGCGATCACCCGGTCGGGGCGGGAGTGTTCACCGAGCGGCACCGGGCCGTTCACCTGCTGGTTCCCTGGGGCGGTAACTCGGCTCCTACCGTCCTGGTTCGACGCGTGCGCGACAGCCGTTTCCCGGCGCACATCCGCTGACCCCCCTGAGCCGCCCAGCGGCCCCCATCGAGGAGGACCCGTGCGCGAGAGCTACCACGAGGAACTGCACGACATCAACCACTGCCTGGTCGAGCTGACGAACTCGGTCGGTTCGGCCATGCGCACCGCGACCACGGCGCTGCTGGACGCCGACGTGACGCTGGCCGACCGGGTGATCGAGGGCGACCAGCACATCGACGCCGTCCGCGCGGGGGTCGACGACCGCTGCTTCACGCTGCTGGCCCGGCAGGCGCCGGTGGCCAGCGACCTGCGGGCGATCACCACCGCGATGGCGACCGTCGCGGACCTGGAGCGGATGGGCGACCTGGCCGAGCACATCGCCAAGGTGGCGCGGATGCGCTTCCCCGACTCGGCGGTGCCGCAGGAGCTGCGGCCGATCTTCCTGGACGCGGGGAACGTCGCGGAGAGCCTGGTGTCGAAGGCCGGCGTCATCATCGCCAAGCGGGACGTCGAGGCGGCGATCGCGCTGGAGGCCGACGACGACCTGATGGACCAGCTGCACAAGCAGCTGTTCCGGGAGCTGCTGGCCCCGTCGTGGACGCACGGCATCGAGTCGGCGATCGACGTGACGCTGCTGGGCCGGTACTACGAGCGGTTCGCCGACCACGCGGTCAGCGTCGCCCGCCGGGTGGTCTACCTGGTCACCGGCGAGCGCGAGATCCCGGTCGTCTCCCAGGCCTGACGCCGGCCGGTTCGCCCGGCATCATGAGCGGGTGAGCCGTCGTCGCCGGGCCGACCAGCCACGGGCCGGTCGCGGGGAGCAGGGGCCGGTGCACGTCACGCTCGCCGCGGAGCACGGGACCGCTCCCGGCAGCCAGTTGGGCGAGCTCCTCCCGCTGTCCGCGGGCCTGGTCGCCCGGATCGACGCGTGGAACGAGCGCTGGTCGGCGGCGGAGGGGCGCTTGGGCGACGGCGAGGCCCGGTGGCTCGACGAGGGCGCCGAGCTCGCCCGGTGGATCCAGCAGGAGGCCGACGCGGCGGGCCAGGACGTCCAGGTCATCTACCTGCACGACCGCTCCCGCAATCCCCGGCAGGGCGCGCAGGGCGGTCGTCCCCGCAGCTGGGGCGACTGGCGCGACGCGCAGCGCGGCTGACCGGCAAACGGGCTGACCGACCGACGGAGACGCCCTACGGTGCGGCGGTGGACGTCGTCGTCGAGGTGGGTGGCTGGGAGCACCAGTGCTGCGGGGAGGCCGTCGAGCGCGGCCAGCTGGTGGACTTCCGGTGCATCCGCTCTGCGGGCCCGGACGGGCGGGTGCGCCTCTCCGAGAGCCATCACGGGGGCCTCGACGTCCCCGCCGGGGAGCGTGTGCAGGGGCGCGTCGTCGACATCGCGGTCGTGCGTGAAGGAGCGGCTCCCGTGCCGGTGCTCCGTCTGCCGAGCGGCCGGGCGCTGGGCGGGTCGGACGAGCACGACGACGGTCATCTGGAGGACCCCTGGACCGGCGAGGTCGTCGCCCCGGTCAGTGAGGACTTCCTCGTCACGGTCCGGACGGCGCGCTCGCCGTCCGGACCGCGTTGATCATCGGCGGACGGCTGCCCGGCACGCCGGCGGGGCGGGCCGCCCGCCGATGATCGACTGGGGAAGAGCAGGCCGAACGGCTACTTCTTGCCCTGGTTCTTCACGGCCTCGATCGCCGCGGCTGCGGCCTCGGGGTCGAGGTACTGCCCGCCGGCCGTGACCGGGCGCAGGTCGTCGTCCAGGTCGTAGCGCAGCGGCACGCCGGTCGGGATGTTGAGCCCCACGACCTCGGCGTCGCCCATGCCGTCGAGGTGCTTCACCAGCGCGCGCAGGCTGTTGCCGTGCGCGGCGACGAGCACCGTCCTGCCGGCCCGCAGGTCCGGGACGATCGAGTCGTACCAGTACGGCAGCATCCGGACGACGACGTCGGCCAGGCACTCGGTGGCCGGGCGGGCCTCCGGCGGCAGGAACGCGTACCGCGGGTCGGCGTCCTGGCTGTACTCGCTGCCGAGCTCGATCGGCGGCGGCGGGGTGTCGTAGCTGCGGCGCCAGGTCATGAACTGCTCCTCGCCGTACTCGGCGAGGGTGGCGGCCTTGTCCTTGCCCTGCAGCGCGCCGTAGTGCCGCTCGTTGAGCCGCCAGGAGCGCTGCACCGGGATCCACTGCCGGTCCGCGGCGGCCAGCGCCAGCTCGGCGGTGGTGATCGCCCGCTTGAGCAGCGAGGTGTGCAGCACGTCCGGCAGCAGCCCGTGCTCGGCGAGCAGCTGGCCGCCGCGGGCGGCCTCGGCGCGGCCCTTGTCCGACAGCTCGACGTCCACCCAGCCGGTGAAGAGGTTGGCCTTGTTCCACTCGCTCTCGCCGTGGCGGAGCAGGATGAGGGTCCCTGAGGTCACGGGCTCATCCTGCCCGACCGCCGGCCGGCCGGTGTCAGGCCATCGCGGTGGCCGGCTCCTCGCGGGTCGCCAGCACCGCGGCCGCCACGACCTGCGCCGCGGCGCGCACCTGCGCCGGCGTGTGGGTGGCCATGACGCTCAGCCGCAGCACGCCCTGCCCGCGCGGCACGGCCGGGTGGACGACGGCGTTCACGTAGACCCCGCCGTCGAAGGCGGCCTGCCACGCGCGGCGGGTCACCTCGGTCTCCCCGGTGCGGACGGCGACGACGGCGCCCCGGCCGGGCACCGGCGGCGCGCCCGCCTCGGCGAGCGCGGACCGGAGCAGCTCCGCGTTGGCCGCGAGCTGCGCGCGGCGCTCGGGCTCGGCCTGCAGCAGCCGCAGCGAGGTGAGCGCCGCGGCGGTGGCGGCGGGGTCGCCCGCAGCGCTGAACACGTAGGGCATCGCCCCGGCCCGGATGCCGGCGGCAGCGTCCTTGCTGGTCATGACCGCACCGCCCACGCTGGCCAGCGACTTGCTCATCGCGACGGTGACCGCGTCCACCCGGTGCAGCGCCCCGGTGGCCTCGACCGCACCCCGGCCGTGGTCGCCGAGCACCCCCAGCCCGTGCGCCTCGTCGACCACCAGCCGGGCGCCGAACCGGGCGCACAGCTCGGCGATCTCGGCCAGCGGCGCGAGCTCGCCGGTCATCGAGTAGACGCCGTCGACGGCGACGACCGCCCCGGCGTCGGGGTCCAGCCGCTCCAGGCGGGCGGCCAGCGAGCTGACCGTGTTGTGCCGGAAGCGGACGACGGTGCCCCGGCTGGCGGCGGCCGCGGCGTGCAGGCTGGCGTGCGCGTGCGCGTCGACCAGCAGCGCGTCGCCGGGCACCCCGACGGTCGACAGCAGCGCCACGTTGGCGTTGACCCCCGAGGAGGTGAGCACGGCCGCCTCGGTGCCGTAGAAGGCGGCGAGCTCCTCCTCCAGCGTGAGGTGCAGCCGGCTGGTGCCGTTGAGCACCCGGCTGCCGGTCGCGCTGGTGCCGTACCGGTGCAGCGCCGCGGCGGCGGCCTCGACCACCCGCGGGTCACCGGCCAGGCCCAGGTAGTTGTTGCTGCCCAGGTTGAGCCGCTCCCGGCCGTCGTCGTACCGGGTCAGCGGCAGCGGCGCGCCGGCGGTCGGCACGGCGTGGGTGGCCTCGCCGTCGCGCTCCTGGCGGCTGAGCATCTGGGCGAACGGGTTGTCGAACAGCGGCGCGAAGGCGTCCCGCCGCCGGGCTGCCGGCGCCGTCGTACCGAACAGCGCGGGCGGGGCGGTGGTGGCGTTCTGCTGCGGCACGGAGCTCTCCTCGTCCGCCGGGAGGTCACCCGGCCGGGGACAGCCTGCGGTTCCGGTCACGCAGGGTCAACGAACGCCACGCACGGGCACCGCTTCAGGTGAGCGGGTCACTGGAGCGGGTGTGACGTGCGGCTCAGCGGCGACGAGCCGGCGCCCTCAGGAGCCGGCGGTCCGCCGGGAGGGGTCGGCGAAGGCGGCGAACGCCTCGAGGTTGCGCAGCGACTCACCGCGCTTGACCCGCCACTCCCACTCGCGGCGGATCGAGGAGCCGAAGCCGATCTCGAGCATCGTGTTGAAGTGCTCGTCGGCGTAGCTGAGCACTGCGCCCAGCACCCGGTCCAGCTCCTCGGGGGTGACCGCGGCGTGCGGCAGCCGGCCGGTCAGGTACACGTCGCCGACGGCGTCGATCGAGTACGCGACGGCGTACATGCGGGCGTTGTGCTGCAGCAGCCAGGTCCACAGCTGCTCGCGGTTCTCGTCGGGCTGGCGGCAGACGAACGCCTCCACCCGCAGCGCGTGGTCGCCGACGACCAGCCCGCAGACGGTCTTCAGCTTCTTCGTGCCCGGCAGGTCGACCAGCCAGCGGCCGGGCGCGGGGTGCTCGTGCGCCAGCCCGGCGTCGCGCAGCGTCTGGTCGACCACGGCGTCGAGCTCGGCGACCGGGCGGGTGCCCATCAGCCCGCGTCCCCCGAGAGGAGGCGCACCGCCTCCAGCGGCCGCTCGCCGCGGGTGGCCGCGCGGGCGGCGGCCATCTCCCCCATCGCCGCGGAGTAGGCGCCCACGAGCGAGTCGACGGTGCGGTCCCAGCTGAACGCGGCGGCGTGCCGGCGGGCCCCGGCGGCGAGCAGCTCGCGCCGGCCCAGCACGCGGCCGATCGCGCTCGCGTAGTCGGCGGGGTCGCGGCTGCCGACGAGCAGCCCGGAGACCCCGTCGTCCACCGCGGTGCACAGCCCGCCGACGGCGGCGGCGACCACCGGCGTGCCGCAGGCCTGCGCCTCCAGCGCGACCAGCCCGAACGACTCGTTGTGGCTGGGCACCACGGCGACGTCGGCGGCCCGGTAGTGGTCGGCCAGCTGCTCGGGCGGCTGCGGGGGCAGGAACCGGACGACGTCGGTGATGCCCAGGGAGACGGCGAGCTCCTGCAGCCGCCGCGGCTCGGTGAGCCCCGACCCGCTCGGCGCCCCGACGACGAGCACCTCGAGCCGGTCCCGCAGCGCCGGGTCGGCGGCGAGCATCTCGGCGGCCGCCTGCAGCAGCAGGTCGGGGGCCTTGAGCGGCTGGATGCGGCCGACGAACAGCAGGACGACGGCGTCCGGCGCGACCCCGATCCGGCGGCGCGCGGCCTGCCGGTCACCGGGGCGGAAGCGGCGCAGGTCGACGCCCGGCGGGATGACCAGGGTGCGGCGCGGGTCGGCGTCGTACCACCGGACCAGCTGGCGGGCCTCGTCCTCGGTGTTGGCGACCAGCCGGTCGGCCTCGGCGACCACCTGCTCCTCGCCGATCACCCGGGCGCGCGGCTCGGGCTCGTCACCCTCGGCCAGCGCGGCGTTCTTCACCTTGGCCAGCGTGTGCGCGGAGTGGATCAGCGGCACGCCCCAGCGGTCCCGGGCCAGCCAGCCGACCTGCCCGGACAGCCAGTAGTGCGAGTGGACGACGTCGAAGTGCCCCGGCTCGTGCTGGGCCTCCTCCCGCATCACGGCGGCGGTGAAGGCGCACAGCTGACCGGGCAGCTCCTGCTTGCCCAGGCCCTCGAACGGTCCGGCGGTGACGTGCCGCACGGTGACCCCGGGGCTCATCTCGACGACCGGGGGCAGCTCGCTCGAGGTGGCCCGGGTGAACACGTCGACGGCGATGCCGCGCTCGGCCAGCCGGCGGGAGACCTCGACCACGTAGACGTTCATGCCCCCGGCGTCACCGGCACCCGGCTGGTCCAGCGGGCTCGTGTGCACCGAGAGGGTCGCGACCCGGCGGGGCAGCACGGGTGCGGTCGTGTTGCGCCAGAGGAGTCCCTGACGACCGGACCGGCGTGCAGGCACGGTGCTCCCTCCGCTCGGGCTGCGCTGGCGCCCGAGGCGGACACCCTGTCGACGGTCCAGTTTGCAACAGCGACAGGATGACCACATGTCCAGCCCTGACACCCCGTCCCCCGCACGAGTGCCCTTCCCCGGTGCCGGCCGGGTCGCCGTCGTCACCGGCGCCTCCAGCGGGATCGGCGCCGCCACCGCCGAGCGGCTCGCCGCGGAGGGGTTCGACGTCGTCTTCGCCGCCCGCCGGATCGACCGGCTGACCGCGCTCGCCGAGCGGATCGGCGGCCGGGCGGTGCACCTGGACGTGACCGATCCCACGTCGGTCGCCGAGTTCGCCGCGGGCCTCGACCGGGTCGACGTCCTGGTGCACAACGCCGGTGGCGCCTTCGACGCCAACGCGGTCGCGGACGCCGACCTGGAGTCGTGGGAGCGCACCTACGACGTCAACGTGCTCGGGCCGGTGCGGCTGACCAAGGCGCTGCTGCCGGCGCTCACGGCATCCGGCGCCGGCGACCTGGTGTTCGTCGGCTCCACCGCCGGGCTGGTCAGCTACGAGGGCGGCGCGAGCTACACCGCGGCCAAGCACGGGGTGCACACGCTGGCCGAGACGCTGCGCCTGGAGCTGGTGCACGACCCGGTCCGGGTGATCGAGATCGCCCCCGGCATGGTCAAGACGGACGAGTTCTCGCTCAACCGCACCGGCAGCCAGGAGAAGGCCGACGCCGTCTACCGCGGGGTGCGCGAGCCGCTGGTCGCCGAGGACGTCGCGGACGTCATCGCCTGGGCGGTCACCCGGCCGCACCACGTCAACGTGGACCTGCTCGTCCTCCGCCCCCGCGCCCAGGCCGCCCAGCACAAGGTCGCGCGGGAGGAGTAGCCCCCGGTCCCGGCCGGCGCCCGCGCCGGCCGGGGTCAGGCGGTCTGCTGGGCGAGCAGGTCGTAGGCGGCGGCGACCCGTGCGGGGTCGGCGGCGGTGCCGGCGCGGTCGGTGAGCGCGCGGGCGTCGGCGACCTCCTCCGGCGTCACCGTGCCCTGGTTGAGCACCCGCGAGATGAGGCCGGCCAGCGCGGCGTCGGCCTCCATCCGGGCGAACCACGCCTTCGGGTCCGGTCCGGGCGCCGTCGTCCGGCGCAGGTCCTCGTAGACCGCGCCGAGCCGCCGGGCGTCGTCCGGACGCACGCTCACGCCGCCACCACCGACGGCTCGGGCACCAGCGTCACGCCGAACCGGTCGCGCACCGCGTCGACCACCCGGCCGGCGAACGCCAGCAGCTCCCCCGCGGTCGCGCCGGGCTCGGTGGTCAGCGCCAGGCTGTGCCGCGGCGACGTCCCGACCCGGCCGTCGCGGGTGCCCTTGCCGAACCCGGCCGACTGGACCAGCCACGCGGCCGACAGCTTGACCTGCTCGGCGCCGTCGGCGCCCACCCCCGCCGGCCAGCTCGGGCAACCGGGCACGGCGGCGGCGACCGGCACGATGGGGTTGGTGAAGAACGAGCCCGCGCTGCGGGTGTCGGGATCGGCGGGGTCCCAGACCATGCCCTTGCCGCGGCGCAGGCCGAGCACCGCCTCGCGGACCGCCGGCAGCGGGGCCGTCTCCCCCAGCTCGACGCCGAGGGTGCGCGCCAGCTCCGCGTAGGCCACCGGCAGCGAGTGCGCCTGCGGCGCGAGGGCGAACGTCACCGACAGGACGACGAACGCGCCGGGCGACCGCTTGAGACGGCTGTCGCGGTAGGCGAAGGCCAGGTCGGCCGGGGTGAGCACCCGCTCGGTGCGGGTGGCCCGCTCGTACACGCGGACGGCGGTGATCGTCTGCGCGACCTCCTGGCCGTAGGCGCCGACGTTCTGCACCGGGGTGGCGCCGGTCGAGCCGGGGATGCCCGACAGCGCCTCGATCCCGGCCAGGCCCGCGGCGACGGTGTGCGCGACCAGGTCGTCCCAGGGCTCACCGGCCTCGACCTCGATCTCGCCGTCGCGGCCGGTCGGCGTCACCCCGCGGGTGCGCACCAGCACCACATCGCCGCCCCACCCGCTGTCGGCGCCGATCACGTTCGACCCGCCGCCGAGCAGCAGCAACGGCCGGCCCGCGTCATCTGCGTCCCGGACGGCGGTGACCAGCTCGTCCCGCGTGGTGACCTCGACCAACCGGTCCACCGGCCCGCCGACCCCCAGGGTGGTGAGGTCCGCGAGGCGGGCGTCGTCGCGTACCTGCACACGGCAACGGTAACCGGCGGTCCGGCTAACCTCGTCGTCCGTGAGCGACCACACCCAGCGTGCGTCGCTGCCGCCCCGGAAGAAGGCCCCGCGGCTGGCCGCCGGGCGCGCCCGCGCGCTCGGCCTGCCGACCCGCGGCACCACCAACGCCAACCGGCTGCGCCGGGTCGACCGCTGGATCGTCGCCACCCAGGTGCCGCGGCTGCGCGACGCCGCCCGCCCGCTGGTCGTCGACCTGGGCTACGGGGCGTCGGCCGTCACCACCCTGGAGCTGGTGGAGCGGCTCGCGCCCGAGGTCGACGGGCTGGAGGTCGTCGGGCTGGAGATCGACCCGGAACGGGTGGCCGCCGTCGCCGAGCAGCGCGACCCGCCGCGGGTGGACTTCCGGGTCGGCGGGTTCGAGCTGGCCGGGCTGCGGCCGGTGCTGGTGCGCGCGTTCAACGTGCTGCGCCAGTACGACGAGGAGTCGGCCGGCCGGGCCTGGGACACGATGCGCGCCGCGCTCGCCCCCGGCGGCGTGGTCGTCGAGGGCACCTGCGACGAGTGGGGGCGCCGCGCGACCTGGGTGGCCCTCGACGAGGACGGTCCGCTCACCCTCACCGTCGCCGCCCGGGTGTCGGACCTCGACCGGCCCTCCGACCTGGCCGAGCGGCTGCCCAAGGCGCTCATCCACCACAACGTCCCCGGCCAGCCGGTGCACGCCTTCCTGCAGGCCCTGGACGCCGCGTGGGCCTCGGCCGCGGGGCTGTCGACGTTCGGGCCGCGGCAGCG
The DNA here is from genome assembly GCF_040659695.1 of Modestobacter sp. NPDC049651. Taxonomy (NCBI): domain Bacteria; kingdom Bacillati; phylum Actinomycetota; class Actinomycetes; order Geodermatophilales; family Geodermatophilaceae; genus Modestobacter; species Modestobacter sp. NPDC049651. The sequence continues at coordinate 125,362 of NZ_JBFAOG010000001.1, forward strand.
GTGGGCGGCCGCCGTGCAGGCGCTGGCCGACGACGGCTGGCCGCTGGTCGGCTCGACCCGGCGCTGGAAGCACGGCGAGGTCACCGTGCGCTGGTCGGCGGTCGCCCCTCCGCAGGCATAGGTGCCAACCCCTGCACCTGGAGCGGTCAGAACGCACGTGTAGGTACCTGTGCCCGGCGGGTGCACGATGGCCGGGTGACGATCTCCCCGCCGCGGCTGTCACCCGAGGAGCTGCTCGACCGGTGCACCGCCGCCGTGGTCGAGGAGGGCGAACGGCTGGGCATCACCGCCCAGGAGCTCGCCGCCGGCCGCACCCCGGTCAGCGGCGGCCTGCAGGTCGAGGTGCCGTGGGTGCCCGGCTGGACGGCGCACGACCTGGTGGCCCACGTCGGTGCGGTGATGCGCCGGGCGACGGTCGCCGTCCGGGCCGGTGCGCGCCGCGACCCCGGGCCGGTCAGCCGGTTCCGCCCGCCACGGGACGACCTGCACGGCTGGTACGCCGTCGGGCTGACCGAGCTGGTCACCGCGCTGCGCACCACCGACCCCGACGCCCCGGCGTGGCCGGTCGGCCCGGCCGCCGCCGGCCGGGTGCGGGAGTGGGCGCGGCGGCTCACCCACGAGGTCACCGTGCACCGGATGGACCTCGCCGTCGCCGCGGGGCTGGACCCGCGGCCCGCCGACCCGGTGCTGGCCGGCGACGGCGTCGACGAGCTGCTCGCCGTCCTGCTGCCGCGCTGGGCCGGCGCCCCGCCGCTGGCCACCGCCCGGGTCACCGTCGGTGTGACCGCCACCGACCTGGAGCGCGCCTGGACGGTGCGGGTGGCCGACGCCGAGGTGACCGTCACCGACGAGCCCGCCGCCGGCTGCGACGCCCGCCTCGAAGGCACCGCCGACCAGTTGCTGCGCCGGCTGTGGGGGCGCCCGGCGGAGGTGCGCACCACCGGCGACCCGCGCGCCGCCGCCCTGCTGCGCGGCCGCTGACCGCGGCTCAGCCGACGGCGCGGGCCAGGTACACCGACGGCGGGACGCCGACCGCCGCCCGGAAGTCGCGGCTGAAGTGGGCCTGGTCGAACCAGCCCAGCGACGCGGCGAGCCCCGCGAGGTCCCGCTCCCCCGCGTCGATCGCGGCGGCGGCGTCCTGCAGCCGGTAGCGGGCGAGCACCGCCTTCGGGTGCACGCCGACCCAGGTCGCGAAGCGGCGCTGCAGCGAGCGCACCGACAGCCCGGCGCGGTCGGCCACCTGGTCGACCCGCAGCAGCGACCGGTCGTCGGCCATCTCGGCGAGCAGCGCGGACAGCTCCGCGTACTCGGCCGGCGGTTCCGGCGCGACCGGGACCAGCGCGGCCTCCAGCACGGCGACCCGGTCGGCGTCGTCGTCCTGACCGAGGAGGTCGGCGAGCAGCCGGGCCGGGTCGACGCCCAGCCCGGCGCCGAGCGGGGTGACCGTGCCGACCGCGGGCCCCTGGCCGGTGAACGCGGCCCAGCCGCCGGGGCGGAACTTCGCGGCCGTCACCCGGCCGGACCCGACCAGGTCGATGGTGAACCGGCGGACGACGACCCCGTGCACCAGCACCGCGGGCAGGGCGACGCCGAACCGCGGGGAGGTGCCCTCCTCGACCGAGAGGTTGACGCTGGGGTGGCTGAGCACCTCGGACCGGAACGGCGGCTGCCCGGTGCGGTCCCAGCGCACCGACCACCAGCGCTCCACGAACGGCGCGAGCGCCGGGTGCACCTGCAGGTCGCGGCGCAACCCCGCCACCTGCTGGGTCCGCTCCGGGTGCAGCACCCCGCGGGAGAGCGGGTCGGCGCGCTCCGCCGTCCCCCCTGTCGCGTTCGTCCAAGACGGCACGGCCGCAGCGTAGGCAGGGTCTCCGACATGGCGATCACGAACGGCCGCCCCGACGGCTACACGACCCTGACCCCCTTCCTCGTCTGCTCCCCCGCCGCCGAGGCCATCGACTTCTACTGCGCGGTGTTCGGCGCCCGCGTGGTCAGCCGGATGGACGCCCCCGACGGGACCGTGCCGCACGCCGAGCTCGACCTGGGGATCGGCCGGCTGCAGCTGGGCGACCCCAGCGACGCCTACGAGCTGGTCGCCCCCGGCACGGGACCGGTGAGCAGCTCGACCTGCGTCTACGTGCCCGACGTCGACGCGGTCACCGCCGCGGCCGTCGCCCGCGGCGCGGTGCTGCGCGAGCCGCCGGCCACCTTCGTCACCGGCGACCGGTTCGCCTCGGTGATCGACCCGTTCGGCCACCGCTGGGCGGTGATGACCCGGGTCGAGGACGTCTCGCCCGAGGAGGCCGACCGGCGGCTGGCCGAGTGGGCGGCGGCCGGCGGGGTCTGACCGGCCGTCCGGCACGATGGTCGGGTGGGCCGGAGGAACCGTGAGCACCTGACGCCGCTGCCGGGCGCGACCCGGGTCGGCGGCGGGACGGCGGAGCTGCTGGGCGACGCCGACCGGGACGGCTCCTGGCAGCTGCTGCTCGACGGGGTGCCGCAGTCGCACGTCGACCTGGTCGACCCCACCCACCTGGAGTTCGAGTACGTGCGCCGGATCGGGCACGTGCTGGACCTGGTGGGTGAGCCGGGGGCGCCGCTGGACGTCGTCCACCTGGGCGGCGGCGCGCTGACCCTGCCGCGCTACGTGGCGGCGACCCGGCCGGGCTCGCAGCAGCGGGTGATGGAGCTGGACGAGCAGCTGACCGACCTGGTGCGCGGCCAGCTGCCGCTGCCGCGCGGGGCCCGGGTCCGGGTGCGCGCGATCGACGCCCGGGAGGGTCTCGCCGCGCTGCCGGCGGCCAGCGCCGACGTGGTGGTGGTCGACGTGTTCGCCGGCGCCCGCACCCCGGCGCACCTGACCACGGTGGAGTTCGCCACCGACGTCGCCCGGGTGCTGCGCCCCGGCGGCACCACCGCGTGGAACGTCTCCGACGGGCCGCCGCTGCGGTTCGCCCGCGCGGAGGCGGCCACGCTGGCCGCGGTGTTCGCGCACGTCGCGCTGGTCGCCGAGCCCGGCACGTTCCGCGGCCGGCGGTTCGGCAACCTGGTCGCGGTCGCCTCGGACGCCGAGCTGCCGCTGGCCGAGCTCACCCGGCGCTGCTCGGCGGACCCGATGCCCTCGCGGGTGGTCGCCGGCGACCTGCTGACCGCCTTCACCGGCAGCACGGCCCCGGTGACCGACGCGGCCGCGCAGCCCTCACCCGAGCCGCCGGCCGGCGTCTTCGGCTGATCCGCCCGCCCGTGCGGGACCGTAGGGTCGGGGCATGACCGCACCGATGTCCCGCCGGCTCACCCGCGACACGCAGCACAAGGTGATCGCCGGGGTGTGCTCCGGCCTCGCCCGCCGCTTCGGCCTGTCCCGGAGCGGGCTGCGGATCGCGTTCGTGGTGTCCTGCGTGCTGCCGGGCCCGCAGTTCGTCGCCTACCTGGTGCTGTGGGTGCTCATGCCGGCCGACGGCGGCCGCTGAGCCCGGTCACCAGGGGTTGCTGCTGCCCCCGCGGCGCAGCCCGCGCACGGCCGGCCGGACGTCGACCAGGTAGACGACCGCGGCGATGACCGCGGGCAGCCCGAAGAAGCTGAGCGGGCCGCTCCACAGCAGCAGCAGCGCCGCGACGCCGGTGATGCCCAGCCACGCCGGCTTGCTGAGCTTGCCCGCCGCCGGGAAGGCGGCGGTCGGGCGGATCGCCGCGTCGACGAACGCCCACACGGCGAGGACGAGTGTCGCGAGCGACACGACGCTCATGATGACCCCGTCGAAGTCGTACATGCCCCGAGGTTACCCGCGCCGGGCCACTGCCCCGCACGACGCGACGGCCCGGCACCCCCTGAGGGGGTACCGGGCCGTCGCGGTGGGGGGACCGGGTCAGCGGTCGGTGCTCTTGGCCGGGACGGCGGTCGGGTCCGGCACCGGGGTGGCGGCGCGGGCCGGGCTCTTCTTCGCGGCCGCCTTCTTGGCCGGCTTCTCGGCGGTGGCCTTCTCGGTCGTGGCCTTGTCGGCGGTGGCCTTGCGGGCGGTCCGCTTGCCCGCCGTGGCGGCGGTGCGGCTGAGCTCCTCGGCGGAGTCGAGCGCCGCGCCGGTGCGGGCCGCGCTCTCCTGGGTCAGCGAGGTGACCGTGTCCGCGGCGTCCGCCGCGGCGTCGGTGGTGTCCTCGACCGTGCCCTCGACGGTGTCGACGACCTGCTCGGTGCGGCCGACCACGCGGCGCAGCGCCGGGCTGGTGCGCAGCTCGCCCACGAGCTTCTCGCCGCGGCCGGTGAGCTCCTCCAGCGCCGCCAGCGCCTGCTGACGGGCGGTGCCGACGAGCTCGGTGAGCTGCTCGACGACGGCGTCCGGCCGGACGCCCGAGGTGACGGCGGAGCGGGCGGTCTGGGCGGCGAGGCGGGCCTGCTCGGCCGCGGCGGCGGCCTGGCCGGCGGCGACCTCGGCGCGGGCCCGCGCCACGGCGGCGGCGCGCTGCGCCCGGTCACGGGCCAGCTCGGCCCGGGTGCGGGCCTCCTTGGCGGCCAGGTCGGCCTGGACCTGCGCCTCGCCCGGCAGGGACTCGGCGCGGGTGCGCAGCAGCTCGACGGCGGACCGGGCCCGGTCGAAGGCCGCGTCGCCGGCGCCGAGCGCGGCCAGCAGGCCGGTGCGGCCGGTGTCGACGAGCGTCTTGCCGGTGGACTTCAGGGTGTCGGTGCGGCTCATGCCTGCTCCTCCTGGGGGTGCGGGGTGGGGGTGGTCTCTGGTGCGCGCCCGGTGGCGGCCCGCGCGGCGTGCTCGCGGGCGTAGGTCTCGTACAGCTCCAGCAGCACGGCCTTGTGCCGTTCGGAGATCGCCTCGTCGGCGCGGATGGCGGCCACCGTGCCGGCGGTGCCGGACCGCCGGTCGAGGAAGCCGGCCTGCTCGTAGAGCGTCTCGGCCGAGATCTTCAGGCCGCGCGCGATCTGCGCCAGGATCTCGGCGGACGGCTTGCGCAGCCCGCGCTCGACCTGGGACAGGTACGGGTTGCTCACGCCGGCCGTCCGGGCCAGCTCCCGCAGCGACACCTGCGCGGAGCTGCGCTGGGCGCGGATGAACTCGCCCACCTGCGAGCCGACCGCGCCGGAGACCTGGGTGGCCTCGGCCGCGGCGGACGCCGCAGCGGTGGCGACGGTCTCGCGGACCGAGGTCACCTGCTCGCGGACGAACTCCGTGGGGCGCTGCACGGCTCCACGGTAGCCCGGAGTGCTAGCTGCTGCAAGCGCAGCAGCTAGCACTGCCCTCAGGCGAGGACCGCGCCCGCCCGGATCTGGCCGACCACCTCGTCGCCGCCGGTGACCGGGGTGAGCAGCCACGGCGACAGCACGTCGGCCGGCACCCCGAGCCGGCGGAGCCCCGCGGTGAGCACGGGCAGCCGGGCCCGGTCCCCGCCGTCGTCGAACTTCAGCGCGACCGCGCCGGCGCCCGGGAGCGCGGCGACGTGCACGCCGTCGGCACCGCCCTTCACCAGCAGCCCCTCGACCGCCGGCATCAGCTCGGTGTCGTCGCGGCCGGTGCCGGCGACCAGCCACGGGTGCGCGCGCATCGCGTCGGCGACCCGCCGTCCGCTGGTCCCCGGCTCCGCCTGGACCAGCGACAGCACGCCCCGGGCCAGGCCCCGCAGCGGGAGCCCGTGCTGCGGGGCGCCGCAGCCATCGACGACGACCGCGGCGACCGGCTCCTCGCCGGCCTCGGCCAGCCGGGCCTCGATCGCCTGCTGCAACGGGTGGCCGCGGTGGAGGTAGCCCTCGGTCGGCCAGCCGGCCGCCACGCAGGCGGCCAGCATCGCGGCGTGCTTGCCCGAGCAGTTCATCGCCAGCCGCTCCGGCGCCCGGCCGGCGACCAGCCACTGCGCGCGCGTCGCCTCGTGGCCGGGCAGCGCCGGCGGGCAGCCGAGGTCGTCGGGGGTCAGCCCGGCGGCGGCGAGCAGCTCGGCGGCCAGCTCACGATGGCCGTCCTCACCGCTGTGCGAGGCCGCGGCCAGGGCGAGGTCGCGGTCGTCGCGCGGCTGCCACCCGGCGTCCAGGTAGGCGGTCGCCTGCACCGGCTTGTTGGACGAGCGGGGCAGCACCGGCCGGGTGGTGTCCCCGGCCTCGAACACCACCTCGCCGTCGGCACCGAGGACGACGAGCGACCCCCGGTGCACCGACTCCAGGAACCCCGACCGCCAGACCTCGGCGAGGACGGGGCTGTCCGGCCAGTCGCCCACTCAGTGCCGAGCCTCGTCGGCGAGCAGCTGGGCCACGTCGGCCTCGCCGTCGCGGTAGCGGCGGCCCAGCTCCCCGGCGAGCGCGTCCATGACCTGCTGCACGCCGCGGCGCCGCTCGGACAGGCTGCGCTCGCCCGCGCCCAGCGCGCGGGCCGCGGACTCCAGCTGGTCGTCGGGCAGCCCCGGCACGTCGGAGAGGTCGACGCCGGGCGCCAGGCTGTTGACCCAGTGCTCGAGCTGCTCGGGGGCCTGCGGCTGCACGGTCTGGTGCCGGCCCAGGCCGTGGGCGGGGCCGCGGCCCTTCTCGGCGAGGATCTCCGGCAGCAGGTCCATCAGCGACCGGCCGTCGTGCTCGGCCCGGCGCTGGAGCTCCCGGCGCACGATGTCCAGCCGGCCCTGCAGCAGCCGGCGGGTGTAGGAGAGGTTGACCTCCGCCTGCTCGGCGCGGCGGCGCAGCGCGCGCACGTCGCCCATCGGCAGCTGCTCGACGCCGTCTAGGAAGGCCGGGTCGAGCAGCTCGTCGACGGCGGCGCCGCCGGGGGCGGTGGGCTCGGGGGCGGTCATCGGGGTTCCTCCACGGGTCGGCTCGGTGCGACGCCCAGCATCTCGCGGGCCTCGGTGGGTGTCAGGGGCGGGCGCTGGGCGATCCGGGCGAGCCCGGCCGCGCGGGCGACCAGCTGGGCGTTGTCGCGCACCGGCTCGCCGGGCGCGTAGGTGAGCGTGTCCTCCATGCCGACCCGCAGGTGCCCGCCGGCCGACAGCGCGGCCAGCATCACCGGCAACGAGGTGCGCCCGACGCCGGTGGCGGCGAACGTCGACCCGGGCGGCAGCGCCGGCAGGCAGGCGGCCAGCGCCGCGGTGGTGCCGGGCATCCCGCCGGGCACCCCCATCACCAGGTCGACGTGCACGTGCCCACCGTGCGGGAGGCCGTGCCGGTCCAGCAACCGGGCGAGCGTGGCCAGCTGGCCGAGGTCGAACACCTCGTACTCGGGGACGATCCCCCGCTGCTGCATCCGGGTGTGCAGCTCGACGATGAGGTCCCACGGGTTGTAGAAGACGTCGCGGCCGAAGTTGACCGTGCCCAGCGACAGCGAGGCGGCGTCGGGCTCGGCGTCCAGCACGGCCAGCCGCGCCTCGGGCGGGTCGGTGACCGCGCCGCCGGTCGACAGCTGCACCACCAGGTCGGTGCTCTCCCGCACCGCGGCGACCACCTCGCGCACCCGCGGCAGGTCCAGCGTCGGGCGGGTGTCGAGCCCCCGGACGTGCAGGTGCAGCACCGCCGCACCCAGCGCCTGGCAGTCGCGTGCGGTGGCCACCACCTCGTCCACGCCCACCGGCAGCGCCGGCACGTCGGCCTTCGCCGACTCCGCCCCCGTGGGGGCGAGCGTGATGAGGGTGCCGGTCGTCACCGGCACTCGACTCGACTCCGCAACCGCTCCGCTCCTCGCTCGCTGGCGCTCGCTGCGATGCTCACGAACGCGTCGTCCTCGGGCGCATGTTCGCAGACCGGACGGCCGCCACGCGCTCACGCGCCGCAGCCACGTCGGCGTCGGGGCCCCGGGGGGCGTCGTCCGGGTCGATCGCGGCCACCGCGTCGCCCACGCGCAGCTGCGCGTCCTGCGCCACGGACTGCTTCACCAGCGCCAGCGCGATGACGCCCAGCTCGTGGTGGCGCACCACGCTGCCGACCCGGCCCACCTCGCGGGTGCCGCTGGTCACCGGCGTGCCCGCGGCGGGGAGGGTCTCGCTCAGCCCGTCGAGGTGCAGCAGCACCTGCCGGCGCGGCGGCCGGCCGAGGTTGTGCACCCGGGCGACGGTCTCCTGCCCGCGGTAGCAGCCCTTCTCCAGGTGGACGGCGGTGCGCAGCCACTCCACCTCGTTGGGGATCGTGCGCTCGTCGGAGTCCACCCCGGCCCGCGGCCGGCGCGCCTCGACCCGCAGCGCCTCGTAGGCGTCGACCCCGGCCAGGACGGCGCCGGCGGCCAGCAGCTCGTCCGCGCGCGCGGCCAGCTCGGCGCGGGGCACCAGCAGGTCGACGACCGGGACGCCGTCGCCGGTCGCCGGCATCCGGCGCGCGAGGCCGCCCCCGGGCAGCGGGACGACGGCGTACGGCGCGCCGTCCGGCACCGGCCGGCCCGCGGCGGCCAGCACCGCGTCGCCCTGCGGGCCCACCAGCGACAGCACCGCCCACGCGTCGGTGACCAGCGCCGGCTCGACGCGGAGCATGAACCGCATCCGCTGCAGCCAGCCGGCCAGCGCCTCGCCGGTGCCCGCCTCGACGTCCAGCCAGGTCGTGCCGGCCAGGTCGGCGAGCACCGCGTGGTGCTCGACGCGGCCGTTCGGGTCGAGGAACAGCGCCTCGGTGCCGGTGGCGTCGGGCAGCTCGCGCAGGTGCTGGCTGGTCAGGTCGTGCAGCCAGGACAACCGGTCGGCGCCGGGGACGGCGACGACGTCCCGGTCGCTGCGGTCGACCAGGCCGGCGCCCTCGGCGAGGCGGCGCTGCTCGGGCAGCGGCTCCCCGTAGTGGGCCGCGACCGACCCGCCCTCCTGCGCGACGGCGCCCGGTCGGTGCAGCAGCGGTGAGCTCATGGGTTCTCCTTCTCCCGGCACTCCCGGCACGTGCCGGACAGGGCGACGTGCCCCACGTCCAGGCTGAAACCCATCTCCGCCGCCAGACGTTCCGCGGCCTGGTCGAGCAGCGTCGGGTCGGCGGAGCTGAGCGTGCCGCAGGACTGGCAGACCACGTGGACGTGCCGGTGCTGCTGGGCGGCGTGGTAGATCGGGGCGCCCTTGCCCAGGTGGGTGTGCCACACGAGGCCGAGCTGCTCGAGCAGCTCCAGGGCGCGGTAGACGGTGGACGTGTCCGGTGCGGCGCCACCCGGGCCGGCGTCCGCCTTGAGCCGGGCGTGGATCTCCTCGGGGGTGCCGTGCGACAGCGCCGCGACCGCGTCCAGCACCCGCTGGCGCTGGCCGGTCATCCGCAACCCGCGGGCGCGCAGCTCGGCGGCCAGCGGGGCTCCCGCCTTCTCCTCCCCGGACACGCCGTCGAGCGTAGTTCCGGCGTACGGCAGGCTGGCGCAGCGTGAGCACGGAACGGGTGGCGGTCTGGTCCGACGGCGGCGCGCGCACGGTCGGCGCAGCAGACCCGGTGGTCGGCGCGTTCGACCTCGGGCTGGGGCGTGGCGACGGGTGCTTCGAGTCGGTGCTGGTCGCCGGCGGGGCGACGCCGCACCTCGGCGACCACCTGGCCCGGCTGCGCCGCTCGGCCCGGCTGATGGAGCTGACCCACCCCGGCGACGACGCCGTCCGCGCGGTGGTGGCCGCGGTCGTCGACGGCTGGCCGGCCACCGTCGAGGGCGCCTGCCGCGTCTTCCTCACCCGCGGGCTCGGCGACGGCACCCCGCCCACGCTGCTGGCGCTGCTGGCCGCCGTCCCGGCGGAGACGCTGCGCCAGCGCGACGAGGGCGTCCGGGTGGTCACCCTCTCCCTCGGCGTGCCGGCGGGCTTCCGGGCCACCGCCCCGTGGCTGCTCGGCGGGGCGAAGACGCTCTCCTACGCGGTGAACATGGCCGCCTACCGGCAGGCGCACGCCCGCGGCGCCGACGACGTCGTCTTCACCTCGCTGGAGGGGCAGCTGCTCGAGGGCCCCACCTCGACCGTGGTCTGGGCGGCCGGCGGACGGCTGCACACGCCGCCGGTCGAGACCGGCATCCTCGCCGGCACCACCCAGGCCCGGCTGTTCGCCGCCGCGGAGGCCGCCGGCCGGCCCACCGCCGTCACCGCCGGCACGGTCGCCGACCTGCACGCCGCGGATGCGGTGTGGCTGCTGTCGGGCATCCGGGGCGCGGCGCCGGTGGTGCAGCTGGACGGCGTGGCGCGCGGGGACGCGGGGCTGACCGCCCGGGTGCGGGAGCTGCTCGCCCGGTAACGTGGCCCACGGTGCGCCGGGAAGTCTGGTCGGCAACTCCTGACCCGACCCCGCACACCGGAGCCGCCCGATGACCGCCCCTGGTCCCACCCGTCCCACCCCGAGCCTCTTCCGCCGCGGGTCGTGGTCCGAGACCGCCCGGATCGCCGAGGTGCTCCGCAAGGAGACCGTCGGCGGCGTGCTGCTCATGGTGGGCGCGCTGGTCGCGCTGGTCTGGGCCAACACCCCCTGGTCGGCCGCCTACGAGACGCTGCGCGACACGACCGTCGGGCCGGCGTCCCTGCACCTGGACCTGTCGCTGGGCGCCTGGGCCGCCGACGGGCTGCTGGCGGTCTTCTTCTTCATCGCCGGGCTGGAGCTCAAGCGCGAGTTCGTCGCCGGCGACCTGCGCGACCCGCGCAAGGCCGCCCTGCCGGTGGCCGCGGCGGTCGGCGGCATGGCCGTGCCGGCGGTGCTCTACGTGCTGGTCAACCTCGGCGGGGACGGTGACCTGGCCGGCTGGGCGATCCCCACCGCCACCGACATCGCGTTCGCGCTCGCCGTCCTGGCGGTGATCAGCACCCACCTGCCCAGCGCGCTGCGCACCTTCCTGCTGACCCTGGCGATCGTCGACGACCTGCTGGCGATCGTCGTGATCGCGGTCTTCTACACCTCGGCGCTGTCGATCACCCCCCTGCTGCTGGCGCTGCTGCCCATCGCCGCGTTCGGGTTCCTGGTGCAGCGGCGGGTGCGCAGCTGGTGGCTGCTCATGCCGCTGGCCCTGGTGGCCTGGGCCCTGGTGCACGCCTCCGGGGTGCACGCGACCGTGGCGGGGGTGTTGCTGGCGTTCACCGTGCCCGTGGTCCGGAGCCAGTCCGCCGGGGGACCGGACGCCGGGCCGGGGCTGGCCGAGCACTTCGAGCACCGGTTCCGCCCGATCAGCGCGGGCTTCGCCGTCCCGGTGTTCGCGTTCTTCTCCGCCGGGGTCACCGTCGGCGGCCTCTCCGGGCTGGGCTCCGCGCTCACCGACCGGGTCGCACTGGGCATCGTCGTCGGGTTGGTGCTGGGCAAGACCATCGGCATCTCGCTGGCCACCTGGCTGCTGTCGCGCTTCACCCGCGCCCAGCTCGACCCCTCGCTCGGCTGGCCCGACGTGATCGGTCTGGCGGTGCTCGCCGGCATCGGCTTCACGGTGTCCCTGCTGATCGGCGAGCTGGCCTTCGGCCCGGGCTCGCTGCGCGACGAGCACGTGAAGGTCGGGGTGCTCACCGGCACGCTGCTGGCCGCCCTGCTGGCGTCGGTCCTGCTCCGGCTGCGCAACCGCCGGTACCGGCGGATCCGCGAGGAGGAGACCGTGGACGACGACGCCGACGGGGTGCCGGACGTGTTCGCGGCCCGTTCCGCCGAGGGCTGAAAAAGCTCGTTGCCGCGCCCTCTCCGGCGTCGTACCGTCGGGGTACACGAGAGAGGAGGTGGTCCGGACTTTGATGTCGTTCAGGACTCGTGAGGTGGCTGTCCGCTAGCCGCCGTCCAGATGGGCCGCCCGTTCAGCCAGCGTCGTGGACCGACGCGAACTGAGCGACGGCAATCCCGCCCGTCCGTCGTACGGCGGCGAGCGAGAACCGGACAGTCACCCGACCCCCGGGCCGCCGACCATTGTCCAGTCGGCCCGCGTGCAGCTCCCCGCTCCGGCGGGTCCAGCGCCGCGGAGCAGCCCGGGGGTTGTCCGTTTTCCAGGACGGTCGGTCCCTGGGAGGATCCGGTGCGTGCAGTTCGCCGGCCGCCCCGTGGCGCTCGACCCCGCCGCCGGGGAGTGGATCGCCGGCGCCGTCCGCGCCGCCGTCCCGGGCACGGTCGCCGCACTGGTGACCGACCTCTTCCCCGCCGTCGCCCGGGTGTTCCACCCCGCGGTGCGTTACGTCGGTGACGACGACGTCGAGGTGCCCTGGCGGGCCGTCGCGACGGCCAACGGCACCTCCGCCCACCCGCTGATGCAGTGGGGCTCGGTCACCGGCGCGATGGACTACTTCGAGAACGACGACCAGGCGCCGCTGTGGCACGGTGCCCCGGCCCGCGGGCACCTGCCCGCCCCGGTCGCCGAGCGGCTGGTGGGCGTGCTGTCCCGGCACACCAGCACACCCGAGGACTGCTGGTTCGGCGTGCAGGACGGCGGCGCGGTGCTCACCGACCACCCCACCGTCGACGTCGACGGCCGCGGCTTCTGGCTCGTGCACGGGCCGATCACCCTGGCCGCGGCGAACATGGCCGCCGAGCCGTTCGAGCAGAGCGCCAACCTCTGGTGGCCGCTGGACCGCGCGTGGCTGGTGGCCACCGACGCGGACCTGGTCACCACCTACGTCGCCGGCACCGCCGCGTGCATCGCCGACGTGCTGGCCGCCCCGGACCTGGAGACGGCGCCCGCCTCGGCGGCCGACCGCACCACCTGGGACGCCGACCGGGTCAACCCGCCGCCCCCCGACGCCCCCGACCCCCAGGCATAGGAAGCTCCGCACCCGGTTCCGCGCCCGGAACCGGGTGCAGAGCTTCCTGTGCCTCGGGCGCTACAGCTGGGCGAGCTCGGCGGCGAGGTCGTCGAGGCCCAGGCTGCCCTGCGAGAGGGCGGCCATGTGCCAGGCCTTGAGGTCGAACGCGTCGCCCTTCGCCGCCCGGGCGGCCTCCCGGCCGGCGAGCCAGGCCCGCTCCCCCAGCTTGTAGCTGATCGCCTGGCCGGGCATGCCCAGGTAGCGCACCAGCTCGCTGTCGAGGAACTCCGGGTCGCGGCCGCAGTAGTCGCCGAAGAAGGCGCGGGCGAGCTCCGGCGTCCACGTCTCCCCGGCGTGCCCGGCGATCGAGCCCTCGACGTCGTCGGGGATCGTCAGCTCCAGGTGCATGCCGATGTCGACGACCACCCGGACGGCGCGCATCTGCTGCGCGTCGAGGTAGCCGAGCCGGGCGCCGGGGTCGGTGAGGAAGCCCAGCTCGTCCATCAGCCGCTCGGCGTAGAGCGCCCAGCCCTCGACGTTGGCGCCCACCGACCCGATAGAGGTCTGGTAGGCCGACAGGTCCTGCGCGACGTAGGCCCACTGCGCGAGCTGCAGGTGGTGGCCGGGGACGCCCTCGTGGTACCAGGTGGAGACGAGGTCCCACAGCGGGAACCGGTCCTTCCCCAGGGTCGGCAGCCAGGTGCGGCCGGGCCGGGAGAAGTCCTGCGTCGGGCGGGTGTAGTACGGCGCCGCTGCGCTGCCCGGCGGGGCGATCATCGCCTCCACCTGGCGCACCGGCCCGGCGATGTCGAAGTGGACGCCGTCGAGGGCGTCCACCGCCTCGTCCATCATCGCCTGCAGCCGCACCCGGATCTGCTCGACGCCCTCGATCGCCTCGCCGTGCTCACCGAGCCAGCGCATCGCCTCCATCGGCGTGCCGCCGGCGAGCACCTGGTCGGCGAGCACCCGCTGCTCGGCGAGGATCCGCTTGTGCTCGGCCCAGCCCCACGCGTAGGCCTCCTCCAGCCCCTGGCCGGCGCCCAGGTCGGTGCCGTTCCAGGAGCGGGCGAACCGGGCGTAGCGCTCGCGGCCCACCGCGTCGGGCGTGCCCTCGGCCTGCGGGGCGTACTCGTCGCGCAGGAAGTCGCGCACCTCGGCGACGGCGCCGTCGGCGGCCCGGGCGGCGTCGTCCAGCTCGCCGCGCAGCTCCTCGGGGCCGGCGGCGACCAGGCCGGCGAAGTACGGCCCGGCCAGCCACTCGTCGAGCTGGCCGACGACGGTGCGCACCTGGCGGGGCGCGGCGAGCAGGCCGCGCGCGGCGCCGGCGGCCAGCGACTCGCGGTAGCCGCGGTACGCCTCGGGCACCCGGGCCAGCCGGCGGGCGATCACGGCCCAGTCCTCGGCGGACCCGCTGGGCATCATCGAGAAGACCTGGCGGACCGAGTGCACCGGCGAGAACAGGTTGGAGACGGCGCGCAGGTGCTCACCGGCGTCGTGCAGGTCGAGCGACGCTGTGAGCCGCTCGCGCAGCAGGGTCGCGCAGCGGCGCTCGACGGGGTCGTCGGCGAGCGCCGGGTCGGCGGCGAGCACCCGGTCCAGCTCGGCGAGGGTGTCGCGCTGCAGCTGCGCCTCGGCGTCGGCACCCGCGGGGCTGGTGTCGGGCAGCCGGTCGTCGCCCGGCCGGTTGCCCAGGCTGGTGGCGACGATCGGGTCGAGGTCGGACAGCTGCTCGACGAACCGGTCGGCGACCTGCCTGGGGGTGGCGGGGCGGGCGGACGACTCGGTGGTCGCGGGCTGCGTCATCGGATCCTCTCCAGGCGGGCGGACATCGTCGGGCGCAGCGGCTGGTCGGCGGCGGCGCGGTCGACGGCGTACAGCAGCGCGCCGTCGACGATCCCGTACAGCCGGGTGGCGCGGCTGGTGTCCGGGTGGTCGGGGGTGCGGGCCAGCACGTCGCTGGTGAGCTCCCAGCTGGTCGACGTCCGGGCGGTGCCGGCGTAGATCTCCACCAGGCCGGCCGGGGAGCAGACCAGCAGCTCGACCTCGTCGCCCTCGCGCGGGCGCCAGAACCCGGTCTCCCGGGCGTCGGGGCCGGCGACGGTGCCGTCGTCGGCGATCCGCCAGGTGCGCGACTCGTAGGACAGGAAGTCGCGGCCGTCGTGCGCGAACCGCACCCACTGCCCGAACCGGTGGTCGCCGTCGGGCCCCGCCGCCTGGCCCTCGCCGTGCCACTCGCCGAGCAGCGGCAGCACCGAGAGCAGCTCGTGCGCGACCTCGGGGCCCTCGCGGACGTCGACGGTGTCGGGCACGGGCAGCTCGGTGGGCCCGCCGGCCGGCTGCGCGGGCAGCCCGGCGGGCGTGGGGGACGTGGGCTGGTCGGACGGCGTGCTCATCGGGTGCGCTCCGGACGCTCGCGGCGGGTGAGGCGCCAGGCGGACGCCGCGCAGCCGGCGGCGGCCAGCGCGGAGAGGACGACGAGCGCCCACGCGGAGACCTGGCCCATGGGGTCACGGTATCCGCGCGCTCAGCGGGAGGTCGCCGGTGCCCCGTCGGCCGCGGCGGCGGTGGCGGCCACGACGTCCGGCCACGGGGTCGCGGTCAGCCCGAAGGTGGCCGTGGTCGCGGCGGCGTCCAGCACGAAGTCGCCGTCCCACTGGTGCCGGATCGCGACGATCTCGCGCATCTGGGCGTTGGTCGCGCCGATCGCCCGCAGCACCGGCCACGGGAGGCCGCTGACCCGGGCCGGCCGGGCGCCCATGGCGGCGGCCAGCTCGGTGAGCACCTGCCGCTGGCTGCGCGGCTCGCCGCTGGGCACCATCCAGGCCCGGCCCTCCGCCCGCGGGTCGGTGCCGAGGGTGGCCAGCGTCGCGGCCACGTCGGGCACGTAGCTCCAGCTGTGCCGGGCATCGGGGTCGCCGACCACCCAGGCCCGCCGGCCGGCCCGCAGCGTGGCGAGCTGGCGGACGACGTGCGACTGGGCCGGCGGCACGGTCGGGCCGATGAAGTCCGAGGCGCGCGCCTCGGTGACCCGCAGCCGCCCCGCGGCGCGGGCGGCCAGCGCGTCCTGCCACATGCCGGCCCGGATCCGCCCCTTGACGTCGGTGGCCGCCAGCGGGGTCTCCGGCGTCATCGGCCCGCTCGGCCGGCCGTAGCCGTACAGGTTGCCCATGACCACCAGGACGCCGGCCTGCTCGGCGGCGGTGAGCACCGCGGCCGCGATCGGCGGCCAGTCCTGCGTCCAGCGGTCGTAGGCGGGCGGGTTGACCGCGTTGTACAGCGCGTCGGGCGCCCCGACCGCCGCGGTCAGCGCGGCGGCGTCGCTCGCGTCGACGGCGCGGTGCTCGACCGTGGCGGTGCTGCGCCCGCCGCTGCGGGAGAGCACGAGCACGTCGTGCCCCCGCTCGGCCAGCAGCTCCGCCGTCGCCGTCCCCACCGGGCCCTTGCCCACCACCACGTGCCGTCCCATGTCGACCTCCGGGTCGTCGCTTGCGAGAGCGGTGCTCTCTGGTGCGTCGACCCTCCACCCGGTCGCCGTCCCTGTCAAGAGCGGTGCTCTCGTTTGCGTGCGGTGCTCTCGTCGCACATGCTGGACCGGTGCCGACCGCCCGTGAGCGCGCCCGCGCCGAGCTGACCGCCGAGATCACCGAGCTGGCCCGCGCCCAGCTCGCGACCGTCGGCGCGGCCGGCCTGTCGCTCCGGGCCGTGGCGCGGGAGCTGGGCATGGTGTCCTCAGCGGTGTACCGCTACTTCCCCAGCCGCGACGACCTGCTGACCCGGCTGATCATCGACGGGTACGACGCGCTGGGCTCCGCGGCCGAGGCCGCCGACGACCCGGACGCCGAGCCGCTCGCCCGGTGGGCGGCCGTGTGCACCGCCGTGCGGGGCTGGGCCCGCGCCCACCCGCACGAGTACGCGCTGCTCTACGGCTCGCCGGTGCCCGGCTACCGCGCGCCGCGGGACACCGTGCCCGCGGCGATGCGGGTCGGCTCCGCACTGGGCAGGATCCTGGCCGCCGCGGCCGACGCCGGGCTGGTGGCGCCCGGGGAGCCCGCCGCGCCGGCCGCGGCCCTGGTCACCCCGGAGGTGGCGCCGGTGCTCGCGCCCGGCCGCACGGACGTCGACGAGCGGACCCAGGCCCGCGCGGTGCTGGCGTGGAGCGGCCTGTTCGGGCTGGTCAGCTTCGAGCTGTTCGGGCACCTCACCGGTGCGGTCGCCGACCCGGACGCGTTCTTCGACGCTGCCGCGCGGGACCTGGCGGGGCTGGTGGGCCTGCGACCGGCCCGCTGACCGGCCCCGGACGCACACCCGCCCCGGTGCACCAGGTGCGCCGGGGCGGGAGGTGTCGGGCGGGAGGGGGTCGGGGTGGAGGGGCGGGGAGCCGTCAGCGCGGGCCGGCGGCGTACTGGCCGGCCTTGCTATCGGCGTCGCTGGCCGCGGTCGTCTGCACCCTGTTCGGCGCGGTGGCCGTGGTGTCCTTGCCCCGCAGGTAGAGGAACCAGTAGGCCCCGGCCACGAAGACCGCCGCCCCCACGAAGTTGCCGAGGTAGGCGAAGACCAGGTTGCCGGCGACGTCGCTCCAGCCGATGTCCGGCACGTGGGCGAACACGGCCGCCGGCAGGAAGAACATGTTGGCGACGACGTGGTCGAAGCCCATCGCGACGAACCCGGTGATCGGGAACAGGATCGCGAAGACCTTGCCGACGACGTCCTCGGCCGCGAACGCCATCCACACGGCCAGGCAGACCAGCCAGTTGCAGGCGACGGCGCGGAAGAAGATCTCCGAGTTGGTCTCGGTGAGGGCCTTGCCGGTGGCGACCGCCCCCAGCCGGGCGAAGGTGAGCGCCCCGCCGGAGCCCTCGGGGCTGTCGGCGCTGCCGATGACCCCGGTCTTCACGGCGAAGACGTAGGCGACCAGCAGGGAGCCGAGCAGGTTGCCCACGGTGACCAGCACCAGGCTCAGGCCGGCCCGGGCGGTGGTCGCCCGGCGCTGGAGGACCGCCAGCGGCAGCAGCGCCATGTTGCCGGTGACCAGCTCGGCGCCGGCGATGACGACCAGGATCAGCCCGGTCGAGAAGGTCAGGCCGAAGACCAGCGTGGGCAGGTTCCCCCAGGTCGCCGGCGCGAGCCCGGAGGTGACGACGATGCCGAGCAGGCCGGCGAACGCGATGTAGGCACCCGCGAGGACACCGCCCACCAGCATCCGGGCCGGCGACAGGTGGGCCTTGGCCGCACCGGCGTCGACCGCCGTGACGGCGATCTGGTCAGGCGTCTTGAACGCCATGGGGATCTCCTCGTGTCTTGCGCGGGGGCGGCGGAGGCCGTCGCCAAAGTGAATGGCGCGATGCAACCATTTTGTTCCCCGGGGGCCGATCCCGCTCACCGGCCGTCGACGCGGCAGGGCCCGCCTCCCCCGGAGGGGAGACGGGCCCTGGCTCGAGCTGCGGCCGCTCAGGCGATCGCGAGGGTCGTCTCGTTCAGCCCGACCTCGGCGGCCACCTTCCGCTCGGCGCGGCCGACCGGCGCCAGCGAGCGGAGCGTCCAGTCCCCCGGCGCGGCGAAGAAGCGGAACTCACCCTCGGGGCTGGTGACCACCTCGGCGGTGAACTCGTCGGTCGCGTCCAGCAGCCGGACGTAGGCCCCGGCCACCGGCGAGCCGTCGTGCCAGACCGACCCCTGGATCACCGTCTGGGTGGTCAGGTCGATGCCGGCCAGCGCGCCCCCCTGGGCGGGTGCGCCGCACACGTCAGGCGCCCTTCTGGATCGGGACGCCGACCAGGGAGCCGTACTCGGTCCACGAGCCGTCGTAGTTCTTCACGTTCTGCTCACCGAGCAGCTCGCGCAGCACGAACCAGGTGTGGCTCGAGCGCTCGCCGATGCGGCAGTACGCGATGGTGTCCTTGCTGGTGTCCAGTCCCGCGTCGGCGTAGAGCGTGCGCAGCTCGTCGTCGCTCTTGAAGGTGCCGTCCTCGTTGGCCGCCTTGCTCCACGGCACGTTGACCGCCGTCGGGATGTGGCCCGCGCGCTGCGCGCCCTCCTGCGGCAGGTGCGCCGGGGCGGTCAGCTTGCCGGCGAACTCGTCGGGCGAGCGGACGTCGACGAGGTTCTTCGTGCCGATCGCGGCGACGACCTCGTCGCGGAAGGCGCGGATCGAGGTGTCCGGCTCGGCGGCCTGGTACGAGGTGGCCGGGCGCTCGACGACGTCGGAGGACAGCGGGCGGCTGTCCAGCTCCCACTTCTTGCGGCCGCCGTCGACCAGCTTGACGTCGCGGTGCCCGTAGACCTTGAAGTACCAGTAGGCGTAGGCGGCGAACCAGTTGTTGTTGCCGCCGTAGAGCACCACGGTGTCGTCGTTGCTGATGCCCTTGGCCGACAGCAGGGCGCTGAAGCCCTCGCGGTCGACGAAGTCGCGGGAGTCGGCGTCCTGCAGGTCGGTCTTCCAGTCCAGCTTCACCGCGCCCTCGAGGTGGCCCTTGTCGTAGGCGCTGGTGTCCTCGTCGACCTCGACGAAGACGATGCCGGGCTGGCCGAGGTGCTCCTGGGCCCAGTCGGCGGTGACGAGCACGTCGTTGCGGCTCATGGCTCTCTCCTTGCGGTGGGTGGGTCAGACGGCGCGGGCCGCGCGGGCCCGCCGGACGATCAGGTGGAGCTCGCAGCCCAGGCAGAAGCCGGTGGCTGCGTTGAGCAGGGCCGCCACCAGCGCGAGGCCGGTGGCGACGGCGCCGAGCACCGGCGCGCCGAGCAGGTACCCGGCGGCGCCGACCCCGGCGAAGACGAGGCCCACGAGCTGGGCGAACCGCGGCGGGGCCTCGGGCTCCCGCTCCCGGACCGGCCCCAGCCGGGGCGCGACCAGCACGCGGAACAGCACGCCGTACGGCGCGTGGCGCAGCCCAGCGGCGGCGCCGACGGCGAACACCACGGCCTGGACGGTGACCAGCCAGCCGCTGCCGGTCAGCAGCGCGGCCGCCAGCACGAGCGAGGTGAGCCAGGCGCCGAAGCGCGGACCGCGGACGTCGACCTCGCGGGACGGTGCAGGGGTGGGACGCATGGGGGACGGACCTCCGGGGGACCTCCGACGGCGTTCAGGGCACGTCTGGGCGCGGAGTGGTCAGCGCCCTCAGGAGGTCGGACACAGGCAGCTGCCGACGCGGCACAGGTCCACCGTGCGTCGCGAGGTCAGCAGGATGCCCACGGGGCGAGGGTAGCGGGTCACGACGCGGCCCCGGTGCGGGCCTCCACGAACGCGGTCAGCTCGGCCGGCCGCGGGGCCCCGCTGCTGCGCGCGAGCACCTCCCCGGAGCGGTCCAGCCAGAACAGCGTGGGGGTGCGCCGGACGTCGAGCTCCCGGACGGCGTCCAGGTGGCTCTCGGCGTCCACGTGCACGTAGGACAGCCCCGGGTGGGTCGCCGCGAGCTGCTGCAGCCGGGCGCGGGTGGTCCGGCACGGACCGCAGAACGCGGTGGAGAACTGGACGACGGTCAGGTCGGCCTCGCCGGCGCGCACGCCCAGCTGGTCGAACACCGTCGTCTGCTGCGCTGCACCGTCCGGTCGGCTGCCCACGCGCCCCTCCTCGGCCGAGAGCCGGCGGACCCGGCCGTCACGGGTGCGGGACCACCAGGCCACCCCGGCGCACACGGCCAGGGCGGCCACCAGCACCACGGCTCCGGTCCCGCTCACGCCTCCGGCAACCGGTCCGCCCGCCCGACCATTCCGCGGGCCGGCATCAGCCGCGCAGCACCGTGTCCTCGGCCTCGACGGTGACCTGCACGCCGTCCGCACCGGGGCGCACCCCGGTGAGCTGCAGGCCGAAGGGCAGGGTGGGCACCCGGTAGTGCAGGTCGAGCAGGTCCGACGCGCGCCGCACGACCGCCGACGGCACGCCGGCGCCGGCCGCGGACACGTTGCCGACGTCGATCCGCAGCTCCTGCCCGTCGAGCCGGACGGTGCCGTCGGCGGTGAGCGGCACCGTGTACCCGAGCACCTCGACGGTGCGGGTGACCCGCAGCGAGGTGCCGGTCCAGCTCAGCCGGGTGTCGTCACCCAGCTGGGAGCTCAGCAGCTCGTAGGACAGCGACGCGGTGCCGTCGACCCGGTCGACCGGCACCTCCCGCACCGAGCCGCCGATCACGTCCGACAGCGGCACGTGCACCCCGCGCAGCGAGACGTCGGCGCTGGTGCCCTCCGGCTGGTCCAGCTCGGCGGCGGTCAGCCGCACCCGGACGTCGTCGTAGCGGCCGCGCAGCGCCTGGGTGAGGAACGGCGTGCCCGCGATGTCCACGTCGGGCCGGCCGGACAGCGCCCCGCGCTGCTCGATCTGCTCGGCGACCACGCCCTCGGCGATCCGCACGCCGACCCGGTCGGCGACCACGAGCAGCACGGCGAGCGGCACGAGCAGCACCAGCAGGACGACGAGCAGCCGGCGGCCGCGGCGGCGCCGGCGGGGCGGCTCGTCGTCCCAGCCGTCGTCCCAGGACCCGTCGTCGTACCCCTGCTCGTCGTAGGGCTGGTCGTACCGGATGGCCCGGGTGTCGTCGTCGGACCGGTCGTGCTGGCTCATGTCATCCCCCCGCGTGGAGCGCCAGCGCGTAGGCCACCGGCGCGGCCGCGGCCCAGGGCAGCAGCGCCTGGACCACCGACAGCGCCCAACCATGCCCCGTGCGCTGGGCGACCAGGTACGACGCGCCGAGGCCGGTCAGCGCGGCCACCCCGCCCAGCGCCGCGCCGTAGGTGGCGGCGGTCAGCAGGTCCAGCATCGAGCCGCTGCCGCCGCGGAGCAGGGCGACCGCGACGCCGATGAGCACCGAGAGGACCAGCCCGACCAGCCCGCGGGGCACGCCGTCGGCGATCAGCGGCCGGGGGGCCAGCAGGTCGGCCAGGTGCCCGACGACCAGCGCCGCCCCCACCACGAACGCCGTCGTCGTCACGATGCCGGACTGGCCGGGCACCCGGCCGACGGCGAGCAGCACGGCCAGCGAGGACACCGCCGACACCAGCAGCACGACCGACGCCAGCGAGGTGACCAGCGCGGCGCGCGGCGCCGGGCGGGTCATCTGGTGGACGACGGCGACCAGGAAGGCCGGCCCCAGCACGGTGAGCAGGCCGTCGAGGTCGGGCCGGTCGGGCAGCACCAGCGACAGGTCCGCGGCGACCGCGGCGACGCCGCCGATGACCAGCGCCCCGGCGCGGCCGCGGACCCCGGTGCCGACCACCCAGCCGGCGACCAGCGCCAGCTGGAGCACGAGCACCGCGGCGAACCGGCCGGCGTCGTCCAGCACGGCCGGCAGCCCGGCGAGCAGCGCGGCCGCCACCACCGCCAGCCCCGCGGCGGGCAGGTGGTGGCCCTCACCGGAGAGCTCGACGTCGGGTGCGGCGGAGGTCACCCCCTGATGGTCGCAGAGGCGGGCGCCGGGCCGCCCGCACGCGCCGGTGCGGCGGCCGGGGCGGGCAGCGCGTCGGCGGTGGCCTGCGCCCAGCGGCCGATCCGCTCGGCCAGCGGCGCGGTCACCCCGGTCTCCGCGTGGCCCATGCCGGGCACCACCCACACCGTCGCCGCCGGCCCGGCGGCCTGCGCGAGCGTGCGGAAGTGCTCCAGCGGGAAGTAGGTGTCCAGCTCGCCGTGCACCAGCAGCAGCGGGGTGGGCGCGATCCGGCTGACCAGCTGCACCGGCGCCGGGGGCACGGTCAGCCACGGGACGTCGAACCGCAGCCGGAGCGCGGCGGCCCCGAGCCGGCGGCCGGCGGTGGTCTCCAGCAACCAGTGCACCCGGCGCATGGGCGCGGTGTCGCGGACGTACCAGCGGCTGACCGCGCTGACGCTGACCACGGCGTCGGGCCGGTGCTCCCCGGCCGCGGCCTGGCGCAGCGCGGCGCCCCCGCCCATCGACAGCCCGACCGTCACGACCACCTCGGCGCCGTCGGCGCGGGCGGCGGCGACCGCGGCGTCGACGTCCAGCAGCTCCGGGTCGCCGCCCACGGCGCTGCCGCCGCCGGAGGCGCCGTGGCCGCGGAAGTCCAGCGCCCGGACCTCGCCGAACCGGTTCAGCCAGCCGGCCAGCCGGACGAAGGCCGGGTAGGTGACGTCGTTGGTGAACCCGTGGGCCACCACGAAGGTGACCGGGCGGTGCCCGTCGCCGGGCTCCGTGCGGGAGGGCAGCAGGACCCCGGAGAGCGGCACACCGTCGGCGGTGCGGACCTGCAACCGCCGTCCACCCGCAGGGAGGACGGAACGGCGGCGCACATCGGTTATCCTGCCCTCTCACCTCGACAGCGCCGTCGACGGCCTCTGAGGAGACGACATGCGACTCGTGCTCATGACCTCCGCCCGCCAGGCGACCACCGAGGTGCTCCCCGCGCTCGGGCTGCTCGCCCACCAGGTGCGCGTGGTGGCACCCGAGCTGTCCAGCCTGCTCGACGGCGACTCCGGCGACGTGGTGCTCGTCGACGCCCGGCACGACCTCGTCTCCGCCCGCACGCTGTGCTCGCTGCTGGCCTCGACCGGCGTGGCCGCCTCGCTGGTGGCGGTGCTCTCCGAGGGCGGTCTCGTCGCGCTCTCGGCCGACTGGGGTGTCGACGACGTCGTGCTCGACACCGCCGGCCCCGCAGAGGTCGACGCCCGGCTGAAGTGGGCGGTCGCCCGCCGGCTCGCCGCCGCGACCCCGGCCGACGGCGCCGAGGGCGGCGTGACCAAGGCCGGCGAGCTGGTGATCGACGAGCACAGCTACTCCGCGAAGCTCCGCGGCCGCCCGCTCGACCTGACCTACAAGGAGTTCGAGCTCCTCAAGTACCTCGCCCAGCACCCGGGCCGGGTCTTCTCCCGTGCGCAGCTGCTGCAGGAGATCTGGGGCTACGACTACTTCGGCGGCACCCGCACCGTCGACGTCCACGTCCGCCGGCTGCGCGCCAAGCTCGGCACCGAGCACGAAGCGCTGATCGGCACCGTGCGCAACGTCGGCTACAAGCTCGACCAGCAGGTCGCCGACGCGGCGGCCGCGAACGTCCCGGCCCCCGACGCCCCGTCCGCGGTCTGAGCCGATCCCGCTGAACGGCTCCCCCCTCGTCACCGACGTCCCCCGCCTGGCGGCCGGGGACGTCGCCGAGGTGCTCGCCCTGCTGGCCGCCGCCACCACGGCGGACGGCGTCCGCCCGGTGTCGGAGGAGGCCGAGCTGCGGCTGCAGCACGGCGGCGGCCCCGGCGGGAGCGACCTGACCGCCCGCGACGGCGACGGCGTGCTGGTCGGCTACGCCCGGCTCGAGCGGGCGCCCGGTGAGCCGGAGGCCGAGGCGGAGCTGGTCGTGGCGCCGTCCGCCCGCCGGCAGGGGGTGGGCAGCGCCCTGCTCGCCCGGCTGGAGGCGCTGGCCGGTGACCGGCCGCTGCGCGTGTGGGCGCACGGAGAGCTGCCCGGCTCCGCGGAGCTGGCCACCGCCCGCGGCTACGAGCGCGCCCGGGTGCTGCTGCAGATGCGCCGCCCCCTGGCCGGCGTCGACCCCGATCCGCACCCGGCGCTGCCCGCGGGCGTCACCGTGCACCCCTTCCGCCCCGGCGTCGACGAGCAGGCCTGGCTGGGCGTCAACGCCCAGGCCTTCGACTTCCACCCCGAGCAGGGCCGCTGGACGCCCGAGGACCTCGCGCTGCGGGAGGGCGAGGCGTGGTTCGACCCGGCCGGTTTCTTCCTCGCCTGGCGCGGTGGGCCGGGTGGCGAGCTGCTCGGCTTCCACTGGACCAAGGTCCACCCCGCCGGCGAGGCCGGTGACGCGCCCGTGGGCGAGGTCTACGTGCTGGGCATCGACCCGGCCGCGCAGGGCATGCGGCTGGGCCGCGCCCTCACCGACCTGGGCCTGGCGCACCTGCGCCGCCAGGGCCTGGGCGAGGTGCTCCTCTACGTCGAGGAGGACAACACCGCCGCGGTCTCGCTCTACGAGCGCAGCGGCTTCACCCGGTACGCGGTCGACGTGTCGTGGCGGCGCTCCCCCGCGTCCTGACGACGGGTCGCTGAACCGCCCGTCCGGAGCGGTCGGGCAACTCGACACGGGCTCGTTCACCCGTTCGACGGACGCCGTCCCACGCGTCGTGTCCGAGGCCTCAACAGGCGTTCACCGGGCGTTCACCGACGCACCCGGATCCGTCCACCTGGGGTCCCTAGCTTCGGTGCCGTTCGATCCCGCACTGCCCGGCACCGACGTCCGGGCACCCCAGTCGAAAGGCACTGAGTTGAAGCTCAGCACCACGACGCGCGCCGCTGCGATCTCCGCGGCGCTCGCCGGTTCCCTCGCTCTCGCCGCCTGCGGCGCCTCCAACGAGGGCGGCAGCGACGCGAGCTCCGAGGGCAGCGGCAGCAGCAGCAGCGCCCCCCAGCTGAGCGGCTCGCTGAGCGGCGCCGGCTCGAGCGCGCAGCAGGCCGCCATGCAGGCCTGGACGGCCGGCTTCAACGGCAGCCAGCCCGGCGTCACCGTGAACTACGACCCGGTGGGCTCCGGCGGTGGCCGCACCCAGTTCCTGGACGGCGGGGTCGCGTTCGCCGGCTCGGACGCCGCCATGACCGACGAGGAGATCACCAAGGCCGCCACCCAGTGCGGCACCGACGGCGTGTTCGAGCTGCCGAACTACGTCTCGGCCATCGCCGTCGCGTTCAACGTCGAGGGCGTGAAGTCGCTGAACCTCAGCCCCGACACCCTGGGCAAGATCTTCAGCGGCACGATCACCAAGTGGAACGACCCGGCCATCGCCGCGGACAACAAGGACGCGAAGCTGCCGGACCTGGCCATCACCGCCGTCCACCGCGGTGACAAGTCGGGCACCACGAAGAACTTCACCGACTACCTGTCCAAGGCCGCCAGCAGCTCCTGGACGGCCGGCGCCGTCGAGGAGTGGCCGGCCCAGGGCGGCGAGGCCGCGACCGGCACCTCCGGCGTGGTCCAGGCGCTGAAGGCCGGCAACGGCACGATCGGCTACGCCGACGAGAGCCAGGTCAAGGGCCTGGGCATCGCCAAGGTCAAGGTCGGCTCCGACTGGGTCGCCCCCTCGGCCGAGGCCGCGGCCGCGGTGGTCGCCAACTCCCCCCGCGTCGAGGGCCGCGGTGACTTCGACTTCGCGGTCAACGTCAACCGGACCCCCACCTCCGCCGAGGAGTACCCGGTCGTCCTGGTCAGCTACCACATCGGCTGCGTGACCTACAAGGACAAGACGACCGCCGACCTGGTCAAGGCCTTCGAGGGCTACGTGATCAGCAAGGAGGGCCAGGAGGCCGCCGCGAAGAACGCCGGCAGCTCGCCGATCTCCGACGAGATCCGGGCGAACTCGCAGAAGGCGGTCGACGCCATCAAGAGCGGCAGCTGACCGATCGCGATCGAGCGCTGAACGGCGGCCCGGGGAGTCCCAGCGGACACCCCGGGCCGCCGTGCGGCGCCGCCCACCCCGGAGCACCCGGCCCCACCCCCCGGCCCCACCACCCACGGAGCGATCGGTGACCACCACCAGCGCACCCCCCACCCCGCGCCCCCGGCGCCGGGTCGGGGACCGCGTCTTCGCCGGCAGCGCCACCGGCGCCGGCGTCCTCATCCTGCTCGTCCTGGCCGGCGTCGCCGTCTTCCTGATCTCGGAGGCCTGGCCGGCGGTCACCGCCGACTCCGCGGACCTGCCCGACGGCAAGAGCCTGGCGTCCTACGTCGGCCCGCTGGTCTTCGGCACGCTCATCGCCGCCGCGATCGCCCTGCTCGTCGCCACCCCGCTGGCCGTGGCCATCGCCCTGTTCATCACGCACTACGCGCCGCGCCGGATCGCCGCCGCGCTCGGCTACCTGGTCGACCTGCTCGCCGCGATCCCCAGCGTCGTCTACGGCTTCTGGGGCATCGCCGCGCTCGCGCCGGCACTGGTGCCGTTCTACCAGTGGGCCGAGGAGCACCTCGGGTTCATCCCGCTGTTCGCCGGCCCGGCCTCGGCCACCGGCCGCACGATGCTCACCGCCGGGCTGGTGCTCGCGGTGATGATCCTCCCGATCATCTCGGCGATCTCCCGCGAGGTGTTCGCCCAGGCCCCGGCGCTGCACCGGGAGGCGGCGCTGGCGCTCGGCGCCACCCGCTGGGAGATGATCAAGATGTCGGTGCTGCCCTACGGCAAGTCCGGCGTCATCGGTGGGGCGATGCTCGGCCTCGGCCGCGCCCTGGGCGAGACGCTGGCCATCGCGATCGTGCTGTCGGCCTCCGGCGGCGTCACGTTCAACCTGATCAGCAGCAGCAACCCCTCGACCATCGCGGCGAACATCGCGCTGCAGTTCCCCGAGTCCAGCGGCCTCGCGATCAACACGCTGATCGCCAGCGGCCTGGTCCTGTTCGTCATCACGCTCGCGGTGAACATGCTGGCCCGATGGGTCGTCACCCGGCGCGCCGAGTTCTCCGGAGCGAACTGATGAGCCACACCGCCACCCCCGTCGCCGAGCGCCCGGCCCCGCCGGCCGGCCCGGTGCGCACCCAGCGCCGGCTCCCCCGGCTCGCCGGTGTCGGCCTCTACCTGGTCGGCCTGCTCGTCGCCGCCGGGCTCTCGGCGCTGACCGGCTTCTCGATCGCCGTCACCGTCGTCTACACCCTCGTGCTCGGCCCGCTGGCCACCTACGTCGGCTCGCGGGCCGTCGAGGGCGCGCGCACCGCCAAGGACCGCCTGGTCACCGCGCTGGTCCACAGCGCGTTCGGCATCGCGATGATCCCGCTGGTCTGGCTGGTCTGGACCGTGGTGTCCAAGGGCGCCGCACGGCTGGACGGCACCTTCTTCAACTCCTCGATGCTCGGCGTCGTCGGGGAGGGCGGCGGCGCCTACCACGCCATCATGGGCACGATCGTCGTCACCGCCCTGACCGCGGTGATCTCGGTGCCGGTCGGCCTGCTGACGGCCATCTACCTGGTCGAGTACGGCCGCGGCCGGCTGGCCAAGGCGATCACCTTCTTCGTCGACGTCATGACCGGCATCCCGTCGATCGTCGCCGGCCTGTTCGCCTACGCCCTGTTCGCGATCTTCTTCGGCCCCGGCGTCCGGCTCGGCATCGCCGGCTCGGTCGCGCTGGCGGTGCTCATGATCCCGGTCGTCGTCCGCTCCTCGGAGGAGGTCCTCAAGCTCGTGCCCAACGAGCTCCGCGAGGCCGCCTACGCGCTCGGCGTCCCGAAGTGGCGCACCGTCGTCAAGGTCGTCATCCCGACGTCGATCGCCGGGCTCGGCACCGGCGTCACGCTCGCCGTGGCCCGGGTCATCGGCGAGACCGCCCCGCTGCTGGTCACCCTCGGCATCACCCAGGGCACCAACCTCGACCCGTTCGACGGCCGCATGGCCACCCTGCCCGTCTTCGCCTACTACCAGCTCACCCAGCCCGGGTTCCCGCCGGAGTTCGCGATCGACCGGGCCTGGACGGCGGCACTGGTCCTGATCGTGCTGGTCATGGCCCTCAACGTCGTCGCCCGGCTCATCAGCCGCTTCTTCGCCCCCAAGACCGGTCGCTGAGCGACCCCCACCCGGAGGAACCACCGTGGCCAAGCGCATCGACGTCTCGGACCTGGACATCTACTACGGCAACTTCCTGGCCGTGCAGGGCGTGAACGTCTCCATCGAGCCGCGCAGCATCACCGCGCTGATCGGCCCCTCGGGCTGCGGGAAGTCGACCTTCCTGCGCTCGCTCAACCGGATGCACGAGGTCATCCCCGGCGCCCGCGTCGAGGGCAAGGTCGTCATCGACGGCCAGGACCTCTACGGCGCCGACGTCGACCCGGTCGACGTCCGCCGCCAGGTGGGCATGGTGTTCCAGCGGCCCAACCCGTTCCCGACGATGTCGATCTACGACAACGTGGTGGCCGGGGTGCGGCTGAACAGCACCCGGATGAAGAAGTCCGACATGGACGACCTGGTGGAGAAGTCGCTCCGCGGCGCCAACCTGTGGACCGAGGTCAAGGACCGGCTGAGCCGGCCGGGCGCGGGGCTGTCCGGTGGCCAGCAGCAGCGGCTGTGCATCGCCCGCGCGATCGCGGTCGAGCCCGAGGTGCTGCTGATGGACGAGCCGTGCTCGGCGCTGGACCCGATCTCCACCCTGGCCATCGAGGACCTGATGACGGAGCTCAAGGAGCGCTTCACCATCGTCATCGTCACCCACAACATGCAGCAGGCCGCCCGGGTGAGCGAGTCGACCGGCTTCTTCAACCTCAGCGGCGTGGGCCAGCCCGGCCACCTGGTCGAGTTCAACCCGACCGAGAAGATCTTCAGCAACCCCGACCAGAAGGCGACCGAGGACTACATCTCCGGCCGCTTCGGCTGACCTGCCCCGACCACCCCACCGCCCCGTCGACCGCCCGGTCGGCGGGGCGGTGCCGTTCCCGGGGTCAGGAGCAGGCGGCCGCGTCCGCCGGCGCGGGCGGCGCCGCGGACTCGGGGACGGGTGCGCCCACCCCGACCCCGGTCAGGCCCTGGAAGCCCGGGCCGACGACCAGCTGGACGTCGTTGCCCACGTGGTCGCTCTCCACCAGCACCGACCCCGGCACCGCCGCGGCGACGGTGCGGGCGGGCTCGAGCGACGCCGGGCCGTACCGGACGATCGTCCGCTGGACCGCGCCGGGCTCCGCGCCCTGCGCGGTCACGGTGAACCCGCCGGCCTTCAGCCCGTCGGCCACCTCGGCCGCCCGGCCGCCACCGGTCGCGTCGAGCACCTCCACCCGGACGCCGGCCGGCGGCACGGTGACCGTGGTGCCCGGCGGCACCGCCTCGGCGAGCGTCGGGTCCGGCAGCGTGTCACCGGCGCCCGCCCTGCCGCTGCTGCTGCTGTCCGCCGCCTCGCTGGGCTGCGCGCCGCCGTCCTGCTCGCCCTCGGCCGGGGCCTCGGCAGCGGGCGGCAGCTGCCCGCCGTCGATCACCGAGTCGAACAGCTCGCGGGTCGCGGTGCCGTCGAGCAGCACCGCGGCGGTGTCGCTGCCGGCCGGCACGTAGCCGACCTGGGCCACCGGCACCGCGGTGCGCTGCACGGCGTCGTCCGGGAGGTCGCCGAGGGTGGCGGCCAGCGATCGGACGTCGCCGAGGGTCGTGTCGGCGTCGACGGTCAACGCGCCGCCGGCCCGGGTGAGGAACCGGGTCAGGGTCACCGGGTCGGCCAGCGTGCCGGCGGTCAGCGCGCCGCGCAGGGTCGCGGTCAGCACCCGCTGCACCCGGTCGCCGGCGGCCGCGCCGGTGACGTCCTCGGTGGCCGTGTCCGGGTCGAGGTAGCCGGTGACCTGCCCGGCCGACAGCGTCCGCCCGCCGGTGGGGCAGACCGGCACGCTGCCCAGCGCGTCGACGAGGCCGGGCGCCTTGCCCAGGTCGAGCTGGACGAGGTGGTCGACGCGCAGCCCGGACAGCTGCTGGACCGAGCGCACCAGGCACGACGGGCCGCCGTCGAGCAGCGCGTCGGCGAACTGCTCGGTGACCGGCTGCCGCACGCTGCCGTCGGCGGTCCGGCAGGCCGGGGTGTCGGTGAGGGCGGTCGGCGGGACGCTGACCATGACCGCGTGCCGGCCGTTGCCGGCGACGTGCGCGACGACAGTGCTCACCGCGGCGGCGCCGCTGCGGCCGGGCAGCCCGGTGCCGACGACCAGGTAGGTCGACCCGGCGGCCTGCAGCTGCGGGGCGAGCACCTCCGGCCCGTCGGTGACCAGCGCGTCGACCCGGTCGATCGCCCGGTCGGCGTAGAGGTAGAGCCCGAGGTAGTAGCCGGCCACCACGGTCACGATGCAGCCCAGTGCCACCAGCGCGTGCACGAGCCGCTTGCGGCGCGGCGACAGCGGCGCGCGCCGGGCGCCGGAGCGGCGCAGGCCGGACAGGTGCAGCGCGTGGGACCCCGTGGCCGCGGGCGCGGGTGCCGGCGCCGGGGGCCCGGGCTCGCCGGGCGGGCTCCAGCCGGGCAGCGGCGGGACCGGCGCGCTGTGCCGGGGGGTGCGGACCGGTGCGGGCCGGCCGGGCGCGGGCCGGTCGGCAGCCGGCCGGTCGGCAGCGGGGCGGTCGGCAGCGGGGCGGTCGGCAGCGGGACGGCCGAGCCCGCCGGGCAGCGGGAACGACGGGTGGGCGGTGTCCGGGCGGTCGAGCCGGCCGGGAGAGGGCAGCGGGAACGACGGGTGCGCGGTGTCCGGCGGGCCGGCTGCGGGCCGGCGGGCCGGCAGCGGCGGGGTGGCGGCCGGCGGGGTGGGTGCGGCCGACCGCGGGGCGGCCGGGGGTACCGGTGACACCCGGTTCGGCGGCAGCGGCGGTTCCGCGGGGCGGGCCGGCGGGGAGACGGGGGCGCCGGCGGGTGTCGCGCCGGCCGGGGGCACCGGGCGCCGCGCGGCGACCGGCGGCGGGACCTGCCGGGCCGACGGGGACGGTGTCGCCGGCGGCACCGGGGAGCGACGGAGCTCCGGACTCGGGGTGGCCGGGCGAGCCGGCTGCGGCCGGCCGGCCGGGGGGACGTCGGGTCGGGCCGGGCGGGCGGGGGGCCGCTGGGGCGCGGCCGCGTCGGCACCGGACGCGGGGGTGCCCGGTGCGGAGGTGCCCGATGCGGGGGTGCCGGGTGCGGGTGCGTCCGGCCGCAGGTCGCCCCACGGGTCGTCCCAGCGGCGGGCGCCGGCCGCCTCGCGGGCGCCGTCCCCGCCCGGACCGACGCGGGGGCTGCTGCCGGTCGCCTCCCCCGCCGCGCGCCGTTCGGCCCGGCGGCGGCCCACGCCGGACCCGGAGCGCGCGATCAGCTCGTCGACGGTCAGCGGGGAGCCCGCGGTCGCCTCACCGGGAGCCGATCGACGGGCGGCACGGCTGCGGGGGGTCCCGCCGTCCGCAGCACCGTTCGTCGGCCCGTCCGCCACCGGTGTCGACTTCCCATCGTCGTGGTCCCGCACCCGGCCAGATCTCGGCCTCGGCGCCCGTCGCCCACGCCCGGTGCCCGCCCGGTCGCAGAGGGTTCCACGATACGGGCCGCGAGCGTTCCCGAGGAGCGGCGCGCGGGGGCGGCTGCGCTCGGGTGGTCGCGCTCACCCGGCGGCGACCCGGTGCCGTGCGTAGCGTCCGGGACGTGAAGCTGTCGATCCCCGGCCCTTCCGACGTGCTCGGCGCGGCCACCGGGCTCCGCGACGGCGTCACCCAGGCACTCGCCCTGCTGCCGCGCATCGGCGCGGCCGTCGGCGAGGTGGAGCGGCTGCTGGACCGGGTCTCCGCGGTCGTCGACCGCGCCGAGTCCGTGGTCGGCCGGGCCGAGGCGGCCGTGAGCCGGGTCGAGGGGGTCATCGACGAGGCGGACGCTGCGATCGGGCGGGTCGGCCGGACCACCGATGGGGCCGATGCGGCCATCGGCCGGGTCGGCGAGACGACGGACAAGGCCGACGCGGCCATCGGGCGCGTGGGCCGGACCACCGACGAGGCCGACGCGGCCATCGGCCGGGTCGGTGAGACCACCGACAAGGCCGACAGCGCCATCGGGCGCGTGGGCCGGACCACCGACGAGGCCGACGCGGCCATCGGCCGGGTCGGCGAGACCACCGGGCAGGCCGACCGGCTGGTGGCCGCGGTGGGCGGCACGGTGGCGGGGGCCGACGGTGCCCTCGGCCGCGCCGAGGGGCTGCTGGACGCCACGGCTCCGCTGCTGGACGGCTGGCGCCCGGCGCTGGCCGACCTCGCGCCGGTGGTCACCCGGTTCGCGGCCCACCTGGACCCGGACGAGGTGCAGGCGCTGATCACCCTGGTCGACCGGCTGCCCCAGCTCGTGCTGCACCTCGACGAGGACGTCCTGCCGGTGCTGGCCTCGCTCGACGGCGTCGCGCCGGACGTGCACGCGCTGGTCGACACCGTCGACGACCTGCGCCAGGTGGTGAAGGGGTTCCCGGGGTCGAAGCTCTTCCGCCGTCGTGGCGCCCAGGAGATCGCCGAGGAAGAGGCCGCGGAGGACGAGGGCTGAGCCGGCCGGGGCACCCGCGGCGGGTGCCCCGGCCCGGCGGCTCAGGTCTCGGTCGGGTAGCCCAGCGCCCGGACGACGTCCCCGATCCGCTCGAACACCTGGTCCTGCGGCAGCCGCGCCAGCTCGTCGGCGACGGCGTCGGGTGCCCGGTGGTCGCGGGCCCGCTCCACCAGGTCCGCGCCGGAGCTGGGGAAGTCGGCCCGGTCCAGCCAGCGGGCGAGCTCGGCCCGGGCGACCACGGCGTCCGGGGTCGTGCCGACCGGGACGCCCCCGGTGAGCGTGCTGTCCGGCGAGGAGTCGACGTCCGGGTCGCCCTCGGCCTCCGGCTCCGGGTCCTTCCACTCCTCGGCGTGCGTCGAGCGGCCGGAGCGGATGAAGCCCTCGATCTCGTGCTTGAGCTCGTCGTCCTCCCGGGCGCTGTGCTTGGTGCTGCGGGCGGCCGTGCCCGCGAAGGTGTCGTCGGTCTCGCTCACGCTGTGCCTCCTCGCTGCCGGCCGTCGTCGGCCCGGCAGGTCCTGTGCGGGTCAGTCCTTGTGCAGGGCGCCGGGCTTGTGGACGGCGGTGCCGCCGCTCTTCTCGCTCTTCACCTCGTACTGCGGGTCGTCCTTGCTGGCCCGCACGGTGCGACCGGCCGCCTCGGTGTCCTTGGTGATCTCGCGCTCGACGGTGCCCTCGGCCTCACCGCCGTGGCTCTTCCACGACACGTGGTCGCCCTTGCTGAAGTGCTCGTCCGACTTGCCGGCCACTGGGTGCCTCCCGTTCGGCGGTGGATGACCCGGTGCCTGCCCGACGGCAGCCGGCCGCACACATGGGACCGGCGGGCATCCGCCGCTCACCCGATCGGGTTGCTTCTCCGGTCGATGGTGTCCAGCCGGGTTGATCGTCACGTAGCGTTGCCCCTCGACGGACCCCATCGGGTGTCTTCCCCGGCCAGCGCGCCGCGCTGGTGACACTCGGTGAGTGACCGTCCACGGACGCCGGCCCGGCTGGCCCCATTCCCCCGGGGCTGGTCGGGTCGGCCCCGTTTCCGGCCCACTCCTAGGCTCGGTGGCCGTGACCGCCTCACCCCCGGCCGACGCCCGCCCGGTCGACGTCCTGACCGTCCGCTCGGTCAGCGACGTGACACCCGCCGTCCGCCGGGTCACCCTGACCGCGCCGGTCGCCGCCGTCCGGGCCGCCGGACCCACGCTCTCGCTGCTGGTGCCCCGGGTCGGCGACCCGGCTCCCCACTGGCCGCAGATCGCCCGCGACGGGCGGATCGTCTGGCCGCAGGGCAGCCACGGCGTCAGCCTGCGCAGCTACACCTCCCGCCGGCAGTCCGCGCCCGAGGGCGCCGCCGAGGGCGAGGTCGACATCGACTTCGTGCTGCACGGCGACGGCCCGGCGGCCACCTGGGCGGCGGCCGCCGCCCCCGGCGCCCTGCTCGGGGTGGCCAGCGCCGCCCCGCTGGGCGACGCGCCGGCCGGCTGGCTGCTGGTAGCCGGTGACGAGACGGCGGTCCCGGCGGTCAGCCGGGTGCTGGCCGCCGCCCGGCCGGACGCCCGGGGCGTGGCCCTCCTCGAGGTCGCCGGCCCGGAGGAGGAGCAGCCGCTGGCCGCCCCGCCCGGCATCGAGGTGCGCTGGCTGCACCGCGGAGGGGTCGAGCCGGGGGTCAGCACGGTGCTGGTGGACGCCGTCGCCGCGCTGGACCCGCCGGGTGGGGACGACGTCTTCGCCTGGGTGGCCGCCGAGTCCGGCGTCGTCCGGGCGGTCCGGGCCGACCTGCGCGACCGGTGGGGGCTGCGGCGGGCGCAGCACCACGTGGTCGGCTACTGGCGCCGCGGCCGGGCGATGGCTCCCGCCGGCTAGGGACCGGCCCCGAGCCGGACAGCTCCCAGGTTGTTCACAGCTCGGGTCCAGCCGGGGAGCAGCGCGCCGGTGGAGCCTGGGACCATGACGACGACCGCCGTGCCGGGCTCATCGGGAGGGACCGTGGCCACCAGCAGCAGCGCGCAGGCGCCGGAGGCCCGCCTGCTCGTGGTCGACGACGAGCCCAACATCCGCGAGCTGCTGTCGGCGAGCCTGCGCTACAACGGCTTCGAGGTGGCCACCGCCGCCGACGGCCAGCAGGCGCTCACCGTCGCCGCGCAGTTCAAGCCCGACCTGCTGGTGCTCGACGTCATGATGCCGGGGCTCGACGGCTTCGGCGTGGTCCGCCGGCTGCGACAGAACGGCACGCACACCCCCGTCCTGTTCCTCACCGCGCGGGACGCCGGGGAGGACAAGGTCACCGGCCTGACGCTGGGCGGCGACGACTACGTCACCAAGCCGTTCAGCCTCGACGAGGTGCTCGCCCGGATCCGCGCGGTGCTGCGCCGCAGCCAGGGCGTGCAGAAGGCGTCCGAGTCGCCGAAGCTCACCTTCGCCGACATCGAGCTGGACGAGGAGTCGCACGAGGTCCTCAAGGCCGGGAAGCTGGTCAGCCTCTCCCCCACCGAGTTCAAGCTCCTGCGCTACCTGATGGCCAACGCCGGGCGGGTGCTGTCGAAGGCGCAGATCCTCGACCACGTCTGGAACTACGACTTCAACGGCGAGGCCAACGTCGTGGAGTCCTACATCTCCTACCTGCGCCGCAAGGTCGACACCACCGAGCCGCGGCTGCTGCACACGCTCCGCGGCGTCGGCTACTCGCTCCGCCTGCCGCGGGGCTCGTGACCGCCACCCCGCTCACCGGGGCGGCGACGGAGCCGGGCGCCGCCCCCGCCCCGCCACCGGCACCGGCGGAGCCACCGGACCCCGCCCCGACACCGTCGCGCTGGGCCCGGCAGGTGCCGCTGCGAGTGCGGCTGGTGGCCCTGCTGGTCGCGTTGCTCGCCGCCGCGCTGGCCGCGACCGGGTTCGCCGCCACGTCGCTGCTGCGCGCCTACCTGATCGACCAGCAGGACGACGAGCTGATCAGCAGCATGCAGGCCCTGGACAACGAGAGCCCGGCCTACCTCGCCACCTCCTGCGCCCAGCCGCGGCTGTCGATCCCGGGCAGCTACCTGGCCTGCGTCGACGCCACGGGTCGCGTGCGCATCTTCTCGCTGGACAACGCGAAGACCACGCTGCCCGACCTGACCGGCCTCACCGCCGCGACCGCGCAGGACTACGGCTCCTCGCCGTTCACCGTGCGGTCCCAGGACCGGACCACCTCCTGGCGGATCGCGGTCTCCCAGGTGAGCCCCGACCTCGCCATCGTGGTCGGCACCGACCTCGCCGACGACCGCGCCGTGGTCCGCCGCCTCGTCGCGCTCGAGGTCGTCGTCGGCCTGCTCGTCCTCGTCGTGCTCGGCGTGGCCGGCTACATGCTGGTGCGCAACAGCCTGCGGCCGCTGGAGGAGGTCGAGGACACCGCCCGGGCGATCGCCGCCGGCGACCTGTCCCGCCGCGTGCCCGAGGGCGACCAGCGCACCGAGGTCGGCCGGCTGTCGACCGCGCTCAACGGCATGCTGTCGCGGATCGAGACCTCGTTCCGCGCCCAGCAGGACTCCGAGGAGCAGGCCCGGGCCTCGGAGGGCCGGATGCGCCGGTTCGTCGCCGACGCCAGCCACGAGCTGCGCACCCCGCTCACCTCGATCCGCGGGTTCGCCGAGCTCCACCGGCAGGGCGCGGCCGGGAGCCCCGAGGAGACCCGGCGGCTGATGCAGCGGATCGAGTCCGAGGCGACCCGGATGGGCCTGCTGGTCGAGGACCTGCTGCAGCTGGCCCGGCTGGACCAGCAGCGGCCGCTGGACGTCGTCCCGGTCGACCTCGGGGAGATCGCCGGCGACGCGGTGCACGACGCGGGCGCCGTCCAGCCCGACCGGCCGGTCCGGCTGCACCTGGACGAGTCGCTGACCGACGTCCCGGTCGTGCTGGGCGACGAGGCCCGGCTGCGCCAGGTGGTCGGCAACCTCGTGACCAACGCGCTGACCCACACGCCGCCCGGCACGCCGGTGACCGTGCGCGTGTTCGAGGACCCCGGCGACCCGGACACCGTGGGCCTCGCCGTCGCCGACGAGGGCCCGGGCATGACCTCGGCCGACGCCGAGCGGGTGTTCGAGCGGTTCTACCGGGCCGACACCTCCCGCACCCGGGCGGCCGGTGGCACCGGGCTCGGGCTGTCGATCGTGGCCTCGCTGGTCGCCGCGCACGGTGGCCGGGTGGAGCTGACCACCGCGCCCGGTCAGGGGGCCACCTTCACCGTCCGGCTGCCCCGCTCGGGGCCGCCCACGCCGGCGTCCGAGGGGCCCGCCGCCCCACCGGCCTGACCGCGTCGCGGCGGCATGTGGACACTGGAGCGGGAATCCGCACCGTCCCGGTGCGGTTGATGACCCACCGCACCGCCGTCGTCCCTGCCCGCAGACCTCCGGAGCCCGCCTCGTGACGCCGCTCGAGACCCTGCCCGACTACCGGCTCACCCAGCTGCAGACGCTGGAGGCCGAGTCGATCCACGTCATCCGGGAGGTGGCGGCCGAGTCGGAGCGACCGGTGCTGCTGTTCTCCGGCGGCAAGGACTCGATCGTGATGCTGGAGCTCGCCCGCAAGGCGTTCGCCCCGGCCCGCATCCCGTTCCCGGTGATGCACGTCGACACCGGCCTCAACTTCCCCGAGGTGCTGGCCTTCCGCGACCGCCGGGTCGCCGAGCTCGGTGTCGAGCTGGTGGTCGCCTCGGTGCCCGACGCGATCGCCGCCGGCACGGTCCGCGAGGAGCCCAACGGCTCGCGCAACCGGATCCAGACCCCGGTGCTGCTGGACGCGGTCGAGCAGCACGGGTTCACCGCGCTGTTCGGCGGGGCGCGGCGCGACGAGGACAAGGCCCGGGCGAAGGAGCGGATGTTCTCCTTCCGCGACGAGTTCGGCCAGTGGGACCCGAAGAACCAGCGCCCGGAGCTGTGGGACCTCTACAACGGCCGCATCCACCTCGGTGAGTCGATCCGGGTGTTCCCGCTGTCCAACTGGACGGAGCTGGACATCTGGAGCTACATCGCCCAGGAGGACATCGCCATCCCGCCGCTGTACCTGGCCGGCGAGCGGGACGTCGTCGACCGGGGCGGGATGCTCTACGCGGTCAACGAGTTCATCACCCCCAAGGACGGCGAGCCGGTCACCCGGGAGAGCGTCCGGTACCGCACCGTCGGCGACGCGAACCTGACCGCCGCCGTCCGGTCGACCGCCACCACCGTGGAGGAGGTCATCGCCGAGATCGCGGTGACCCGGCTGACCGAGCGCGGCGCGACCCGCGGCGACGACAAGGTCAGCGACGCGGCGATGGAGGACCGGAAGAAGGAGGGGTACTTCTGATGACAGCTCTGGAGAGCGCCGGCCACGAGATCGCCGGCGCCCGCAAGGACATCCTGCGGATCGCCACCGCCGGCTCCGTCGACGACGGCAAGAGCACCCTGATCGGCCGGCTGCTCTACGACAGCAAGGCGGTGTTCGAGGACCAGTACGCGGCGATCGAGCGGGCCAGCCGCGGCGACTACGTCGACCTGGCGCTGCTCACCGACGGGCTGCGCGCCGAGCGCGAGCAGGGCATCACCATCGACGTCGCCTACCGGTACTTCAGCACCCCGCGGCGCACGTTCATCCTCGCCGACACCCCCGGGCACGTGCAGTACACCCGGAACATGGTCACCGGCGCCTCGACCGCCGACCTCGCGATCGTGCTGGTCGACGCCCGCAAGGGCATGGTCGAGCAGAGCCGCCGGCACGCCTTCCTCGCCTCGCTGCTGCGGGTGCCGCACCTGGTCGTCGCGGTCAACAAGATGGACCTGGTCGACTGGTCGGAGGACGTCTACGAGCGGATCCGCGACGAGTTCACCGGGTTCGCCGCGAAGCTCGACGTCCCGGACCTGACCGTCGTCCCGATCTCGGCGCTGCAGGGCGACAACGTGGTGACCCGCTCGGCGAACATGCCCTGGTACCAGGGCACCTCGCTGCTGCACCACCTCGAGCACGTGCACGTGGCCAGCGACCGGAACCTCGTCGACACCCGGTTCCCGGTGCAGTACGTGATCCGGCCGCAGTCGGACGCGTTCCACGACTACCGGGGCTACGCGGGCACGGTGGCCGGCGGCGTGCTGCGGCCCGGCGACGAGGTGCAGGTGCTGCCCAGCGGCCTGACCACCACCATCGCCGCGATCGACGGGCCGGACGGCCCGGTCGACGAGGCGTTCCCGCCCATGTCGGTGACCGTGCGGCTGACCGACGACGTCGACGTCTCCCGCGGGGACCTGATCTGCCGCCCGGCGAACGCGCCGCAGGTGACCCAGGACCTCGACGCGCTGGTCTGCTGGATGAGCGACCAGCCGCTGCGGGCCCGCACGCGGCTGGCGGTCAAGCACACGACCCGCTCGGTGCGCGCCATGGTGAAGGACCTGCAGTACCGGCTCGACGTCAACACGCTGCACCGGGACACCGAGGCGCCGGAGCTCGGGCTCAACGACATCGGCCGGGTCACGCTGCGCACCACGCAGCCGCTGTTCGTCGACGACTACCACCGCAACCGGGCGACCGGGCGGTTCATCCTCATCGACGAGGCCACCAACGCCACCGTCGGCGCCGGGATGCTCACCCCCGCCCGCTGACCCCGGGCCACCATCCGCTTTCTCGCGAGGAACCGGGCCGGTTCCTCGCGAGAGAGCGGCGGCCCCGGTTACGGCGCCGAGAGCGGGTCAGCTCTCGGCGCCGGAACCGGGTCAGGACGACGCGGCGGCGGTCTCCAGGGCGCGGCGGGTGAGCAGCCGGGCCAGGTGCCGGCGGTAGTCGGCGTCGGCGTGCATGTCGCTGGACGGCGAGGTGCCCTCGTCGGCCAGCGCCGCGGCCTCGGCGATCGACGCGCCGCGGGCCAGCGCCTCCTCGGTGGCGGTCGCCCGGACGACGGCGCCGGCCATGTTCGCCAGCGCCACCCGGCCCTGCACCGCCGCGGCGGCCACGATCGGCCAGTCGTTCTCCCGGCGGGTGAACTTCTCGTACCCCCAGCCGGCGGTGCCGGTGCGCGGCACCCGCAGCTCCACCACCAGCTCGTCGGGCGAGAGCGCGGTCTCGAAGAAGCCCAGCCAGAACTCGGTCACCGGGATCTCCCGGCGGCCCCCGGGCCCCTGGACGACGACCGTGCCGCCCAGCGCCAGCAGCGCCGTGGGCAGGTCGGACGCCGGGTCGCTGTGCGCGACGGTGCCGCCGAGGGTGCCGCGGTGGCGCACCTGGGGGTCACCGACCCGGCTCGCGACGTGCGGCAGCAGCGGCACCTCGGCGCGGGCGACGTCCGAGCGCTCCAGCTCGAAGTGCCGGGTGGTGGCGCCGATGGCCACCTCGTCGCCCTCGACCCGCACGTAGGACAGCTCGCGCAGCGAGCCGACGTCGACCAGCACGCCCGGGACGGCCAGCCGCAGCTTCATCAGCGGCAGCAGCGAGTGCCCGCCGGCGATCACCTTGGCGTCGTCGCCGTGCTCGACGAGCGCCTCGATCGCCTCCTCGACCGACGCCGGCCGGACGAGATCGAACGGAGAAGGGATCATCAGGCCTCCACCTCCTGCGCCTGCGGCACCTGGCCGGCGGCCGGGCCGGCCTGGGCCGCGGCCCGCACCGCCCGCACGATGTTGTGGTAACCGGTGCACCGGCAGAGGTTGCCCTCCAGCCCCTCGCGGACCTCGCGGTCGCTGGGGTCGGGGTTGTCGGCCAGCACGCCGATCGAGGCCATGACCATGCCGGGCGTGCAGAACCCGCACTGCAGGCCGTGCTCGGCGCGGAACGCCGCCTGCACCGGGTGCAGCTCGCCGTCCGGGCCGGCCAGCCCCTCGAGCGTGGTCACCTGCGCGCCGTCGGTCTGCGCGGCCAGCACCGTGCAGCTCTTCACGGTGAGCCCGTCGACGACGACGGTGCACGCCCCGCAGGAGGTGGAGTCGCAGCCGATGTTGGTGGCGGTCAGCCCGCACACGTCGCGCAGGTAGTGCGCGAGCAGCAGACGGGGTTCGACCTCGTCGGTGCGCCGCTCGCCGTTGACGGTGATCTCGACCTGCATCAGTTGCCCTCCTGCTGAGCTGCCTGGACGGCCCGGAACACCCGCATCGGGGTGGTGGGCATGTCGATGTGCCGGACGCCGAGGTGCGCGACCGCGTCGATGACGGCGTTCTGCGTGGCCGGGGTCGACCCGACCGTGCCGGACTCGCCGATGCCCTTCGCGCCGAGCGGGTTCATCGACGTGGGGGTGGCCATGGGCACCAGCTCGAAGCTGGGCAGCTCGGTGGCCGAGACGAACGGGTAGTCGGCCAGGGTCGAGGTCTGCGGGTTGCCGTCGGCGTCGTAGAGGACCTCCTCCAGCAGCGCCTGCGCCACGCCCTGGGCCAGCCCGCCGTGGCGCTGACCGTCGGCGAGCAGCGGGTTGAGGATGGTGCCGGCGTCGTCGACGGCGACCACCCGCTGCACCTCGGCCTTGCCCGACTCGACGTCGACCTCGACGACGACCACGTGCGCCCCGAAGGGGAACGTCGGCGCGGCGGCCTGGAAGGTGGTGCGCACCAGCAGCTGCTCGTCGCCGGCCAGCTCGGCGAAGGTCACGCCCACGCCCGGGGTGCCGCGGACGGCGAGCCCGGCCAGCGCGACGTCGACGACGAGGTCACCGGGGTCGACCTCGAGCTTCTGCGCTGCCCGGGTCTTGGCCAGCTCGACCAGCTCTCCGGCGGCCTGGTGCACCGCGGCGCCGCCCTGCTGCAGGCTGCGCGAGCCCATCGTGCCGCCGCCCTTGGGGATCAGGTCGGTGTCGCCGTGCACCACGGTGATGTCCTCGATCGGGATGCCCAGCTGGTCGCTGGCGATCATCGCCCACGCGGTGGCGTGGCCCTGGCCGTGCGGCGAGGTGCCGGTGAGGATCGTGGCGGTGCCGTCGGGGTGCACCTCGATCGAGGCGTCCTCGGTCGGCCCGCCGCCCTCGCCGCCCGCGCCGGTGATCTCGACGTAGACCGACATGCCGATGCCCAGCTGCCGCACCTCGCCGGCCTCGCGGCGGCGGGCCTGCTCGGCGCGGAGCTCGGGATAGCCCGCGGCCTCCAGCGCCTTCTCCAGCGCGGCGGGGTAGTCGCCGTTGTCGTAGGTCGCGCCCATCGACGTCCGGTGCGGGGAGGCGAACGCCGGCAGCAGGTTGATCCGGCGCACCTCGGCCGGGTCCATGCCGATCTCGGCGGCGAACAGGTCGACCGCCCGCTCGACGGCCGCGGTCGCCTCCGGCCGGCCGGCGCCGCGGTAGGCGCCGATGGAGGTGGTGTTGGTCGCCAGCGCGCGGGCCTGGGCGTGCACCTTCGGGAACGCGTAGACGCCCGGCGCCATCATCATCGTCAACGTGGGCAGCACGACGCCGATCCGCGGGTACGCGCCGGCGTCCTGGTCGACGACGAGGCTGTAGGCCTCGATCGTGCCGTCGCGGCGGCCGCCGATGGTGACCTGCTGCTGCTGGCCGCGGCCGTGCAGCATGCCGATGAGGTTCTCCGAGCGGGTCTCCGACCAGCGCACCGGCCGGCCGACGATCTCGGCCAGCTTCGCGATCAGGGCGAACTCCGGGTCGGCGCCGATCTTCGCGCCGAACCCGCCGCCGACGGCGGGCGTGATCAGGTGGACCCGGGCCGGGTCCAGGCCCAGCCAGGCGGCGATCTCGCCCTTGGCCATCTGCGCGGCCTGGTTGGAGCACCAGATGGTCACCCGGCCGTCGTCGCCCCACGCGGCCGCGGCGGCGCGGGTCTCCAGCGGCACCGGCGCCACCCGCTGGTTGACGATCCGCTGCCGGACGACGACCTCGCAGCCGTCGAAGAAGTCCGCAGGCGCCGGCTCGCCGAAGCTGGACAGCACGTTGGTGCCCGCCTCGGGGAACAGCAGGACGTCGTCGCGGGCGGCCGCCTCGGTGCCCACGACGGCGGGCAGCGGGTCGATG
Source organism: Modestobacter sp. NPDC049651 (assembly GCF_040659695.1). Taxonomy (NCBI): domain Bacteria; kingdom Bacillati; phylum Actinomycetota; class Actinomycetes; order Geodermatophilales; family Geodermatophilaceae; genus Modestobacter; species Modestobacter sp. NPDC049651. The sequence goes on from NZ_JBFAOG010000001.1 coordinate 167,794, forward strand.
TCGACCTCGACCAGCTCCGCGGCGTCCTCGCCCTGGTAGAGCTCCTCCGTGAGGACGACGGCCACCGGGTCGCCGACGAACCGCACCCGGTCGTCGGAGAGCCACGGCCGCGACACCCCGGCGGGCACGAACGGGAAGCCGGCCGGGATGGGCGCCAGGTCGCCCAGGTCGGCGGCGGTGACCACCGCGACCACGCCCGGGGCCTCCAGCGCCGCCGAGGTGTCGACCGAGCGCACCTGGCCGTGGGCGACCTGGGACCGGACGAAGGTCGCGTGCAGGGCCCCGGTGAGCCTCTCGTCGGTGAGGTCGTCGGTGTAGACGGCCCCCCGGGTCAGGAACAAGGGGTCCTCCGTGCGGACCACCCGGGTGCCCAGGATGCTCATGCGCCAGCCCTCCGTCGTCGGTGACGGGCACACTGTGTCAGACGGTGTGAGGGCGGACACACGGGGTTCCGTGAGGCGGACGACGAGCGGCCGGAACCGGACCCCGGCCGGTGGCCGACGGGCCGGGTGGTCAGGCTCCCCGGGTGCCCGCAGCCCTGCCGCGTCAGCCGAGGGCGCCGGGCGGGTCCGGGGGATCCGGCGGGTCCGTGGGGTCCGGCGGATCCGGGGGATCCGGGGGATCCGGGGGATCCGGGGGATCCGGCGGGTCCGGCGGGTCCGGCGGGTCCGGCGGGTCCGCGGGGTCCGGCGACTGGGTCACGCTGCTGTCCGTCATGGCCGCGAGTCTTCGCCGACCGGACGGTCCCGACCATCAGGGAACCCCCTGGTCCCGGCCCGCGACCCGCAGGCACCCGGTGCGACCAGCGGGGTTCGCCGCAGGCAGCCCGGAGCGCCCCGCCGACCGTGCTGGTCGACGGGGCGCGAGCCGGGGGTCCCAGGGCCCGAGGGCCCCGGGCCGCTACTGCTGCGGCGCCGCCGAGGGGTCGCCGTCCCAGTCCTTGCCCGCCTCGCTGGCGTGCTCCGAGGCGCTGTCGGTCTGACCGGCCACGGCCTCGACCATCTCCCGGTCGGTGAGCTTCTCGCCGGCCGCTTCCACGTTGTTGCTGGGCTCGCTCATCGCGACGACTCCTTCGTCGGGGGGACCACCGTCCCCTCCGCCGTCCCCGCCGCGCGCCCGGGGCAAACCCGTAGCCGACGGTGAGAGGTCGAACCAGACCCGCTTGCCGCCGTCGTGGTCCTCGACGCCCCACCGGTCGGCGATCGCGGCGACGAGCTGCATCCCCCGGCCGCGCTCCCGCTCACCGGAGAGCTCCTGCACCACCGGGCGCACCGCCGACCCGTCGACGACGGCGATCCGCAGCCACTCCCCCGACAGCGTGAGCTCCACGGTCAGGGAGGCCTCGCCGCCCACGTGGTCGACGACGTTGGCCACCAGCTCGGTGACCAGCAGCGCGGCGTCGTCCGGGTCGTGCGACGCGCGCCAGGCACCCAGCAGGTCGACCACCGCGCGCCGGGCCGCCCGGACGCTGGCCGCCCGCGGCGGCAGGTCGAGGCTCGCGCTGAAGGTGGACATCGGCTCCCGTTCCCGCCGGGCCGCAAGTGCATTGCGCACGATCCAGTCCCGGCGGAACTCTCCCACGCAGGGCCCGCGGCGGGCGCCCGACGCGCGTCGGGTGTGACGCGTGGGGCGCCCGGGCCGGTCAGACCAGGACGGCGTCGATCGCCTTGAAGACCCGCTGCTCGGAGATCGGCCGCGGCGTGCCGATGTGCTGGGCGAACAGCCCGACCCGCAGCTCCTCGATCATCCAGCGCACCCGGACCACCGGGTCGTCGGGCGCCCCGGTCGACGGCACCTGCGTGCGCAGCTGCTCGTACTCCGCGGTCACCGCCGCCACCTGCGCCGTCGCGATGGCGTCCCGGGCCGCGTTGGCCGGCAGCTTCTCCAGCCGGTAGGCCATCGCCTTGAGGTAGCGGACGACGTCCGGCAGCCGGCGCCGGCCGATCGCGGCGACGAACCCGCGGAACAGCAGCCCGGCCATCTGCCGGCGCAGGTCGGTGACCGCGGCCTCGGGCACCCGCCGGCCCGGCGCGGCGCCGATCGCGACGGCGACCTCCCGGGCCTCGGTGAGCACCTGCTCCACCCGGCGCAGCGTGTCCGAGGTGACCGGCAGCAGCTCGGTGCGGGCCCGCTCGGCCAGCGCGGCGAACGCGGCCCCGGTGCGCGGCGGGCCGCCGGCGGCGACCAGCAGCTCGTCGGCCGCGGCGTCCACGCAGTCGTCGACCAGCGCGGGGATCTCGCCGTCCGGGTTGAACTGCAGCGCCAGCCGGGTGCGCGGGCCGATGCCCTTGACCACCTGCCGGGCCGGGGTGCCGGCGGCCAGCACGAGCAGCCGGCGCGCGCCGCGCCAGGTGAGCCGGGTGGCCTCGGCCTCGGTCGCGACCACCCGCAGGCCGACCGTCTCCCCCTCGTCGACCAGCGCCGGGAAGGCGGTGACCAGGTGGCCGCCGCGCTGCACCTCGACGCTGCGGGCCAGGTCACCGAAGGTCCAGGCGGTCTGCCCGGTGCGCTCGAGGTCCGACGCCGCGCGGGCCAGGCTGGCCCGTGCCTGCGGCGCGACCTGGGTGCGCAGCGCGGCGAGGTCCTTGCCGGTGGCCAGCGGTCGCTGCCGGTCGTCGAGCACCCGGAAGGTGGCCCGCAGGTGGGCCGGCACCTGCGCGGGCTGCCAGGCGTCCGGCGGCACGGTCACCCCGGCGGCCCGGCGCAGCTCGCGCTCCAGCGCGGGCAGCAGCGGCTCGGTGACCTCGATCCGCGGCAGCACCTCGCGCACCCGGTCGGGGATCGGCACCAGCCCGCGGCGCACCTGCTTGGGCAGCGTGCGCAGCAGCTCGGTGACCAGCTCCGCCCGCTGGCCGGGCACGGTGAAGGCCAGCGACTCGCCGGAGGTGCGGTCGGCGACGGTGTCGAGCACGCCGAGCGGGACGTCGACGGTGACGCCGTCCTCGGCCGCGCCCGGGTTGAACGCGTAGCGGAGCGGCAGGGTGAGGCCACCGGTCCCCCACCCGCCCAGCTCGACGGCGTCCGGGTAGTCGTCCGGGTCGACCTGCCCGGCGGTCGCCGCGTTGGTGAGCATCTCCGGGGTGAGGGTGAGCAGGTCGGGAGTCTCCCGCCGGGCCTGCTTCCACCACCGGTCGAAGTGCCGGGTGGAGACGACGTCGGCCGGGATCCGCTGGTCGTACAGCTCGTGGACGGTCTCGTCGTCGACCCGGATGTCGCGCCGGCGGGCGCGCTCCTCGAGCTCGGCGACCCGCTCCAGCGCCCGCTGGTTGTCGGCCCAGAACCGGTGGTGCGTCGTCCACTCGCCCTGCACCAGGGCGTGCCGGATGAACAGGTCGCGGCTGACGACCGGGTCGATCGAGCCGTACTGCACCCGCCGGCCGACCACGATCGGCAGGCCGTAGAGGGTGACCCGCTCGGTCGCCACGACCGAGCCGCGCTTGGCGTCCCAGCGCGGCTCGCTGTAGGTGCGCTTCACCAGGTGGTCGGCCAGCCGCTCGACGACCTCCGGGTCGATCCGCGCCACCGTGCGGGCGAACAGCCGGCTGGTCTCGACCAGCTCGGCGGCGACGACCCAGCGCGGCGGCTTCTTCGCCAGCGGCGTGCCCGGCGCGATGACGAAGCGCGTGCCGCGGGTGCCCAGGTACTCGCGGACCGGACGGCGGTCGCCCTTGGGTGCCTCCCCCTGCATGCCGATCTGCGACAGCAGCCCGGCCAGCAGCGCCGCGGTGATGCCGCGCTCGTCGGGCTCGGCGGCGAGCGTGCCGGTGGTCATGCCCAGCCGGCGGGCGGTGCTGCGCAGCTGGCCGTGCAGGTCCTGCCACTCGCGGATGCGCAGGTAGTGCAGGAACTCGCGCTTGACCGTGCGGCGGAACTGGTTGCCCGACAGCGCCTGCTGCTGCTCGGCGAGGTACCGCCAGAGGTTGAGCAGCGCCAGGAAGTCGGAGTGCTCGTCGGCGAACCGGGCGTGCAGCTCGTCGGCCGCCTGCTGGTGCTCGGCCGGCCGCTCGCGCACGTCCTGCACGGTGAGCCCGGCGGCGATGACCAGCACCTCCTCCAGCACGCCGCGCCGGTCGGCCTCCACCACCATCCGGGCCATCCGCGGGTCCAGCGGCAGCGCGGCCAGCGCGCGGCCGGTCGGGGTGAGCTTCCCGTGCTCGTCGAGCGCGCCGAGCTCCTCCAGCAGCGCCAGGCCGTCGTTCACGGCGCGCCGGTCCGGCGGGTCGATGAACGGGAAGTCGGCGACGTCACCGAGCTCCAGCGACGCCATCTGCAGCAGCACCGAGGCGAGGTTGGTACGCAGGATCTCCGGGTCGGTGTACTCCGGCCTGGCGTCGAAGTCGTCCTCGGTGTACAGCCGGATCGCGATGCCCTCGCTGGTGCGGCCGCAGCGGCCCGACCGCTGCCGGGCCGACGCCTGGCTGATCGGCTCGATCGGCAGCCGCTGCACCTTGGTGCGATGGCTGTACCGGCTGATCCGGGCGGTGCCGGGGTCGACGACGTACTTGATGCCGGGCACGGTCAGCGACGTCTCGGCGACGTTGGTCGCGAGCACGATGCGCCGGCCGGTGTGCGGCTGGAAGACCTTGTGCTGGTCGGCGGCCGACAGCCGGGAGTAGAGCGGCAGCACCTCGATCGGTGCCCCGCCCCGCTCGGTGAGCCCGCCCAGGGCCTCGGCGGTGTCGCGGATCTCCCGCTCACCGGCGAGGAACACCAGCACGTCACCCGGGCCCTCGGCGACCAGCTCGGCGCAGGCGTCGACGATCGCGCTCACCTGGTCGCGGTCGGGGTCGGCCTCGGGGTCGTCGGGGTCGACCACCGGCCGGTACCGCACCTCCACCGGGTAGGTGCGGCCGCTGACCTCGACCACCGGCACCTCGGCGCCGTCGACGCTGAAGTGCTTGGCGATCCGGTCGACGTCGATGGTCGCCGAGGTGATGACCAGCTTGAGGTCGGGACGGCGGGGCAGCAGCCGGGCCAGGTAGCCCAGCAGGAAGTCGATGTTGAGGCTCCGCTCGTGGGCCTCGTCGATGATGATCGTGTCGTACTGGCGGAGCATCCGGTCGCGCTGGACCTCGGCCAGCAGCACGCCGTCGGTCATCAGCTTGACCAGCGTCCGGTCGCCGACCTCGTCGGTGAAGCGCACCTTCCAGCCGACGACGTCGCCCAGCGGGGTGCCGAGCTCCTCGGCGATCCGCTCGGCGACGGTCCGCGCGGCGATCCGGCGCGGCTGGGTGTGCCCGATCCGGCCGCGCACCCCGCGGCCGAGCTCGAGCAGCACCTTCGGCAGCTGGGTCGTCTTGCCCGAACCGGTCTCGCCGGCGACCACCACCACCTGGTGGTCGCGCAGCGCGGCGGCGATGTCGTCGCGGCGCTGGCTGACCGGCAGCTCCGCGGGGTAGCTCACGGCCGGTACGGCGGCACGGCGGCGGGCGATGCGCTCCTCGGCGGTGGCGACGTCCGCGGCGAGCTGCTCGAGCTGCCGCGCCCGGGCCGCGGCGTCCCTGGTGCGCCGGGTCCCGTCGAGCCGCCGGCGCAGCCGGTGCTCGTCGGCCAGGGTGACCGCGGGCAGCCGGGAGCGGAGGTCGTCGTGCGGGGTGCTCACCGGGATGTCGCCGTTCCTCTCGGGGGTGTTCGGTCCCAGCGTCCCATCCCGGGCGCCGGGGTCGCGCAGCTCACAGTCCATGTGCCCTGCAACTTGTTGTATGCGTGGTGCAACGGCTTGTACGCTGCATCTGTTTCCGGCGCACCGTCGCGCCGTCCTCCCTCGTCCATGGAGTCCCCCGTGACCGATCTCGCGACCTCGGCCGGCCCTGACGCCGCCGCCCCGGGCGCGCCCGTGTCGCTGCCGGACGAGCTGGCCCGGCTGGCCCGGGTGCTGCACGCGCTGAAGAGCAGCTCCACCGCCGGCGGGAGCCCCGAGGCACGGGAACGCGCCGCCCACGTGCTGCTGTTCCCGATCGTCCGGACGGGCCCGCTGCGCCAGGGCGCGCTCGCCGAGCTGGTGCACAGCGACCCCTCCACGGTCAGCCGTCACGTGACGCTGCTGGTCGACCGGGGTCTGGTGCGCCGGGTCGCCGACGACCAGGACGGCCGGGTCACCCGGCTCGTCGCCACCCCCGCCGGGGAGGCCGTCGTCGGTCAGATGCGCACCGAGCGCAACGCGTTCATCGCCCGCTGCACCCGCGGCTGGGCGCCCGCCGAGCTCGACCAGTTCACCCGCCAGCTGCACCGCTTCGTCGACGACCTCGCCGACGCCCTCCCCGTCATGGGCACCGCCACCGGTGGCGCCCCGGACACCGCAGAGAAGGACCGATGACCCAGACCACCGACCGCACCTCGCCGGCGGGCAGCCGCGCGGCCGCGGCCGCGCCGAGCGCCGCCGGCACGTTCAGCCACAAGCAGATCATGACCATCCTGGTCGGCCTGCTGCTCGGCATGTTCCTCGCCGCGCTGGACCAGACCGTGGTCTCCACCGCGATCCGCACGATCGCCGACGACCTGCAGGGCTACGACCTGCAGGCCTGGGCGACCACGGCGTTCCTGATCACCTCGACGATCGCGACCCCGCTGTACGGCAAGCTGAGCGACATGTACGGCCGCCGGCCGTTCTACCTGTTCGCGATCGCGGTGTTCGTGATCGGCTCGGCGCTGTGCGGCCTGGCCGACTCGATGTACCAGCTGGCCGTCTACCGGGCGATCCAGGGCATCGGCGCCGGCGGCCTGATGTCGCTGGCGCTGGCGATCATCGCCGACATCGTGCCGCCGCGGGAGCGGGCCAAGTACCAGGGCTACTTCATGGCCGTGTTCGGCACGTCCAGCGTGCTCGGCCCGGTCATCGGCGGGTTCCTCTCCGGCCAGGGCTCGATCCTGGGCATCACCGGCTGGCGCTGGATCTTCTACGTGAACGTGCCGCTGGGCCTGCTGGCCTTCGCCGTCGTCTTCAAGGTGCTGCACCTGCCGCACACCCGGCGTGAGCACCGCATCGACTACCCCGGCGCCGCGACGCTGGTCATGTTCCTGGTGCCGCTGCTGATCGTCGCCGAGCAGGGCCGCACCTGGGGCTGGGGCGACACGAAGTCGCTGGTCTGCTACGTCGTCGCCGCCGTCGGCTTCGCGCTGTTCGTGCTCAGCGAGCGGGCCCTCAAGGACGACGCCCTGCTGCCGCTGCGGATGTTCAAGAACCGGACCTTCTCGGTCAGCGCCGTCAGCAGCATCGTGCTCGGCGCGGGCATGTTCGGCGGCATCCTGCTGCTCCCCCAGTACCTGCAGATCGTGCACGGGTCGACCCCCACCGAGGCCGGCCTGGAGATGATCCCGCTGGTGCTGGGCATCATGAGCGGCTCGGTGATCGCCGGCCAGACGGTCAGCCGCACCGGCAAGTACAAGAAGTTCCCGCTGATCGGCACCATCTTCATCGTCGGGGCGCTGCTCGCCCTGTCGTTCATCATCGGCGCGGACACCAACTACTGGTCGATGGTGCCGTTCATGCTGGTGATGGGCCTGGGGCTGGGCTTCAACTTCCAGCCGGTCATCCTCGCCGTGCAGAACGCCGTCTCCCCCCGGGAGATCGGTGTGGCCACCTCCTCGGTGACCTTCTTCCGGCAGATGGGCGGCACGCTCGGCACCGCGGTGTTCCTGTCGGTGCTGTTCACCAAGCTGCCCGGCAACATCAGCAGCTCGGTGCGCGACGCCGCCGCCAGCGACCCGCGGGTCGCCGAGGCGGCGCAGGGCGGCCAGCTGCCCAGCGGCGACCTGTCGGACACCTCGTTCATCCAGAAGCTGCCCGGCTACCTGGCCGCGCCGTTCAAGACCGGTTTCTCCGACACCATCGACCTGGTGCTGGTGATCGCCGCGGTCATCGTCGCGATCGGCTTCTTCGTGCTGCTCTTCCTGCCCCAGCTGGAGCTGCGCACCCAGTCGGGCATCCAGGCGGCCGAGGGCGGTGCCCCCGGCGAGGCCGGGGCCGACGGCCCGGCGCTGGCCACCGCCGACGCCGCGGGCGCCGCGGCGCCGACCTCGGTCGAGCCGCCGGTGGCCGACGCCGACCGCTCCGACGCGCCGACCACACCGGGCCCCGACGCACCGCAGGCGGACCGGCCGGCCGGCGGGGGCCGGCACGAGGCGGCCGCCGACCAGCCCACCGGGCTGGCCAGCGTCCCGGCCGACCACCTGCCGGAGCACCGCAGCTGACGGCCGGCTGACGAGAAGGCCCCCTCCCGCACCTCGTGGGAGGGGGCCTTCCTCTTTCCGACCCTTCTAGGCTGGCGCAGGCGGGCACCGCCGCCCGCGGGACCCGAGGAGGAACCGTGCGCCCGTCCCTGGTGCTGTCCGCCGCCGACCTGGACTTCCTGCTGCACGACTGGCTGCGGGTGGAGGAGCTGACCAAGCGCCCCCGGTACGCCGAGCACTCGCGGGAGACGTTCGACGCGGTGCTCGAGCTCGCCGCTCGGATCGCCGGTGACCAGTTCGCGCCGCACAACCGCGCGGCCGACGAGCACGAGCCGCACGTGGTCGACGGCAGGGTCGTGCTGGTGCCGGAGGTCAAGGCGGCGCTGGACGTCTTCGCCGAGGCCGGGCTGATGGCCGGCGGTCTGCCGGAGGAGCACGGCGGCCTGCAGCTGCCCGCGGTGGTCAACTCCGCGGTGCACGCCTGGTTCCAGGCCGCCAACATCGGGACGTCGGCCTATCCGTTCCTGACCATGGCCAACATGAACCTGCTGCTGGCGCACGGGACGCCGGAGCAGGTGCGCACCTTCGTCCCGCCGATGGCCGAGGGCCGCTGGTTCGGCACCATGGCGCTGTCCGAGCCGCAGGCCGGGTCGTCGCTGGCCGACATCACCACCCGCGCGGTGCTCCAGGACGACGGCAGCTACCGGCTGACCGGCACCAAGATGTGGATCTCCGGCGGCGACCACGAGCTGACCGAGAACATCGCGCACCTGGTGCTGGCCAAGGTCCCCGGTGGCCCGCCCGGCGTGAAGGGCATCTCGCTGTTCCTCGTACCCAAGGTGCTGGTCGGCCCGGACGGCGAGCTCGGCGAGCGCAACGACGTCGTGCTGGCCGGGCTCAACCACAAGATGGGCTACCGCGGGACGACGAACACGCTGCTGAACTTCGGCGAGGGCGGCCACACCCCGGGTGGCCGGCCGGGCGCCGTCGGGTACCTGGTCGGCGAGCTGCACTGCGGCCTCGCGGCGATGTTCCACATGATGAACGAGGCCCGGGTCGGCGTCGGGCTCGGCGCGACCGCGCTCGGCTACACCGCCCACCTGCACGCGGTCGACTACGCCCGCAGCCGCGCCCAGGGCCGCGCGCTCGGCGCCAAGGACGCCGCCGCCCCGCCGGTGCCGATCATCGAGCACGCCGACGTCCGGCGGATGCTCCTGGCCAGCAAGAGCTACGTCGAGGGCGGGCTGGCGCTGGGGCTGTACTGCGCGCGGCTGGTCGACGAGGAGCGGACGGCGGAGACCGAGGAGGAGCGGCGGCGGGCGCACCTGCTGCTCGACGTCCTCACCCCGATCGCGAAGAGCTGGCCGTCGCAGTGGTGCCTGGTCGCCTGCGACCTGGCCATCCAGGTGCACGGCGGCGCCGGCTACACCCGCGACTTCCCGGTGGAGCAGTTCTACCGGGACAACCGGCTCAACCCGATCCACGAGGGCACGCACGGCATCCAGGCGCTGGACCTGCTCGGCCGCAAGGTGCTGATGGACGGCGGGGCGGGGCTGGCCCTGCTCGGCGAGACGATCACCGCGACCACCCGCCGGGCCGCCGGCACCCCGTGGGCCGACCTCGCCGCGGACGTCGACGCGCTGGTCCGCCGGGTCGGGGAGGTCACCGCCACGCTGTGGGCCGACGGCGACCCGGCCGTCGCGCTGGCCAACGCCAGCGTCTACCTGGAGGCCACCGGCCACCTGGTGGTCGGCTGGCTGTGGCTGGAGCAGGCGCTCGCGGCCGAGGGGGCCGACGGCGACCTGGCGGCCGGCAAGCGGCAGGCCGCGCGCTGGTTCCAGCGCTGGGAGCTGCCGAAGGTGGCCGGGCAGCTGGACCTGCTGGCCACCCGGGACACCACGGCGCTGGAGATGCGCGACTCCTGGTTCTGAGGGACCCCGGACACGCGACGACGGCGGCTCCCCGGGAGGGGAGCCGCCGTCGTCGGGTGTCTGCGGACCGCTGCCTAGAGGCTCGCGGTCACCGTCGCCGCCGCGCGGGCGGTGTCCGCGACGGTGTTGCGGGCGCGGGGCGTCGCCGCCGCCCGCTTCTCCGCCTCGTACCGCGCCGTGGACTGCATGCCCAGCGCGACCACCAGAGCCGTGAGCAGCAGGAAGCCGATCACCGTGACCGCCGGCCACATCACCATGAGTTCGCTCCACGTCCTCGCAGGGGAGGCGCCGACCCACCGGCACCTCACGTCTGGACCGTCACTGCCCGACGATCGTCATGACCAATCGTGCACAGAGCGGATTGTTGCGCCCCCGTGATGTGACGATGGTCGCTCCCTGCGGCTGTGCAGCGGGCCGACGCCGAACATTCGCCCGCACGTGTCCGGCCGTTCACCGGAACTGCGGCGAACCGGAACACGCCGTCGCCGAGGCATGATCGGCCGCCCGGCGGGGCAGCACTCCGGGGACCACGACCGTCGTCCCAGGAGGCACCGATGGCCGGAGCCAGAGCCCGCTCCGCACACGACCGCGCGAGCGGCGGCACCACGCACGACCCGAACGTCGCCCAGGACCAGGGCGACGTCGCCCCCGGGAACGACAAGATCACGCACACGAGGGCCGACTACGCGCCCACCGGCGCCGACCCGAAGCCCACGACCGGTGGCACGCTCAAGCGCACGCTGAAGGAGTTCAGCGAGGACGGGCTCACCGACTGGGCGGCCTCGCTCACCTACTACGGCGTCCTCGCGCTGTTCCCGGCGCTCACGGCGCTGCTGTCGATCGTCGGTCTGCTCACCGACCCGCAGCAGCTGACCGACGCGATCACCGCCGTGGTCCCCGCCCAGGCGGCCGACACCCTCAACCCGGTGATCCAGCAGATCGCCGGGAGCTCGAGCGCGGCCGGCCTCGGCCTGATCATCGGTCTCGTGGCGGCCATCTGGTCCGCCTCCGGCTACGTCGGCGCCTTCACCCGCGCCGCCAACGTCGTCTACGAGACGCCCGAGGGGCGCAAGGTCTGGAAGCTCAAGCCGCTCCAGCTGCTCATCACGCTGATCGGCATCCTGTTCGCCGCGCTGATCCTGGCGATGCTGGTGCTCAGCGGCCCGGTCGTCGACGCGATCGGCAGCTCGATCGGGCTCGGCGACACAGTGCTCTCCATCTGGAGCTGGGCCAAGTGGCCGGTCATCCTGGTGCTGCTGGCGCTGATGATCGCGGTGCTCTACTACTCGACCCCGAACGTGAAGCTGCGCGGGTTCAAGTGGGTCAGCGCGGGTGCCGCCGTGGCCATCCTGGTCGCGGTCGTCGCCTCGGCGCTGTTCGCCTTCTACGTCGCCAACTTCGGCAGCTACAACAAGACGTACGGGACGCTGGCCGGTGTCGTGATCTTCCTGATCTGGTTCTGGCTGATCAACCTGGCGCTGCTGTTCGGCATCGAGCTGGACGCCGAGATCGAGCGGACCAAGGAGCTGAAGGAGGGCATCCCGCGGGCGGAGAAGGAGATCCAGCTCGACGCCCGGGCGACGCCGAAGGACAAGCAGACGACCTGACCCGGTCGCCGTCCCGACGGCCCGGCCCCGCACCCGCGGGGCCGGGCCGTCGGCGCGTCAGGGCGGTGCCCCCCGGACCGGCTCCGCGCCCCGGTCCGCTCCTCGCTCGTTCCTCGCTGCGATGCTCCCGCGGCTGTCGTCAGTCGTTCGACCTGCGCATCGACCACATCTGGGCCGGCCGCTCGAACTGGGTGGCGACCTCCCAGCTCACGTGCGGCGGCCCGGTCTCCTTGCGGAAGTTGGTCGCGGCCACCCGGGCCAGCTCCGGGTCCCGGGCCACCCGCGCGGCGAGCTCCAGCGCCCGGTCCTCGACTGCGTCGTCGTCCAGCGTCTCCCAGGCCAGGCCCAGCCGGACGGCGGCCGCCCCGTCGAGCTCCTCGCCGAACAGCGCCATCGCCGCGGCCGCCTCCCGCCCGACCAGCCGGGACAGCAGCACGAAGTGGCCGCCACCGGGGTGCATGCCGCGACGCAGGAAGCCGCACAGCAGCCGGGCGTCGCGGGCGACGATCCGCAGGTCCGCGGCGAGCAGCAGGTTCATCCCCGCGCCGACGGCGGAGCCCCGGACGGCGGCCACGGTGGGCACCCGCACCTGACCCAGCCGGTAGAACGAGTCGTAGATGGCGCCCATCGCCTCGTAGGCGTCCGGCGCGGCCGGGTCGCGGCCGGCGTCGGTGAGCGTCGCGACGTCGCCACCGGCGCAGAACGACCTGCCCACCCCGCGGACGACGAGCGCGCCGACCTCCGGCCGGGCGTCGGCCTCGTCGAAGGCGGCGATCAGCTCGGCGGCCATCGCAGGGGTGAGCGCGTTGCGGCGCTCGGGCGCGTCGAGGGTGACGACGGCGACCCCGCCGTCCACCTCCAGCCGGACCTCGGCGGACATGCGGCTCCTCGGCGTCGGAGGACCGGCGCCGGTGCCGGTCCGTTCCCCGAGGATCAGACCACGCCGGGCGCCCCGCCCGCCGGGCCGGGATCGCCCACCCGCGCGGTGAGCGCCGTGGCGAACAGGCACCAGCCCAGGTAGGGGCCCAGCGTCGCGGCCGCGACCGGGTCGCGGCGGGCCAGGTCGGCGACCTCCGCGACGAGCACCGCGTCGAGCGCGGCGATCACCCCGAGGGCGGCCCTCCTGTCGCGGATCCCGAAGAAGGTGGCCGGCCAGGCGGCGTTCAGCGCGAGCTGGGTGCCGTGCAGCGCCCAGGTGCGCGGCGCGGCGCCGCGTCGGTGCATGCGCCCGCCGACCACGCCGATCGACACGTAGAGCGCCGTCCAGACCGGCCCGAAGGCCTGCGCCGGCGGCGCCCAGCGGGGCTTGGCCAGCCGCCCGTAGACCTCGGGGGCGCGGCGGCTGCCGAGCCCGCCGACCACGGCGGCGGCCAGCGGCGGGCCGCCGACGACGAGCAGGCTGCGGAGGGACACGGGATACCTCCTCGGACGTGCGGGCCCCTCTCCTGCCCGCACGTCCGGTCGACCATGCGCGGTCGGCTCAGCCCTGGCGGCGGGCCGCGGTGACCAGCGAGGCGCCGGAGGCCCCGAAGCCCTCCACCACGAAGCCCAGCTCCTCCAGGCAGTCGGCCACCGAGTCCTGCATGACCTCCTGCACCGCGGCGACCACCTCCGCGCCGCGCGCCTGCTCGCGGCTCATCCGGTCGTGCTGGTGCCAGCTGACCAGGACGCCGCCCCGCCCCGGCTCCGGGGTCAGGCAGACGCCGCCGACGCCGGCGTCACCTGCGCAGTCGTGCAGCTGCAGGCCGGCCTCGACCAGGGCGGCGGCGACCTCGACCACGAGCGTGACCAGCGCGTCGTCGTCGTCGTCCAGCCGGTCGTCCCAGTCGTCGGGGAGCCGGTCGAGCTGCTCGCCGAGCTGGACCAGCCACGCCCGCTCCGCCGGCGACTGGCGGCGCACCACGCGGCCGCCGTCGCCGCGCACCCCGTGCACGACCTCGACCTCGGCGCGGCAGCCCAGCGCGGCCCACTCCGCGGCGACCCGGTCGGGGAAGGGCCCGGCGACGATGCCGGCGCCCGGGCGGTCCGCGGCGGTGCCGACCAGCCACCACTCGGCCGGCGTGCCGCTCTCACCCATCCGCCGTCCGGCCGGGTGCGCGCCTGACCCCGGCATGACGATCGGTGCGGTGCTCGGCCCGGTCTCCGGCACCGCGACCGGCAGGGTGGCCAGCGCGACGGCCCCGGCCGGCTGGGTCTCCGGCCGGCCGGCACCGGCCTCGGCCGCCGGGGCGGTGGCAGCGGGCGCCGCGGCCGCGGCGGGCTCGGTCGCCGGGGCGGCGTCCGTGGCCGGCACGGCGACCGGCGCGGGCGCCTTCACGGCCTGCTGCCCCTGCACCCGGTTGCGCTCGAACTCGTAGCGCGCGGTCGAGCTGGTGGCCAGCACGACCACCAGGCCGGACAGGACGAGGAACCCCAGCACGGCCACGGCCGGCCAGAGCAGCAGGTCACCAAGCACGACGGGCCCCCTCCGGACCGGAACCCCACTCGCTGGCCCGGCGCGACAGCTGCGCGGCGCCGGAGCGCAGCCGTCCACCGAGTGCGGGCAGCGGCGCGCCCGCGGCCGGCACCGGCTGGTCGGCGGAGAAGAGCTCCAGCAGACCGGCCAGGCCGTCGTCGGCAGCGCGTCGGGGCGTCGGTGGTGCGGGCGGGTGCACGGGCCCTCCTCGGGTGTCCGTCGCGGCGGGGGAAGTACCGCGGACAGCACAGAAGGTAGGGACCCGGCGGGCTCGCCACGCCCCGCTGCGGACACCCCGGCGGAGCGCGTCACCCAATCGTTGCGCAGCGCCGCCGGAGCGGGTCCGACCACCGGTCCACGAGCCGCCATGTCGACAGGGATCGCGGCGAAACCGCAGGTCGGCGCGGGCTCCGCAGGTCGGTCACCGTCCCCGGGCGCCGGTGACCTCGGGACCCCGGCGTGCCCCGGGTGACCGGCTCAGCGGACGGCGGGCCGCAGGCGTGCGGGCGCCGGTGCGGGGTCGGGGAAGGACCGGTCGCCGAACAGCACGGAACCGGCCACGGCCCGCCCCACGGAGGTGCGCAGCAACGGGAACACCGCCTCGGCCACCGCCGGGGTGCGCACCTGGGCCAGCCCGCGGCGCAGCAGCAGCCGACCGCGGAACCGCGCCCGCAGCGCCGCCCCGTCGTAGCCGGCCAGCGGACCGGGGGAGCCGGCGCGGAGCGCGTCGTCCAGCACACCGGCCGCGAGCTCGGACAGCCGCAGGCACGGGTCGAGACCCCCGGCGGTGAGCGGGGAGACCGCGCCGGCGGCGTCGCCGACGAGCAGGCCGTCCGCGCCGCCGATGCGGCGCAGCAGGCCGCCGACGGGGATCGGGCCGCCGCGGCGCTCGACGTCCGCCGGCAGTTCGAGACCCGCCAGCCGGGGGACGGACGCGCGGAACCTCCCCAGCGCCGCGCGCATCCCGCCGGGGAAGCGGTCGACGTAGCCGGCCACGCCGACGTGCGCGTGCCGCCCGTCGTCGACGACCCAGGCCAGGTAGCCCGGGGCGACCGAGGGGTCGAGGACGCAGTGGAACGCGGGCGGCCGGTCGCCCGCCGGCACGGCGAACACCTCCTCGGCCCCGGTGAGCAGGTGCCGGTTGCGGTCCAGCCCGAGGTCGCGGGCCACGGCCGACCGCGCGCCGTCGGCGCCGACGACGAACCGGGCGCGGACCCACCGGGCGCCGTCCGGGCCGGTGAGCAGCGAGACGCCGTCCTCCCGCCCGGTGTAGCGGGTGCCCAGCGCGAGCCGGACGCCGGCGCGCACCGCGGTGCGCGCGGCCGCAGCGTAGAGCGGGCCCATGTCACCGACCCGGTACTCGTCGCGGTCGCTGACCAGCGTCACCGGGCGGCGTCCGCTCGGCGGGTGCAGGACGACGCGCCGGATGGGCGGGCCCAGGTGCTCGGGTGGCAGCGGGAAGTCGTCGAGGGTCTTGCGGACGAAGATGCCGGTGGTGCGGATCGCGCCGGTGAGCGCGGGCCGGCGCTCGGCGAGCAGCACGTCGTGCCCCTGCCGGGCGAGCAGGGTGGCGGTGTGCAGCCCGGCCAGGCCCGCGCCGACGACCAGGACGTCGACCTCCTGCGCCGCGGTCACCGGGCGGCCTGCGGGGTGAGCTCGTCGACGGCCGCGTCGTCGTCGACCCACTCGAGCAGGTCGCCGGGCTGGCAGTCCAGCACGCGGCACATCGCCTCGAGCGTGCTGAACCGGACCGCCTTCGCGCGGCCGTTCTTCAGCACCGCGACGTTCGCCGGGGTCAGCCCGACCCGCTCGGCGAACTCGCCGACGCTCATCTTGCGGCGGGCCAGCTGGACGTCGATGCGCACGACGATGGACATCAGATCACCGCCTCCATGTCGGTGCGCAGCGTCGTCGCCTGCCGGAGCAGGGCGCGCAGGACGACCATCAGCAGGCCGAGCGCACCGGTGACGAGCAGCAGCACGGCCCAGAGCACGAGCAGCACCGCGGGCAGGTCGGGCAGGTCGCCGTTGACGGTCACGTAGCCGAGCGACGAGAGCAGCAGCAACCAGGCGGCGACGACCGCGCCGACGATGGCGTCGACCCACCCGAGCGACTGCTCGCTGAAGATCAGGTCGTCGCGGACCCGGGTCAGGAGCTTCCAGGTGCAGGCGATGACGGCCTGCACGCACAGCAGCTCGAGGACGGCGAACGCCAGGGTCGGCCACCGGAGGTGGGCGAGCTCGGGCGACTCGGTGGCGATGTCGCGCAGGGCCACCGGCAGCGCGACGGTCTGGACGACCACCAGCGCGGCGAACACGAGGGCGAGCACGACCCGGAGCGGGACGACCACCCGGCGCAGTTCGGACATGCATCGACTGTCGCGTGACACCTATCGAAAGTCAATTGATGTCTACCGCGAGTCGATGGATGTGCTGACATCAGCCGGTGCCACGGTCCCGGTGGGCCCCGTCGGGGTCGAGGACGAGCTCGATGCTGACCACGTCGTCGTCGGGCAGCCTGAGCATGGTCAGCTGTCCGGCCGGGGTGTCCGGCACCCGTCCGACCACCTCGTGGCCGACGGCCGTGTAGAAGCCGGCCACCCGCTCGGCATCGGCGACCCGGAGGCCGACGTGCAACGTCCTCATCGGCTCGCTCCCCCGTCCTGCCCGCGCGGCGGCCGCTGGACGCGGTAGCGGAGGTGCAGGACCCGGTGCGCGAGGTCGGTGTCCGCGGCGTTCAGCGCGCGGGTCAGCTCGAGCTCGGTCCGCTCGGCCGGCAGGTGGTCGAACAGCCGTCGTCCTCGTCCGAGGAGGACGGGCACGACGTGCAGCTCCATCTCGTCGAGCTCACCGGCCCGGAGCAGCGCCTGGGCGACCCCCGCGCCCAGGACGAGCACGTCGGAGTCGCCGGCAGCGGCGCGGGCCTGCGCGGCGCAGGAGTGGACCTCGGTGGCGTAGCGCACGCTGCCCGGCGGAGGCTCCTCCGGCACGTGGTGGGTGAGCACGAAGACCGGGACGCCGTCGTGGTGGTCGCCGTGCCAGCGGTTCGCGTGCTCGTAGGTGCGGCGGCCAGCGATGACGGCGCGGGTCGCGGCCGACTCGGCGACCACCTGACCGTTCGGCCCCGGGTCGTGGCGGTGGTCCAACCAGTTGAACAGCCGGAACCCGCCGCTGCCCATCGGTTCCTCCGGGCTGTCCTGCGGCCCGACGACGAACCCGTCGAGCGACACGGTCATGTCCAGGCGGATCGCCTGCTCCCCGGTTCCCATGTGGTCAGGACGCACGACGGTCGCGGAACTCATCGGGGTTCGCACGACGCCGGCTGCGGGTTGCGCGGGCCGTGCTCCACGAGCAAGGTCTCGACCGGCCTCGCGACAGCCGGTGGCCGCAGCCCGAGGTGGGCCCCGTGGGGATCGAACCCACAACCCGCGGATTAAAAGTCCGCTGCTCTGCCAGTTGAGCTAGAGGCCCGGCGGGTGCGACGACCCGTCGGCGAGGTTACCGCCCGGGGCTCCCCTCAGGCCTGGGCGCCGGTCAGCGGCAGGTCCGCCCACTGCCGGGCCAGCCAGGCGGCGAACTCCGCCGCCGGCACCGGCCGCTGGTGCAGGTGCCCCTGCACGGCGGTGATCCCGGCCCGCCGGACGAACTCCTGCTGCGCCAGGTCCTCCACGCCCTCCGCCACGGTCTGCAGCCCCAGCCGGGCGGCCATCTGCGAGATCGCCTCCAGCACCGCCTGGTCGGCGTCGACCGTGGCCGCCCCGGCGACGAAGGACTTGTCGATCTTGACCACGTCCACCGGCAGCACCCGCAGCGTGGTCAGCGCCGAGTAGCCGGTGCCGAAGTCGTCGACCGCGATCCCGACCCCCAGCCCGGCGAGCACCTCCAGGGTGGCCTGCACGGCCGGGGCGTCCAGCACCGTCGACTCGGTGATCTCCACGACCAGCCGCTCCGGCGCCAGCCCGTGCTCGGCGAGGCTCTCCTGGACGACGGCCATGAACCGCGGGTGCGCCAGCTGCGACGGCGACGCGTTGACGTGCAGCCGCACCGCCCGGTCGCCGTCGGTCCAGGTGGCCGCGTCCGCGCACGCCCGGCGGAGCACCTGCTCGCCGATCGGGATGACCACCCCGCTGTGCTCGGCGACGGCGAGGAACTCCCCCGGCGGCAGCAGTCCCCGCTCGGGGTGCGCCCAGCGCACCAGCGCCTCCGCGGCGATGCACCGCTCGTCGGCCGCGGACAGGATCGGCTGGTAGTGGACGACGAACTGCCCGTCCTCCACGGCCTGGCGCAGCTCCGCCTCCAGCGCCGCGGTCGCCGGCACGTCCAGCAGCCCCGCCGAGAACACCTGCAGCCTGTTCTTGCCGGCCGCCTTCGCGGCGTACATCGCGACGTCGGCCCGGTGCACCACCTCGGTCGCGGTCAGGCCGGGGCCCAGGCGGGCCAGCCCCACGCTGGTGCCGACCTGGGTGAGCCGGCCGGCGAGCGTGACCGGCGCGGAGAGCAGCTCGAGCAGCCGCTGGCCGATCCCGCGGGCCTCCGTCTCGCCGGCGTCGTGCAGCAGGACCGCGAACTCGTCACCGCCGAGCCGCGCGCAGACGTCACCGTCCCGCAGCGCGGCGAGCATCCGGCCCGCCACGTGCTGCAGCAGCTCGTCGCCGGCGGGGTGGCCCAGCCGGTCGTTGACCACCTTGAAGTCGTCCAGGTCGAGGAACAGCAGCCAGCTGCGGCCCGACGCCCGGCGGACGGCGTCCCCCAGCGCCGCGGACAGCGCCGGCCGGTTCGGCAGCCCGGTGAGCGCGTCGGTGCGCGCCTGCACCTCCAGGTCCCGGTGCGCCTCGCTGCTGCGCAGCGCCAGTGCGACCTGGTTGTTCAGCGACTCCAGCGCCGTCACCGCCTCGACCGGGACGCCGCCCGGCGCGCCGACCAGCATCGAGTGGCCCGGGAACAGCGCCGAGTGCTGCGGGAAGGCCGGCAGCGGCAGGCGCAGCCACTGGCGGCTGAACCCGGCGAGCTCCGCGAGCGGGCGAGGGTCGGGGACCTCCGCCACCCCGGTCGCGGCGCCGTGCCCGACCACGTGGCGAGAGAGCGTGCCGGGCTCCCGCAGGTAACGGCCGGTGCGCTCCACCACCCGCAGCGCACCGCCGTCGCCGTCGGTGACGGCGAGCACCCGCAGGCCGGGGGTCATCCGGCTGACCTCCTCGACCGCCGCCCAGCCCTGCGCGCGGATGGCGCGCGGGTCGGTGAGGCCGAGCAGGTTGGTGCCCAGCTCCCGCAGCGCGGCGTCGCGGCCGCGGGTCTGCTCCCGGGCGAGCATCCCCGACGCCAGGTGCCGGGCCCCGACGAACGTCATGACGAGCACGGCCAGCCCGCCGAGCACCGGACCGGCATCCGTGGCCCCGGCGCGCCCGGGCACGATCGCGTGGGAGAGCACCGCGACCACCAGCCCGGCACCCAGCCCGGCGGCGTACGCGGCTCCCCGCCAGGTGCGGCCGTACATCACCCGGGACCACATCGCCGGGAACACCACGCACCAGGCCAGCGCCGGGAACGGGCAGGCGAGCGCGAAGGCGGCGACCGCCAGGACGTCGACGACGTCCAGCAGCGGGGACGCCGTCCGTGCGCGGTACCGGTGCGTCCACGACGCGACGAGCACCAGCGACGTCACCGCGAGCCCCACCGTGCCGGCCCACCCGTTGTCGACCAGCGCGGCGGGGACGGTGATCGCCAACGAGACCAGCGCGATCCCGCAGAACAGCCACCGGGTCTGCTCCACCGGCTCGGCCGGTCGCTGCAGGCGCCGTCGCACCGTGAGCGAGGGCGGTGGCGCGGGAGTGCTGCTCATCTGCGTCCTCGGGGTCCACGGGTCCGGCAGGTCGCCGTCACGGACGGGATCGACCGGGATCATGGGGCACCGGAGGCGCATCGGGCCAGCACCACCCGCGCGGGGGGGGGTGCCGGCCCGGGCCGCTCACTTCGCCGTGAAGTGCTCCGGCAGCCGGGCGAGCACCCGGCCCGCGTCGTACCGCACCTCGAGCCGCTCCTGCGCCACGGCCGCCGGCCCCCGCCGCGGCTGGCCGCTGCCGAGGTCGAACGCCGAGCCGTGCCACGGGCAGACCAGGCAGTCGGCGCCGCGCACCTGCTCGACCGACCCCTCGGCCAGTGGACCGCCCACGTGCGAGCAGGCGCCGACGAACGCGTCGACGCGGGACCCGCGGCGGACGACGGCCAGCGCCACGTCGGTGCCCTGCCCGGGACCGGTGCGCAGCGCCGGCCGGCCGTCGGGCAGGTCGTCGAGCGGACCGAGGTCGATCCAGTCGGTGGTGAGCTGCCGCGCGAACGGCTGGACGTGCGAGGCACCCGAGGACTGGGCGTAGGACATGTGCCCGCCGATCGACGCCGACGCGCTCGCGATGCCCAGCCCGCTGTACGAGAGCACCCGGCCCAGGCCGCCCCGCCCCTTGGCGCGGGCGACCAGCGAGCCGACGTACAGGCCGAGGGCCGCCACGTTGCTGACCGCGTGCAGCGCGCCCAGCCGGCGGACGCCGACGTCCTGCTCGGACCAGTCGGCCGCCCCGGCCATCGCCGCGGGCACCGAGCCGATCACGCCGGTGGTGATGAGGGCCGTGGCCGCCGGCCGGGCCGGCGGGATGGCGTCCAGCAGTCCGGCGGACAGCCAGGTGCCCACCGGGACCATGGCCAGGACCGGGTGCAGCGGGTGCCCCAGCCAGGTGCCGTGCAGCACGTCCCTGAACGCTTGCGGCCGGAGCACCTTGCCGACCGCGTCGCGTGCGGAGTCGATGCCCTTGTCGAAGGCCGCGACGTCTTGCAGCCGGTCCAGCACTCGCAGCAGGCTCATGCGCGGCCCACTACCCGCCGGCGCACGAGGGGAACCCCGTCAACGGCCCGCCGACCAGTCGGTCAGCTCGACCAGCACGGCGAGGGCGGCGGCGCCCAGCTCGTCGACGTCGTCGGCGAGCTCGGCCAGCGGCACCGCCGTCCCCGGCGCGCACAGCCGGGCCGTGAGCCGCTCGGTCGCGGCGGTCAGCCGGGCCCGCGGCTCGGCCGTCGCCGTCTCCGGCCGCGGCGCCCGCTCGGGCCACGGTTCGCCGAGCTCGCGGCACAGCCGGGGCAGCCGGCGCAGCAGCTGGGCGCAGGAGGAGGCGGTCCGCCAGGCGCTCCCACCCATCAGGTCCGGCGGGCAGCGCAGGGTCGCGCCGGCCCAGCGGACGGCGCCCAGCACGTCGGTCCACACGACGTCGGAGACCACCGGGGCCACGGCACCGCCGGTCCGGGGGCGGTGCGCGCGCACCAGCACGCCGCCGAGCGAGGGGTCGTACAACCACGTCGGGGGGAGCGCATCAGCCATGGCGCGAGCGTCGACCGCGGACCCGGCAGGACCCCGGACGGCGGCTGTGACCTTTCCGTGACCACTCTCGGTGACGAGCCTCACGGACGGTATTCGGTCGCCAGAGGAATCTTCTCCTGCCACCCTGGTTACCTCTGTTGCATCGAGCACCGAACTGCCCGTTGATCGAGGAGTCCCCGTGTCCTGCCCGTCCCTGCTCCGCCGCCCGACCCTGGGTGGCACCGTGGACGCGCAGCTGCACGCCCCGGCGACGACCCGGGTGCTGACTGCCTGGCGCCGGCTCCGCACCCGGCTGCACGGGGACGACGGGCTGGCCCAGTTCACCCGCTACGTGGTCGTCGGCGTCCTCTCCAGCTCGCTCTACGCGGTCGCGTTCATCGGCCTCGCCGGCGGGCTGGGCGACCAGACCGCCAACCTCGCCGGCTCGATCGGGTCGACCCTGCTGGCCAACGAGCTGCACCGGCGGCTGACCTTCCACGCCGGGTCCCGGGTGCACTGGTTCACCGCGCAGTGGGAGGCCGGCGGCGTGGCCGCGGTCGGCCTGGTCGCCACCTCGCTGGCCCTCGCCGGCGCCCACTCGGTGCTCGGGCCGATCGCCCAGCAGTGGCAGCTCGCCCTGATCGCCGCCGTCACCGGCCTCATCGGCCTGGTGCGCTTCGTCGCGCTGCGCAGCTGGGTGTTCGCACCCGCCACGTCCCACCGGGGCTGAGCCGACCGACGACCGGCGACCGGACCCGCTCGGCGTCCCCGTTCGAGATCGCCACCGCCCCTAGGCTGGCCCGCATGCCGATCCGACCGGTCCGCGCGCTCGCCGGGGTCGCCGCCGGCGCCCTCCTGCTCCTCCCCCTGGCCGCCTGCGGCTCCGACAGCGGCGTCTCCTGCTCGGGGCGCACCTGCACGGCGACGCTGTCCGGCGACGACGCCACGGTGAGCGTGCTCGGCAACGACCTGGCGTTCGCCGGCACGCAGGACGGCAAGGCGAGCCTGTCCGTGGGCGATGCCCAGGTGTCGTGCGCGCAGGGCGAGGAGGTCTCCGCGGGCCCGCTGACGCTCACGTGCACCGAGGTCACCGACGACTCGGTGAAGCTCTCGGCGTCCCTCGGCTGACCCTCCCGGGGGGTGCTCCGGGGGGTGGTGCACGGGCCCCCCGGAGGGCCATGTACAGTTCTCCATGCCCCGAGCGAGAACGAGCCCCCATCGTCTAGCGGTCCAGGACGCCGCCCTTTCAAGGCGGTAGCACGGGTTCGAACCCCGTTGGGGGCACGCACCACCAGCACCACACAGCAAGGCCCTGTAGCGCAGTTGGTTAGCGCGCCGCCCTGTCACGGCGGAGGTCGCGGGTTCGAGTCCCGTCAGGGTCGCCATCCGGTGCCCGGCTCCTGGCCGGTCGCACCGGGAGGGGCAGGTAGCTCAGTCGGTACGAGCGCTCGCCTGAAAAGCGAGAGGTCGGCGGTTCGACCCCGCCCCTGCCCACCAGACGTTCCCCGAGGGCGCCGCGCATCCCGCGCGGCGCCCTCGGGCGTTCCCGGGGGTTCCTTCCCGAACGCGGGAAGGGCGCCGCACCGGCGGTGCGACGCCCTCCCCCGCCGAGCGGCGGCGGTCAGCGGCCGCCGGCGCCCCGCCCGGAGCGGTGCGGCGCGGCCCCACCGGCCAGGGCCAGGTCCTGCTGGACCACGGTGAACTGCCGCTTCGGCTTCAGCTGCTCGTCGTAGAGCAGCGCGGCACCCTCACCCGGGAAGGTCTCCGGCACCCAGGAGTTGGCGTCCCCGACACCCCACACGGTGTAGGAGATGCAGCGCTGCACGAACAGGCAGGCCTTCACCGTCTGGTCCCAGTAGGCCTCCTGCACCGACTGCAGCTGACCGGACGCCGGGGTGTTCTCCGTCCCCGCCTGCACGTCGGTCCGGACGTCGACCTCCGTCTCGGCCACGTCGAGCCCGAGGTCGGCGAAGCGCTGCAGCTGCTCCTGCAGGTTCGGGAAGCCGTAGTCGGTGCTCAGGTGGGTCTGGAAGCCCACGCCGTCGATCGGCACCCGCTGCGCCTTCAGCTTCTTGACCAGCTCGTACACCGCGTCCACCTTGGGGCCGCTGTACTCGATGTTGTAGTCGTTGTAGAACAACTCGGCGCCCGGGTCGGCCTGCTTGGCCCAGCGGAAGGCGTCGGCGATGTAGTCGGTGCTGTTGCCCCAGGCCTTGTACCAGATGCTCTGCCGCGGGGTGCCGTCCTCGTTGAACGCCTCGTTGACGACGTCCCAGGCCCAGATCCGCCCGCGGTAGCGGCCGACCTCGTCCTGCACGTGCTGCTTGAGGACCTGCTTGAGCTCCTCGTTGCTGAAGGACGTGGTGGTGCCGCCGTCCTGCGCCAGCCAGGCGGGCAGCTGGCTGTGCCAGACCAGGGTGTGCCCGCGCACGAGCTGGCCGTTGCGCTGCGCGCTGGCCACGAGCTCGTCGGCGCCGGACCAGTCGTACTGCCCCCGCTGCGGCTCGACGACCTCCCACTTCATGACGTTCTCCGGCGTCACCGAGCTGAACTGCGTGTTCACGATCCCGGTGTAGGTCGGGTCGGCCCCGAGCAGGTCCGTGTTGACGGCGGTGCCCACCCGCAGCCCGGTGCGGGCGGCGAGCGCGCGCAGCGAGTCGTCCATCACCCGGCCGGGGGCGTGCGCCTGCGGGCCGTGCTGCTGGGCGGTCTGCGGATGGGCGGGCGCCGCCGGCTGGGCGAGCGCTGCGGTCGGTGCGGCGAGGACGGCGGTCACGCCGACGGTCCCGATGACGAGCGAGCGACGAAGGCTCACGGGTGCTCCTTTGCACGGTCGATGCGGTTCCGTCTCCCGACCCGAGTTCCGAAACTTTCGAGGCCGGAAGACGACTCGGGAAAGCTAGGAGCGTGCTGTGACGTGGGTCAACCCCGTGACTGGCTGCGGAGCGTGGTCATGTCGCTGCAACGCAGGTCACAGGCTCACCGAGAACTTCTACGAAAAGTTTCGAACTGCACCGACACGCCGGGGGCGCGGCGTGTCACCCACTCCAGCGAGTTGCTGGCCGCCGCACAGGAAACACGCAGGAACCTCCCTCACAGTGGGCACATGACCACGACCGCCTCCTCCGCGAACAGCTCCCGGGCCCAGCTGACCCGCCCGGACGGCAGCGCCCTGCGGGTGCTGGTCGTCGACGACGAGCCGTCGATCTGCGACCTCCTGTCGATGGCGCTGCGCTACGAGGGGTGGGACGTCCGCACCGCCCACGACGGCGCGTCGGCGGTCACCGCGGCCCGCGAGTTCCGGCCGGACGCCGTCGTCCTCGACGTGATGCTCCCCGACCTCGACGGCCTCGAGGTGCTGCGCCGGCTGCGCGCGGACGCGCCGCTGGTGCCGGTGGTCTTCCTGACCGCCAAGGACGCGCTGGAGGACCGGATCGCCGGGCTCACCGCGGGCGGCGACGACTACGTCACCAAGCCGTTCAGCCTCGAGGAGGTCGCCGCCCGGCTGCGCGGCCTGCTGCGCCGCACCAGCCGCGTGGTGGCCGACGACGGCCTGCTGGTCGTCGGCGACCTCACCCTGGACGAGGAGAGCCACGAGGTGACCCGTGGCGGCGACGACATCCGGCTCACCGCCACCGAGTTCGAGCTGCTGCGCTACCTGATGCGCAACCCCAAGCGGGTGCTGTCCAAGGCGCAGATCCTCGACCGGGTGTGGCAGTACGACTTCGGCGGCCAGGGCAACATCGTCGAGCTCTACATCTCCTACCTGCGCCGCAAGATCGACGCCGGCCGCGCGCCGATGATCCACACCCTGCGCGGCGCCGGGTACGTGATCAAGCCCGCCCCCTGATGCGCCTGCCGCTCGTCTCCGCACCGCGCCCGCGACGTCTGACGTTGCGGGCGCGGTTGCTGTGGGCGTTCGTCGTCCCGCTGGCCCTCGTCCTGGTGCTGGTGGGCGTGGTGTCGACGACGGTGCTGCGCGGCCACCTGGTCGACCAGGTCGACGCCCGGCTCGCCCAGGCGCAGGACCGGGCCCTGCACGCGGCCGTGCGCTACGGCAGCCCCCCGCCCGCCGAGCCGTCCTGGCAGGGCACCGACGCCGACGGGCCCACCACCCCGGACTTCTACGACACCCCCGGCCAGGGGGACGGCACGTTGAGCGCCGTCATCGAGAACGGCATCTGCACCGAGGGCGCCACGCTGACCCCGGACGGCCAGGCCCGGACGATCAGCCGGCCGCAGGCCATCGCGGTCGCCTACGCCAGCGCCTCCTCGGACATCCAGACGGTCGACCTCGGCGGCGACCTGGGCGACTACCGGCTGGTGGCCAACCAGGCCCCCGGCGGCCGGTTCATCGTCACCGGGCTGCCGCTGCGCGGCACCGACGAGGCCGTGCGCAACCTGGCGACCGTCGAGGTGCTGGCCGGGCTCATCGGGCTGGCCGCCGCGGCCGGGCTCGGCGCCCTGGTGATCCGCCGGACGATGCGCCCCCTGGACCGGGTGGCCGCCACCGCGACCCGGGTGTCGGAGCTGCCGCTGTCCATCGGCGAGGTCCGGCTGGCCGAGCGGGTGCCCCCGGCCGACACCGACCAGCACACCGAGGTCGGCCAGGTGGGCGCCGCGTTCAACCGGATGCTCGACCACGTGGAGAGCTCGCTGGCCGCCCGCCAGGCGTCGGAGACCCAGGTGCGGCAGTTCGTCGCCGACGCCAGCCACGAGCTGCGCACCCCGCTGGCCAGCATCCGGGGCTACGCGGAGCTGGTGCGCCGGCAGGGCCGCGACGTGCCCGCCGACGTCGGCCACGCGCTGCGCCGGGTGGAGAGCGAGGCGGTCCGGATGACCGAGCTGGTCGAGGAGCTGCTGCTGCTCGCCCGCCTGGACGCCGGCCGCGAGCTCACCACCGAGGACGTCGACCTGACCGAGCTCGCCGTCGACGCGGTCAGCGACGCCCACGCCGCCGGCCACGAGCACCGCTGGCAGCTGGACCTGCCGCCCGCCGCCGTCACCGTCCCCGGCGACCGGGCCCGGCTGCACCAGGTGCTGGCCAACCTGCTGGCCAACGGCCGCGCGCACACCCCCGAGGGCACGCTGGTGACCGTCGGCCTGCGGGTCGACGAGGGCTGGGCGGTGCTCACGGTCACCGACGACGGGCCCGGCATCCCGGAGCCGCTGCGCTCGAAGGTGTTCGAGCGGTTCGCCCGCGGCGACGCCTCCCGGTCCCGGTCGGCCGGCAGCACCGGGCTGGGGCTGGCGATCGTGCACGCGGTCGTGAGCGCGCACGGCGGGGCCGTCGAGGTCGACTCGCACCCCGGCCGCACGGTGTTCACCGTCCGGCTGCCGCACGCCACGGCGGCCGCGCCCGACCCCGAGGACGACGTGCCGGCCGCCTGAGCACTGGGGTCAGCCGGTCACCCGGTCGGCGGCCACCTGCTCGTACACCTGGGCGTGCACCCGCTGGACGGCGGCGCGCTGCTCGGTCCGCCAGGCCCGGTCGACCCGGGCCGGCAGCGGCCGGGCCAGCGCGGCGAGCACCGCGGAGGTCAGCGACCCGGCGTCCAGCCCGGTGCGCGGGTCGTTGCCGTAGGGGATGACGTCGGACCACTGCTGCTCGAGGTGCCCGCCCCCGGGGACGACGGCGCGGGTGCCCGCGTCGCGGCACAGCTCGAGCCAGCCGGAGTGGCTGCGGGCGCGGTGCGGCAGCACGGAGACCACGAGCTCCTGCAGGTACCGCACCGTCTCGGCCGGGGTGGCCGGGGCGGTGCGCTGCAGCTCCAGGTCACCGGCGTCGGCGAGGGCGGCCAGCTCGGGCAGCGCGCGGGGCAGGTCGACCTGCGGGGCGACGTCCACCCGCAGCCGGCCGCCGCCGGAGACCGCTCCGGACAGGGCGGCGCGGACCACGGTCAGCGGCTCGGGGGCGTCGCCGTCCAGCGCGCCGAGGTGCACCCCGACCAGCCGGGTGCCCCGGTCGACGTCCGGCGTCGGCGCGGCCAGCGAGGGGTGCGCCACCACGATCGCGGTGCGGCCGAAGTCGTCGGCGATCCGGTCGGCGGCGCCGGGGGTCAGCGTCAGCACCACCTCGGCGGTGTCCAGCAGCGCGCCCAGGTGCGCCCGGTGCCGGGCGCGGGAGACGCCGTCGTCGGGCACGAGCTGGTGCACGGTGACCACCAGCGGCACCCCGGTCCGGCGCACGGCCGCGGTCCACTCGTCCATCTGCGGCAGGGTGAGCGCGCCGTAGCCCCAGTGCAGGTGGAGCACGTCGATCGCGTCGGCCGACCTCGCCAGGTGCTCCGGGTCCAGCCACGGGCTCACCCCGCGGGTGCCGGTGGGCTCGCCGCCCACCCGGACGACGTCCGCCGGCAGCGCCGCGTCCAGGTAGGGGTGCGCGGCCGGGACCGTCGCGACCCGCAGCGGGCGGACCGGCCCCGGGTCGGACGGGGACGCGTGGGACGACGACGTGCTGGCCTCCGGTGGTCGGCGCTCGACCCCAGGGCTGGCTGGTCGCTCGAGTGCGATGTCGGTACGGGCCGTCAGTGGACCCGGACCAGCTCTCATCGTCACCCACCGCGACCGGTTCCAAACACCGGGGTGCCCCTCCCGGGGGACGGACGTCAGCCCTGCGCGCGCACCTCGGCCAGGATCGGCTTCGCCACCGCGAGCGCGTGGTTGGCCGCCGGCACCCCGGCGTAGACGGCGGTGTGCAGGCACACCGCGGCGATCTCGTCGTCGGTCAGCCCGTTGTTCACCGCCGCGCGCACGTGCAGGGCGAACTCGTCCCAGTGCCGCAGCGACGCGGTGATCGCCAGGGTGAGCATGCTGCGCTCCCGGCGGGTGAGCTCCGGGCGCTGCCAGAGGTCGCCCCACGCCACCCGGGTGATGAAGTCCTGGAAGTCGGCGGTCAGCGGGGTGACCCCGGCGACGGCCCGGTCGACGTGCGCGTCGCCCAGCACCTCCCGCCGGACGCGCATGCCCGCCTCGCGGCGCTCGTCGTCGGTGCTGGGCTGGACCGGCTCGCTCATCGTTCGTCTCCTGCGGCGTCGAGGTGGCCGAGCAGCGCGCCGGTGACCTGCAGCGGCTGCTCGAGGTTGGCCAGGTGGGCGCCGGGGCTGACGCTGAGCAGCTCGGCGCCGGCGATGCCGTCGGCGATCGCCTGCTGGTGGTCCGGGGGCAGCGCGGGGTCCTCGGCGCCGGACACCACCAGCGTGGGGGCGGTGATCCGGCCGAGGTCCGCGCGCAGGTCGATGCCGGCGACGACCTCGGCGCAGGCGGCGTATCCCTCGTCGTCGCTGCCAGCGACCATCGCCTCGAGCCGGGCGACCAGGTCGGGGTGGGCGGCCGCGTGGGCGGGGGTCAGCCAGCGGCTGACCACGGCGGGCGCGAACGAGGCGGTGCCGTCGGCCCGGGCGGCGGCCGCGCGGGTGAGGAACCCCTGCGGCTCGGTCTTCGCCGAGCTGCACAGGACGGCGAGCCGGTGCACCCGCTGCGGCTCCCGGGCCGCCAGCCGCAGCGCGGTCATGCCGCCCAGCGACAGCCCGGCCACGTGCGCCCGTGCGACGCCGAGGCGGTCGAGGAGGGCCACGACGTCGTCGACGAGGTCGTCGAGCGTGTACGGCCCGGCCGGCGCCGGCGACGTCCCGTGCCCGCGGGTGTCGTAGGTGACCACCCGGTACCGCTCGGCCAGCGCCGGCACCTGCGGGTCCCACATGGCGCGGGTGGCGCCCAGGGAGTTGGACAGGACGACGACCGGCGCGTCCTCGGGCCCGTCGACGGTGGCGTCGACCTCGATCGCGGTCACTGCGGCTCTCCCGGGGTCAGTTCCTGCACGGTCAGCACGTGCGCGGCCAGCACGGCGTCCACCTGGGCGCCGGCCTCGCCCACGTCCGGCACGCTGTCGGCGACCAGCGCCGCGCCGTCGACGTCGGGGCGGGCCAGCACGACGTCGGCCAGCGGCCGGCCCTCGGCGGCGGCGGTGCGGACGGCGGCCGCCGCGGCCTCGTGCGCGGCGTCGGCGCCCAGCGACGGGGCCAGCGCCTCGGCCAGGCCGCGGGCCAGCTGGGGGTCGCTCGCCGCCGCGGCGGTGTCGGCCATCCGGGCGGTGTCCAGCCGCAGCGACGCCAGGCTCTCGGCGAGCCAGGAGGCGGCCGACCCGACGCTGCGCAGCAGTTCGGTGAGCGTCGGCCACTCGCTGTGCCAGGCGCCCGCGGCCCGCTCGTGCTCCTGCTCCATGGCGGCCAGCAGCGTCGCGACCAGGCCCGGCGCGCGGCGCGCGCAGGCCCGCGCGGAGATCGCGGCCACCGGGTTCGCCTTGTGCGGCATCGCCGAGGAGCCGCCCCGCGTCTCGGACACCTCGGCGGCCTCGCGGACCTCGGTCTGGGCCAGCAGGACGACGTCGACGGCGATGGTGGCGACCACGCCGGCCGCGGCGCCGAGCGCGCCGGCGAGGTCGGCGATCGGCAGCCGCACGGTGAACCAGGGCACCGGCGTGGTGACCAGGCCCAGCTCCGCGGCCAGCGCCGCCCGCAGGTCGACGCCCGATCCGCGGCTCGCGGCGAGCGTCCCGACCGCCCCGCCGTACTGGACCGGCAGCGACGCGGACACCGCGGCCAGCCGGGCGCGGGCACCGTCCAGCCCGGCCAGCCAGGCCGCCGCCTTCAGGCCCACCGTCACCGGCAGCGCCTGCTGCATGAGGGTGCGGCCCATCAGCACGTCGTCCCGGTGCGCGGCGGCGAGCCGGGCCACGGTGTCCGCCGCGGCCGCGAGGTCGGCGTCGATGGCGGCGACCGCCCGCCGGGCGAGCAGCACCAGCGCGGTGTCGACGACGTCCTGGCTGGTGGCGCCGACGTGCACGGCTCCGCCCGCGTGCGGGCCGACCGCCTGCTGCAGCGCCTTCACCAGCGGAGGCACCGGGTTGCCGGCGTCCGCCGCGCGGGCGACGACCGCAGCGACGTCCAGCCGGCCCGGCTCGGTGCAGACCCGGGTCACCTCGTCGGCTGCGGTCTGCGGCACCAGGCCGGTGCGGGCGGCCGCCCGGGCCAGGGCGGCCTCCACCTGCAGCAGCGCGGCGAGCCAGGCGTCGTCGGAGACGGCGCCGGCCGCCGCGCCGCGCGCGAACGTGCCGTCGAACAAGCCGGTCATGGGTGCAGTCTGCGTCAGACGGCGAAGAAGACCGTCTCCTGCATGCCCTTCTCGGTGCAGTCCTGCAGGTGGATGTCCAGCCAGTAGCCGTCGTCGGTCCTCCGGGCGATCAGCGTCCGGCGGGAGTCGTCGTCCGGCAGGCTCGCCAGCACGTCGTCCTCGGCGTTGGCCGCCTCCTCGTCGCCGAAGTAGATCCGGGTGACCACCCGGTCCAGCAGGCCGCGGGCGAAGACCGAGACGTCGACGTGCGGGGCCTGCAGGCCGCCCTTGCCGTCGTCGACCCGGCCCGGCTTGAGGGTCAGCACCCCGTACTCACCGGGCGGCGTGACCGTGCTCGACCGGCCGAAGCCGCGGAAGCCGGGGAACCGGCGCTCACCGGCGGGGGCGTCCGGGTGGTCGAAGCGACCCTCCGGGTCGGCCTGCCAGGTCTCGATCATCGCGTCGGGCACCAGGTTGCCGGCGCCGTCGTAGACGCGGCCGCGCAGCCAGACCGCACCTTCGGTGCCCTCGGCGACGGCGTACGGCCCGTCACCCCAGGTCAGCCCGATGGCCAGGTACGGCCCCACGGTGGCGCTGGGCGAGGTGCCCAGCCGGAACGGCTCGGTGAGGAAGCCGCTGCCCCGGGTCGGCGTGCCCGGCAGCCGCTGCTCCTGGTCCGCGGCGGCCAGGATCTGCGGGTCCACCCAGCCCCCGGCGACCAGGTCCTCCGGGAAGCCGGCCTCGTTGCTCGTCACGCGACATCTCCGTCGTCATCGGTCTCGAAGGGGGTCTGCTCGCGGCCGCGCAGGACGATGTCCCACTGGTAGGCCAGCGCCCAGTTGTCCTGGGTGCGGTCGAGCTCGAACGTGGCGATCGCGCGGTGGCGGGCCGACGGCGGGATCGCGTTGAAGATCGGGTCCTGCCAGAACAGCGGGTCGCCCGGGAAGTACATCTGGGTGACCAGGCGCTGGGTGAAGGCCTGGCCGAAGAGGCTGAAGTGGATGTGCGCCGGCCGCCACGCGTTGTGGTGGTTGCCCCACGGGTAGGCGCCGGGCTTGATGGTCGTGAACTCGTACCGGCCCAGGCTGTCGGTCATCACCCGGCCGAGCCCGTCGAAGTGCGGGTCCAGCGGCGCGGGCCAGTTGTCGACGACGTGCCGGTAGCGGCCGGCCGCGTTCGCCTGCCACACCTCCACCAGCGCGTTGGGCACCGGGCGACCGCCGCTGTCGAGCACCCGGCCGAACACGATGATCCGCTGGCCCTGGGCCTCGCCGCCCAGCCGCAGGGTGAGGTCGTTGTCGCCGGGGCGCACCCGGTCCTCGCCCAGCACCGGGGAGGTGACCTCGGTGAGCCGCTGGGGCAGGTCGACCGGGGTGCGCAGCGGGGCGCGCAGCCCGGTGCTCCGGTAGTCGGGGAACGCCACCGGGGTGCGCCGGCTGGGGTCCTCCTGCAGGTAGCGCGGCAGGATCAGCGCGCTGTCCGACTCCGGCCGAGGCGGCCGCGATGTGGTCCCGGTCATGTCCGGGACGGTACGTCGGGCCAGTACGCTCCCCCAGCGGTCGCTTCCGCTCACCAGAAGACGGAATGCGATGAGAGGAGGTGGGGATGGCCGGTGGCGGAACCGTGCCGGGCAGGTCGGTCACCTCGCGGGCCCTGGGCGTGCTGGACGCGTTCGACGCCACCCACCCGCGCCTGACGCTGTCCGAGGTGGCCGAGCGGTCGGGCACCCCGCTCACGACCACGCACCGGCTGCTGGCCGAGCTGGTCGAGTGGGGCGCGCTGGCCCGGCGACCCGACGGCCGCTACGAGGTGGGCCGCAAGCTCTGGGACCTCGGCCTGCTGGCGCCCGTGCAGCTGGAGCTGCGCCAGGTCGCCGCTCCGTTCCTGCTCGACGTGCACACCACCACCCGCGACACCGTGCACCTCGCCGTCCGCGAGGGGCTGCGCGCGCTGTACGTCGAGCGGATCTCCGGCCGGGAGTCGACGCCGATCGTCAGCACCGTGGGCAGCCGGCTGCCGCTGCACGCCACCGGCGTCGGCAAGGTGCTGCTGGCCTCCGCCCCCGACGAGGTCGTCGACCAGGCGCTGCGCAACCTCAGCCGGGAGACCCGGCACACCGTCGTCGACCCGCGGGTCATCACCCGGGAGCTGGCCGAGGTGCGCCGGCGCGGGTTCGCCCGGACGACGGAGGAGATGAGCCCGGGCACCGCGTCGGTCGCCGTCCCGGTGGTGGCCGACCGTGGCGGGGAGACGCTGGTCGTGGCGGCGCTCGGGATCGTCGTCGCCGCGCACCGCCGCGACGCCACCCGGCTGGCCCCGGTGCTGCAGGTCGCCGCGCGCGGCATCGGCCGGGAGCTCTCCCGGACCGCCGACTGGAGGTGAGCGTTTCCGGCCAGCGGGAGGGCCGGTTCCGGTCCCGGCGGTAGCCGGGGTCACACTCTGGTCGTGCGCACCCAGGTGGGGATCATCGGAGCCGGACCGGCCGGGCTGCTGCTGTCCCGGCTGCTGCAGCTGCAGGGCATCGACACGGTCGTGCTGGAGAGCCGCTCCCGCGAGTACGTCGAGGCCCGCATCCGCGCGGGCATCCTCGAGCAGCACACCGTGCAGACGCTGATCGACGCCGGTGTGGGCGACCGGCTGCAGCGGGAGGGCCTGCCGCACGACGGCATCCACCTGCAGTACCCCGGCGTCCGGCACCACCTGGACTTCCCGGAGCTGTGCGGGCGCCAGGTCTGGGTCTACGGGCAGACCGAGGTCACCAAGGACCTCATCAAGGCGCAGCTGGACGGCGGCCCGCCGCTGCTGTTCGACGTCTCCGACGTGTCCCCGGAGGACGTCGACGGCGACAGCCCGCGCATCCGGTTCACCGACGCCGAGGGCAACCCGCAGGTGCTCGAGTGCGACGTCATCGCCGGCACCGACGGCTTCCACGGCGTCTCGCGGCCGATCGTCACCGCCGGCACCGCCGGGCGCACGTGGGAGCGCACCTACCCCTTCGCCTGGCTGGGCATCCTGGCCGACGTCGCGCCGTCCGAGGACGAGCTGATCTACGCCTGGCACCCCGACGGCTTCGCGCTGTCCTCGATGCGCTCGCCGACGGTGTCCCGCCTGTACCTGCAGGTCGACCCGACCGAGAAGATCGAGGACTGGTCCGACGACCGGATCTGGGACGGCCTGTCGAAGCGCTTCGCCCTGGACGGCTGGGAGCTGGAGACCGGCCCGGTCACCGAGAAGTCGATCCTGCCGATGCGCTCGTTCGTGAGCGCGCCGATGCGCCGCGGCCGGCTGTTCCTCGCCGGCGACGCCGCGCACATCGTGCCGCCCACGGGCGCGAAGGGGCTCAACCTCGCCGTCGCCGACGTCACCCTGCTCGCGCAGGCGCTGGTCCGGCTGCTGCAGGAGGGGCAGACCGACCTGGCCGACAGCTACTCCGACCGGGCGCTGGCGCGGGTCTGGCGGTGCACCCACTTCTCCTGGTGGATGACCTCGATGCTGCACCGCTCGGGCGACGACTTCGACGCCGAGCTGCAGCTGTCCCAGCTGCGCCGGGTCTGCTCGTCCGAGGCCGCCGCCCGCGAGCTCGCCGAGAACTACACCGGCCTCCCCCTCGACCGCTGACCCCTCCCGCTCCCGCGCGAGGAACCGGCCCGCTTTCGGCGCCGAAAGCGGGAGTGTGGGGTCCTCCGCGGTCAGGACGCCGGGACGGCGACCGGCTCGAGCTCCTCCTCGGTGCCCCGGCTGCCGGCGCCGAGCAGCGTCGCCACCACCCCGACGACCGCGTACCCGACGAGTACCAGGGACGCCGCCCCGACGCCCGCGCCGCCGAAGTAGACGATGCCGCGGACCGCGTCGGTGCCGGCGCCCGGCGGCAGCCACGGGCCGATCGCCGCCCAGAACGGCGGCAGCAGCGGCGCGGGGTACGCCCCGCCGGCGCTCGGGTTGCCCAGCACCACGAACAGCAGGATCGCCAGGCCGATGCCGACCAGCCCGGTCCACACCTGCAGCGCCGTGGTGAACGCGCCGACGGCGAAGACCAGCAGGGCGCCGAAACCGGCCAGCGCCCAGAAGTGCCCGTCGAACACGTCGAGCACCGGGCCGACGATGACCGCGCCGCCGATGCCGGAGACGAGCGAGTAGACCGCGAGCGCACCGAGCCGCACCAGGCCGCGCAGCCGGGTCACCGGTCGCGAGCCGGCGCTGACGCCGATGATCGAGGCGACCAGGTAGCCGCCGACCACCCAGCCGACGGCGAGGTAGAAGGCGGAGAGACCGCGGGCGTCGCTGGCCGCGGCCGGCAGCGCGTCCTCGGTGGTGACGGTGCGGCCCTGCGCGGCGTCGACCCGGGTGACGACCTCGGTGAGCGCGGAGCTGACCGCGCCGCCCTCGGCACCGGCGACCAGCAGCCGGTCCTCGGTGCCGGTGCCCAGCAGGTAGACGCCGTCGACCTCGCGGTCGGCCAGCAGCGCGCGGGCGGCGTCCTCACCGGCCGCGACCCGGGCATCGAGCGGGTCGCCGCCCAGCCCGTCGAGCCGGTCGGCGACCTGCTCGGCGGTGCCCGCCGGCGCACCCGCCGGGGCGACGACGGCCACCGGCACCTGCCGCGGCGACGGGGAGTGGAAGGCGCCGACGTAGCTGAGCACGAAGCCCAGCTGCAGCAGCAGGACCCCGATGACGAGCACCGCCGCCCGGAGGGTGACGCCGGGCAGCAGCTCCCGCCGCGGCGCCTCGTGCTGCCCGTGCCGGGTCGTCCCGGACCGCTGCCCTGTGCTCGCCATCCCACGCTCCGATACTCGCTGGTATTCGATACCAGCCAGTATGCTCTTCCTCATGGCGCGCACAACCCCGCCGGACGAGACCCCCCGCACACCCCGCCCACCCAAGGACGAGGTGCGGGCGCGGGTGATCCGCGCCGCCGGCCAGGTGTTCGCCGAGCGGGGCTTCGCCGGCGCGACGATCGACCAGGTCGCCGCGGCCGCCGGGTTCACCAAGGGCGCCGTCTACTCGAACTTCGGCAGCAAGGACGACCTCTTCCTCGCCCTCATGCAGGCCGAGGTGACCACCCGGGTGGCCGCCGTCGAGCGGTCGCTGGCGGCCACCACCGACCTGCCCGACGCCCTGGCCGCCGTGGGTGCCGAGCTGTCCCGCCGGGACCCCACCTGGCAGCTGCTGTTCCTGGAGTTCTGGCAGCGGGCCGTGCGCGACCCCGCGGTGCGCGAGGCGTTCGTCGCCAGCCGGCGCGACCTGCGCGCGAGGATCGCCGTGGTCGTCGACCGGTTCCTAGCCGAGCACCCGGCCCGCACCGGCTGGAACGCCGGCACGCTCACCCTCGTGCTCGTCAGCCTCACCCACGGGCTGGCCATCGAGGGACTCCCGGACCCGGACGCCGTGCCGCCGGACGTCGTCCCCCGGGTGCTCGCGGACCTGTTGCGCGGCGAGTGACCTGGCCCACTCTTCCCAATGCCCGCGCTGCTCTGGCAGACTCTGACGGGTCGATTCGTCCAAGTGCGGTCGACATGTTGACGGCAACTGGCAGAGTCGCCCATCCCCGAGCGGATGTTCGGCCACATCTGCCCGGCGCGAACCGCTGACACGGACCGGTCCTCCCCACTACTTTCCAGGGCATGCTCTCCACGCTCCTGGTCGTCGCCGGTGTCCTCGTCGGCCTCGTGGTCCTGCTGGCCCTGATCGTGGGTCTCAGCGGCCGGCCGGCCACCCGCGGCGCCACCACCGCGAACCGGACCCCCTCGTGGGTCGTCGACGCCGGTCAGCCGCACCCGGACGCCTGGGCGCCGCTGTCGCAGACCAGCACCCAGATCCGCGCCGTCCGGTAGCCGGACCGGCCGCTCGACCTCCGACAGCCCCGCACCGGCCCCGGTGCGGGGCTGTCGTCGTCAGGAGCCGGACATCAGCTCGGCGGCCCGCTCCCCCAGCATCAGCGCGGTCGCCGCGGGGCCCCGCGAGGTCACCTGCGGCATCACCGAGGTGTCCACGACCCGCAGCCCGTCGACGCCGCGCACCCGCAGGTGCTGGTCGACGACCGCGGCCGGGTCGCCGTCCGGGCCCATCGGGGCACTGCCGGCCAGGTGGATGGCGGTCGCCAGGTGCCGGCGGGTCCAGCGGTCCAGCTCGCGGTCGTCGGTCAGCACGTCGTCGGGGAGCCCCGTGCGGGCGGCCACCAGCGGGGCGAGGGACGGCGTCCGCAGCAGCTCGGCGGCCAGCCGCACCACCTCCCGCATCCGGCGCCGGTCGGCCTCCTCGGTGAGGTACCGGTGCTCGATCCGCGGCGGCACCGCCGGGTCGGCGGAGACCAGGCTCAGCCGGCCGCGGCTCTCCTCCTGCTGCAACGCGACGCCGATCATCAGGTCGTCGCGGCGGCGCGCCTGGTCGAGCAGCCGGTGCACCGACGCCCCGCGGAGCGCCCGCAGCGCCGCCCCGGCGGTGCGCACCAGCGCCGCGGGCCCGGTGCCGGCCGGAGGCCGGATCACCCGGCTGAACGGCTTGAGCCAGGGCATCAGCTCCAGGTCGCCGGGTGTGCGCGAGCCCTCGCCGGTGGCGTGCAGGGCGGTGGCCAGCGGCAGCAGGTCGCGCGGCGCGGGCAGCCGCCGGGCCGGCTGCCAGGTGACGTAGAGGTCGGGGTGGTCGCTGAACGCCGCCCCGACGGGCGCGTCGACGAGCACCGGGACGCCGGCGGCACGCAGCTGCCCGGCCGGGCCGATGCCCGACAGCATGAGCAGGTGCGGTGACCCCACCGCGCCGGCGGCGAGCACCACCTCGTCGGCCCGCACCTCGCCGTCCGGGGTCGCGACGCCGACCGCGCGGCCGCGCTCGACCAGCACCCGGGTGACCCGGGTGTTCCCGCGGACGGTCAGGCCGGGGCCGGCGCGGCGCGGGGAGAGGTAGGCCATCGCCGCGTTGACCCGCACCCCGTCGCGGACGTTGACCGGCACCGGGCCGTGCCCGGGGGCCGCGCCGGCGTTCTTGTCCGGCTCGTCGGGGAACCCCAGCTCCGCGCAGGCCGCGGCGAACCCGTCGGTCACCGGGTGCGCGGTGCGCACCCGCCGCACCGGCACCGGGCCGTCCGCGCCGTGCTCCGGCCGGCCGCCGAAGTCGGCGTCGGCCTCGCTGCGGCGGAACGCCGGCAGCACCTGCTCGTAGGACCACAGCGGGTTGCCCGCGGCCGCCCAGCCGTCGAAGTCACCGGGGGTGCCGCGGATGAAGTAGGCGCCGTTGACCGCGCTGGAGCCGCCGACCACCCGGCCGCGGACCACCGGGTAGGTGACGTCCTCGGCGAGCTCGGCCAGGTAGGTCCAGTTGGCCGGGTGCCCGGGGGTGACGGCGCCGAGGGTGGCGGCGTCGGTGAGGACGGCGGGGAAGTCGGCCGGTTGCGGGTGGTCGGCGCCGGCCTCGAGCACGAGCACCCGGCGGCCGGCGTCGACCAGCCGGGCGGCCAGCGCACACCCCGCGGAGCCCGCGCCCACCACCACGACGTCCCAGGAGGCGCTCACGCCAGCCGCACCGCCGCGCCGTCCGCCGGCTCCAGCCGGCCCTCCGCGGTCAGCTTGACCAGCGTGGCCCGGGTCGACTGGCCGGCCGCCGGCCACAGCTCGCGCGGCACCGCGGCGTAGACGGTGGCCACCAGCTCCTCGACCGTCCGGGGACCGCCCGCGAGCGCGTCGAGCAACTGCTGCTCGCGGTACGCCCGGTGCGCCAGGTAGTAGTCCAGGACGGCGAGCGGGTCCTGCGTCAGCTCCGGGCCGTGGCCGCAGTAGAGCGCCGCCGGCCCGAGGTCGTGCACCCGGCGCAGCGAGGCCAGGTAGGCCACCACGTCCCCCTCGGGGTGGGTGACCACGGAGGTGCCGCGGCCGAGCACGTGGTCACCGACCAGCACCGCACCGGACTCCAGCCGGAAGGCCAGGTGGTCGGCGGTGTGCCCGGGGGTGGCGACGACGTCGAGGGTGGTGCCGGCCAGCCGCAGCCGGTCGCCGTCCGCCAGCAGCCGGCCGCCGGGCCCGGCGACGTCCGCCTCCGCGGCGGCCACCGGGGCGGCGAAGTGCGCCGACCAGGGCGCCGCGGCCTCGGCGTGGTCGCCGTGGTGGTGGGTGACCAGCAGCGCGACCACGCGCGCGTCGCGGTCGGCCGCGGCGGCCTCGACCGCCGCGAGGTGCGCGGGGTCGGCGGGCCCCGGGTCGACCACCACGACCTGCCCGCTGCCCGGGGCGCCCACCAGGTACGTGTTCGTGCCGTCGAGGGTCATGCCGGAGGGGTTGGGCGCGAGCACCCGGGTGACCAGCGGCTCCAGCTCGGCGGTGCGCGGCAGGAGGCCGGGCGCGGGCAGCGCCCAGCCGGTGCGCGGGTCGAGGGGGGCGGTCACGGGCCCGACGCTAGCGCGGGGGTCAGCAGCCGGTGATCGGGATGCCGCGGGCGCGCAGCCACGGCACCGGGTCGACGGCGCCGGAGTACATGCCCCCGCCGGGGTGCACCTCGAAGTGCAGGTGCGGCCCGGTCGACTGGCCGCGGTTGCCGACCTCGGCGATCTGCTCCCCCGCCTTCACCCGCTCGCCGGCCTGCACGAAGTAGCGGTTCACGTGGCCGTAGACGGTGACCGCGCCGTCGTCGCCACGGACGTAGACGGCCAGCCCGAAGCCGGTGGCCGCCCCGGCCCGCTGGACGACGCCGCTGGTGGCGGCGTAGACCGGCGTGCCGATCCGGGCGGCGATGTCGACGCCGAGGTGGGTGACGCCCCAGCGCGCGCCGTAGCAGCTGCTGGTGGTCCCGCTGGCCGGCCGCACGTACCCCGACCCGCCGGCCTTGACCGCGGCCGCCGCGTCGGCGGCCGCGCGGGCCTCGGCCTCCGCCTGCGCCCGGCGGGCGGCCTCCTCCGCGGCCTTCTTCTGCGCCACCCACTGCTCGTAGGCGTTGCGGGCGCCCTGCAGCTCGAGCAGCCGCACCTCGGCGGCCTGCAGCTGCTGGTCCAGCTGCGCCTTCTGCGCGCTCGCCTGCTGCACCGCCGCCTGGTGCGCAGCCACCTCCTGGTCGGCGGTGGCCTTGGCCTGCTCGGCCTGCTCCTCGGCGGCCGCCTTGGCCCGCTGGGCGTCGCGGGCGGCGGTCTCGGCCCGGGCCTGCTGCACCTGCGCGGTCTGCAGCGTGCCGAGGACGTCGAGCTGGTGGTCGGCGACGTAGCGCAGCATCGCCG
The DNA here is from genome assembly GCF_040659695.1 of Modestobacter sp. NPDC049651. Lineage (NCBI taxonomy): Bacteria > Bacillati > Actinomycetota > Actinomycetes > Geodermatophilales > Geodermatophilaceae > Modestobacter > Modestobacter sp. NPDC049651. Next base: position 207,601 of record NZ_JBFAOG010000001.1, read on the forward strand.
CCTTCTGGATGAGCTCCCCCGGGCCGGCGACGTCCAGCAGCGCCATCTCGCTGGTCAGCGAGCCGCCGTTCTTGTAGGTGTCGTGCGAGAAGTCGGCGATCCGCCCCTGCGCGGCGGCCACCGCGGCCTGCGCGGCCTGCAGCTCCTCGGCGGCCCGCTCGGCGGCGGCGTCCGCCTGGCGGCGGGCCTCCTCGGCGGCGTCGTAGGCGGCGCCGGCTGCCTCGGCCTGGACGGCGGCCTTCTCCAGCTCCGACTGGGCCACCGCGACCAGCCCCTGCAGCCGGCCCACCTCGGCAGCGGCCTGGTCCTTGGCGCCGGCGGCGTCCGCGAGCTGGCCGTCGGTGGGGTTCACCGGGTCGGCGAGCGCCGGGGCGGTGCTCCCGACGGCGAGGACGGCGGCCACCAGGCCGGCGAGGACGGCAGCCCGGGACGTGCGCAGCGGCTGCCGCGGCATGGGTGCTCCCTGGGGAGAGGGTGGGACGGTGGGCTCGGGGGATCGTGGACCCCTCGACTGTCGCAGCCGTACCACCCGTCACAAAGACAACACGCCGCGATCACCTCATCACGGTGAGCGACGGTCGCCTCAGCCCGCCGCGGGGCGCTCCAGCTCCTCGGCGAGCTCGGTCAGCTCGTCGCCGCCGGCCATCATCGTGGTCAGCTCCTCGCGGGTGACCTCGTCCTTGCGGAAGTCGCCCAGGCTGCGGCCGCGGTTGAGCAGCAGGAACCGGTCACCCACCGGGTGCGCGTGGTGCGGGTTGTGCGTGATGAAGACGACGCCCAGCCCCCGGTCGCGGGCCTGCGCGATGTAGCGCAGCACCACCGCCGCCTGCTTCACGCCCAGCGCCGACGTCGGCTCGTCGAGGATGAGCACCCGCGCGCCGAAGTGCACTGCGCGGGCGATCGCCACCGACTGCCGCTCGCCACCGGAGAGGGTGCCGACCGGCTGATCGGGGTCACGGATGTCGATCCCCATCGCGGCGAGCTCGCGGCGGGTGACGTCCTTGGCCGTGGCGCTGTCGAACCGGCGGAACGGGCCCCACCCGGTGGTCGGCTCCGACCCGAGGAAGAAGTTCCGCCAGATCGCCATCAGCGGGATCATCGCCAGGTCCTGGTAGACCGTCGCGATCCCGGCGTCCAGCGCCTCGCGCGGTGCTGCGAAGGTGACCGGCCGGCCGTCGAGCAGCAGCTCCCCGCGGGAGGGCTGGTGCACGCCGGCCAGCACCTTGATCAGCGTCGACTTGCCGGCGCCGTTGTCGCCGAGCACGCAGGTGACCTCACCGGCGCGCACGGTGGTGGAGATGCCGTCCAGCGCGATGACCGAGCCGTAGTCCTTGCCGATGCCGCGCAGCTCCAGCAGCGGCGCGGCCTCCGCGCTCGTCCCGGCCGCGGTCATCGCCGGGCCGCCTCGGCGTAGCGGCGGACCAGCCGGTTGGTCAGGACCGCGAGCAGCAGCATCGCCCCCAGGAAGAAGTAGAACCAGTCGGCGTTCCAGCGCAGGTACACGATGCCCTGCTGGGTCATGCCGAAGACGAGCGCGCCGAGCGAGGCGCCGATCGCCGACCCGAATCCGCCGGTGAGCAGGCAGCCGCCGATCACCGCCGCGACGATGTAGATGAGCTCCTGCCCGGCGCCGGTGTTGGCCTGCACGGAGGTCAGCCGCACCGCGAGCGTCGTCCCGACGAACCAGGCCGCGCCGGCGGTGGTCATGAACAGCGTGATCGTCGTCCGCCGGGCGGGGACGCCGACGTTGCGGGCCGCGACGTCGTCGCCGCCGGTGGCGAACACCCAGTTGCCGAAGCGGGTGCGCAGCAGCACCCACGTGCCCAGCAGGGTCGCCAGCACCCACCACAGGATCGTGATCCGGAAACCGGTGCCGCCGATCTCGACGCTGGAGGCGAACACCTTCTGCGCCGAGTCGTAACCGGGGGCCGAGGCGATCCCGCCGACGATGACCGTGCCGGTGAACGCCTTGGTCAGGCCCAGGTTGAGGCCCTGCAGCATGAGGAAGCTGCCCAGCGTGATGATGAAGCTGGGCAGCCCGGTGCGGGTGACCAGCCAGCCGTTGAACAGGCCGATGAGCAGCGCGACGGCCAGCGACAGCACGATCGCCGCCCAGATGTTCCAGCCCCACTCGCTGGTGGCGATGCCGACGGTGAGCGCGGTCGTGCCGGTCATGACGCCCGCGGAGAGGTCGAAGTGGCCGCCGATCATCAGCAGCGCCACGGCGACGGCCATGATGCCCAGCGTCGAGGCCGGGTCCAGCCAGTTCGCGACGCCGCCGGGGGCGCGGAACCGCTCGGAGAGCACCGCGAAGAACACCAGGACGACGATCGCGCCGATCAGCGACCCGAGCTCGGGCCTGACCAGCAGCCGGCGCCACCAGCCCACCCGGGCCACGCGTTCGTCGACGCGGTCGCGCGGGGCGGCCGGCGCCTCCCGGGTGGCGCTCATCGGTGGTCCTCCTCGAGTCCGGTGCCGCGGCGCGGGCCCCCGGCCCGCTCGTGGCGCAGCCCCGGACGCCGTGCGCGCCCGGGGCGGGCGGGCCGGCCCGGTGGCCGGCCCGCCGGGGTCAGCGGGTGCCGGCCGACGCGAGGTCGGCGACGTCCTTGACGTTGCTCTCGTCGACGATCGCCGGGCCGGTCAGCACCGGGCGGCCACCGCCCACGGTGTTCTTGTTCTGCGCGTACAGCTTGAGCATCACGATCGGCAGGTAGCCCTGCTCGTACTGCTGCTGGTCGACCGCGAAGGACACCGACCCGTCCTGGATGGCCTTGATGACGTCGGCGTTGAGGTCGAAGGTGGCGATCTCCGCGTCGGAGTCCGCCGCCTTCGCGGCCGCCGCGGCCACCTGCGCGACGGCCGAGTTCAGCGCGAGCACCCCGTCGATCGACGGGTCGCTCTGCAGCTGCGCGGTGATCGCGGACTGCGCGGCCTGCAGGTCGTTGATGTCGACCTGCACCCGGGTCACCTGGGTGCCCAGACCCTGCGAGGCGCCGTCGCAGCGCTGGTCCAGCCCGATGTTGCCGGCCTCGTGGACGACGCACAGCACCTTCTTGCGGCCGTCCTGCGCGAGCCGCTTGCCCGCGCCCTGGCCGGCGATCGTCTCGTCCTGGCCGACGTGCCCGATGGCACCGAAGGCCGCCGAGCGGTCGGCGCCGGAGTTGATGGTGACGACCGGGATCCCGGCCTTGACGGCCTTGGAGATCGAGTCCTGCAGCGCGTCGGGGTTGGCCATCGAGACGACGATGCCGTCGACCTCCTGGTTCACCGCGGTGTCGATGAGCTGCGACTGCCGCTGCGGGTCGCCGTCGCTCTGGTAGTCGACGTCGACGCCCAGGTCCTTGCCCGCGGCCTCGGCACCGTTCTTCACCACGTCCCAGAAGGCGTCGCCGGCCGACCCGTGGGTGACCACCGCGAAGCTCAGGTCGCTGTCGCCGCCGCCGGAGCCGCTGGAGTCGCCGCCACCGTCGGAGCTGCAGGCGGCGAGGAACAGCGGCGCGGCGAGCGCCAGGGCGAGCAGCCGCTTGGGTCGAGCCATCGTGTGTGTCCTCCCGTGTCGCGGCGCAGCGCTGCCCCGCTGGTCTCCCTCCTGGCGGACCCTGGCCTCGGGCACCCGCTGGAGAGTGTGCGGCACCGGGGAGCCCCGGCGCCTGTCGTCGACCCCTGATCATGCCTGGCGGCCGGCCGGGACCCTGCACGCACCTCCGCGCCGAGACCGGCCCGAGACCCTGCCGCCCGGCCCGGCGGGCCCGCCTACCCTCGCCCCGTGGACGTGTTGGCCTCCGGGCACGAACAGGTCGTCTTCTGCTCCGACCCCCAGTCGGGCCTGCGCGCGGTCATCGCGATCTGGTCGACGGCACTGGGCCCGGCGCTGGGCGGCACCCGCTTCTACCCCTACGCCTCGGAGGCCGACGCGGTCACCGACGCGCTGGCGCTGTCGAAGGCGATGGCCTACAAGAACAGCCTGGCCGGCCTCGACCTCGGCGGCGGCAAGGCGGTGATCATCGGCGACCCGCGCACCGACAAGACCGAGGCGCTGCTGCGCGCCTACGGCCGGTTCGTGGAGAGCCTCGGCGGGCGGTACCTCACCGCGTGCGACGTCGGCACCTACAACGCCGACCTCGACGTGGTGGCCCGCGAGACGCGCTTCGCGCACGGCCGGTCGGAGGTGTACGGCGGCTGCGGCGACTCCTCCGTGCTGACCTCCTACGGGGTCTTCCAGGGCATGCGCGCCGCCGCCCAGCACCGGTGGGGCGCGCCGTCGCTGGCCGGGCGCACCGTCGCGATCGCCGGGGTGGGCAAGGTCGGCTCGCACCTGGCCGACCTGCTGGTGGCCGACGGGGCCGCCCTGGTGGTCACCGACGTCGACCGCGCGGCCGTGGACCGGCTGCTGGCGCGCCACCCGCAGGTGACCGCGGTGGCCGACACCGCGGCGCTGGTGCGCACCCCCCACGACGTCTACGCGCCCTGCGCGCTGGGCGGGGCGCTGGACGACGAGACGGTCGCCGTGCTCCCGGCCGCGATCGTCTGCGGCGGCGCGAACAACCAGCTGGCCCACGAGGGCACCGCCGACCTGCTGCAGGCCCGCGGCATCCTCTACGCCCCCGACTACCTGGTGAACGCCGGCGGCGTCATCCAGGTCGAGGACGAGCGGCACGGGTTCTCCTTCGCCCGGGCGGAGGCCAAGGCCACGACGATCTTCGACGTCGCCGTCCGGGTGTTCGCCGCCGCCGAGGCCGAGGGAGTCTCCCCGGCCGTCGCCGCGGACCGGATGGCGGAAGAGCGGATCTCCTCGGTCGGCCGGCTGGCCACCATCCGGTTGCCCCGCTGACCTGCGGTTCGTCGTCCGCAGGTCACCCGGAGGGGTGAGACCTGGGTCACCCCTCCCCTTCCGAGGGGGTCACGCGGAGACGGACGCGTGCTGCCGACCGATACGTGTCGTAAGCTCGCACCAGGACACAGTCACTCAGTCGGGGTCGCGAGCACGGGCCGTCCAGCCCGGAGCCGGGCGCCCGTACTCCGTCACGAGGGGGTCGAGCCAATGGGGCGCGGCCGAGCGAAGGCCAAGCAGACACGCGTGGCCCGTGAGCTCAAGTACAGCTCACCCAACACCGACCTCACGGCCCTTCAGCGCGAGCTGGCTGGTCAGCCGTCGACGTTCCCCGCTCGCGGGACCAAGGACGACGACGACGAGGACGACGAGTTCGCCGATCGCTGGGCACAGGACGACGAGGACGACGACTGGGCTGCCAGCCGTTGACGTGCTGAGCGCGAGCTCAGCCCCTGGTCGTGCACGTGGGCACCGCCAGCCCCCTCGGGGCCTGGCGGTGCTGGCGTGCGTCCTGACGGCCCCCTGCCAGGGCCCCGCCGGCAGCGGTGGGGCCCTCCTCCGTCAGCGGTAGGAGCCGACCAGCCGGGCGGTCCCGCCACCGTCACCGGCGGCGGTGAGCGTGCCGGCCACCCAGGCGGGCACGCCGCGGTCGGTCAGCAGCGCCACGGCGCGGCCGGCGACCTCGGGGGCGACGGCGGCGACCATGCCGACGCCGCAGTTGAACGCGCGCTCGGACTCCGCCCGCGGCACCCCGTGCTCCTCCATCAGCCGTACCGCGCCGGGCAGCACCCAGGTGCTGCGGTCCAGCACCGCCTCGAGCCCCGCCGGGACGACGCGGGCGGTGTTGCCGGCCAGCCCGCCGCCGGTGATGTGCGCGAAGGCGTGCACCCCGTCGACGCCGAGCTCGTCGACCAGCGCCAGGCAGTCGCGGGCGTAGATGCGGGTGGGCTCGAGCAGCTCCTCGCCCAGCGGGCGGTCCAGGCCGTGCGCCGCGGCGAGGTCCAGCCCCGCGGTCGCGACCACCTTCCGCACCAGCGAGTAGCCGTTGGAGTGGAAGCCGGACGACGCCATGGCGACCACCACGTCGCCCTCGCGCACCCGCTCCGGGCCCAGCACGCCGTCGGCCTCGACCACGCCCACGGCGGTGGCGGCCAGGTCGTACTCGTCGGCGTCCATCAGGTCGCCGTGCTCGGCGGTCTCCCCGCCCACCAGGGCGGCACCGGCGAGCGTGCAGCCGGTGGCGATGCCGGTGACGATCGCGGCGATCTTCTCCGGCACCACCCGGCCGCAGGCCACGTAGTCCTGCAGGAACAGCGGCTCCGCGCCGCAGGCGACCAGGTCGTCGACGACCATCGCGACCAGGTCGATGCCCACGGTGTCGTGCCGGTCCAGCTGCCGGGCCAGCGCGATCTTGGTGCCGACGCCGTCGGTGGAGCTGGCCAGCAGGGGCTTGCGGTACTTCTGGGTGTCCAGCGCGAACAGCCCGGCGAAGCCGCCCAGCCCGCCGACCACCTCGGGGCGGTTGGTCTTCTCCACCGCGGCCCGCATCAGGGTCACGGCGCGCTCGCCGGCGTCGATGTCGACGCCGGACGCCGCGTAGGTCAGCTCGCTCACGGCCGCGCCAGCGCGTCGTCGGCGCCGCCGCCGGGGTGGCCGGCCATCGCCCGGCGGCCGATGCCCTCGAGCACGTGCTTGCCCAGCACCTCCGGCTCGCCCAGCGGGATCGGGTACTCGCCGGAGAAGCACGCGGTGCACAGCCGGTTGACCGGCTGCTCGGTGGCCGCGACCAGGCCCTGCTCGGAGACGTAGCCGAGCGAGTCGGCGTTGATCGAGGCGCGCACGCCGTCGACGTCCAGGCCGTTGGCGATGAGCTCGGCGCGGCTGGCGAAGTCGATGCCGTAGAAGCACGGCCACTTCACCGGCGGCGAGGAGATGCGCACGTGCACCTCCAGCGCCCCCGCCTCGCGGAGCATCCGGATCAGCGCGCGCTGGGTGTTGCCGCGGACGATCGAGTCGTCGACGACGACCAGCCGCTTGCCGCGGATGACGTCGCGCAGCGGGTTCAGCTTCAGCCGGATGCCGAGCTGCCGGATCGTCTGGCTGGGCTGGATGAACGTCCGGCCGACGTAGGAGTTCTTGACCAGGCCCAGGCCGTAGGGGATGCCCGACGCCTCGGCGTAGCCGACCGCCGCCGGGGTGCCCGACTCCGGCACCGGGATGACCAGGTCCGCCTCGACCGGGTGCTCCCTGGCCAGCCGGCGGCCCACCTCGACCCGGGCGGCGTGCACGCCGCGGCCGGCGATCGTGGTGTCCGGGCGGGCCAGGTAGACGTACTCGAAGATGCAGCCCTTGGGGTCGGCCGAGGCGAAGTGCTGGCTGCGCAGCCCGTCCTCGTCGATGGCCAGCAGCTCACCGGGCTCGACCTCGCGGACGAACGAGGCGCCCACGATGTCCAGCGCCGCGGTCTCGCTGGCGACCACCCAACCGCGCTCGAGCCGGCCGAGCACCAGCGGGCGCACGCCCTGCGGGTCGCGGGCGGCGTAGAGCGTGGTCTCGTCCATGAAGGTCAGGCTGAAGGCGCCGCGCAGCATGGGCAGCACCTCCATCGCCGCGGCCTCCACGGACATGTCCTGGCGGGCCGCGATCAGCGAGGTCACCAGGTCGGAGTCGGTGGTCGCGCTGAACGCCCCCTGCACGCCCTCGTCGGCGGCGCGGCTGGCGAGCTCGGCGGTGTTCACCAGGTTGCCGTTGTGGCACAGCGCCAGGCCGGTGCCGTCGCCGGTGGTGCGGAACGTCGGCTGGGCGTTCTCCCAGGTCGACCCACCGGTGGTGGAGTACCGGGTGTGGCCGACGGCCAGGTGGCCGCGGAGGCTCCCCAGGGTCGGCTCGTCGAAGACCTGGCTCACCAGCCCGAGGTCCTTGAAGACCACCACCGAGGAGCCGTCGGAGACCGCGATGCCTGCCGCCTCCTGCCCGCGGTGCTGGAGCGCGTACAGGCCGAAGTAGGAGAGCTTCGCGACCTCTTCGCCCGGCGCCCAGACACCGAAGACGCCGCACGCGTCCTGGGGTCCGGGGGAATGGGGGTCGAGGTCGTGCGTCAGCCGTCCGTCACCGCGAGGCACGGGTCGAGGGTACCGGTGCCGCGGCCCCGTCGTCCGTCCGCCCGGGTGGTCCCTCTCACCACCGGGGTCGGACGGAACCGTCCGCAACACCCGTCCGACCTGGCCGTTCCCCGGAACGGCCAGGTCGGACGACGGTGCTCAGGCGATGTTGCCGACCTCGGCGGCGACGGTGGTGTCGTCGCCGTGGCCGGTCCGGACCACCGTGTCGCCGTGCAGGGTGAGCAGCCGCGCCCGGATGGAGGTCAGGATCGTCGGCTTGTCGCTGTAGGAGCGCCCGGTGGCACCCGGCCCCCCGTGGAACAGGGTGTCGCCGGAGAAGACGGTCCGCAGGTCGCCGGTGTAGAGGCAGGTGCTGCCCGGCGAGTGCCCCGGGGTGTGCAGCGCCTCCAGCGTCACGTCGGCCACCCGGAAGCGGGTGTGGTCCTCCAGCGCGCCGTCCGGGGTGGCACCGGTGGTGCCGTAGACGGCCTCCCACAGCATCCGGTCGGCCGGGTTCAGCCAGACCGCGGCGCCGGTGGCCTCGCGCAGGTCGATCGCGGCGGTGATGTGGTCGTTGTGCCCGTGGGTGAGCACGATCGCCTTCACCCGCCGTCCGCCGACCGCCTCGACGATCGGTTCGGCCCGGTGCGGCGCGTCGATGACGACCACCTCGTCGTCGTCCCCGACCAGCCACACGTTGTTGTCGACGTCGAAGTCCTGGCCGTCGAGGCTGAAGACCCCGCTGACGACGACCTTCTCGATGCGCGCCCTGCTCACTGGTCGACGCTCACTTGCCGAACACCACGACCGAGCGCAGCACGTCGCCGTGGTGCATCTTCTCGAACGCCTGCTCGACGTCGCCCAGGCCGACGGTCTCGGAGACGAAGTCCTCCAGCGGGAAGCGGCCCTGCAGGTAGAGGTCGACGAGCATCGGGAAGTCGCGGCTGGGCAGGCAGTCGCCGTACCAGGAGGACTTCAGCGCCCCGCCGCGGCCGAAGACCTCCAGCAGCGGCAGGGTGATCTCCATGTCCGGCCGCGGGACGCCGACCAGCACGACCCGGCCGGCGAGGTCGCGGGAGTAGAAGGCCTGCTCGAAGACCGCCGGGTGCCCCACCGCGTCGATGGTGACGTCCGCGCCGAACCCACCGGTCAGCGCCTTGATCGCCTCGACCGGGTCGGAGTCCTTCGAGTTGACGGTGTGCGTGGCGCCCAGGCCCTTCGCCCACTCGAGCTTCCGGTCGTCGATGTCGACGGCGATGATCGTGGTCGCGCCGGCCAGCGCGGCACCGGCGATCGCCGCGTCACCCACGCCTCCGCAGCCGAAGACGGCCACGCTCTCGCCGCGCTGCACGGCCCCGGTGTTGATCGCCGCGCCGACGCCGGCCATGACGCCGCAGCCGAGCAGCCCGGCCGCCGTCGCGGGCGCCTGGGGGTCGACCTTCGTGCACTGGCCGGAGTGGACCAGCGTCTTGTCCGCGAACGCGCCGATGCCCAGCGCGGCGGTCAGCTCCGTGCCGTCGGTCAGCGTCATCTTCTGCGCGGCGTTGTGGGTGTTGAAGCAGTACTGCGGCTGCCCCTTGCGGCAGGCGCGGCACTCGCCGCAGACCGCGCGCCAGTTGAGGACGACGAAGTCGCCGACCGCCACGTTGGTGACGCCCTCGCCGACCGCGGAGACGACGCCGGCCGCCTCGTGGCCCAGCAGGAACGGGAACTCGTCGTTGATGCCGCCCTCGCGGTAGTGCAGGTCGGTGTGGCAGACCCCGCAGGCCTGCACGTCGACGACCGCCTCACCCGGGCCGGGGTCGGGGACCACGATGTCGACCAGCTCGACCGGAGCACCCTTGCTGCGGGCGATGACGCCCTTCACTTCGTACGGCATGGGCCCAGCCTAGGGACCCCTGCGGCGGTCCCGCCCGGCCGGAGATCCGGAACTGCTGAGGCAACGAAACGGTATCGGTGTCGCCCGGAAGGGGGACGTCGGCGCGCCGTTCCGCCGGGCGCGTCGTACGGTCCCGGGACCGCGACCTGGATCACACAGCAGACGAACAGGTTGCGTCAACCCACCGTCCCGCTCCTCGGAGGTCGTTCGTGGCAGTACCCAGCTTCCTCGCCCGGGAGCGCATCGTCGCGCGCCCGGGCTTCAACCGGTGGCTGATCCCGCCGGCTGCACTGGCCGTGCACCTGTGCATCGGCCAGGCCTACGCCACCAGCGTCTACAAGACCGCGCTCGTCGCGGACTTCGACTCCAGCCTCACCGCGATCGGGATCGTCTTCTCCATCGCGATCGTGATGCTCGGCCTCTCCGCCGCGCTCTTCGGCACCTGGGTCGACCGCAACGGTCCCCGTGCCGCGATGTTCACCTCGGCGGTCTTCTGGGTCACCGGCTTCCTGGTCGGCGCCCTCGGCATCGCCACCGACCAGCTGTGGCTGCTGTACCTGGGCTACGGCGTCATCGGCGGCATCGGCCTGGGCATCGGCTACATCTCGCCGGTCTCCACGCTGATCAAGTGGTTCCCCGACCGCCCGGGCCTGGCCACCGGCATGGCGATCATGGGCTTCGGCGGTGGCGCGCTCATCGCGACCCCGCTGTCCCGCCAGCTGATGGGCTTCTACGACGCCGACTACGACGGCACCGCCGCCACGGTCGCCAGCGGCGACGCGGTCGCCAAGCTGTTCCTCACCCTGGCCGTGCTCTACCTGGTCTTCATGATGTTCGGCGCGTTCATCGTCCGGGTGCCCGCCGAGGGCTGGAAGCCCGCCGGCTTCGACCCGTCGACGGTCCGGACCAAGGCGCTGGTCACCACCAGCAGCGTCTCGGCCGCCAACGCGATCAAGACCCCGCAGTTCTGGCTGCTGTGGATCGTGCTGTTCTGCAACGTGACCGCCGGCATCGGCATCCTCGAGCAGGCCAGCCCGATGATCCAGGACTTCTTCCGCGACGGCGACACCTCCACGGTCGCCGTGACCGCGGCCGCCGGGTTCGTCGGCGTCCTGTCGCTGTTCAACATGGCCGGCCGGTTCGCCTGGTCCACGACCTCGGACTTCATCGGCCGGAAGCCCATCTACATGGTCTACCTGGGCGTCGGGCTGGTGCTCTACGTGCTGCTGGCCACCGTCGGCAGCAGCGCCACCTGGCTGTTCGTCGTCCTCGCCGCGCTGATCATCAGCTTCTACGGCGGCGGCTTCGCCACCGCCCCGGCGTACCTGCGCGACCTGTTCGGCACCTACCAGGTCGGCGCCATCCACGGCCGGCTGCTGACCGCGTGGGCGGCCGCCGGTGTCGCCGGGCCGCTCATCGTCAACCGCGTCCTGGACACCCAGGGCGAGCCCGGCAGCCTGGTCGCCGGCGACTACCGGCCGGCGCTGTTCATCATGGTCGGCCTGCTGGCCGTCGGGTTCGTGGCCAACCTGCTGATCAGGCCCGTCGCCGGCAAGTGGCACGAGCCCACGGCCGATGCCGTGTCCACCGAGACCCAGGAAGCGAGTGCCACCCGATGAGCGAGCAGCAGGAGTCCACCACCCCCGTCGGCCTGGTCGCCTTCGCCTGGACCCTGGTCGGCGTCCCACTCCTCTACGGGCTCTACCAGACGATCAGCACGGCCGCGAAGCTGTTCAGCTGACCTGACCCGACAGCGCCCCCTCTGCCATGCGGCAGAGGGGGCGCTGTTGTTCATGCCCTCAATCGTTGATCATGGAGTTGTTGCCAGCGACGCGCCGGCGCGCGGCGTGTCTGCGTGCACGATCTCCATGATCACCGCGGCAGAGCACACCTCAGCGGGTCAACGGGCGCAGCGGGAGCAGCTCGGCGAGGTCGGCGCGGTTGCCGCTGGCCGTGACCTTGCTCTCCGCGACCGCCTCGGCCCAGGTCAGTGCGCCGGTCGCCAGCCGCAGCCAGGTCTCGGCGTCGGTCTCGACGACGTTCGGCGGGGTGCCGCGGGTGTGCCGCGGCCCGGGGATGCACTGGACGGCGACGAACGGCGGTACCCGCACCTCCACCGACCGGCCGGGCACCTGCTGGGCCAGCCAGCGGGCGGAGGTCTTCACCGCGGCGCCCAGCACCGGCCGGGGAGGCCGGTCGGCCTCCCCGGCGAGCCAGGCGCGCACCGGGTCGACGGCGGCGCGCAGCTCGTCCGCCGGGATCGGTGCCGTGCCGGCCACGCTCAGCTCGTCGGGACCGTGCCCGCCGGGACCGAGCCCACGGTGACCTCGGGGCTGCCGAACAGCGCCGGCAGCGTGCGGGTCCAGGCGTCGCGCAGCTCCGCGAGCGGCAGCTCCAGCACGCCGTCGAGCCGCAGCTCGTCACCGCCCGTCGTCCCCAGCTCGGTCACCGGGACCCCGGCCGCCTCCGCCGCGGCGCGCACCGCGGCCGGGTCGGTGGTGGTGACGAGGGCGCGGGCCACCGACTCGCTGAACAGCGCGGTCGTCGGGTCGCCGGCGAGGGTCAACCGGGCCCCGGTGCCGTACCGCAGCGCGGACTCGGTGAGGGCCTGGGCCAGCCCGCCGTCGGCCAGGTCGTGCGCCGAGCTGACGAGCCCGTCGGCGGCGAGGGTGGCCAGCAGCCCGCCCAGCGCCTGCTCCGCGGCCAGGTCCAGCGCCGGCGGACGCCCGCCGAGGTGCCCGTGCACGACCGCGGCCCACGCCGACCCGCCGAGCTCGGCCCTCGTCTCGCCGAGCAGCAGCACCGTCTCGCCGTCCGCGCGCCAGCCGGCCGGCACCCGGCGGGTGACGTCGTCGTGCACGCCGAGCACGCCGATGACCGGGGTCGGGTTGATCGCGACGTCGCCGGTCTGGTTGTAGAGGCTGACGTTGCCGCCGGTGACCGGCAGCCCCAGCGCGCGGCAGCCGTCGGCCAGGCCGCGGACGGCCTCGGCGAACTGCCACATGACCTCGGGGTTCTCCGGCGAGCCGAAGTTCAGGCAGTTGGTGACCGCCAGCGGCGTGGCGCCGGTGACCGCGACGTTGCGGTAGGCCTCGGCGAGGTTGAGCTGCGCGCCGGTGTACGGGTCGAGCCGGGCGAACCGGGCGTTGCCGTCCAGCGCCAGCGCGATGCCGCGGTTGCTGCTCTCGTCGATGCGCACCAGGCCGGCGTCCTCGGGCTGGGCGAGGACCGTGTTGCCTCGGACGTAGCGGTCGTACTGCTCGGTGACCCAGGTCTTGTCCGCGCCGTCCGGGCTGCTGACGACCGCGAGCCAGTCGGCGCGCAGGTCGGCCGAGGTCGCCGGCGGGGCGTCGGCCTGCAGCGCGTCGAGGTCGGCCGGGCGGGCCATCGGCCGCTCGTAGACCGGGCCCTCGTGGGCGACGGTGCGCGGCGGGACGTCGACGATCTGCTCGCCGTGCCAGTCGATGACCAGCCGGTCGCCGTCGGTGACCTCACCGATGACGGTGGCCAGCACGTCCCACTTGCGGCAGACGGCGAGGAAGGCCTCGACCTTGCCCGGCTCGACGATCGCGCACATGCGCTCCTGCGACTCGCTCATCAGGATCTCGGCCGGGGTGAGCGTCGAGTCGCGCAGCGGGACGGCGTCCAGGTCGATGTGCATGCCGCCGGTGCCCGCGCTGGCCAGCTCGCTGGTGGCGCAAGAGATGCCGGCGCCGCCGAGGTCCTGGATGCCGGTGACGAGGTCCTCGCGGAAGATCTCCAGGCAGGCCTCGATGAGCAGCTTCTCGGTGAACGGGTCGCCGACCTGGACGGCGGGGCGCTTGGCCGGGCCCTCGCTGTCGAAGGTCTCGCTGGCCAGCACCGACACCCCGCCGATGCCATCGCCGCCGGTGCGGGCACCGAACAGCACGACCTTGTTGCCGACGCCCTCGGCCTTGGCCAGCCGGACGTCCTCGTGCCTCATCACGCCGACGCACAGCGCGTTGACCAGCGGGTTGCCGGCGTAGGTGGCGTCGAACAGCAGCTCGCCGCCGATGTTGGGCAGGCCCAGGCAGTTGCCGTAGCCGCCGACGCCGGCCACCACGCCGGGCAGCACCCGGGCGGTGTCGGGGGCGTCGGCCGCGCCGAAGCGCAGCGAGTCCATGACGGCGACCGGCCGGGCGCCCATGGTGAGGATGTCGCGCACGATGCCGCCGACCCCGGTGGCCGCACCCTGGTAGGGCTCGACGTAGCTGGGGTGGTTGTGCGACTCGACCTTGAAGGTGACCGCGTAGCCGTCGCCCACGTCGACCACGCCGGCGTTCTCGCCGATGCCGACCAGCAGCGCGTCGCTCGGCGGCAGGTCGCCGAACTGCCGCAGGTGCACCTTGGAGGACTTGTAGGAGCAGTGCTCGCTCCACATGACCGAGTACATCGCCAGCTCGGCGGTGGTGGGCCGGCGGCCGAGGATCTCCCGGATCCGCTGGTACTCCTCCGCGCGCAGCCCGAGCTCGGCCCACGGCTGCTGCGCGTCGGGCTCCTGCGCGGCCCGCTCGACGGTGTCCAGGTCCGGCATCGAGCGGACGGCGGCGTCGGCCGGGCCGTCGGCCGGGTGCTCCACGGCGCTCACGTCGGCGGTCACGCGGCGACCACCAGGGCGGTCAGCACGGAGGTGAAGAAGCCCAGGCCGTCGGTGCTCGGACCGGTGAGGTCCTCGACCGCGTGCTCGGGGTGCGGCATGAGCCCGACGACCCGGCCGTCCTCGCTGCACACCCCGGCGATGTCGCGGGAGCTGCCGTTCGGGTTGCCGTCGAGGTAGCGGACGACGACCCGGCCCTCGCCCTCGAGCCGGTCCAGGTCGGCGTCGGCGGCCACGTAGCGGCCCTCGCCGTTCTTCACCGGGATCGTGATCCGCTGGCCGGTGGCGTAGGACGACGTCCACGCGGTGTCGGCGCGCTCGACGCCGAGCACCTGGTCGCGGTTGCGGAAGTGCAGGTGGCCGTTGCGGGTGAGCGCGCCCGGCAGCAGCCCGGCCTCGCAGAGCACCTGGAAGCCGTTGCAGATGCCGAGCACCGGCAGGCCGCCCCTCGCCGCGGCGACGACGTCCTGCATCAGCGGCGAGCGGGCGGCGATGGCGCCGGCCCGCAGGTAGTCGCCGTAGGAGAACCCGCCCGGCAGGACGACGGCGTCGACGTCCTTCAGGTCGTGGTCGGCGTGCCAGAGGGAGACGGGCTCGCCGCCGGCGAGCCGCACCGCGCGCGCGGCGTCGACGTCGTCCAGGGAGCCCGGGAAGGTGATGACACCGATGCGCACTGTGTCTCTCTCAGTCGGTGGTCCGGTCTGGACTTCGCCCAGACTCAGTCGGTGGGGAGGTGCAGCTCGACGTCTTCGATGACGGGGTTGGCCAGCAGGGTCTCGGCGATCTGCCGCAGCTCGTCGGCGTCCGGGGTGCCCTCCACCTCGAGCACGAAGTGCTTGCCCTGGCGGACGCTGCGCACCCCCGTGTGTCCGAGCCGGCCCAGGGCGCCGAGCACGGCCTGCCCCTGCGGGTCGGAGATCTCTGGCTTCAGGACGACGTCGACGACCACCTCTGGCACGGGCACGAGGGTACCGGCACCACCGACACGCCCGGTCGCCCCCGATCGGTTGCGCACAACCGGCTGTCCAGGGGTCCGGTCCGGCGAGCCGGCTGCAGCGCCGGGACGCCGTCCGCGCGCCGATCGGCCTGGAGGTCATCGTCGCCTGGGACCAGACGGTGCTGCGGGGCAGCACCGTCGACCTGAGCGAGAACGGCCTGATGTGCGTCTTCCGCCCGAACGGCGACCTCGGGGTCGGCGTCCCCTACCCCAGGCGGGGCGCGGTGCTCAGCGTCCGGCTGAACCTGTACTCCGACGAGCTGGCGACCAACGCCCTGCTCGTCCGCCGGGTGTCCCGCAAGGACCAGCTGCTCGAGTGGTCGCTGCAGTTCGTCGACCTGCCCGAGTCCTCGGCCGACCTCATCCGCTCGCACGTGTTCACCGCGCTCCGCAACGCCCGCGCCCGCGGCTTGACGAAGCTGTACTGATCGCGACGCTTCCGTCTCCGTGCGCGTACTGCTGCATCCGCGCCCGGGATGCAGCAGTACGCGCACAGAGGTGCCTGAGGTCAGGCGAACCGACGGCCGGTCAGCTGCTCGTAGGCGGTGACGTAGCGCTCGCGGGTGGCGGCCACGACGTCCTCGGGGAGCTCCGGCGGCGGTGACACCCGGTCCCAGCCGGACGACGTCAGCCAGTCGCGCACGTACTGCTTGTCGTAGGACGGCTGCGCCGCGCCCGGCGACCAGGTGGCCGCCGGCCAGAACCGCGACGAGTCGGGGGTGAGCACCTCGTCGCCCAGCACCAGCGCCGGCGAGGACGGCAGGGTGCCGAACTCGAACTTGGTGTCGGCCAGCACGATCCCGGCGCCCGCGGCGATCTCCGCCGCCCGCGAGTACAGCGCGAGCGTCAGGTCGCGCAGCGCCGCCGCCTGCTCCGTGCCGACGGCGGCCTCGACCTGCGCGTAGGTGATCGCCTCGTCGTGCTCGCCCACCTCCGCCTTGGTCGACGGGGTGAACACCGGCTGCGGCAGCCGCGAGCCCTCGACCAGGCCGGCCGGCAGGACGACGTCCCGGATGGCACCGTGCCGGGAGTACTCGACCGTCCCGGAGCCGGACAGGTAGCCGCGGGCCACGCACTCGACCGGCAGCATCTCCAGCCGGCGCACCAGCATCGCCCGGCCGGCGACCTCGGCCGGGACGTCGTCCGCGCTGACCAGGTGGGACGTCGCGCCGTGCGCGGCGAGCACCGGCGCGAGCTGCTCGAACCACCAGACCGACAGCTGGGTGAGCACCTTCCCCTTGTCCGGGATCGGCGTGGGCAGCACGTGGTCGTAGGCGGAGATCCGGTCGCTGGCGACCAGCAGCAGCCGGTCGTCGCCGACCGCGTAGACCTCGCGCACCTTGCCCCGGGCGACGAGCGGCAGGTCCAGCGCCATCAGGACAGCGCCGCCAGCCGGTCGAACAGCGGACCCAGGTTCTGCACGTACTGCTCGGGCCGGCAGATCTCGTCCAGCCGGGCCTCGTCCAGGGTCACGCCGTCGGCGGCCGCCCGGGCGCGCAGCGTCTCGCGGAACGGCGTGCCGGTGTTCCAGGTCTCCATCGCCGCGGCCTGCACCAGCGCGTAGGCACCCTCGCGGGACTGCCCGCCCTCGACCAGCTCCAGCAGCACCGCAGAGGTGTAGATCAGGCCGCCGGTCGACTCGAGGTTGGCCCGCATCCGGGCCTTGTCGACGACCAGGTTCTCGACCAGGCCCGCGGTCAGGTCCAGCAGGTAGTCGGTGGTGACCGCGGCGTCGGGCAGGAAGACCCGCTCGGTCGACGAGTGCGAGATGTCGCGCTCGTGCCACAGCGGGATGCCCTCCATCACCGGCACGACCGCGGCCCGGACGACGCGCGCCAGGCCCGCGATGCGCTCGGAGCGGATCGGGTTCTTCTTGTGCGGCATCGCCGACGAGCCCTTCTGGCCCGACCCGAACGCCTCGGACAACTCCCGCACCTCGGTGCGCTGCCCGTGCCGCACCTCGAGCGCGACGGCCTCGCAGACGGTGGCGATGACCGCCAGCGCCGCGACCCACTCGCTGATGGAGTCGCGGATGACCACCTGGGTGGAGGCGTCGGCGGCGCGCAGGTCCAGCGCCTCGGCGACGGCGACCTCGACCGAGGGGTCGATCAGCGAGTACGTGCCGACGGCGCCGGAGATGGCGACGACGCCGACCCGCTGGCGGGCGGCCCGCAGCCGGTCGCGGGAGCGGGCCGTGGCGAAGGCCAGGTCGGCGACCCGGTGACCCCAGACGTCGGGCTCGGCGTGCACGCCGTGGGTGCGGCCGACCTTGATGGTGTCCCGGTGGGCCAGCCCGTGGTCGCGCAGCGCGGCGACCAGCCGGTCGGCCTTGGCCAGCAGGATGTCGGTCGCCTCGGTGAGCTGCACCGCGAGCGCGGTGTCCAGCAGGTCGGACGACGTCATGCCGTGGTGCACGTACGCCGCGGCGGACCGGGGCTCGGTGTTGTCGGCCCAGGCGGTGAGGAAGGCGATGACGTCGTGCTGCGTCGTCCGCTCGATCTCCTCGACCCGCTCCGGGGTCGGCGGCGGGGCGTTGCGCACCGGCTCGACGGCGTCGGCCGGGACCCGGCCGGCGGCGGCGTGCGCCTCCAGCACGAGGGTCTCGACCCGGCACCACAGCTCGTACTTGTGCGCCTCGCTCCAGACGCGGCCCATCTCGGGCAGGGTGTACCGGTCGATCATGCCGGCACCACCAGGGACTGGTCAGCTCGTCGCACCACGGGCCCATCTTCCCGTACGGTGCGGCTGCGCTCGCCCACCCCTCGCTCCGGACCCCGGGAGGACGCCGATGCTGCAGCGCGCCAGGCAGCGCGGGCAGCGCCTGGTCCAGCTGGCCCGGGCGCGGATCGCCGCCGCCGAGCAGGACCCGCACACCTGGGCGGCGAACTGGCCCGACACCCGGGTCGTGCTCGTCATGGACGACGAGACCCACGGCCACCTCGAGCCCGACCCCGCCGCCGCGGACGACGACGCGGCTGCCCCGCTGGCCAAGGTGCAGCCGCCGGACGACGGCGCCGTGGGCGCACCGGCGCCGGGCGCTCCCGACGTCGACAACGCCGACCCGGTCAGCGGCCCGCCCACCCCCGGCGGCCCACCGCCGACCGCCGGCCGGGACCGCAGCCGGGGCAGCCTGCTGGCCCCCGACCGGCCGCGGTCACCCGAGCAGGAGGTCCCCAACGGGCTGCGCATCGCGGCCGCGTGGTCGTGGCGGCTGATCCTGGTCGGCGCCGCGCTGTACCTGGCGCTGATCGGCCTGAGCAAGGTGACCGTCGTCTTCGTGCCGGTGGTCGTGGGCCTGCTGCTGGCCGCCCTCCTCCAGCCGGGCGCCGCGTTCCTGCGCCGGCACGGCTGGCCGCGGGCGCTCTCGGCGCTGGCGATGCTGTTCGTCGGCGTCGCGGTGGTCGCCGGGATCATCACGCTGGTCGTCGAGCAGTTCGTCTCCGGCTACGACGACCTCGCCGAGCGGGTCTCCCAGGGCCTCACCCAGGTGCAGGACTGGATCACCTCGACGTTCCCGGTGACCAGCAACCAGCTCAACGACGCCGTCACCAGCGCGCAGGACGCCATCGTGCACAACCGCTCGCTGCTCACCAACGGCGCGCTGGACACCGCCGGGCGGGTGAGCGACACCGCCACCGGCATCCTGCTCACCCTGTTCACGCTGTTCTTCTTCCTGATGGACGGCCGGCAGATCTGGCTGTGGCTGGTCGGCCTGGCGCCGCTGAACTCGCAGGCCTACCTGGACGAGGCCGCCCGGCGGTCGTGGCGGACGCTGATCTCCTACGTGCGGGCCACTGTCATCGTCGCCGCGTTCGACGCGATCTTCATCGGGGTCGGCCTCACCCTGCTGGGCACCCCGCTGGTGGTGCCGCTGGCGGCGCTGGTGTTCCTCGGTGCGTTCATCCCGATCATCGGGTCGTTCCTGGCCGGCACCGTGTCGGTGCTGGTCACGCTGGTGGCGGTCGGCCCGGTGCGGGCGCTGATCGCGCTGGCGATCATCGTGTTCGTCATGCAGCTGGAGGGGCACGTCATGCAGCCGCTCCTGCTGGGCCGGGCGGTGTCGGTGCACCCGCTGGGGGTGGTGCTCGGCATCGCCGCCGGGCTGCTGATCGGCGGCATCTTCGGCGCGCTGATCGCGGTGCCGATCATCGCCTGCGGCAACGTGGCCGGCACGTACCTCTCCCGCCGGCACGAGGGGCCGCGGCCGCCGACGCCGGACACCCGCCGGGCGCGCCGGATGGTGCGCACCCGGTAGGTCGGGCCCGCTCGTGCCCTGCTGCCTGCTGGGCAGCAGGGCACGAGCGCCGGTCAGGCCTGCGCGTAGGCCCCCGCCGCGATGTCCTCGAGCAGCGTGGGCCCGGTCGGCGTCCAGCCGAGCAGCTCCCGGGTGCGGGCGCTGGAGGCGCGCAGGTCCATGCCGAAGAACCCGCCGACGAAGCCGCCGATGCGCTCGACCGCCTCCGCCGGGTCGATCGAGGTCGCCGGCAGGCCCAGCGCCCGGCCGATCGCCTCGGCGATCTCCCGGGTGGGCACCCCCTCCTCCGCCACGGCGTGCAGCAGCGTGCCCGCGGGACCCTGCTCCAGCCCGAGCCGGACCAGCCGGGCGGCGTCGGAGCGGTGGACGGCGGCCCACGCGTGGGCCCCGTCGCCGACGTAGGCCGAGGTGCCGTGCCGACGGGCCGCGGCGACCAGGTACGCGACGAAGCCGTGGTCACCCGTGCCGTGCACGGTCGGGGCGAACCGGGCCACGACGGTGCGCACGCCGCGGTCGACGAACTCGAGGGCGAGGTGTTCACTGCCCCCGCGAGGCGCATCGGCGCCCACCCAGGTCGACGGGTCGGACTCGGTGGCCGGCCGGCCCTGCACCAGCCCGGCGACGCCGGCCGCGAGCACCAGCGGGCGGCCGGAGCCGACCAGCACCTCGGCCAGCGCCTCCACCGCGGCCCGCTCGGCCCGGTTGGACTCCGCCGGGTCGGACCAGTCGTGCTTGTTGGCCAGGTGGACGACCCCGTCGGCGTCGTCCGCGCCGCGCCGGAGGGCGTCGAGGTCGTCCAGGTCCCCGCGCAGTGCCTTGGCCCCCTTCGCCTGCAGCACCTCGACGGCGGCCTCGGACCGCGCCAGGCCGACCACCTCGTGCCCCGCCTCCAGCAGCTCGTCGACGGTGGCCGACCCGATCCAGCCGCTCGCACCCGTGATGAACACCCGCATGACGCACTCCCCACTCGATGACAGTTGCTGACATCAGCCTAGGCCGCGATGTCAGTGACTGTCATCCCTATGCTGGCCGCATGCCCCGCTGGGAGTCCGGCTCACGCGAGCGGTTGCAGCAGGCCGCCCTCGAGCTGTTCGAGACCCGGGGGTTCGACGGCGTGACGGTGGCCGAGATCGCCGCAGCCGCCGGGCTCACCGAACGGACCTTCTTCCGCTACTTCGCCGACAAGCGCGAGGTGCTGTTCGCCGGCCAGGACGACTTCGAGCGGCAGTTCCTGACCGCCCTGGCCGGGGCACCGGACGGCGACCCGATGACGATCGCCACCGCCGCCCTGGCCGGTGGCGCGGCGTTCCTCCCGGCCGAGCGTCGCCCCTGGTCCCGGGCCCGGCAGCGGGTGGTCGACGCGCACCCGGCGCTGCGGGAGCGGGAACTGCTCAAGCTCTCGGCGCTGGCCGCGGCGCTCACCCGCGCACTCACCGAGCGGGGGGTCGGGCCGGTACCTGCGGCGCTGGCGGCGGAGAGCGCCGTGACCGTCTTCCGGACGGCGTTCGCCGCCTGGATCGCCGACGGCGAGGAGCGCCCGTTCGGCGAGGTGCAGGCCGGCGTGCTCGCCGAGCTGCACTCCCTGGTCGGCCGCCGCTGACCGCCGCGCCCGCGCGGCGGGCCGGGGGTCAGCCGACGGCGATGCGGCCCTCGACGGCGGCCAGCGCGATGTCGGTCCGCCAGTGGGCGTCGGCCAGCCGCACCCCGGCCACCCGCTCGTAGGCGGTCTGCCGGGCCGCGGCGAGGTCCGGGCCGGTCGCGGTGACGGCGAGCACCCGGCCGCCGGCGGAGTGCACGGTCCCGTCCGGGCCCACGCTGGTGCCGGCGTGCAGCACGCCCTCGGCGTCCGCGCCGGTGATCGGGTCGCCGATCCGGGGCCGCTCCGGGTAGCCGGACGCCGCGACGACCACGGTGACCGCCGCGCCGTCCCGCCAGCGCAGCGGCGGGTGGTCGGCCAGCGTGCCGGTGGCGGCGGCCATCAGCAGCCCGGCCAGCGGTGTCTCCAGCAGCGGCAGCACGACCTCGGTCTCCGGGTCGCCGAACCGGGCGTTGAACTCCACCACCTTGACCCCGCCGGAGGTCAGCGCCAGCCCGGCGTAGAGCAGCCCGCTGAACGGCTCGCCGCGGCGGCGCATCTCGTCGACGGTCGGCTGCAGCACGCCGGCCAGCACCTCGTCGACCAGGCCGGCCGGCGCCCAGGGCAGCGGCGCGTACGCGCCCATGCCGCCGGTGTTGGGGCCCGCGTCGCCGTCGTCCCGGCGCTTGGCGTCCTGCGCGGGCAGCAGCGGCAGCACCGTCGTCCCGTCGGTGACGGCGAACAGCGAGACCTCCGGCCCGTCGAGGTACTCCTCGACCAGCAGCGCGTGGCCGGCGTCGAGCACCGCCGTGCCGTGCGCGTGCGCGGCGTCCCGGTCGGGGGTGACCAGAACGCCCTTGCCGGCGGCCAGCCCGTCGTCCTTCACCACGAACGGGGCGCCCTCGCCGATCGCGGCGACCTCGTCGAGCACGGTCGCGAGCTCGGCCGGCCCGCTGACCGCCCAGGACCGCGCGGTCGGCACGCCGGCAGCGGTCATCACGTGCTTGGCGAACGCCTTCGATCCCTCGATCTGGGCGGCCTGCTCGGACGGGCCGAAGCAGGCGATCCCGGCGTCCCGGACGGCGTCGGCGGCACCCGCGACCAGCGGCACCTCCGGGCCGATGACGACCAGCTCCGCCTGCCAGCCGGTGGCCAGGGCGGCGATCGCGACCGGGTCGGCGACGTCGACCGCCAGCGGCTCGGCGACCGCCGCCGTGCCCGCGTTGCCGGGCGCGCACGCCAGCGCGCTGACGGCGGGGTCGTTGGTCAGAGCCACGCACAGGGCGTGCTCCCGGGCACCGGATCCGATGACGAGCACGCGCACAGGGCGAACCTACCTACCGGCCGCCCTCCCAGCGCGGTCGGTTCGGCTGGTCGCGCATCGACCGGTGCAGGCTGCGCACCCGCGCGTGCTCCTGCGCCCGGGCCCGCGCGTCGGCGCGCAGCTCCTGCCGGTGGGCCTCGGCCTGCAGCTTGCGCCACGCGGTGAGCCGGGCCGGGTCCAGCTCGGCCCGGTCGATCGCGGCGGCGACCGCGCAGCCGGGCTCGGTGCGGTGCGCGCAGTCGCGGAACCGGCAGCCCAGCGCGAGCTCGGCGACGTCGGCGTACGCGTCGTCCAGCCCCTGCTCGCCGGCCAGCGCGAGCTCCCGCATGCCGGGGGTGTCGACCAGCAGCGCGCCGCCGGGCAGCACGTGCAGCTCCCGGGCGGTGGTGGTGTGCCGGCCCCGGCCGTCGGGCCGGATGCCGGCGGTCGCCGCGACCGGGCGCCCGGCCAGCGCGTTGGCCAGGCTGGACTTCCCGACCCCGGAGGGGCCGACCATGGCCGCGGTGCAGCCCGGTGCCAGCAGCGCCCGGACGGCGTCCAGCCCCTCGCCGGTGACCGAGCTGACCGGCAGCACGTCGACCCCGAGCGCGTCCTCGGCCACCCGGGCGACGGCGGCGGGCACGTCCGGGCACAGGTCGGCCTTGGTCAGCACGACGACCGGCGTGGCCCCGCTGCCCCAGGCCACGGCGAGGTAGCGCTCGACCCGCCGCACCCGGGCCGCGCCGGTGAGCGAGTCGACGACGAGCACGAGGTCGACGTTGGCCGCCACCACCTGCGGCCCCGAGCCGCGGCCGGCGGCGGTGCGCACGAACGCCGTCCGCCGGGGCAGCACCTCCACCGCCAGCTGCCCCCGCACCGCCACCCAGTCGCCGACGGCGGGGGCGGCGTCGCCGCGCAGGCCGCCGCCGGTCCGCACCCGCTGCTCGCCGTCCGCGGCGAGCACCGTCAGCAGGCCGCGGTCGACCCGGGCGACGCGGACCGCCCGGCACCCATCGGGGACCGTCAACCCGGTCGCACACGACACACCCGGAACTGAGACATCACTCACACGGGTCATGCTGGTCTGCAGGTGAGCGCGCTGTCCTCCGATTTGTCCCCATGGAGTCGGCGCGTGTTCACCCACCGGACGACGGGTTGGGCTTCCCTGGAGGCATGTCCGAGACCGGCCTGCGGGCCGCTCCCTCGTCCCGACGGGCCTCCTCCCCCGTGGTCATCGGCCACCGTGGCGCCCCCAGCTACCGCCCCGAGCACACCGCGGCGAGCTACGAGCTGGCGATCGACCTCGGCGCGGACCGCATCGAGCCGGACCTCGTCGTCTCCCGCGACGGCGTCCTCATCGCCCGGCACGACGCCGAGCTGTCCCGCTCCACCGACGTCGCCGACCGCCCCGAGTTCGCCGACCGCCGCCGCACCGACGAGGTCGACGGCGAGGAGCTGACCGGCTGGTTCGTGCAGGACTTCACCCTGGCCGAGCTGCGCACCCTCCGCGCCGTCGAGCGGCTGCCCGCCGTCCGGCGGCTGAACACCGCCTACGACGGTCGCTTCGGCCTGCTCACCCTCGCCGACGTGGTCGAGATCGCCCGCCGGCGGTCGACCCCGTCCCGCCCGGTCATCGTGCAGGCCGAGCTCAAGCACCCCGCCTGGTTCACCACCCAGGGCCTGCCGATGACCGAGCTGGTCGCCGCCGAGCTGCGCCGGCTGGACGCCGCGCGCCGCGACGGCAGCGTGGTCGTGATGGCGTTCGAGCCCGCGGCGCTGCGCGAGCTGCGCGCCGACCTCGGCAGCAGCGGCACGCCGCTGGTGCAGCTCGTCGACGAGGAGGGTGTCCAGGACGCCCTGGTCACCCCGGCCGGGCTGCGGGAGATCTCCACCTACGCCGAGGGGATCGCCCCGCACAAGGGCCGGGTCCTGCTGCACGGCGCCGACGGCTCGCTCAACGGCGTCTCCGACCTGGTCAGCCAGGCGCACCGGGCCGGGCTGACGATCACGCCCTGGACGCTGCGGCCGGAGAACCTCTTCCTGCCGCGGCACCTGCGCTCGGGCAGCGACCCGAACGGCCTGGGCGACGTGCAGACCGAGGCCCGGCTGCTGTTCGCGCTCGGCTGCGACGGCGTGATCACCGACGCGCCCGAGACCGCCTACCGCGCCCGCGCCGACCTCTCCGCCGAGGCCCTCGCCCCCGTCCGCCCCCGCCGGTAGCGGAGTGGATCCGTGCAGCTGAGCTGCACGGATCCACTCCGCCTCAGTCGATCAGGTCGTGGACGACGACGTTCTCGTCGCGGCCCGGCCCCACGCCGATGACGCTCACCCGGGCGCCGGACAGCTCCTCGAGGCGGCGCACGTAGGCCTGCGCGTTGGCGGGCAGCTCGTCGAAGGTGCGGCAGCCGGTGATGTCCTCGAACCAGCCGGGCATCTCCTCGTAGACCGGCGTGGCGTGGTGGAAGTCGGTCTGCGTCATCGGCATCTCGTCGTGCCGCACGCCGTCGATGTCGTAGGCCACGCAGATCGGCACCGTCTCCAGGCCGGAGAGGACGTCGAGCTTGGTGAGGAAGTAGTCGGTGATCCCGTTGACCCGGCTGGCGTAGCGGGCCACGACGGCGTCGAACCAGCCGCAGCGGCGGTCGCGGCCGGTGGTGACGCCGACCTCCCCGCCGTGCTTGCGCAGGTACTCGCCCCACTGGTCGTGCAGCTCGGTCGGGAACGGCCCGGAGCCCACGCGGGTCGTGTAGGCCTTGAGGATGCCCACGACCCGCTCGATCCGGGTCGGACCGACGCCGGCGCCGACGGCCGCGCCGCCCGCGGTCGGGTTGGACGACGTCACGAACGGATAGGTGCCGTGGTCGACGTCCAGCAGGGTGCCCTGGGAGCCCTCCAGCAGCACCCACTCCCCCGCGTCGAGGGCGTTGCCCAGCAGCAGGCGGGTGTCGACGATGCGGTGCTTGAGCGCCTCGGCGTAGCCGGCGTACTCCTCGACGACCTCGTCGACGTCGATGGCCTTGCGGTTGTAGACCTTGACCAGCACCTGGTTCTTCTCCACCAGCGTGCCCTCGAGCTTCTGCCGCAGGATCGACAGGTCGAGCAGGTCCGCGACCCGGATGCCGTTGCGGGCGACCTTGTCGCCGTACGCGGGACCGATGCCGCGGCCGGTGGTGCCGATCTTGCGCTTGCCGAGGAACCGCTCGGTGACCCGGTCCAGCGCCCGGTGGTGCGGCATGATCAGGTGCGCGTCGGCGGAGATCACCAGCCGCGAGGTGTCGACGCCGCGCTCCTCGAGCCCGGCCAGCTCCCCGATCAGCACCTCCGGGTCGATGACCACGCCGTTGCCGATCACCGGCGTGCAGCCCGGCGTCAGGATCCCGCTCGGGATCAGGTGCAGCGCGTACTTCTCCCCGTCGGGCGTGATCACGGTGTGCCCGGCGTTGTTGCCGCCCTGGTAGCGGACGACGTACGGCACGCGGCCGCCGAGCAGGTCGGTGGCCTTGCCCTTGCCCTCGTCGCCCCACTGGGCACCGATCAGCACGACTGCCGGCATCGGGTGGATCTCCTCGTCAACGTCGACACCGGTCGGTCCCGGATCGCCAGGTGGCAGGGTATCCGCATGCCCGTCACCCAGCTCGACCTGCGCGGCCTGGCACCTGCGCAGCCGCCGTCGCGGCGGCACGTCGCGTCGGTGGTGGACGACGCCGAGGCGGTGCACGTGCTGGGCCCGGTGCCGGGTCTGGCCACCGTGCTGGCCCGGCTGTGGCGGAAGGAGCGGCTGCCCGCCGTCCCGGTGCACTGGACCCCCGCCGACGACCCCGCGTCCCGTGCGCTGGCGAAGGCGCTGGGGGTGGGCAGCGGCACCGAGCGGGAGCTGCCGCTGGTGCGCGACGACCACGGCGGCGTGCTGCTCACCACGGGGCGGGTGTTGCCCGGCACCGACGAGCGCCGGCTGGGCGCGCAGGCTTACCACGACGACGCGAAGGTCAGCGACGGCCTGGTGCGGTCGATCGAGGCCCGCCCGGTCTGGACGGCGGCCGACACGCTCGCGGTCACCGTGCGCGCCGGCCTGCTCCGGCTCCCGCGGCGCACCACCGGCCGGGCGCTGCAGGTGGCCTGCGCGCCGGCCCGGGTCGTGCGCGACGGGGTGCCGTTCGACCGCGAGGTCACGAAGTGGACCTGGTACGCCGACGACCGGGTGCGCTGGCGGCTGCGGCCCTAGCCGCGGCGTCCCCCTGGGCGCTGCGACACCGCGCCCGTCGTGGACACTGGGGAGACCGCCCGCAGCCGGAGGAGGTCGCACTGTCGTCCTGTCGCGCCGGAACCCCGTGGGGTCCCCGCCGGTGACCGAGCACCTGCCGGCCTTCGGCCTCCCCGGCACGGCCCAG
The DNA here is from genome assembly GCF_040659695.1 of Modestobacter sp. NPDC049651. Taxonomy (NCBI): domain Bacteria; kingdom Bacillati; phylum Actinomycetota; class Actinomycetes; order Geodermatophilales; family Geodermatophilaceae; genus Modestobacter; species Modestobacter sp. NPDC049651. The sequence goes on from NZ_JBFAOG010000001.1 coordinate 234,549, forward strand.
CGACGCTCCCCCGGCCGCCGGCTGCTGGACCGGCTGCTCGCCCGGCCCAGCGCGGGCGCCCTGCTGGGGCTGGTCGTCGTCACCGTCTTCTTCGGGCTGCAGGCCCCCGGGCTGCTCGGCTCGGCGGGGGTGGCGACCGTGCTGGACATCGCCGCACCCCTGGGCATCGGCGGGGTCGCGGTGGCGCTGCTGCTGGTGGCCGGGCAGTTCGACCTGTCGATCGGGGTGGTCGCGGTCGGCAGCAGCCTGGTGACGGCGCTGCTGGTCGCGCACGCCGGGCTCAACACCTGGCCGGCGCTGCTGCTCTCGCTGCTGGCGGCGCTCGCCGTGGGCGCGGTGAACGGGCTGCTGGTGGTCGCGACCGGGCTGCCCAGCTTCCTGGTCACGCTGGCCACCTTCCTGGTGCTGCAGGGCGGCGCCCTCGGCCTGGCCAGCTCCGTCACCCACTCCGAGCGGATCACCGGCCTGCCCGGCGCGCCCGGCTGGGAGACCGCCGGGCGGCTGTTCGGCTCCAGCACCGAGATCGGCGCCGGCCGGTTCCACGTCTCGCTGCTGTGGTGGGCCGGGCTGACCCTGCTCACCTCCTGGGTGCTCTGGCGCACCCGGTTCGGCAACGGGCTGTTCGGCACCGGCGGCGCGCGGCGGGCCGCCCGCGAGCTGGGCGTGCCGGTCGCCCGGACGACGGTGCTGCTCTACCTCGGCACCGCCGCGGCCGGCTGGCTGGTGGGCACCCTGAGCCTGCTGCGCACCGGCGGCGTGCACGTCGCCCCCCGGCTCGACGAGCAGGTCACCTTCGTCATCGTCGCGGTGATCGGCGGCTGCCTGCTGTCGGGCGGGTACGGCTCGACGGTCGGCGCGAGCGTCGGCGCGCTGCTCTACGGCGTCGCGCAGATCGGCATCCCGCGCGCCGGCTGGGACGCCCGCTGGTTCCAGGTGTTCCTCGGCCTGCTGCTGCTGGTCGCGCTGCTGCTCAACGGGGTCGTCCGGCGGCGGCTGCGGGCGGTGCCCCGGTCGTGAGCGGGCAGACCGTCCTGGAGCTGCGCGAGCTGACCGTGCGGTTCGGCAGCGTGCCGGCGCTGTCCCGGCTGTCGCTGCCGCTGCGCGCCGGCGAGGTGAGCTGCGTGCTGGGTGAGAACGGCTCGGGCAAGTCGACGCTGGTCGCCGTCCTGGCCGGGCTGCAGCGGCCCACCGAGGGCACGCTCGCCCTCGACGGCCGGCCGGTGCTCTTCCGCTCCCCGAAGCAGGCCCGCGCCGCCGGCATCGCGACCGTGTGGCAGGACCTGGCGATCGCGCCGCTGATGTCGGTGTGGCGGAACTTCTTCCTCGGCGCCGAGCCCACCCGCGGCGCGTGGCCGCTGCGCCGGCTGGACGTCGGCCGGGCCGAGGAGGTCACCCGCCGGGCCATGGAGCGGGTCGGGGTGACCGGGCTGGACCCCGACCAGCCGGCCAGCCTGCTGCAGGCCGGCGAGCGGCAGAGCCTGGCGATCGCCCGCGCACTCCACTTCGGCGCCCGGGTGCTGGTGCTCGACGAGCCCACCGCGCCGATGACCGTCGCCCAGCGCTCGCTGGTGCTGGCCTCGGTCGCCGCCGCCCGGGAGCAGGGGCTGGCCGTGGTGCTGGTGACCCACAGCCCGCAGTACGCGCACCTGGTCGGTGACCGCATCGTGCTGCTGGCCCGCGGCCAGCTCGCCGGCAACCTGACCCGCGAGGACGTGACCGTCGACGACCTCACCCGGCTGGTCGCCGGCGGCGAGGAGCTCGTCCGGCTCACCGACTCCTGGCGCCGGGGCTGAGCACGCCCGTCGCTGGTCAGACGTTGATCTTGTACTGGCCGATCTTCCGGTAGAGGGTCGCCCGGGAGACGCCGAGCTCGGCCGCGGCCGCGGCCACGGTGACCCCCGGGCGGCTCAGGCAGCGCACGATCTCGTCGCGCTCCAGCTGCTCCAGCCGGGCCAGCGGGCGGCTGCTGGCGCTGACCACCCCGGCGGGCAGGTGCCCGACGTCGACCAGGTCGGTGCGGGCGGCGGCCTCCCGCACCGCCGTCCGCAGCTCGCGCACGTTGCCCGGCCAGCCGTGCCGGCCCAGCGCCCGGACGGCGCGGTCGGTGAACGCGACGTCCCGGTGCCGCAGCTGCCGGGCGAAGGCGCGGGCCAGCGGCTCGACGTCCGCGGGCCGGTCGCGCAGCGGGGGCACCTCCACCACCGCGTCGGCGAGCGCGGCCAGCGGCGCCGGCAGCGCGGTGAACGACGACGCGGTGAGCACCAGCGGCTGCGGTGCGCCGGCCGGCCGCCGGGCCCCGGCCGCGCCAGCGGCGAGCCGCTCGGCGGCCCAGGTGGGCAGCGTGTCGGCGTCGGCGAGCACCACGCCGGTGTCCGGGGTGCGCAGCTCCGGCGACCAGAGCTCCAGCCAGCCGTCGACGTCGGCCGGGTCCGGCGGGCGGGCCACCAGCAGCCGCTCCCGCAGGCCCGCCGCCCGCCGGGCCAGCGAGGCGGCCGTGGCGCGGCCGGCCCCGGGTTCGCCGACCACCGCGACCACCCGGCCGGCGGTGACGGCGGCGCCGACCGCGGCGACCGCCGTCCGCCAGCCGGTCGACACGCACGGGTCGGCCTCGCCGGGCAGCTGGCCGGTGAGCACGTGGAACACCTCCCCGCGGGGCGCCGGCCGGGGCTGCCCGCCACCGCCGCGCACCTGCATGAGCGCGGCGGTGTTGCCGGCCGCGGCCTGGGCGAGGGCCAGCAGCAGGTCCGACGAGGTGTCCGACCAGGTGGTCAGGTTGATGCTGCCGACCAGCCCGCCGTCCCGCGGGTCGCGCACCGGGACCGCCGCGCAGGTGTAGCGCCGCAGCGGTGCGACGTAGTGCTCGGCGCCGCTGACCAGGGTCGGCACCCGGTCGGCCAGCGCCAGCGCCAGGCCGTTGGTGCCGGCGGTCTCCTCGCCGAAGTAGAAGCCCGGCGCCAGGTGCACCCGGTCCAGCGTGCGGACGATCGCGGTGTCCTCGCACCAGCGGGCCAGCACCAGCCCCTGCGGATCGGTGAGCAGCAGCCCGACCGGCTCGCCGCCCAGCGTCCCGGACAGCCCGCGCAGCACCTCCGCGCCGCACTCGTAGAACAGCGAGTCGGTCGGCAGGCCGTCGACGTGGACGGCCAGCACCTCCTCCGGCGTCACGCCGTAGCGCTCGCTGCGCTGCCACGAGGCGCGCACCCGTACGGGGCTGCGGGGTGCGACGAGGGCTCCGGGCAGCGCGGACGGCGCGGGGACGGCGGGTCGTTCGGGCACGGCGGCCTCCCGGGACGCGACGGTGCGTCCCGCGAATGTAGGCCCGTCCTGTGACCGGGGCCACGATCCGCTCGTCGGCCGCCGCGGGTGGCGGGGTGTCTCAAAGTGAGACACCCGCCCCCTGCCCCGCGCCGGACGGCCTGCCTAGCGTCGGCAGCAGTGTGACCCAGCTCGCACCAGAGGCGGGCGCACGGTGGCGAGGAGGCCCCCATGTACAGCAAGGACGGCGAGGACTACTTCGTGGTCGACGCGCACATCGCGCTGTGGGACGCACGGCCGGAGAACCAGCGCAACGAGCACGGCAAGCAGTTCATCGACTGCTTCTACGACTACCACCGCAACCTCAGCCCGGAGTCCGAGACCTGGGGCTACGAGGAGTACCTCTACCAGGGCGGCGACCGGCTGATGCGCGACGTCTTCGCCGACGGCATCGTCGACCACGCGATCTTCCAGCCCGCCCGGCTGGCGGAGTTCTACCACCGGGGCTTCGGCCAGACCGACGAGGCGTTCGCGCTGGCCCAGGAGCACCCGGACAAGCTCACCTACAACCACTGGTGGGACCCGCGGGACGGCGAGAACGGGCTGGACCAGCTGCGTGCCGACGCCGAGCGGTTCGGACTCAAGGGCGTGAAGCTCTACACCGCCGACTGGCACGGCGAGAGCCGCGGCTGGAAGCTCACCGACCCGATGGCCTACCGGTACTTCGAGCTGTGCCGGGAGCTGGGCATCAGGAACATCCACGTCCACAAGGGCCCGACGATCCGGCCGCTGGACCGGGACGCCTTCGACGTCGCCGACGTCGACCACGCCGCGACCGACTTCACCGACCTGAACTTCATCGTCGAGCACTGCGGGCTGCCGCGCCTGGAGGACTTCTGCTGGATCGGCACCCAGGAGCCCAACGTGTACGCGGGCCTGGCGGTGGCCATCCCGTTCATCCACACCCGGCCGCGGTACTTCGCGCAGATCATGGGCGAGCTCGTCTACTGGCTGGGCGAGGACCGCATCCTCTTCTCCAGCGACTACGCGCTCTGGACGCCGAAGTGGCTGGTCGAGCGGTTCGTGGACTTCCAGATCCCGGAGGACATGGCCGAGTACGCGCCGCTGACCACCGCGGTGAAGAAGAAGGTGCTCGGCCTCAACGCGGCGAAGCTCTACGACCTCGACGTGCCCCAGCAGCTGCGGCTGCCCGACGCCGCCGAGCCGGCCACCGGCCCCCGCCAGCCCGAGGCCGCCGACCTGGCGATGAGCTGATGACCGCGACGCTGCTCCCGGAGGTCACCGCGGCGAGGGTGCACGAGGCGCTGGGCACCGTCGTCGACCCGGAGCTCGACGAGCCGGTCACCGACCTGGGCTTCGTCCGGTCGGTGACCGTCACGGGCGGCACGGTCGAGGTGCACCTGCGGCTGCCGACCTCGTTCTGCGCGCCCAACTTCGCCTGGCTGATGTGCTCGGACGCGCACGACGCGGTCGCGGCCGTCCCCGGGGTCGCGCGGGTGGTGGTCGAGCTCGACGACCACCACGACTCCGACCTGATCAACCGCGGGCTCGCCGCGGCGGCGGGCTACCGCGGCACGTTCGGGCACGAGGCGGAGGAGTCGCTCGACGAGCTGCGCGCCACCTTCCACCGCAAGGCGCACACCGCGGCGATGGAGCGGGCGCTCACCGCGCTGCTGCGGGCGGACCGGTCCCGCACCGAGGCCGACGTGCACCGGCTCACCCTCGGCGACCTGCCGGCCGGGGAGCCGACCACCACCGCGCTGCTGCGCCGGCGGGCCACCCTCGGCCTGCCGGTGGACGACGCCGCGCCCGTCCTGGTGGCCGCCGACGGCAGCCGCCCGGCACCGGAGCAGGCACCGCTGTTCCTGCGCCGGGCCCGGTCGGTGCGCATCTCCGTCGACGGCAACGCGCACTTCTGCCGCGGGCTGCTCGGCACCCGCTACCCCGGCGCGGAGGCCGACCAGACCCCCCGCCCGTCCGTCGACGACATCCCCTCGCCCGGCCCGACCCGCCCCGTGCTCCCCCTGGAGGTCCTCGCATGAAGGCAGTCCGCGTCCACGGGTACGGCAAGCCCCCGTCGATCGACGACGTCCCCGAGCCGACCCTGCAGGGCCCGCTCGACGTGCTCGTGCACGTGGACGCCGCCGGGGTCTGCCGCACCGACCTGCACATCATCGAGGGCCAGTGGGCCGAGGCCAGCGGCGTCGGGCTGCCCTACGTCATCGGCCACGAGAACGCCGGCACGGTGGTGGAGGTCGGGGAGGCGGTGCGCAACGTCGCCATCGGCGACAAGGTCATCCTGCACCCGCTGGTGACCTGCGGGCTCTGCCCGCCGTGCCGCCGCGGCGACGACGTGCACTGCGAGAACGGTGAGTTCCCCGGGATCAGCCGGGACGGCGGGATGGCGGAGTACCTGCGCACCAACGCGCGGTCGGTGGTGAAGCTCGCCGAGGGGCTGCAGCCGGTGGACGTCGCCGCGCTGGCCGACGCGGGGCTCACCGCGCAGCACGCCGTCCGCAAGGCCGTGCCACTGCTGCCCGCGACCGCCCGCGCGGTGGTCATCGGCGCCGGCGGGCTGGGGCACATCGGCCTGCAGTGCCTGCTGGCGATGACCCCGGCCGAGGTGACCGTGGTCGACCGGTCCGCCGACGCGCTCGCCAAGGCCGCGAGCCTGGGCGCGCACCGGACGGTGCAGGCAGGCGACGGAACGGTGGCCGAGGTGCTGGACGCGCTGGGCGGGACCGGCGCGGAGGTGGTGTTCGACTTCGTCGGCGAGCACGGCACGGAGGCCGAGGGGATCGCGCTCACCCGGGACACCGGGTCGTACTTCGTGATCGGCTACGGCGGTGCGGTCAACGTGCCGACGCTGGAGATCATCAACCGGGAGATCAACGTCATCGGGAACAAGGTCGGCTCGTACACCGACCTGCGCGAGCTGATGGCGCTCGCCGCCCGGGGGCTGGTCACGCTGTCGACGAGGACCTACCCGCTGACCTCGGCGCTGGAGGCGCTCGACGACCTGGACGGCGGCCGGCTGCCCGGCACCCGGGCGATCCTGGTGCCGTGACCGGCAGCCCGGTGGCCACCCGGGGAGCTCCCCGGGTGGCCACCGGGCCCGGTCAGTTGAAGATGCTCACCCCGCCCGGGCCGACCAGCAGCCCGACGATGATCAGCACGATGCCCCAGAGCAGCTGCTTGCGGACGATGGCGACGATCCCGGAGACCACCAGGATGACGGCCAGGATCCAGAGGAGCGTGACCACGCTGCACCCCACTTCCCGATGTGACGCCCGGACGGCGTCAGCGGACCGCTCACGCTAGGCGACGGTCCGCCGGGCCGCATCTCGAAGCCGCAGGTCAGGCGGACAGCGAGGGGTCACACTCGGTGAGCAGCTCGGTGCAGCGCACCTGCTCGTCGGTCTCGCCGATCGCCTCGGCGGCCTTGGCCAGCACCGTGAGGCAGCGCAGGAAGCCCTGGTTGGGCTCGTGCGACCACGGCACCGGGCCGTAGCCCTTCCAGCCGTTGCGGCGCAGCGCGTCCAGCCCGCGGTGGTAGCCGGTGCGGGCGTAGGCGTAGGCCTCGATGGTCCGGCCACCGGCCAGCGCCTCCTCGGCCAGCGCTGCCCAGGCCGCCCGGGAGGTCGGGTGCGCGGCCGCGACCTCGGCCGGCGTGCTGCCGGCGGCCAGCCCCGCGGTGCCCGGGTCCTCGGGCAGCAGGGTGGCCGGCGGCTCGCCGAGCAGGTTGCCGTGCGCGTGCGTCACCGTCAGGCCCCCTGCGACTGACCGGCCGACAGCAGGTCCTCGCAGGCCTGCACGACCCGCTCGGCCATGCTCGCCTCGGCCAGCTTCATGTAGGTGCGCGGGTCGTACTGCTTCTTCACGCCGACCTCGCCGTCGATCTTCAGCACGCCGTCGTAGTTGCTGAACATGTGCCCGGCGATCGTGCGGGTCAGCGCGTACTGGGTGTCGGTGTCGACGTTCATCTTCACGACGCCATAGGAGATGGCCTCGCGGATGTCGGACAGGTCGGAGCCGGAGCCACCGTGGAAGACCAGGTTGAACGGCTTGTCCGCGGTGCCGAACTGCTGGGCGACGACCTCCTGGCCGCGCTTGAGCACGTCGGGGCGCAGCTTCACGTTGCCCGGCTTGTAGACACCGTGCACGTTGCCGAAGGTCGCGGCGAGCAGGTACTCGCCCTTCTCGCCCAGGCCCAGCGCCTCCGCGGTGTGCACGAAGTCGCCGTCGGCGGTGTACAGCTTCTCGTTGATCTCGTGGGCGACGCCGTCCTCCTCGCCGCCGACGACACCGATCTCCAGCTCGAGGATGATCCTGGCGGCCGCGGCCTTGGCCAGCAGCTCCTCGGCGATCTGCAGGTTCTCGGTCAGCTCGATCGCCGAGCCGTCCCACATGTGCGACTGGAACAGCGGCGCCTGACCGGCGTCCACCCGGTCCTGGGAGATCGCCAGCAGGGGCCGGACGTAGGTGTCCAGCTTGTCCTTGGGGCAGTGGTCGGTGTGCAGGGCGACGTTCACCGGGTAGCGCTCGGCGACCACGTGGGCGAACTCGGCCAGCGCCACCGCGCCGGTGACCATGTCCTTGACCCGGGTGCCGGAGCCGAACTCGGCGCCACCGGTGGAGAACTGGATGATGCCGTCGCTGCCGGCGTCCGCGAAGCCCCGCAGCGCGGCGTTGATGGTCTCCGAGGACGTGCAGTTGATCGCCGGGTAGGCGAAACCGCCCTCCTTGGCCCGGGTGATCATGTCGGCGTAGACCTCGGGGGTCGCGATGGGCATGCGGGGCACTCCTGCCGTCGGGGTGAGCTGCTCTGCTGGCCGTCAGTATCGCGCCCGGTGATCACGGGTGGCGTGCCAGGGGCGCGGAACCGGCCCCCGGCACCCCGCTCAGCCGCGGGCGGCCACCCGCGCGGCCACCGCGACCGGGTCCCGGGTGGGCCCGAACGGCGGTGCGTAGGACAGGTCGGCCCCGGCCAGCTCGTCGGCCGTCAGCCCCGCCCAGATCGCGGTGGCCAGGACGTCGATGCGCTTCCCGGCACCGGGGCCACCGACCACCTGGGCGCCGAGCAGCCGCCCGGTGCGCTGCTCGCTGACCACCTTGACCGCGATCTCCGCGGCACCGGGCAGGTACCCGGCCCGGGTCGTCGACTCGATCGTGTCGGCGCGGAACGCGAAGCCGGCGCGCTCCGCCTCGCTGGTGCACAGACCGGTGCGGGCCACCTCCAGCTCGCCGACCCGGGTCAGCGCCGTCCCCAGCACGCCGGGGAACCGGGCCGGGTGGCCGGCCGCGACCGACCCGGCGACCCGGCCCTGCGCGTTCGCGTGGGTGCCCAACGGCACGTGCACGGGTTCGCCGGTGATCCGCGAGGTGGTCTGCGCGCAGTCGCCGGCCGCGAGCACCTCCGGGTGGTCCCGGCACCGCTGGGCGTGGTCGACGTCGATCGCGCCGGTCGGGCCGAGGGCGAGCCCGGCGTCGTCGGCCAGCCGCACCTCCGGGCCCATGCCCAGGCCGAGGACGACGAGGTCGCCGGCGTGCTCCCCCGCGTCGGTGCGCACCCCGCGGGCCCGGCCGGCGGCGTCGACGAGCACCTCGCGGACCGCCTGGTCGGGGTGGACGGCGAAGCCCATCCGGCCCATCGCGGCGCAGACCCGCTCCCCCATGTCGTCGTCCAGCAGCTGCATGGGCAGCGGGTCGGCGAACACCACCGTCACCTCGAGGCCCTGGCGCTGCAGCGCCTCGGCCATCTCCAGCCCGATGTAGCCGCCGCCGAGCACCACCGCCGACCGGGCGCCCGCCTCGACCGCGGCCCGGACCGCGGCGCCGTCGTCCAGCCGGTGCACGCCGAACACCCCCGGGGCGTCCAGCCCGGGCACGGGCGGGCGCACCGGCCGCCCGCCGGTGGCCACCAGCAGCTGGTCGTAGCCGAACCGGCGGCCGTCGGCGGTGGTCACCGCGCCGGCCGCCAGGTCGATCCCGGTGGCCCGGGTCCCGGTGTGCACGGTGATGTCCCGGTCGGCGAACTCCGCCGGCGTCCGGACGACGAGGTCGTCGCGCCCGTCCACCAGCCCGCCCACCCAGTAGGGGATGCCGCACGCGGAGTACGAGACGTCCGGCCCCTGCTCGAGGACGACGACCTCCAGCTCGCCGGCGGAGCGTAGGCGGCGCGCCTGCGCGGCCGCGGACATCCCGGCGGCGTCCCCGCCCACGACGACCAGCCGTTGCCTCGTGGTGCGCATGGGGCGCAGCCTGCCACCCGGGGCGCCCGGACGGCCGCGCACCGCCGCCTCGACAGCTCCAGCACGTACCGTGCCCTGCGATGGCGATCGAAGCGGCACCTGCGTTCCTGGACACCCAGCACCTGCTGAACACGTTCGGCCTGATCGGGCTGATCGTGATCATCTTCGCGGAGACGGGGCTGCTCGTCGGGTTCTTCCTGCCCGGCGACTCGCTGCTGTTCACCGCCGGGATGGTCTCGGCCGGCGGCATCGCGGGCGTCACGCTCGCCCCGCTGTGGGTGCTGCTCATCGTGCTGCCGCTGGTGGCGATCGCCGGCAACCTGGTCGGCTACTGGATCGGCCACCGGGCGGGGCCGGCGGTGTTCAACCGCGAGGAGTCCCGCTTCTTCAAGCGGCAGTACGTCGACCAGGCGCACGCGTTCTTCGAGCGCAACGGCGCCCGCACCATCCTGCTCGCCCGCTTCGTGCCGATCGTGCGCACCTTCGCCACGGTCATGGCCGGCGCCTCGCGGATGAACTTCCGGCTCTACGTCGTGTACTCGGTGATCGGCGGCATCCTGTGGGCCGGCGGCGTGACCCTGCTGGGCCACTGGCTGGGCAACGTCGCGGTGATCCGCGACAACATCGAGCTGTTCGCGGTCCTCGTGGTCGTCGTCTCGCTGATCCCGGTGGCGTTGGAGTTCCTCAAGGCCCGCCGCCACAAGGGCAGCTCCGCCGCTAGCTGAGGCCGAGGTCGCCGAGCTCGTAGGCGGCCCGGTACTCGAGCCCCGCGGCCTCCACGGCCGCGCGGGCACCGCGGTCGACCAGCACGGCGACCGCGACGACCTCGGCGCCGGCCTCCTGCAGCGCCTCGACCGCCTGCAGCACGCTGGCGCCCGTGGTCGAGGTGTCCTCGACGGCGAGCACCGCCCGCCCGGCGACGTCCGGGCCCTCGATGCGCCGCTGCAGGCCGTGCGCCTTGCCCTGCTTGCGGACGACGAACGCGTCCAGGAAACCCGCGCCCTCGGCCGCGGCGTGCAGCATCGCGGTGGCGACCGGGTCGGCGCCCAGCGTCAGCCCGCCGACCGCGTCGTAGGCCAGGTCGCCGGTGAGCTGGCGCATCACCCGGCCGACCAGCGGGGCGGCCTCGTGGTGCAGCGTGACCCGGCGCAGGTCGACGTACCAGTCGGCCTCGCGGCCGGACGACAGCGTGACCCGGCCGTGGACCACGGCCAGCTCGGTGACCAGCTCGAGCAGCCGGTCGCGGTCGGGATGGGTTGCGGCCCCGTTCCAGGGGCCCGCGCCGAGGGACGAGGAGTGGGGGGGAACGGGGTCCTTCTCCATGCTCCCGACAGTAGCGATCCTCAGCCGGCGGGCTGCAGCACCTGGTCGACCAGGTAGACCGTCGCGTTGCCGGCCTGCAGCGGCCCGCAGACCACCGACGCCGGTCCGGCCCCGGCGAGGGTCTGGTCGGCGCTCACCGCGAGCTGCTCCCCCGACCCGGTGACGGTGACCCGGTCGCCGGCCAGCGTGGTGTGCTCCCCGGCGAGCTGCGCCGGGGTGAGCCGGCCCTGCAGCACGTGGTGGGTGAGCAGCCGGGTCAGCCGCGGGGTGTCGCTCAGCAGCGGACCCAGCGCCGCCTGCCCGACCGCGTCGAAGGCGGTGTTCGCGGGGGCGAGCAGGGTGACGTCGGAGGCGCTGTTGAGCGCGTCGACGAGGTTCGCGCTCCGCACCGCACCGGCCAGCGTGCCCAGCAGCGGGCTGGTGGCGACGGCGCCGCCGAGCGGGGTGCCGGCCAGCGCCGCCGGGCTGCCGGGCCCCGCGGCCGGGAGCCCCGAGCAGGCCGGGCCGGAGGGCGCCGGAGGGGTGGCCGGCGCGCTGCGGTCCGCACCCGTCGGAGCCGTCGGAGCCGTCGCCGCCGCGGCCCGGTCGTCGCTGCCGGAGCTGCAGCCGGTGCCCGTCGCCAGCAGGCCGGCGAGCACCGTGACCGCGGCGAGCAGGGTGGTCCGGGCGGGTCGGGCGGTGCTCATCGGCGGTGCTCCTCGGGTGGTCCGGCGCGGGCGGCGTCCCGGGCAGTCTGCCCGCCGCGGGCCGGTTCTCCGGGCACGACACCGGTGATGCGGACGACGCGGGCGGGTTCCCGGACGGGTGGTCCGACGCTCCGCGGGACCCGGGGACCCGGACACCCGGGCGGCGGGGGCCCTACGCTGCGGCCCGTGAGCACCCCATCGGGTTCGTGGCCGGGCGGTTCCTCCGACGACGAGGGCCGGTCCTCCGGCTCGCCGTCCGACCCGTCGTCGAGCGGGTCCGGCTCCTCGGGCGCCGGCTCCTCGGGCTTCCCGGCGTGGCCGAGCGGCCCGTCGTCGTCCGGTCAGCCGGACCCGGACCAGCAGCAGGGCCAGCAGTACGGGTCCGGCCAGCAGCACGGCTCGGGCCAGCAGCCCGGCGCGCAGCAGCCGTACGGGTACGGCCAGCAGTACGGCGCTGCCCAGTACGGGACCGGGCAGTACGGGCAGTACGGGCAGTACGGCGCGCAGCAGCCCTACCCCGCCGGCCCCGGCCAGCAGGGCTGGCAGAACGCGCCGGCGGGCTACGGGTACGGCCAGCAGCAGCAGCCGCCGCAGCGGGCCAACGGCTTCGGGATCGCCGCGCTGGTGCTGGGCATCCTGTCCCTGCCGGCGGCCTTCGCGTTCGGCGTCCCGGGCATCGTGCTGGCCGTCCTGGCGCTGGTCTTCGCCGTGCTGGGCCTGCGCCGGGTGCGGGCCGGCCGGGCCGACAACCGCGGGATGGCGATCGCCGGGCTGGTCACCGGGATCATCGGCCTGCTGCTGAGCATCGTGATGCTCATCGCCTTCATCTTCGTGTTCCGGACGGCCGGCGACTGCATCGAGCAGTACCGCTCGGACAACGACTTCCAGCAGTACCAGGACTGCCTGGACAACAGCATCGACTGAGCCCGGTCACCGCCGGCGGGACGCGACCAGCTCGACACCCCGCCGGCGGTACCACCCGTTGGCCCGCGGCAGCGCCAGCAGCACGACCGCGGTCAGCGTCAGCGCGAGCTGCACGGCCAGCAGCGCCGCGCGGCCCGGCGGGGCACCGACGAACCCGGCGGCGCCGAACACCGCCAGCCCGCCGAGCACCCACAGGACCACCCGGGCCCAGTTGCGCCCCTGCCAGGCGCACACCAGGAGCACCGCCTGGGCGGCGAGCCAGCCCAGCGCGAAGACGCCGGCCACCGTCACCGCGTGCACGAAGCCGTCGACGCCGGACGCCGGGTCGGCGCCGCGCACCTGACCGCGCACCCGGGCGAGCTCGTCGTCGAGGTGGGTGAGCGTCCAGAGCGTGCTGGCCAGCGAGCAGACGAGGGCGCCGGCCCACAGCGCGACCGCGGCCGCGACCACCCGCGGCCGCGGTCCGGCCGGCTCGGGAGCGGGCGGCCCCCAGCCGGGCGGGGTCCAGCCCGGCGGTGTCCAGCCGGGCGGGGTCCAGCCGGGCGGGGTCCAGCCGGGAGGAGCCCAGCCACCTGACGTCACGTCGCCTCCTCGGTCGTCAGCGTGATCATCGGCCACGGCCCGCCCGGGGACCACCGGAGCCCGCCGTCCGCGGGGGCGGGCGGCGGGCTCCGGGCCGTCGGTCAGGCGCGGGCGACCGTCAGGCCGTCGGCACCGTCGGGCCAGTCGACGCGCACCTCGTCACCGTCGCGGACCTCACCGGACAGCAGGGCCCGGGCGAGCTGGTCGCCGATCGCCGACTGCACCAGCCGCCGCAGCGGACGGGCGCCGTACACCGGGTCGAACCCGTTGAGCGCCAGCCACTCGCGGGCGGCGTCGGTGACGGTGAGGGTGAGCCGCCGGGCGGCCAGCCGCCGGGCCAGCACCGCGACCTGGATGTCGACGATGCCGGTGAGCTCCTCGGTGCCCAGCGCCCGGAAGACGACCACGTCGTCCAGCCGGTTGAGGAACTCCGGCTTGAAGTGGGCCCGGACGACGTCCTGCACCGCCGACCGGCGGGCCTCCTCGGGGATCGACTGGTCGGCGATGACCTGGGAGCCGAGGTTGGAGGTGAGGATCAGGATCGTGTTCCGGAAGTCGACCGTGCGGCCCTGCCCGTCGGTGAGCCGGCCGTCGTCGAGCACCTGCAGCAGCACGTCGAAGACGTCGGGGTGGGCCTTCTCGACCTCGTCGAGCAGCACCACCGTGTACGGCCGGCGGCGCACCGCCTCGGTCAGCTGGCCGCCGGCCTCGTAGCCGACGTAGCCGGGCGGGGCGCCCACGAGCCGCGCGACCGAGTGCTTCTCGGAGTACTCGCTCATGTCGATGCGGACCATCGCCCGCTCGTCGTCGAACAGGAACTCCGCCAGCGCCTTGGCCAGCTCGGTCTTGCCGACGCCGGTCGGGCCGAGGAAGAGGAACGACCCGGTCGGGCGGTCGGGGTCGGCGACGCCGGAGCGGGCCCGGCGGACCGCGTCGGCGACCGCGCGGACGGCGTCCGGCTGGCCGACGACCCGCCGGCCGAGCTCGTCCTCCATCCGCAGCAGCTTCTGCGTCTCGCCCTCGAGCAGCCGGCCGGCGGGGATGCCGGTCCAGGCCTGGACGACCTCGGCGATGTCGTCGGGGCCGACCTCCTCCTTGAGCATCGACTCCCGCGCGGCGGCGCGCTCCTCGGCCTCGGACAGCGCCCGCTCGAGGGCGGGCATCCGGCCGTAGCGCAGCTCGGCGACGTGGGCCAGGTCGCCGTCGCGCTCGGCGCGCTCGGCCTCCTGGCGGACCGCCTCCAGCTCCTCCTTGGTGCGCTGGATCCGGTCGATCGCGGTCTTGTCCTGCTGCCAGCGGGCGGTCAGCTCGTCGAGCTCCTGGCGGCGGTCGGCCAGCTCGGCCCGGAGGACGGCGAGGCGGTCCATCGACGCCGCGTCGTCCTCCTTGGCCAGCGCCATCTCCTCGATCTCCAGCCGCCGGACGATCCGCTCGACCTCGTCGACCTCGACCGGCCGGCTGTCGATCTCCATCCGCAGCCGGCTGGCGGCCTCGTCGACCAGGTCGATGGCCTTGTCGGGCAGGAAACGCGCGGTGACGTAACGGTCGGACAAGGTCGCGGCGGCCACCAGCGCGGCGTCGGTGATCCGCACCCCGTGGTGGACCTCGTAGCGCTCCTTGAGCCCGCGCAGGATGCCGATCGTGTCCTCGACCGAGGGCTCGCCCACGAACACCTGCTGGAACCGGCGCTCGAGCGCGGGGTCCTTCTCGATGTGCTCGCGGTACTCGTCGAGCGTGGTGGCGCCGACCATCCGCAGCTCACCGCGGGCGAGCATCGGCTTGATCATGTTGCCGGCGTCCATCGCGGAGTCGCCGGTGGCGCCCGCGCCGACGATGGTGTGCAGCTCGTCGATGAAGGTGACGACCTGCCCCTCGGCCTCGGCGATCTCCTGGAGCACGGCCTTCAGCCGCTCCTCGAACTCGCCGCGGTACTTCGCGCCGGCGACCATCGCGCCCAGGTCGAGGCTCATCAGGCGCTTGCCCTTGAGGCTCTCCGGGACGTCGCCGGCCACGATCCGCTGCGCCAGGCCCTCGACGATCGCGGTCTTGCCGACGCCCGGCTCACCGATCAGCACCGGGTTGTTCTTGGTGCGCCGGGACAGCACCTGCACGACCCGGCGGATCTCGGTGTCCCGGCCGATGACCGGGTCGATCTTGCCCTCGCGGGCCCGCTCGGTGAGGTCGACGGCGTACTTCGCGAGCGCCTGGAAGGTGCTCTCGGGATCCGGGCTGGTGACCGTGCGGTTGCCCCGGACGGTGCGGAAGGCCGCCAGCAGGGCGTCGCGGGTCGCACCGGCGGAGGCCAGCACGCTGGCCGCCTCGCCCTCGGTGGTGGCCAGCCCCACCAGCAGGTGCTCGGTGGAGATGTACTGGTCGCCCAGCGCGGTCGCCTGCTCGCCGGCGGCGTTGATGGCGCGCAGCAGGTCGCGGGACGGCGAGGGCGCCGGCACGGTGGCGCCGCTGACGCTGGGCAGCCGGCGCACCGCGGCGTCCGCCTTGCCGCGGACGTCGGCGGGGTCGGCTCCGGCCGCCTGCAGCAGCGGTCCGGCGATCCCGTCGGTCTGCTCGAGCAGGGCGATCAGCAGGTGCAGGGGCTCCAGCGCGGCCTGGCCACGGTCGACCGCCAGCCGCTGGGCGGCGGCGATGGCCTCCTGCGAACGGGTGGTGAGCTTGCTCTCCATGATCGGGGGGATCGGTCCTCTCCTGCGGGGACGGCGGCTGTCGACGGGTCCAACGACGGGGAAGTTGAGTCTGTTCCGCTCAACCTCGGACGATCAGAGCAGAAACACCACGAGGTTGCGCGTAGCAACACACAGTCGCGCCCTACGCTGGGGGCATGACGGACATGCCGTCGCCGAGCGTCGCTCTCGACGACCAGCTCTGCTTCGCCCTCTACGCGGCCAGCCGCGCCGTGACCGCCCGCTACCGGCCCATGCTGGACGAGCTCGGGGTGACCTACCCCCAGTACCTCGTGCTCATGCTGCTCTGGGAGCGCGACGGGCAGACCGTCGGCGAGCTCGGCGCCCGTCTCGCACTCGACTCCGGGACGCTGTCCCCGCTGCTCAAGCGGCTGACCGCGGCCGGGCTCGTCACCCGGCACCGCCGGGCGGACGACGAGCGGTCGGTGTCGATCAAGCTGACCGAGGCCGGCCGGGCGCTCGAGGAACCCGCCTGCAAGATCTCCGCGGAGATGATCGGCACGCTGGAGCTCGACCAGCAGCAGTTCGACGGGCTCAAGGACCAGCTGCGGGAGATCACCACCCGGGTCGCCGCGCCGCGCGCCACGGCCTGAGGGCGTTTGGGCGCGCCCGATCGGGTAGGACGCGCCGGGGGTCGTGGCTCCGCCACGACCCGCGGAACCGTCGTGCACGACAGGCGAGGGTGCTGCCCGGGGCCGACCCCGGCCACCACCCCGAGCGAGGAGGTCCCATGCCCACCCGCACAGCCCGCACCGCGTGGAACGGCACGCTGCAGGAGGGGTCCGGCCAGGTCGAGCTGAGCAGCTCGAAGGTCGGCACCTACGAGGTCAGCTTCCCGAAGCGGACCGCCGACGAGGCCGGGGGCACCACCAGCCCCGAGGAGCTGATCGCGGCAGCGCACTCGTCGTGCTACGCGATGGCGCTGTCCAGCGAGATCGGCAAGGCCGGCGGCACCCCGCAGTCGCTGGAGGTCCGGGCCGACGTGACCCTGGGCCAGCAGGACGGCGCGCCGACGATCACCACGATCAAGCTCACCGTCCGCGGGGAGGTCGACGGACTGGACGCCGACGGCTTCCAGCAGGCGGCGCAGGCGGCCAAGGTCGGCTGCCCGGTGAGCAAGGCGCTGTCCGCCGTCGACATCAGCCTGGACGCGTCCCTGGAGTCGTAGGCCGGCCCCGGCTGCCGCCCCGCCCCCCGTCCGGGAGGCGGGGCGGCAGCGTGCGCGGGGACCTCAGCCGCGGGCGACCTCGGCCTCGCGGGCCTCGCCGATCCGGTTCAGCCGGCCGAGCAGCTCGCCGAGCGTGGCGACGTCGGTGGTGTCCCAGTCGGCCAGGTCGGCCTCCCAGCGGGCCCGCCGGGCGTCCCGGAGCTCGCTGAGCCGCCGGTGGCCGTCGGCGGAGATGGAGAGGACCTGCGCCCGGCCGTCGTCCGGGTCGGCGGCCCGGTCGACGAGCCCCAGGTCGACCAGGGAGGCGACCTGGCGGCTCACGGTGCTCTTGTCCAGCCCGAGCTTGACGACGACGTCGGAGGCCCGGAGGGGGCCGGCGTCGTCGAGCAGGACGAGCAGGCCGTACGCGGCGCCGTCCAGGCCGGTGTGCAACTTGCCCGCCAGCCGGCCCTGGATCGCGCGGGACCGCCGCAGCAGGAGGGCGACCTCGCGCTCCAGGCGCACGTAGGCCTCGCGGCTGTCGATGCCCAGTGAAACCGTCATGCCGGTCCGACGTGCGAGCGGGGCCGGGTGTTCCCGGGACACGGTGTTCCGGGACACGGCGTTCCCGGAACCGGTCACTTCCCGCTGGGTCGCCACACGACGAGGGCGGCGCCGGGCTGCGAGCGGGGCATGAGGTCGTGCCGGTACCCGGCGTGGACGGCGGACTCCGCGGCGATCCGCCGGGTCTCGGCGACCTCCAGCTCGGCCAGCAGCTCCTGGACCCGGGCCTGCAGCGCCTCGACCCGGCTCTCCAGGTCGATGATCCGCTTGATCCCGGCCAGGTTGACGCCGTCCTCCTGGCTCAGCCGCTGCACCTCACGCAGCAGCTCCACGTCGCGCGGGCTGTACCGGCGGCCGCCGCCCGCGGTCCGGCCCGGGCTGACCAGCCCGAGCCGGTCGTACTGGCGCAGCGTCTGGGCGTGCATGCCGGCCAGCTCTGCGGCCACCGAGATCACGAACACCGGCGCGTCGTCGGCGACACCGCGACGCGGCTCGGGCGCGGTCACCGGGCACCTCCGTTCGCGAGCGCGGCCGTGATCTCCGGCCGCGGGTCGTCGGGCAGCTCGGCGGCCAGCTTCTCGATGGCCTCGCGGGCCGCCGGGGTGAGGCGCTGGGGCACCGCGACCTCCACGGTGACCAGCAGGTCGCCGGTGGCGCCCTTGCCGGGCACCCCGCGCCCGCGCACCCGGAAGGTCCGCCCGCTGCTGGTGCCGGCCGGGACCTTCAACGACACCGACCCGTCGAGGGTCGGCACGGTGAGGGTGGTGCCGAGCGAGGCCTCGGCGAAGGAGACCGGGACGGTGATCGTCAGGTCGTTGCCGCTCCGGCCGAACAGCTCGGACGCCGCCACGTGGACGACCACGAAGAGGTCGCCGGCCTGCCCGCCGCGCCGGCCCGGGGCGCCCTTGCCGGCCAGCCGGATGCGCTGCCCGTCCTTGACGCCGGCCGGGATGCGCACGGTGATGGTGCGGACCTGGCTGGTCACGCCGCTGCCCTTGCACTCCGGGCACGGGTCGTCGACGACCGAGCCGGTGCCGCGGCACTCCTTGCAGGGCTCGGAGAAGGCGAACGCGCCCTGGCTGCGGCTGGTGACCCCGGCGCCGTTGCACACCGGGCAGGTGTGCGGGCTGGTGCCGGGCTTCGCGCCGTTGCCGTGGCAGGTGCCGCAGGTGCCCGGGCTCTGCATCCGCAGCGGGACGGTCACGCCCAGCACGGCCTCGTCGAACGACAGCGTCGCCTCGGTTTCGACGTCCTGGCCGCGGGCCGGGCCGGACGCCGCCTGCTGGCGCCCGCGCGCGGTGCCCGGGGCGCCGGCGGCGCCACCGCCGAACAGGCCGCCGAACAGGTCGCCGAGGCCGCCCGCGCGACCGCCCGCGGTGCCGGTGCTCGCGCCGCCGAAGATGTCGCCGAAGTCGAAGGGCTGGCCGGTGCCGCCGGGGAAGCCGCCCGGGAAGCCACCGGGGCCGCTCGCGCCGGGCCGGAAGCCGCCACCGGCGAACAGCCGGCGGGCCTCGTCGTACTCGGCGCGGCGCTTCGGGTCCGACAGCACGTCGTAGGCCTCGGAGACCTCCTTGAAGCGGGTCTCGGCCTGGGTGTTGCCGGGGTTCTTGTCCGGGTGCAGCTCGCGGGCGAGCTGGCGGTAGGCCTTCTTGATCGCCGCGGCGTCGGCGTCCTTGGCGACGCCCAGGGCCGCGTAGTAGTCCTTCTCGACGAAGTCCCGGGTGCTGCTCATCGGGCGTCCCCCTCTCTGCTGGTGGTTCCGGGTGTGCGGCGTGCCCGGCCCGCGTCCCGGTCAGGACACGGGCCGGGCACGCCGGTGGTGTCAGCCCGCGGCGGGGCCGTCGGCCGGCTGCGCCTGCCCGGCGTCGGCCGGGGCGGGCGACTCGGGGTCGCTGACCCCGACCATCGCTGTGCGCAGCACCTTGTCGCCGCGGCGGTAGCCCGGCCGCAGCACGGTGGTGGCGGTCGGCACGGTCACCTCCGGGGAGGTGTCGTGCAGCACCGCCTCGTGCAGCGAGGGGTCGAACGGGTCGCCGGCCTGCCCGAACGACTCGACGCCCAGGCCGTCGAGCAGCCCGAGCACCCGGTCGGCGACCACCTTGAACGCGCCGGTGAGGTCACCGTGGTCCCGGGCCCGCTCGATGTCGTCGACGACCGGGAACAGCTGGGCGGCGAACCGCTCCGCCGCCTGGTCGACGACCGCGACCCGGTCCCGGTCCACCCGGCGCCGGTAGTTGGCGTACTCGGCGGTGACCCGCTGCAGGTCCTCGGTGCGCTCGGCCAGCTGGCGGGCGGCGTCGTCGTTGCCCGCGTCGACCGGGGCGGCCGGCTGCTCGGGGCCGCCGTCCACCACGGGACCGGTTGCCGTCTCGTTCTCGCTCATCTGCTCTCCTCGCGCCGGCGCCGCGCCGGCCGGCTGCCCGCCGGCCTGCTCGCGGACCGCGCCACTGGTCGGGTCGATGCGCCGCAAGTCCTGGATGACCACCCGCGGCGCCTGCTCGTCCTGCTGGCTCATCGGTCTCCCCCCGTGACCCGGCCGGCGGACCACCCCGAGAGGCGGCCCGCCGGACCGGGTGCGCGGTGTCAGCGCTTGTCGGTGTCCTCGTCGACGATCTCGGCGTCGACGACGTCGTCGTCGGCCGCCGCGGAGGCGTTCTCGGCACCGGTGGCACCAGCCGCGCCGGCCCCCTCGGCACCGGGGGTCTCCTGCGCCTGGGCGTACAGCGCGCCACCGACCTCCTGGGAGATGCGGGCGACCTTCTCCTGTGCGGCCTTGATGGCCGCGATGTCGGAGCCACCGAGGGCGCCGCGCAGCTCACCGAGGGCCTCGCCGAGCTCGGACTTCTTGTCCTCGGGGATCTTGTCCCCGTTCTCGGCCAGGAACTTCTCGGTCTGGTACTGCAGCGACTCGGCGAGGTTGCGGGTCTCCGCCTCGTCGCGGCGGCGCTTGTCCTCCTCGGCGTGCGCCTCGGCGTCCTTCATCATCCGCTCGATGTCGTCCTTGGGCAGGGCCGAGCCGCCGGTGATCGTCATCGACTGCTCCTTGCCCGTCCCGAGGTCCTTGGCGGTGACGTGCACGATGCCGTTGGCGTCGATGTCGAAGGCCACCTCGATCTGCGGGACGCCGCGGGGCGCCGGGGGCAGACCGGTCAGCTCGAACATGCCGAGCTTCTTGTTGTAGGCGGCCATCTCGCGCTCGCCCTGGAAGACCTGGATCTGCACGGACGGCTGGTTGTCGTCGGCCGTCGTGAAGATCTCCGAGCGCTTGGTCGGGATCGTGGTGTTGCGCTCGATGAGCTTGGTCATGATCCCGCCCTTGGTCTCGATGCCCAGGGACAGCGGGGTGACGTCGAGCAGCAGGACGTCCTTGACCTCGCCGCGGAGGACACCGGCCTGCAGGGCCGCGCCCACGGCGACGACCTCGTCGGGGTTGACGCCCTTGTTGGGCTCCTTGCCCCCGGTCAGCTCGCGCACCAGGTCGGTGACGGCCGGCATGCGGGTCGAGCCACCGACGAGGACGACGTGGTCGATGTCGCCCACGGAGATGCCGGCGTCCCGGACGACCTGGTTGAACGGCGCGCGGGTGCGCTCGAGCAGGTCCTGGGTCATCCGCTGGAACTCGGCGCGGGTGATGGTGACGTCCAGGTGCAGCGGGCCCTCGGCGCCGGCCGTGATGTACGGCAGGTTCACGTTGGTCGACTGCGCGCCGGACAGCTCGATCTTGGCGCGCTCGGCGGCCTCGCGGAGCCGCTGCATGGCCAGCTTGTCCTTGGACAGGTCGATGCCGTTGGACACGTTGAAGGTCTTGACCAGGTGGTCGACGACCTTCTGGTCCCAGTCGTCGCCGCCGAGGTGGTTGTCACCGGCGGTGGCCTTGACCTCGATGACGCCGTCGCCGATCTCCAGCAGCGACACGTCGAACGTGCCACCACCGAGGTCGAAGACGAGGATCGTCTGCTCGGTCTCGCCCTTGTCCAGCCCGTAGGCCAGCGCGGCGGCGGTCGGCTCGTTGACGATGCGCAGGACGTTGAGGCCCGCGATCTCACCGGCCTCCTTGGTGGCCTGGCGCTGCGCGTCCTCGAAGTACGCCGGCACGGTGATGACCGCGTCGGTGACCGGCTCGCCCAGGTAGGTCTCGGCGTCCCGCTTCAGCTTCTGCAGCACGCGGGCGCTGATCTCCTGCGGCGTGTACTGCTTGCCGTCGATGTCGCCGGTCTTCCAGGTGGTGCCGATCTCGCGCTTGACGCTGCGGATCGTCCGGTCGACGTTGGTGACCGCCTGGTTCTTCGCCGACTGACCGACGAGGACCTCGCCGTTCTTGGCGAAGGCGACGACCGACGGGGTGGTCCGGGCGCCCTCGGAGTTCGCGATGACCGTGGGCTCACCGCCCTCCAGGACCGCGACGACGGAGTTGGTGGTGCCGAGGTCGATGCCGACCGCTCGTGCCATGGATGGCTCTCCTGTGGTTGCGGGGTGGGTCTCTTGCTGGTCCGGTGGTCGAGGGACCTCGGCAGCGGTCGAACCGCCTTGCGCGTGGTCCGCTCAACTTTCCTGCCCAGGGTAACGGCACGTCGGCGTCGGGTGTTCCCGGGGCCCGCGAATTCCCCGACGCGCACCGGCGCACCGGTTACCGACGAGTAGCCTGTGGCGGCCCGGCTAGTGTCCGCAGCCGGGCAGGGCGACGACGCCCGCGCACGCGCACGAGAGGGAGCCCATGGGCCCGCTGCAGATCGTCCTCGGCACGCTCGCCGTGCTCCTGCTGGCCGTGTCGGTGGTGTACGCGACCAAGGCCGTCCGCGCGATCCTGCGCATCCTCCGGACCGGTCAGCCGGCCCCCGGGCGCACCGGCCCGGTCGGCTCCCGGGTCAGGACGCTGGTCGTCGAGTCGCTGGGCCACACCCGGATGCTCAAGTGGTCGGCGATCGGCGTCGCCCACTGGTTCGTCTTCGTCGGCTTCTACGGGCTGTTCCTCACCCTGGTCGAGGCCTTCGGCGAGGTCTGGGACCCGGCGTTCCACCTGCCGCTGATCGGCGAGTGGAGCCTGTGGAACCTGTTCGTCGACGTCATCGGCACCGGGACGACGCTGGGCATCCTGTACCTGATCGTGCGGCGCCAGTACGACCACCCGCGCCGCCAGGGCCGGGGCAGCCGGTTCGCCGGGTCGAACGAGGGCCGCGGCTACTTCGTCGAGGCCGTCGTCCTGGTCATCGGCATCTGCATCCTGGCCATCCGGGCGATCAAGGTCGCCGCCGGCCTCACCGACGCGCCGTCCTGGTCGCACCCGGTCTCCGGCGCGCTGTCGCACCTGGTGCCGGCGAACCCGGACCTGCTGAGCGTGGTCGCGTTCGTGAAGGTCGTGGTGAGCCTCGTCTGGCTGATCACCATCTCCCGGGTGCTGAACATGGGCGTCGCGTGGCACCGGTTCAGCGCGTTCTTCAACATCTACCTGAAGCGCGAGGCCGACGGCGCGCCGGCGCTCGGCCCGCTGCAGCCGATGATGAGCAACGGGCAGCCCATCGACTTCGAGGACCCGGGCGAGGACGACGTCTTCGGGCGCGGCAAGATCGAGGACTTCACCTGGAAGGGGATGCTGGACTTCACCACCTGCACCGAGTGCGGGCGGTGCCAGAGCCAGTGCCCGGCCTGGAACACCGGCAAGCCGTTGTCGCCCAAGATGGTCGTGATGGACCTGCGGGACCACCTGTACGCCAAGGCCCCGTACCTGACCGGCGTGCAGAAGGCCTCCGACGACGCCCCCGACTTCGCCGACTACAGCGTCCTGCAGCCCAGCGACGAGCAGGTCTGGGCGTCCGGGTTCGCCCGCATCCCGGGCACCAACGACGCCCAGGCGCACCGGCCGCTGGTCGGCACGCTCGAGGAGGGCGGGGTCATCGACCCCGACGTGCTGTGGAGCTGCACCAGCTGCGGCGCCTGCGTCGAGCAGTGCCCGGTCGACATCGAGCACGTCGACCACATCATGGACATGCGCCGCTACCAGGTGCTCATCGAGTCCAGCTTCCCGTCCGAGGCCGGCGTGATGCTGCGCAACCTGGAGAACCGCGGCAACCCGTGGGGCGTGCAGCCCAGCGTCCGCGACGACTGGATGAAGGACCTCGACTTCGAGGTGAAGCAGGTCGACGGCGCGATCGACGACGACGTCGAGTACCTGTTCTGGGTCGGCTGCGCCGGCGCCATCGACGACCGCGCCAAGAAGGTCACCAAGGCGGTCGCGGAGCTGCTGCACATCGCCGGCGTCGAGTTCGCCGTCCTAGGGTCGGGCGAGACCTGCTCGGGCGACCCGGCCCGCCGGATGGGCAACGAGTTCGTCTTCCAGATGCTGGCGGCGGAGAACGTCGAGACGCTCAACGGCGTCTTCGAGGGGCGGGAGAAGGGGCGGCGGAAGATCGTCGCCACCTGCCCGCACTGCTTCAACTCGCTGGGCCGGGAGTACCCGCAGCTCGGCGGCGACTTCGACGTCGTCCACCACACGCAGCTGCTCGGCCAGCTGGTCGAGGACGGCCGGCTCACCCCGGTCACGCCGGTGGACCGCAAGGTGACCTACCACGACCCGTGCTTCCTGGGCCGGCACAACAAGGTCTACACCCCGCCGCGGGAGATCCTCGACTCCGTGCAGGGCCTGTCCACGAGTGAGATGCACCGCTGCAAGGACCGCGGCTTCTGCTGCGGCGCCGGCGGCGCGCGGATGTGGATGGAGGAGAAGATCGGCAAGCGGATCAACGTCGAGCGCACCGAGGAGGCGCTCGAGCTCGACCCCGACGTCATCTCCACCGCCTGCCCGTTCTGCATCACGATGCTGAGCGACGCGGTGACCAGCAAGAAGCAGGCCGGCGAGGCCAAGGAGCACGTCGAGGTGCTCGACGTCAGCCAGATCCTGCTGCGCTCGATGGCGCCCGTGGGCACGCCGGGCACCGGGTCCGGCCCGGAGGTGGGCACCGAGCCCGACGACCCGGCCGGCACCGGCTCGGCGGCCACCCAGCACTGAGCTCAGCACTGATCAGGTGACCTGATCACCGGCTGTCCCCCTCTACCAGCGTTGGTGCGGGCGGACAGCCGTTCGTGCAGGGGAACGGCGCCGCGCCGCCGCAGGGGACACTGGCGGCGTGAGCTTCCTCTTCGGTGGCGTCCGGGGCCGCGAGGACCCGGAGCTCGCGGCCGGCAACCGCCGCAGCGCCGTGCACTACGCGCGCGACATCAACGACCAGCGCACCCTCGCCGACGACCGCCCGCCGATCCGCCGCGGCCGGCACTGGACCTGGCTGGGCGTCGCGGTGGTGGTGCTCGGCGTCCTCGGCTTCACCCAGGGCCGCAGCGGCGACGCGGTGCCGCTGACCGCCGACTGCGACTCCCCGGCGATCGCCGTCGAGCACAGCGTCGTCGACGCCGGGACGCCGCTGCGCTACCGGCTCACCGGCCCGGACGACGCCTCGTACGTGGTCACCGTCGACGGCGCCCCGGTGCGCGGCGACGCCGGCAGCACGGTCAGCTACACCGACACCCCCGCCGGGCCCGCGCTGCAGCTGCAGCAGTGCCTGTCGCCGACGCTGGTGGTGGCTGCCCCGGCCGGCGACGGCCCGCACCGGCTCGCCGTGCTGGCGCTCGCGGCCGACGGCAGCACCCGCGAGGTCGCCGACACCACGGTCACCGTCCAGGGCACCCGGTAACAGCGGCGTTCGCCGGGCGGTAGACATCTGCTGTGCTGCTCCACCTGCGGGTCGTCGTGCCCGCCGACCGGTCGGACGACGTCCGCGAGCTGTTCACGGGCAGCGAGGGCGTCGCCCACCTCGCGGTCCTGCCCGGGGCGGCCGTGACCCCGGCCGGCGACCTGTTCCTCGCCGACGTCGCCCGCGAGTCCGCCGACGGGCTGGTGCGCGAGCTGCGTCGGCTGCACGTCGACGTCGACGGCGGGATCGCCATGGAGTCGGTCGACGCGGCGGTGTCGCGCCCGGCGGAGGAGGCCGAGCGCCGGGCACCCGGGGACGGCGCGGACGCCGTCGTCTGGGAGCAGGTCGTCCGGACGACGGCCGCCGACGCCGCCCTCAGCGTGGCCTTCCTGTCGTTCCTGACCATCGCCACGCTGCTGGCCGCGATCGCGATCGTCACCGACTCCGCCATCCTCACCGTCGGCGCGATGGTGCTCGGGCCGGAGTTCGGGCCGCTGGCCGCGCTGGCGCTCGCGCTGGTGCACCGCCGGCCGTCGCTGGGCCGGTCGGCGCTGGTCTCCCTGGGCACCGGCTTCGCCGTGGCCATCGCGGTGACCGCCCTGCTGGCGCTGGCCGCCCGCGGGCTGGGCTGGGTCGACCCGTCGCTGCTCACCCGCGACCGGCCGAACACCGCGTTCATCACCTCGCCGGACACGTGGTCGTTGGTGGTCGCGGTGCTGGCCGGGATCGCCGGGGTGCTGTCGCTGACCGCGGGCCGGAGCGGCGCCCTGGTCGGCGTCTTCATCTCGGTCACCACCGTGCCGGCCGCCGGCGACATCGGCCTGTCGCTGGCCCTGGGCAGCGGCTCGTCGCTGCAGGAGGCGGCCACCCAGCTCGGGGTGAACCTGCTGGGCATCGTGCTCGCGGCGCTGGTCACCCTCGGCCTGCAGCGGGCGGTGTGGCGGCGGGTGCCGGGGTCGGTGCCGCGGGTGCGCGCCGTCGGCGGCCGGGCCACCTGACCTCCCCGCCCGGCAGCGACGGGGGCACGGGGTGGAGAATCCGGGCACGTGACCCGCAGCGCCCCGGCCTCCAGCACGCCCGTCTCCCGCCGCGGGCTGGTCCTGGTCGCCGTCGCCATCGTGCTGACCGGCTTCAACCTCCGGACGGCGGTCGGCAGCGTCGGCCCCGTGCTCGAGGAGGTCGAGCAGGGGCTGGGCGTCTCCTCCGGGCTGGCCGGGCTGATCACCAGCATGCCGGTCATCTGCTTCGCGCTGATCGGCTTCACCGGCCCGCCGCTGGCCGCCCGGTTCCGCGACGGGCACGTGCTGGCCGCCGCGCTGCTGGCGATGACCCTCGGCCTGGTGGGCCGCGCGGTGGTGAGCTCGCCGGCGCTGTTCCTGGTCGGCACCGTGGCGGCGATGGTCGGCGGCGCGCTGGGCAACGTCATGCTGCCGGGGCTGGTGAAGAAGTGGTTCCCCGGCCGGACCGGCCTGGTGGTGGGCGCCTACGGCGGGGCGCTGTCGCTGGGCAGCGCGCTGAGCAGCATCGTCACCCCCGCGGTCGCCGACCGCGTGGGCGACGACGGCTGGCGCTGGGGGCTGGGCCTGTGGTCGGTGTTCGCCGTGGTCAGCATCCTGCCGTGGCTCGTCGTCCCGGTCCGGCCGGGCGCCGTGCCCGGCCGGCGGGTGACCGTCCCGGTGCGGGCGATGTTCCGCAGCCGGCTGGCCTGGGCGATGGCGGCCTTCTTCGGCCTGCAGTCGATGCAGGCCTACATCGTGATCGGCTGGACCGCGCAGTACCTGCGCGACCAGGGCATGGCCGCCTCCACGGCGGGGCTGCTGGTGGGCGTCAACGGCCTGATCGGCATCCCGCTGGGCGCGCTGGTGCCCAGCGGCACGGTGCGCCAGCACTGGCAGCGGCCGATGCTCGTCGGCTTCATCGCCTGCTACCTGGCGGGCTGGACCGGCCTGCTGCTGTGGCCGCTGGGCGCCGCCTGGCTGTGGCTGAGCCTGCTCGCGGTCGGCATGGGGACCTTCCCGATGATCCTGGCGCTGATCGGCCTGCGCGGGCGGACGCCGGACTCCGTCGGCGCGCTGTCGACGTTCTCCCAGGGCTGGGGCTACGCGCTCGCCGGCGTCGGCCCGCTGCTGGTGGGCCTGCTCCGCGGCGCCACCGGCGGGTACACCGGCATGTTCGTGCTGGTGTACGCCGGCGTGGCACTGCTCGCCGTCGTCGGCTGGTACGTCTGCCGGCCGCGGTTCGTCGACGACGAGGTGCGCGGGCTGCCGGCCGCCCCGGCGGCGGACGGCGGGCCCGAGGTGGAGGTGGCCGGCGCGGAGCCGCCGGTCAGCGTGCCGCCGCGGTCCTGAGCCGGCGGCGCGTCAGACGGTGAGCTGGAGGGCCCGCAGCAGCTCGGCGGAGCGGTCGCGGGTGACCAGCGGCGAGCGGGTCAGCAGGGCGACGGCCACCACGTACTCGTCGTCACCGGCCCAGCCGCGGCCCTCCTCGCGCAGCCGGGCGATGTGCTCGCGCACCTTCGGCTCCCGGCTGTAGGCACCGAACTCCAGGCCCATCGCCAGGAAGTTCGCCGTCCGGTAGCCCTTCTGCTGGGCCGCGGCCACGGTGGCGGCCGGGTCGGAGTAGCTGGGCAGCGCGATCAGCACGTGGTCGAAGCCGGCGTCGACGAGCCGCAGCGAGAGGTCGTTGCCGTACCAGCCGCCCCACAGCTCGGGCATCCGGATGTCGCCGTCGGGGGCGGGGATGTACGGCGGGTTCGCGATCACCGTCGACAGCCGGTCGGGGCCGGTGTGCTCGGCCCAGTCGAAGAAGTCGCCGTGGTGCACGGTGTACCGGTCGGCGACGCCGATCCCGGCGATGGTCTCGCGTGCCCGCTCCACCGAGCTGGCGCTGATGTCGGTGCCGCGCACCCGCAGCTGCGGCAGGGCGCCCACCACGTGCGCGATCGCCCGCGCGTCGCCGCTGCCGAGCTCCGCGACGCCCTCGCGCTGCCAGGGCACGACCGCGGAGTAGGAGGTCAGCAGCAGCTGGACCCCGAACGCGTAGTGCGCCGACTCCTCGGCGCAGTCGAAGAAGCCGTCGTCGACCCCGTCGCCGGCATCGGCGGACGACGGCGGCAGCAGAACGGCGGTGTCCCGGGGGTCCATGTCAGCGGCCTACCCGCGATCGCCGTCCGGAACCAGGTCGTGCACGACTGTTCACCCGACCGGTGGTCCCCCGGCGGCGGAGGTCAGGACAGCGGGCTGGCGGGGTCGGGGCGCCGGGTGTCGGCGACGGAGAAGTTGCGGAACGAGCGGGACGGCGTGGGCCCGCGCTGGTCCTGGTAGCGGGAGCCGTAGACCGCCGAGCCGTAGGGGTGCTCGGCGGGCGAGCTGAGCTGGAACAGGCAGAGCTGGCCGATCTTCATGCCCGGCCACAGCGTGATCGGCAGGTTGGCCACGTTCGACAGCTCGAGCGTGATGTGCCCGGAGAACCCGGGGTCGACGAAGCCGGCGGTCGAGTGGGTGAGCAGGCCCAGCCGGCCCAGCGACGACTTGCCCTCCAGCCGCGCGGCCAGGTCGTCGGGGACCGAGACGACCTCCAGCGTCGAGCCGAGCACGAACTCGCCGGGGTGCAGCACGAACGGGTCGTCGCCGGCCGGCTCCACCAGCGTGGTCAGGTCGTCCTGCTGCTGCGCCGGGTCGATGTGGGTGTACCGGGCGTTGTTGAACACCCGGAAGAACCTGTCCAGCCGGACGTCGAGGCTCGAGGGCTGGACCATCGCCTCGTCGAACGGGGAGATGCCGAGCCGGCCGGCGTCGAGGGCGGCACGGATGTCGCGGTCGGACAGCAGCATGGCGCGGAGTCTAGGCAGCAGGGCCCTTGGTCCCTGCTGCGGAGGTTCGGGTGCAGACCGGGCGCGGGCTGCCGAGACACGAGGTACGGCATCGTGCCGGAACCCGGTCGGCAGGAAGTGGAACCCGTGACGATGACCCGGCCGGCGCCGGCGCGCCCGCGCAGCGGGCGGAGGACGCCCACCCCGACCGGGGTCGAGCGCACGTTCTCCCCCGACGAGCTGATCGTCTCGAAGACCGACACCCGGGGCGTGATCACCTACGCCAACGACGTGTTCCTGCGGGTCGGCGCCTACGCGCTCGACGAGGTCGTCGGGCAGCCGCACAACCTGATCCGCCACCCCGACATGCCCAGAGCGGTGTTCGGGCTGCTCTGGGAGACCCTTGCGGCCGGCCAGGAGCTGTTCGCCTACATCGTCAACCTGGCTGCGGACGGGGCCCACTACTGGGTGCTGGCCCACGTGACCCCCTCGCGGGACGCGGCCGGCCGGATCGTCGGCTACCACTCCAACCGCCGGTGCCCGGCACCGGCGGCGATCGCCGCAGTCCGCCCGCTCTACGAGCAGCTGCTGGCCGAGGAACGGCGCCACGCCGGCGGCCGGGCCGCGGTCGAGGCGTCCTCCGCACTGTTCCGGCGCCTGGTCGCCGAGCGGGCGTCCAGCTACGAGGACCTCATCTGGTCGGTCATCTCAGAGAAGGGCGCGTGACCGTGGGACGACGCACCGACCGCGGCGGCGAGGCCGCCGAGCTGGCGGTCTACCGGGCCTTCGTCCAAGCGCTGACCGAGTCCTGCGACGCCGCGGCGCACGGCGACCTGGAGTCCCGAGCCCGGCCGGTGCCCGGCTCGGACGACGTCCCGCAGCTCGTCGCCCTGCAGAACAGCGTCAACCGCGCGCTCGACGTGTCCGACGCGTACGTCCGCGAGTCCAGCGCGGCGCTGACCTCCGCGGCGGAGGGCCGCTTCCACCGGCAGGTGCTGCTGACCGGGCTCCCGGGTGCCTACCGGCACGGCGCCGCGGACATCAACGACGCCCGGGACGCGATGCGCCGGACGCAGGACCGGGTGACGGAGGCCCGGGACAGCCGGTTCCGGCTGGCCGACGAGTTCGAGTCGGTGGTGCTGGCGACCAGCGAGGGTGTGGCCACCGCCGCCACCGAGCTGAGCGCCAGCGCGGCCGGGCTGACCGGCGCCGCCACCGCGGCCGGCGCGGAGGTCAGCCGCGCCCGCGCGACGATCGCCTCGCTCGACCGGTCGTCGACGGAGATCCAGCAGGTCATCGCGATGATCGAGACCGTCGCCGACCAGACCCGGCTGCTCGCGCTCAACGCCACGATCGAGGCGGCCCGCGCCGGCGAGAGCGGGAAGGGCTTCGCCGTCGTGGCCAGCGAGGTGAAGGACCTCGCGGACCAGACCGCACGGGCCACCGAGCGGGTGACCGCTCAGGTGGAGTCGGTGCGCGCTGCCTGCGGTGACGTCTCGACGGTGATGACCAACGTCGGGTCGACCGTCGAGGAGATGACCGGCCTGGTCGACGGCATCGTCGCGGCCGTCGACGGGTCGTCGTCGCTCGGGCCGGCCGGTTCCGACGCCACCGGGTTGTCGCGGATGGCCGAGCAGCTGCGGTCGGAGATGACCGGCTTCCTGCAGGTCATGCGCGGCTGACCGGTTCACCCGACCGGGTCGATCTGCCCGGATGCGCTCCAGGCCGCCGTCCGGGCTGCCGTTGTCCCCCGGAGCGTGCCCGCACCCGGCGGCGCGCGGAGGAGGACCCATGGCGACCACTGCTGGGCGGCAGCCCCGCAGCACCGGCGGGACGCGGCGCCGCCGCCTCCGGCTGATCGCGGCCGGCGCCGCGGCGCTCACCGGCTTCGGCGGGGCGGCCGCCGTCGACGCCCTCGCCGACCCCCCGGTCGCGGTGGCCGACGGCTACGGCGCGGGCGACGGGCTGACCCGCTACGTCGTCACCGCGGACGCCGGCGACGCCACCCCCGGCTTCCTGGCCACCCTGGAGCAGCAGCCCGGGGTCACCAACGCGCAGCGGCTGTTCGACGGGTCGGCGCTGGTGGCCACCGACGGGCTGGTGCCGCAGGCGCTGCGGGACGTCGCGGGCGTGCGCACCGTCGAGGTCTCGACGCCGGTGCCGGTGCTCGGCACCGCGACCGACCCGTACTACGCCGGGTACGGCTGGCACCTGGAGAACACCGGGTCCAACGCCTACCAGCAGGCCGCGACGGCGGACGCCGACATCGACGGCTCGGCCGCCTGGGACACCACGACCGGCCGCGGCGTCGTGGTCGCCGTCGTCGACACCGGCTACGACTCCGACCACCCGGACCTCGTCGGTGCGCTGTGGACCAACCCGGTACAGCCCTGCGGCGCGACCGACACCGACGGCAACGGCCTAACCGGCGACTGCCACGGCTGGAACTTCACGACGAACTCGCCCGACGTCGACAACGGCGCCGGCGGCAGCCACGGCACGACCGTCTCCGGGGTCATCGCGGCCCGCAAGGACAACGGCGCCGGCGGGACCGGCGTCGCGCCGAACGTGACGATCATGCCGCTGGTCATCGGCAGCGGCGAGACCGTCGACCCCAACCTCGGGGCGCAGGCCATCCGGTACGCCGCCGACCACGGCGCGACCGTGGTCAACGCGTCGTGGGGCGGCCCGAGCGGCGGCACCCAGCTGGCCAACCTGCGCTCGGCGGTCGCCTACGCGGCGTCCAAGGGCGTGCTCGTGGTCGCCGCGGCCGGCAACGACGCGGTCGACCGGGACACCTCGCTGATGTACCCGGCCGACCTGACCGAGGCCAACGTGCTCACCGTGGGCTCCTCCACCGCGCAGGACACGGTCAGCGACTTCTCCGCCTGGGGCGCGACCTCGGTCGACCTGTTCGCCCCCGGCACGCTGGTGTTCACCACCTGGAACGACGGCGGGTACCGCCTGGTGTCGGGCACCTCGATCGCCGCACCGCAGGTCGCCGCGGCGGTCGCGCTGTACCGCGCGGCCCGGCCGGCGGCGTCCGCCCTCGACCTGCGGGCCGCCGTGCTCGCCGACGCCGACCCGGTCGCCGCCTTCCGCGGCCGGTCGGTCAGCGGCGCCCGGCTGAACGTGTCGAGGACCGGTGGCGCCCGCGAGCTCTCCTACCGGTTCAGCGGCATGACCGGCACCGCCGGCACGCAGACCCCGCAGGTGCAGGTCAGCGCCCCGGCCGCGGCCGGGGACTGGTCGGTCACGCTGGGCCTGGGCATGCGGTGGAACGGTGAGGTGTGGGCCGTCGCCGACGTCCCGGTGCAGCTCGCCGGCCGCACCGGGACGACGGACGACGCCGGTGAGGTGACCTTCCCGCTCGGCTCGCTGCCGACCGTCGACGGTCAGGTGCTCAGCCCGACGCTGTCCCTCGGCGAGGGCGAGTACGCCCTCACCGTGCAGCTGACCCGCAACGGCGCCGCGGTCGGCGGTCCGGTGGCGGCACCGCTGCGCGTGGCCGCCGTCGGGTCGGGCTCGTCCGGCTCCGGCTCGTCCGGCTCCGGCTCGTCCGGCTCCGGCTCGTCCGGCTCCGGCGGCTCCTCGGGCTCGGGCGCCTCGGGCCCCTCGGGCTCGGGCCCCTCGGGCTCCGACGCCTCGGGTCCCAGCGGCTCGGGCTCCGGCTCCGGCTCGTCGGGCTCCGCCGGCTCCGGGCCCGCCGGCTCCGGCACCGGGTCGGGCTCTGGCTCGGGTCCGGGGGCGACCGGTGGGGGCACCCGCCCGTCGACCGGTGCCACCCCGCCGTCGACCGGGTCGGGCAGCGGCACCCCGGGCACCGGCTCGCCGTCCAGCGGCCAGCCCTCCCCGGGCTCGCCGTCCACCGGTCAGCCGCCGACCGGCTCCGGCAGCGGCACCCCGGGCACCGGCTCGCCGTCCCCCGGCCAGCCCTCGACCGGTTCCCCGGCGGCCGGCGGGTCCGGCGGCTCGGGCTCCGGCGGCTCGGGCTCCGGGTCGTCCGGCCCGGCCGACCCGGGCACGGGCAGCCCGGACGTCGTCCGCTACCCGGCCGTCGGCGCCTTCGGGCTGACCAGCATCTCGCCGTCCCGTGTCGGGACGGCGGGCGGCACGGTCGTCACCGTGACCGGGAACGCGCTGCCCACCGGGCCGCGGATCCGGATCGGCGCCACCCGGACGGCGACCGTCGTCGCCACCGGCCCGACGTCGGTCAGCTTCCTGGCCCCGGCGCTGGTCGCCGGCAGCTACGACGTGACCGTCTTCGACGCCACCGGCACCCGGTCCTCGGTGCTCCCGGGCGGGCTGACGTACGTGGCCGACGCGTCGGCGGGCGGCAGCACGCCGCCGGCCGGCTCGGGCGGCACGGGCGGCTCGGGCTCCGGCCCAGGCGGCTCGGGCTCCGGCACGGGCGGCTCGGGCTCCGGCACGGGCGGCTCGGGCTCTGGCACGGGCGGCTCGGGCTCCGGGTCGGGCGGCGGCGCCGGGACCACCACTCCCGCGGTGGCCAGCCCGGCGACCGGTCCGCACGGCGAGCGGCTGGTCCGCACCGGCAAGTTCGCGAAGCTGTCGACGTCCTTCTGGACGGCGGGCTGCGCGGGCGGCTGCGGCGGCACGTCCCTCTGAGCGGCGCGGCCGGGCACTCCTCCGCGCGGAGGGGTGCCCGGCCGGGCGGTGTCCGGGCGGTGCGGGGAACTTGGTACTCTCATCGCCGAGGCGAGCTCCTGCTCGAGCCTCTGCGGGTGTAGTTCAATGGTAGAACATCAGCTTCCCAAGCTGACAGTGCGAGTTCGATTCTCGTCACCCGCTCAGCACCCGAAGGCCCAGGTCAGCGACTCGCCGACCTGGGCCTTCGTCGTCCCCGCCCCGTGCTGCGTTTCGCCGCCCACCGCGGGGGCCACTCCCCCGGGGTGTCGACCGCCCGCACGCCCGGACCGCGAGCCGCCGGGTGAGCCTGCGCCTGCGCACCGCCCCCACCGCCGACCTGGCCGGGGAGCTGCCCGCGCTGCGCGCCTTCCTCGACGCGGCGTTCGGGGACTTCGCCGACGACGACTGGTCGCACGCGCTCGGCGGGGTGCACGTGCTGGCCACCGTCGACGGCGAG
Organism: Modestobacter sp. NPDC049651; assembly: GCF_040659695.1. NCBI lineage: Bacteria > Bacillati > Actinomycetota > Actinomycetes > Geodermatophilales > Geodermatophilaceae > Modestobacter > Modestobacter sp. NPDC049651. Next base: position 268,598 of record NZ_JBFAOG010000001.1, read on the forward strand.
CCGGCCGGCCACGCGGCGGTCGTCGTCCGGCAGCTGATCGCCGACGGCCGGACGTTGCGCACCGGTTACGTCGAGGCGGTCGCCACCGCGGCCGCCCACCGGCGCCGGGGCGTCGGGACGGCGGTGATGGCCGAGGTCGAGCGGCTGGTCACCGGCGGCTTCGAGCTGGGCGCCCTGGCGGCCAGCGCGGAGGGCGCCCGGCTGTACACCGCCCGCGGCTGGACCCCCTGGCGCGGAGCCACCGCAGCGCTCACCCCGGACGGCGTCCGCGAGACGCCCGACGAGAGCGTGTTCGTGCTGCCCACCCCGGCCACCCCGGCACCGCTGCACACCGCCGGGCGGCTGGTGTGCGACTGGCGCCGGGGCGACCTGTGGTGACGGGCGCGCGGCTCAGGCGGCCGTGCGGTTGCCCACCATGCCGTTCGGGTCGATCACGTACTTGCGGGCCGCGCCGGAGTCGAACTCCTGGTACCCCTTCGGGGCCTCGTCCAGGGAGATGACCGTGGCGTTGACCGCCTTCGCCACCTGCACCTTGTCGTGCAGGATCGCCATCATCAGCTGCCGGTTGTAGCGCATCACCGGGCACTGGCCGGTGGTGAAGGCGATCGACTTGGCCCAGCCGGTGCCCAGCGACAGCGACAGCGAGCCGACCTTCGCGGCCTCGTCGATGCCGCCGGGGTCACCGGTCACGTACAGGCCGGGGATGCCGATCGACCCGCCGGCCGCGGTGACCTCCATCAGCGAGTTCAGCACCGTGGCGGGTGCCTCCTTGGCCGCGCCCTCGCCGTGGCCGCGCGCCTCGAAGCCGACCGCGTCGACGCCGGCGTCCACCTCGGGCACGCCCAGGATCTGCTCGATCTGCTCCTTGGGCTCGCCCTTGCTGACGTCGACGGTCTCGCAGCCGAAGCTGCGCGCCTGCGCCAGCCGGTCCTCGTTGAGGTCGGCGACGATGACCACGGCCGCGCCCAGCAGCTGGGCGCCGACGGCGGCCGCCAGCCCGACCGGGCCGGCCCCGGCGATGTAGACGGTCGACCCGGGCTTCACGCCGGCGGTGACCGCGCCGTGGAAACCGGTCGGGAAGATGTCCGACAGCATGGCCAGGTCGAGGATCTTCTCCATCGCCTGGTCGCGGTCGGGGAACCGGAGCAGGTTCCAGTCGGCGTAGGGCACGGTGACGTACTCCGCCTGCCCACCGACCCAGCCGCCCATGTCGACGTAGCCGTAGGCGGCGCCCGGGCGGGCCGGGTTCACGTTCAGGCAGATCCCGGTCTTGCCCTCCTTGCAGTTCCGGCACCGCCCGCAGGCGATGTTGAACGGCACCGAGACCAGGTCGCCGACCTGGATGAACTCCACGTCCGGGCCGGTCTCCGCCACCTCGCCGAGGATCTCGTGACCCAGCACCAGGTTCGGCGGCGCCGTCGTCCGGCCGCGGACCATGTGCTGGTCGCTGCCGCAGATGTTGGTCGTGACCACCTTGAGGATCACGCCGTGGTTGAGCTTGCGCCCCACGTTCGCGGGGTTGACGCCGGGACCGTCCAGCAGCTCCAGCTTCGGGTAGTCGATCGCGTGCACCTCGACCTTGCCGGGCTCGATGTACGCAACGCCTCTGTTGCCTGCCATCCCAACCGCTCCTCGGGTGTTCGACTACGGGTTCCGCGAGTGTGCTCCCGATCACACCCGAGCGGGCCGGTCCCGTGCGCCAGGACCCATTGTCGTGAGAGCTGCGTCACACCTACTGTGTCGCTCGCCCGGGGCGCACACCGCGCACCGCCGTCCAGGGAGGGCACCGTGGCCGCCTCATTCCGCGAGCGCATCAAGCCGCACACGCTGGCCGGCGAGCTCGCCGCCGAGTTCGCCGGGACGCTGATCCTCATCCTCTTCGGCGTGGGCGTCGTCGCCCAGGTGGTCGCCGCGGAGATCGGCGACCATGACAGCATCACCTGGGCCTGGGGCCTGGGCGTCGTGCTCGGCGTCTACACCGCTGCCCGGATCAGCGGGGCGCACCTCAACCCGGCGGTGACCGTCGCCCTGGCCGCCTTCCGCGGGTTCTCCTGGCGCAAGGTGCTGCCCTACTCGCTGGCGCAGACGGCGGGCGCGTTCGTCGCGGCCCTGCTCGTGCGCTGGAACTACAGCGAGGTGCTCGCCAGCTTCGACCCCGGCCACACGATCAAGTCGCAGGGCGTCTTCTCCACCCTGCCGGGCAACGGGGCGCTCGACGTCGGCACCTGGGGGGCGTTCCGCGACCAGATCATCGGCACCGCGATCCTGCTGTTCCTGATCCTCGCGGTCACCGACCTGCGCAACACCTCACCCGGCGCCAACCTCGCGCCGTTCATCATCGGCCTGATCGTGGTCGCGATCGGCATGGCGTGGGGCACGAACGCCGGCTACGCCATCAACCCCGCCCGCGACTTCGGGCCGCGCCTGGCGTCCTTCTTCACCGGCTACGGCGGCGCGTGGCGCGACCAGAACGGCGACTTCTACTTCTGGGTGCCGATCCTCGGCCCGATCGTCGGCGGGCTCATCGGGGCCGGGCTCTACGACCTGCTCGTCGGCCGCTTCCTCCCGATCGCCGACGCGGACGCCGAACCCGGTCGCACGCCCAGCGACCCCGAGGACCACGAGGACCACCGCGCGGCCCGCCCCGACGGCGCACGCGGGGAGGACTACGGTTCCGACGGGTCGCAGGCCCGCCGGGAGTCGGTCCGTCCGTCTGCGCAGGAGTGACGATGAAGAAGCTCATCAACCAACCGTCCGACGTCGTCCCCGAGGCGCTGCGCGGGATGGCGCTGGCCCACCCCGAGCTGCGGGTGGACCTGGAGAACCGCGTCGTCTTCCGCGGCGACGCGCCCCGGCAGGGCAAGGTCGGGCTGGTCTCCGGCGGCGGCTCGGGTCACGAGCCGCTGCACGGCGGGTTCGTCGGGCTCGGCATGCTCGACGCGGCCTGCGCCGGGGAGGTCTTCACCTCCCCGGTGCCCGACCAGATGGCCGCCGCCACCCGGGGCGTCGACGGCGGCGCCGGCGTGCTCCACATCGTGAAGAACTACACCGGCGACGTCATGAACTTCGAGATGGCGGCGGAGCTGGTCGCCGCCGAGTCCGGCACCGAGGTCGTCTCGGTGGTCACCGACGACGACGTCGCCGTCCAGGACAGCCTCTACACCGCCGGACGGCGCGGCGTCGGGGTGACCGTGCTGGTGGAGAAGCTGGCCGGCGCCGCCGCCGAGCAGGGCCGCCCGCTCGCCGAGGTGGCCGACGTGGCCCGCAAGGCGAACGGCTGGGGCCGCAGCATGGGCATCGCGCTGACCTCCGGCACCGTGCCCGCCGCCGGCAAGCCGACGTTCGACCTGCCCGAGGACCAGATGGAGGTCGGCATCGGCATCCACGGCGAACCCGGCCGGCGTCGGGTGCCGCTGGCCCCGGCCCGCGAGGTGGCCGAGATGCTGGTCGAGCCGGTGCTCGCCGACCTGGACTTCACCGGCGGCGACGGCGTGCTGGCCTTCGTCAACGGCATGGGCGCCACCCCGCTGCTCGAGCTGTACCTGATGTACGGCGAGATCGCGGCGGTGCTGGAGAAGGCCGGGGTGACCGTGGCCCGCTCGCTGGTGGGCAACTACATCACCAGCCTGGACATGGCCGGCTGCTCGGTCACGCTGCTCAAGGTCGACGAGGACCTGCTGCGGCTGTGGGACGCGCCCGTGCGCACCCCCGCGCTGCGGTGGGGGACGTGAGCATGCCGGACACGCTCGACCTGACCGCCGTCGACCGCTGGGTGCGGGAGTTCGCCGCGGTGGTGCACGACCACCGCGACGAGCTCACCGAGCTCGACTCCCCCATCGGCGACGCCGACCACGGCGCCAACCTCGACCGCGGCCTCACCGCTGCGCTCGAGGGCCTGGCCGCCACCCCGCCGGCGGACGCCGCGGCGCTGCTCAAGGCCGTGGCGATGGCGATGATCAGCAAGGTCGGCGGCACCAGCGGGCCGCTGTACGGGACGTTCTTCCTGCGGATGTCCGGCGCGTTCGGCGACGGCTCGCCCGCCGCGTTCGCCGCCTCCTTCCGCGCCGGGGTCGACGGCGTCGTGGCCCGCGGGAAGACCGAGCCCGGCGACAAGACGATGGTCGACGCCCTGCTGCCGGCCGTCACGGCGCTGGAGGAGTCGGTGCAGGCCGGCAAGCCGCTGGCCGAGGCGCTGCGCGCGGCCGCGGACGCCGCTGCCGAGGGCCGCGACGCCACCACGCCGATGCTCGCCCGCAAGGGCCGGGCCAGCTACCTGGGCGAGCGCAGCATCGGCCACCAGGACCCGGGCGCGACCTCGGCGGCGATGCTCGTCGAGACGGCGGCGTCCGCGCTGCTGCGCGGCTGATGGCAGGCTGACCGGGTGGCACGCACCGGGATCGTCGTCGTCTCGCACAGCCGGCCGCTGGCCGAGGCCGCCGTGGCGCTGGCCCGGCAGATGCTGACCAGCAGCGACGTCCCGATCGAGGTCGCCGCCGGCACGGACGACGGCGGCCTGGGCACCGACGCGGTGGCCATCTCCGAGGCGGTCACCGCAGCCGACTCCGGCGACGGCGTGGTCGTGCTCATGGACCTCGGCAGTGCGGTGCTCTCGGCCGAGACGTCGCTGGAGCTGCTCGCCGACGACCTGCGCGAGCGGGTGGTGCTCAGCCCCGCCCCGCTGGTCGAGGGGCTGATCGGGGCGGCCGTGGTCGCGGCCGGCGGCGGCAGCCGGGACGCCGTGGCCGCGGAGGCGCTGCGCGGCCTGGCCCCCAAGCAGGCCCACCTCGCCTGACCGCCCGCCGTCCGGGTCGAGCCGCGCCACCTGACGCTGAGCCGTGCCGTGACGTGGCTCGACGTCAGCTCGTCCGGGTCGACCCGGACGAGGAATCCGAGGGTGCCGGCCAGAAGTCCCATCCGACCGGAGGAGCCGGCCAACCGGGCGGGGCCTGCCAACCGTGCGGCGGCCGCCAGCCCGGTGGAGCCGGTGGCCACCCCGGCGGCGCCGTGAACACCCTGCGGCGCAGTCGGCGGGCTCGCCACGTCCAGGCACCGGCCAGGACCACCGTCGCCGGCACGGCCAGCGCCAGGCCCTGGAGCAGGAACACGTACGGCTCGGGGCCGCAGGTCGATGCCTCGGTCCCGCAGGGGTCGGACGGCGCGCTGCCGACCAGCACGGACATGCCCCCGAAGGCGGCGAACGGGGTGGCGAGCACCGTGGCCAGGACGGCGACCAGCGTCGCCGTGCGGTCCCGGGGTGAGGGCACCGTTGCGCCACCGGCAGACCTCGGCACCACGCTCACGGGGCGAGGATGCCCCGCCACCGACGCCCGGGTGCCCGCCCCGACCAGCGTCGACCAGATCGTGACCATCCCGGGCGCCCGGGTCGAGCCGGCTCACCTGGCGTCGAGCCGTGCCGTGACGCGGCTCGACGTCAGGTCAGCCGGGTCGACCCACGTCGCCTCGGCCAGGGGCGGGCGGTCGGTCCGGTCGATCGGCGCCGGCGGGCGTCACCGACGCCCCGGTGGGCAGCGGCGGCCAGCCGGGGGCCGGGAGGAAGCGCTCTGTGCGAACCGAACGCCGCCACCGCCAGACGACGACCAGCAGCGCCACCGTGGCGGGGCCACCGATGAGGAGCCCCGCGCGGACCAGCCCATCGGGCTCCGGACCACACAACCCCTCGACCGCACACGGGTCCGACGGCGACATCCCGACGAGCACCGAGAGGGCGCCGTAGGCCATGAGCATGGCCAGCGGGACGACGAGCGCGCCGGCGACCCACGTCGCTCGCCCTCTCCCGCGCGGACGTCGGCGCAGCCTGATCGGCACCGCATGATCGTCGCGTGACCCCCGCCGCCGGTCCAGTGCCGACCCCGTGTGGTCACCCGTTGGGCGTGGCTCGACGTCAGCTCGTCCGGGTCGACCCGGACGAGGCGGGGTCGAGCCGCGTGCGCACGCGGCTCAGGCCCTCCTGGGGCGGGTCGACCCGGGGACGGCCGGCGCTCAGGCCGGGAGCAGCAGGGTGGCGTAGAGGGTCAGGCCGGGGCCGAACGCCATCGCGACCACCGGGCCGTCGACGTCCCGCAGCTCGTCGAGCACCAGCAGCACGGTCGCCGACGAGCAGTTGCCGTGCTCGGCGAGCACCCGGCGCGAGGCGCTCATCTGCTCCTCGGTGAGCCCGAGCTGGTCGCGGACGACGTCCAGGATCCGCGGGCCGCCGGGGTGCACCGCCCAGCCGGCGACGTCCTCGATGCGCAGCCCGGCGCCGGTGAGCAGCTCGTCGACGACCCCGCCGACGTGCCGGCCCAGCACGCCCGGCACCCGCGGCGAGAGCCCCATCCGGAAGCCCAGGTCGGTGACGTCCCAGGTCATGTGGTCGGCCGTCGACGGATCGGTGCGGGCGATGGTGGCGGCCACCCGCCGGCCGCGCCGGGCCGCGGGCTCGACCACCACGGCCGCCGCGGCGTCGCTGAACAGCGAGTGGTTGACGACCTGCTCGAGCTCGGGCACGGCCGGCTGCACGTGCAGGCTGGTCAGCTCCAGGCAGAGCAGCACGGCCGGTTTGGCGCGCGCGGTCACGAAGTCGCTCACCGCGCCGAGGCCGGGCAGCGCGGCGTAGCAGCCCATGTGGCCGACCATCAGCCGCTGCAGCCCCGGCGGCATGCCCAGGTCGCTGGCCAGCCGGATGTCCAGGCCGGGGGTGACGTACCCGGTGCACGAGGCGACGGCGAACAGCCCGACGTCGCCGGGCGCCAGGCCGGCGGCGTCCAGCGCGTCGGCCACCGCCTGCTTGCCCAGCGGCATCGCCTCGGCGACGTACCGCCGCATCCGGGCCTCGGTGCCGGCCGCGGCGAGGTCCTCGTCGCCGGGGTAGACCACCGCGTGCCGGGTGGTCACGCCGGCGGCCATGAACACCCGCTCGGCGGCCCGCACGCCCGCGTACCGGGGCGCGAAGTAGTCGCGCCAGACGGCGGCCTGCTCGTAGGTGGCCGGCAGCGCCCGACCGGATCCGGTGACGACGGCGCTGGTCACGAGCTGATCCGACGGCTTCGGCCCATGGGGCGACGGTACGTGCCGGTGATCGTCAACGCTCCCCCACCGATCAGCGCTTCGTGCCGTAACCGGCGAACAGCACGCCGGTCCAGCGCATCGGCCGCATGCGCACCCCGGCCCGGCGGCCGAGCCGCCAGGCGACCACGTCGCGCACCGAGGGCCGCAGCCCCACGAGCCGCAGGTCCAGCCCCGCGCGGTCGGCGGCCGCGGCCAGACCGGCGCGGTCGACGAACAGCGCCGGGTCGTGGATCCCCGGCGGCGGGCCACCGGGGACCCGCTCCCCGATCCGCACGGCGACCAGGTCCGCGGCCCGGGTGCGCGCGATCGCGTCGACCACCAGGGTGCCGCCGGGGCGCAGCAGCCGCGCGCACTCGGCGATCACCGCCTGGTCGTCGGCCACGTGCTCGAGCACCTCGCCGGCCACCACGACGTCCGCGCACCCGTCGGCGAGCGGCACCGCCAGCACGGAACCGCGCACCGGCAGCACGCCGTGCGTGCGGGCCAGCCGCAGCCCGGTGAGCCCCAGGTCCACACCCACGTGCCGGTACCCGAGCCGGGCCGCGTGCGGCGCCATCAGCCCGCCGCCGCAGGCGAGGTCGACCAGCAGCGCGCCGGGCCGGGCGGCCGGCGGCAGGTGCTCGGCGCGGGAGGCGGCCAGCCAGTGGAGCATGGCGAAGCCACCGGCCGGCTCCCACCACTGGTCGGCCAGCTGGTCGTACTGCGCCGGGTCGTTCCGCTGCAGGGTCACTTCAGGGGATCGTGCCCCCAGTTCATCAGGCTGTACCGCCACTTCGACGTCCGGATCTCCTCGTGCTCGGGCCGCTGTGCGAGGTGCCGGGCCACGTAGCCGTGCACCTTGCGCATGTGCGCCAGGTCGTCGTCGGTCAGGTCGGCCTTCTTGGTGTGCAGCAGCTCGACGATGCGGCGTCCGGACTCGTGGCCGGTCGACTCGTCGCCGGCCCCGCTCTTCTGCCCCACCGACTGCGACTCCTCGGACTGCAGCCACTTCTCCAGCTCGCCGGCGGTCATGTTCACCGCCTCGCCGAACTCGCGGCGGGTGGTGTCGGCGTCCTGCTCGGCCATGACCTCTCCCAGGTGTGTCGATCGGCTCCTGGTGCGGTACCGCCGGGCGGTGGGGAGGAAACGGTCGGACGCGCAGGGATCGGCGCGCGACCGCGGCGAGAGCACCGACGAGGTGCTCGACCGCAACGTCGCCGAGCTGCTGCAGGAGACCCGGGTGGCCACCGCGGGCGTGCAGTTCCTGTTCGCCTTCGAGCTGACCCTGCCGTTCACCCAGCGGTTCGGCGAGCTGCGCCGCTTCGGGACGACGGTCTACACGGTCAGCCTGCTGAGCACGGCCCTGGCCGCGCTGGTGCTGCTCGCCCCGGTGGCCTTCCACCGCGTGCTGTTCCGGCAGCACGAGAAGCGCGCCGTGGTCGCCTTCGCCGACCGGTGCCTGATCATCGGCCTGGCGCTGGTGCTGGTCGGCATCGCCAGCGCGGTGCTGCTCGTGCTCGACGTGGTGCTGGGCCGGGCCGCGGCGGTCACCGCCTGCGCGGCGATCGGCGCGGCCGGGCTGCTCATCTGGTTCCTGCTGCCGGCCGGCCACCGGCTGCGCTCCCGCCGGGACGACTGAGCGCGGTCTCTAGGCTCGGCGGCATGAGCGTGACCGTCGTGGGCAGCCTGAACGAGGACGTGATCGCCACCGTCGACCGGCTCCCCGGCCGCGGGGAGACCGTGATCGCGAGCGCGGTGGCCGTGCTGCCCGGCGGCAAGGGCGCCAACCAGGCCGCTGCCGCGGGCCGGCTGGGCACCGGTGTGCACATGGTCGGCCGGGTGGGCGACGACCCGGCCGCCGGCCGGCAGCTGGCCGCGCTCGCCGACTCGCGGGTGAACGTGGGCCGGGTGCAGCGCACCGCGGGCACGCCCACCGGGACGGCGACGATCCCGGTCGAGGCCGACGGCGGCGAGAACCTGATCGTGGTGGTGCCCGGTGCCAACGCGGCGCTGACCCCGGACGACGTCGACGTCGAGTCGGTGCACCGGGCCGGGGTCCTGCTGCTGCAGCTGGAGACCCCGCTGGCCACGGTGCGGGCGGCCGCGGCGGCGACCCGGGGCACCGTCGTCCTGAACCCCGCACCGCCGCAGCCGCTGCCGGCGGAGCTGCTCGCGCAGGTGGACGTGCTGGTGCCCAACGAGCACGAGCTGGCCCGGCTGGCCGGCGCGCCCGCGACGGACCGGTCCCCCGCGGAGCTCGCCGACCTCGCCCGCGGCCTGGCTCGCGCGGTGGTGGTCACCCTCGGCGCGCGCGGCGCGCTGGTGGTGCCGGCCGACGGCGCGGCGCTGCTGCAGCCCCCGCCGCCGGTCGAGCCGGTCGACACCACCGGCGCCGGCGACTGCTTCTGCGGCGCCCTGGCCAGCGCGCTGGACCGCGGCGACGACCTGCCTGCGGCGGTGCGCTACGCGGCGACCGCGGCCGCGCTGTCGACCACCGGCCCGGGCGCCCGCGGCGGGCTGCCGGACGACGACGCGGTGCGGGCGCTGCTGCCGCGCACCCCCGCCGCCGAGGCCGTGAGCTGAGGGTTTCCGCCCCGCGCAGCCGGGCAGTGCCCTCCCATGACCGAGAGCACCCCGCACCCCACCGAGCCCGCCGAGGGCGCTGTCGAACCCGGCCAGGACGAGAGCGGCCGCACGCCGCACCCCACCGAGCCCGCTGAGGGCAAGGAGGAGGCGGCCGCGGAGGGCGTCGACCCGGACAACCGCATCAGCGGCGCCTGAGCGTCACCGCCCGGTCCGCGCGTCGTCGTCCGACGGCTGCTGACCGGGCGGGTCCTCCCCGCACTGCGGGTCGGTGGTCTGCGGGTCGGCGGGCCGGGAGTCCGACGGCAGCGGACGCCGCGGCGGGGCGGTGGGCGGGCGGACCGACGTCCGCCCGGGCTGGACCGGCACGGCTCCTCCTCGCGACGCGGGGCACGACCGCTTCCGACCGTACGGCAGCATCGGGGGCGTGCTGCTCGACGCTGCGCTCCTGACCACCGGCATCGACGACGTGCCGGCGACCGCCCGCGCCCTGGAAGCCCGCGGCTACGCCGGTGTGTGGTCCGCCGAGGCCGACCACGACCCCTTCCTCCCGCTGCTGGCCGCCGCGATGGCCACCGAGCGGCTGCAGGTCGGGACGGCGATCGCCGTCGCGTTCGCCCGTTCGCCCATGACCCTGGCCATGACCGCGCACGACCTGCAGCGCTACACCCGCGGCCGGTTCCAGCTGGGCCTGGGCACGCAGGTGAAGGCGCACGTCGAGCGCCGGTTCTCCATGCCCTGGTCGGCGCCGGCCGCGCGGATGCGCGAGTACGTGGCCGCGCTGCGGGCGATCTGGTCGGCCTGGCAGGACGGCACCCCGCTGCGGTTCCGCGGCGACTTCTACTCGCACACCCTGATGACGCCGATGTTCTCCCCGCAGCCGCACGAGTGGGGCGCGCCCCCGGTGCACCTGGCCGCGGTCGGCCCGCTGATGACCCGGCTTGCCGGGGAGGTCGCCGACGGGCTGCTGGTGCACGCCTTCACCACCGAGCGGTACCTGCGCGAGCACACCCTCCCGACGCTGGGCGAGGGCCTGGCGCTGGCCGGCCGGGACCGGTCCGCGGTGACGGTGAGCCTGCCCGGTCTCGTGGTCAGCGGGCGCACCGCCGAGGAGACCGACCGCGCGGCGGACGCCGCCCGCCGGACCATCGCCTTCTACGGCAGCACCCCCGCCTACCGGCCGGTGCTCGACCTGCACGGCTGGGGCGACCTGGCCGCCGAGCTGCACCGGCTGTCGGTGGGCCGCGACGAGCAGCGCTGGACGGCGATGGCCGCGCTGGTCGACGACGAGGTGCTGCACACGTTCGCCGTCGTCGCGGACCCGGACGACGTCGCCGCGGCGGTGCGCGCCCGGTTCGGCGGCCTGGTCGACCGGTTCAGCGTGTACGCGAGCCACCCCGCGCCGCTGGAGCTGTGGGACCCGCTGGCCGCGGCGTTCCGCTGAGCCCTCAGGGGATGGCGACGGGCTCCGGGCTCGCGGCGGCCGGGACCCGGGCACCCCAGCCCGACCGCACCCGGCGGGCGGAGACCACCCGGCAGACCAGGTAGACCAGGAAGCTGATCGTGGTGACGAACGGGCTGATCGGCACCGTGCCGCCCAGCGCGAGCAGGATGCCGCCGACGGCGGAGACGACCGCGAACACGACGCTGAGCAGCGTGGCCCGCAGCGGCGAGGCGGTCACCCGGAAGGCCGCCGCGGCGGGGGTGACCAGCAGCGAGAGCACCAGCAGCGCGCCCACCACCTGCACCGCCAGCGAGACCGCCAGGCCCAGCAGCAGGGTGAACGCCACCGATACCAGCCCGACCGGCACGCCGCGGGCGACGGCGACCTCCGGGTCGGCGCTGGCGAACAGCAGCGGCCGCCAGATCAGCGCCAGGCCCAGCAGCACGACCACCGAGACGCCGGTCAGCCAGCCCAGCCGGACGGTGTCGACGGCCACGATCTGGCCGGTGAGCAGGCCGAACTTGTTCGCCGCGCGGCCCTCGTAGAGGGCGAGGAACAGCACGCCGAGACCCAGCCCGAACGGCATCAGGACGCCGATCACCGAGTTGCGGTCGCGGGCCCGGACGCCGAGGGCGCCGATCAGCCCCGCGGCGAGCACCGAGCCGACCACCGACCCGACGGCGACGCTGCCGCCCAGCAGCAGGGCCCCGGCCGCGCCGGCGAACGAGAGCTCGCTGATGCCGTGCACGGCGAACTGCATGTCGCGCATCTGCACGAACACCCCGACCAGCCCGCCGACGACGCCGAGCAGGGCGGCGGCGATGAGCGAGTTGGTGACCAGGCCGAGCAGGGCGCCGTAGTCGGAGAAGTCGAACAGCCGGTCCATCAGCGGCTGCCCTCCAGCGGCACGGGGGCGAGCCCGGACACCGCGTCGTGGTGGTCGCAGCCGGCCGGCTCGTCCGGCGTCCCGACCACGACGATCCGGCCGCGCACCTGCAGCACGTCGACCGGGGTGCGGTACAGCTCGCTGAGCGTGGCCGAGGTGAGCACCTCGGACGGCGGGCCCACCCGGTAGGAGCCGCCGGCGACGTAGAGGACCCGGTCGACCAGGTCCAGCACCGGGTTGATCTCGTGGGTGACGAAGACGACCGCGGTGCCGTGCTCGCGCCGGCGGCGGTCGATCATCTGGGCGACCGCCCGCTGGTGGCGGAGGTCCAGGGAGAGCAGCGGCTCGTCGCACAGCAGCAGCTGCGGGTCGGTGGCCAGCGCCTGGGCGATGCGCACCCGCTGCTGCTCACCGCCGGACAGCAGCCCGATCGGGGCGTCGGCGTAGCCGGTGGCGCCGACCGCGGCCAGCGCCTCGTCGACCCGGCGCCGGTCGGCGGCGCTGCGCCGGCCGATGCCCCAGCGGTGCCCGTCGATGCCGAGGCCGACGAGGTCGCGGGCGCGCAGCGGGGTGGCGGCGTCCAGGGACTTCTGCTGCGGCACGTAACCGACCCCGCGCACGCCGCGGCCCGGTGGCCGGCCGCCGACGAGCAGCCGGCCGGCCGTCAGGGGCTGCTGCCCGAGCACGGCCTTGAGCAGCGTGGACTTGCCGGCGCCGTTGGGCCCCAGGACGGCGAGGAACTCACCGGGACGGACGTCCAGGTCCAGCCCCGACCACAGCGTCCGCGCACCGAACGACATGCCGGCGTCCTGGAGTCTGAGGACCGGTGCACCGGGCGGCGAAGAGGGACTGGTCATCGTTCCCAGTTTCGCACGAGACGGCCCCCGCGCGCTGCCCCCTCGAGGTGGGGTGCGCGACGCCGCGGTGGCGCAGGTCTCACCCACCCGGAAAGGTGCATCCTCGGCGACATCGGTTTCCGGAGCGTGACGAAGGGGATGCTGGCTGACATGGCAGACAACGACCGCACCGAGCAGGTGGACGACCGCGCCCAGGCCTCCCAGACCGAGGAGACCGCCGCCCAGCAGACCGTCCGCCGGATGCTCGCGAACCCCCGGCGGATCCGCCGCGCCTGACCCCCTGGCGGGCCTGCGCGAGGGGGTCCGGACAGCGTCACATCCGCACCACGGACCCCCGTCGCCCCGGGGTTGACCAGGCGCCACGGGGGCGCCTCGGGAGGTCGGCGTGCCGCGAACCGCTCCGTCACGATCTGCTGCACCATCGCTGACGTGACTGCCGCCGCCATCCCCCTGCACACGCCCGACGACGGGCCGGCACCGGCCCGCCGCTCCCGCGCGGAGCGGCAGGAGATCGTCCTGGACACCGCGGAGCGGTTGTTCTCGCAGCGCAGCTCGCGCAGCGTCGGGATGGACGAGCTGGTCCGCGAGACCGGCCTGGGCAAGATGACGGTGTACCGGCTCTTCAAGAGCAAGGACGAGCTGGTCGGCGCCTACCTGGCCCGCAAGGCCGCCTCGGTGCTCTCCTACGTCGACGCCGACCTCATCCGGCTGGAGGGCGACCCGCGGGCGGCGCTGCTGTCGGTCGTGGACCACGTGGAGCACGAGGTCACCCGGCCCGGCTTCCGGGGCTGCCCGTTCACCAACGTCAGCAGCGAGTACGACGACCCGCAGCACCCCGCCCGGGTCGCCGCGGCCGACTACAAGTTCGAGCTGCACGCCCGGCTCGAGCGGCTGGCCGGCGAGCTGCTGCCCGGCGCCGGCGACGACCTGGCCGCCCAGGTGCACCTGATCATCGACGGCATGTACCTCTCCGGCGGTCTCCTCGGCCCGGACGGCCCGGCCTCGCACGGTCGCGCGCTCGCCGAGAAGCTCATCGACGCGGCCGTCGCCGGCCGCTGACCTCCCGCTCGGACGGCGGGGCGCCGCGCCCCGCCCCAAGATGGGCTTCGTGACCGACCGCACCCGCCCCGACCTCGACGACGCGACGGTGGAGGCCCTCGGCAAGCTGTCCGAGGCGCTGGAGACCGTCGACCAAGCCCGCGGGCACCTCTACGGCCTGCACCAGCTCACCGGCCGCGCCGACCTGCTGCTGCAGGACGCCGTGGAGAAGTTCCGCGCCGCGGGCCACGACGACTTCGCCGACCTGCTCGACCGCGACCTCGTCGGCCGCAACGTCATCGCCGACCGGTGGACCTTCCAGATCGTCGAGGACTTCGACGAGAACTACTGGGGCACCTTCCGGGCGCTCGACGCCCAGGCGCGCGACCGGTACGCGGACGGCGACCGGCACGTCTACGAGGCCCGGATGAAGCAGCGCGAGCGCACCCACGGGCACCCCGCCCACGAGGCCGGCCCCGCGCTCGACGACTGAGCTCCCCGTTTCCGCCGTCGCCCCCTGGGCACGGGTCAGGGCACCCGTCCGCCCGAGCAGAGGAGATCCGATGACCGAGCCCGCCAGCAGCGGCTACCACGACTCACCGGCCACGTCCGACCCGGACGGCGACCTGGTCGACGGCACCCCCGGCCACGACCGGGGCGACGGCGGCGAGAAGGACACCGTCCTGCTCACCGACGACGAGGCGCAGCGGGACGACGGCGTCGTCCGCCCGGGCAACGAGGCCGACTAGCGGTCGGCCGGCGGTGGGCTAGCGGTTGGTGACGGCGGTGACCTCGACGCGGTCCTCGACGGCGACGTCCGCCGTCCCGCCGACCCGGACGACGTCGCTGGCCGGCAGGCCCGGGCCGGTCAGCGCGGCGCGCAGGTCATCGGCCGGGCCGATGGCCAGCAGCCGGTAGGGCGAGGACAGCGGGACGTCGTCGACGACCACCTGGTCGCCGCCGGTGAAGGCCGTGGAGGCGATCACCCGCAGACCGTTGAGCTGGATCGCCTCCGCCCCCGCGCCGCGCAGCTCCTGGACGGCGTCCAGCAGCAGCTCCGACCCCACGTCGCCGTCGGGGTCGGTGATCGTCACCCGCACGCCCGGGCCGCTGGCCGGCACCGACCCGGTGAGCATCGCGATGGCCTGCGCCCGCTGGGTGGCGTTGACCAGCGCCTGGTCGGAGTCGCCGGAGGCCGCGCTGAGCGCCTCGACCTGCTGCCGTGCGTCGCTGACCTGCTGGGCGAGCCGGTCGGCCTCCGCCTTCTGGGTGTCGAAGATCTGGAGCAGGTCCTCCTGGTTGGCCCCGGGCAGCGCCTCGGGCTCCCGGCTCTCCCGGATCTGCACGGTGGCCCCGAGCCCGAGCAGCAGCGTCAGCAGCCCGGTCAGCCCCTGGTTGACCAGCCGCCTCCGGACCGGCCGCCCTGCCTGCCCTCCGCTCACCCCAGCGAGGGTACCGAGGCCGGCGGCCCGCGCCGGGGACGTCCACTCGTAGCCTGGCGGGGTGCCGTCCGTGCTGACCGACGTCCCGCTGCTGCTGGCGGAGGACGAGTGGCAGGCGCGCGCCGCGGCCCACCGCGCGGACGTCGACCGGTGGGTCGGCCCGCACCAGGAGCGGCGCCGGCGCGGCGAGGTGCACCCGGTGCTGGACTTCCTGTTCACCTACTACTCCCAGCCCCCGGGCCGGCTGCGCCGCTGGCACCCGGGCGTCGGCGTGGCGCTGGCCGGCGAGACCGCGCGCGAGCGGCTGGACTGGCCGTTCACCGCCGAGGTCGACGCCGTGGACGCCGACGGCCGGGCGGGCCGGGGCGTGGGTCTCGACGTCCGGGCGTTCCTGGACCGCCGGCTGCAGACCGTGGAGTGGACGGCCGCCCTGCTGCGGGCGACCGCGGGCCGGCCGGGGCAGTTCGGCTGCTTCGGGCTGCACGAGTGGGCGATGGTCTACCGGCCCGACGACGGCGAGGTGCGGCACCCGCTGCCGCTGCGGCTGGGCGCCGCGGGCACCGACGCGGTGGTCGAGGGGCACCGGGTGCAGTGCAGCCACATCGACGCGCACCGCTTCTTCACCCGGGCCGGCGAGCCGCGCAACACGCTGCGGCCCACCCGGGAGACCCAGCGGGAGATGGACCAGCCCGGCTGCCTCCACGCGAACATGGACCTCTACAAGTGGGCGTACAAGCTCGCGCCGGCGGTGCCCGGTGAGCTGGTGGCCGACTGCTTCGCGCTGGCCGCCGACGTCCGCGAGCTGGACATGCGCGCCTCGCCCTACGACCTGAGCACGCTGGGCCGGCCCCCGGTGCGCATCGAGACGCCCGAGGGCAAGGCCGAGTACGTCGCCGCCCAGCGTGGCTTCGCCCAGCGGGCCGCGCCGCTGCGGCAGCGCCTGCTCGACGTCTGCGACGGCCTGCTCGCCGCTGCGGGACGTCGTACGGTCGGCGGGTGACCTCGACCCGCACCGACCGCTGGCTGCACCTCGACGGGACCACCAACACCCGCGACCTCGGCGGGCTGCCGACCACCGACGGCGGCGAGACGGTGCGCGGGCGGGTGCTGCGCAGCGACAACCTGCAGACGCTCAGCGCGGCCGACGTCGCCCGGCTGGTCGACGAGCTCGGGCTGACCGACGTGGTCGACCTGCGCACGACGGCGGAGATCCTGATGGAGGGCCGCGGGCCGCTGCGCGACGTCGGCACGGTCACCCACCGGCACTTCACCCTGCTGCCCGAGCGCGGCCTGCGCACCGACGTCTTCGCCGCCGAGGTCGACGAGGACGCGGTGCGGGCGCAGCTGCCGGCGGACTGGGTGGAGTCGGTGCTGCCCCGCCAGGCCGGGGCGGACGACGGCGAGACGGCCGCCGTCCGCTCCTACCTGGGCTACCTGACCGACGGGCGGGACAACGTGCTCGCCGCGCTGCGCGCCGTGACCGCCGCCGAGGGCGCGGTGGTCGTGCACTGCGCGGCGGGCAAGGACCGCACCGGCGTGGTCAGCGCGCTGGCGCTGGCGGTGGCCGGGGTGGAGCGCGAGGCGGTGATCGCCGACTACGCGCAGACCGCCGAGGTCATCGAGTCGCTGATGGCCAAGCTCGCCGCCAGCCCGACCTACGCCGAGGACGCGGTGGCCCGGGACATCGCCGACCATACGCCGCGGGCGGCCACGATGCGGCGGGTGCTGGACCTGCTCGACGAGCGGGCGGGCGGGCCGCTGGGCTGGCTGGACGCGCACGGCTTCGACGCCGACGAGCAGGCCGCACTGCGCGCCCGCCTGCGCGGGTAGCGGCCCGGACAGCGTTCGACCCCGGCCTCGACGTTCGAGGACCGGGGTCGTGGTGCTGCTCGGCCCCCTCGCAGGGGCCCGCCGCGAGCTCGCGAGCGGTGGGGGGCGAGGGGGTCCTCCCTCAGCGGAGGGCGTTGAGGAACTGGCTGCTGCTGCCGGAGAGCCCCATCAGCTCGTGGCGCATCGCCGGCGTGTTGGCGCCGTCGATCGCGGAGATGAGGGCCCGACGGTTACGCGCCGCCTGCCGACGCCGTCGCCAGCTGGAGGTCACGCTGCTCATGGTGTTGCCTTCTTCCGGAGTTCCGATGTGGTGGTGTACCCGTAGTAAACCAGGCGGGCGCCAATTTCTTCCATCGGTTCATAGGGTGTGTCGCTGAAGTTGCCGACGGATGTATCACCCGATGGGGATAGCTGCCGACGATGTGTCGCCCAGGCCACACCTCCTGCCGCCCCCCGGAACGCGACGGAGCCCCGCCGGTCGGTGACCGGCGGGGCTCCGCACGAGACGACGCTGTCCCGCGGCCGACGGGACCACGCTGTCCCGGCGACCTGCTCGAGGGCCCGGCCGCAGCGGCCGGGCGGGCGGCTCAGGCGCCGCTGACCACCGCCCGCGCGGCGGCGCGCGCCGCGTGCGGGTCGGCCGCGGCGAGGGCGGCCTCGGCCGCGCGCCGGCAGGTGTCGAGGTCGACGGTGGCCAGCCGGGCGCCCACGCCGGCGACCGACGAGGCCGCGCAGGACAGCGAGGAGATGCCCATGCCGACCAGCACGCAGGCCAGCAGCGGGTCGGCCGCCGCCTCGCCGCACACGCCCACCCGCTTGCCCGCCCGCTGACCGGCGGCCGCGGTGGCCTGCACCAGGGCGAGCAGGGCCGGCTGCCACGGGTCGGTGAGGTCGGCCAGGTCGGCGGAGAGCCGGTCGGCGGCCAGCGTGTACTGCGACAGGTCGTTGGTGCCCAGCGACAGGAAGTCCAGGTGCTCGAGGAACCGGTCGGCCAGCACCGCCACCGACGGGACCTCCACCATCACGCCGGGCACCAGGCCGCGCTCGCGGACGAGCGCGGCGAACTCGGCGGCCTCCTGCACGGTGGCGACCATCGGGGCCATCACCCAGGGGCTGGTGCCGGTCCGCTCGGCGGCCAGCGAGATCGCGTCGAGCTGGCGGGTGAGCAGGCCGGGATCGCGGCGGGCGGTGCGGACGCCGCGCACGCCCAGCGCCGGGTTGGCCTCGTTCGGCGGGGTGGCGAAGGGCAGCGGCTTGTCCGAGCCGGCGTCCAGGGTGCGGATCACGACCTTGCCGCCGGGGAAGGCCTCGAGCACGCCGGCGTAGATGCCGGCCTGCTCCTCGATCGAGGGCTCCTCGGTGCGGCCGAAGAAGGCGAGCTCGGTGCGCAGCAGCCCGACGCCCTCGGCGTGCGCGGCGGCGGCCGCCCGGGCGCCGGGCCCGTCCTGCACGTTGGCGAGCACCTGCACCGGGTGGCCGTCGCGGGTGGCACCGGGCCCCTGGTAGCCGGCCAGCGCAGCGGCGCTCGCCTTCGCCTCGGCCACCTGGCGCTCGGCCTCGGCCGGGTCGGGATCGACGGTCACCGTGCCGTGCTCACCGTCGATGAGCACCAGGGCGCCGGTCGGGACGTCGTCCAGCCCGCCCACCGCGACGACGCAGGGCAGGCCGAGCTGGCGGGCGATGATCGCGGTGTGGCTGGTGGCCCCGCCCAGCCGGGTGGCCAGCGCGACGATGCGCGCGGTGTCGAGGCCGGCGGTGTCGGCGGGCGCCAGGTCGTCGGCGAGCAGCACCGACGGGGTGTCCGGCGCCGGCACGCCCGGCTCGCCCTGGCCGGTCAGCTCGGCGACGATGCGGTCGCGGATGTCGCGGATGTCGGTGACCCGCTCGGCCATCACGCCACCGAGGCTGCTGAACAGCTCCACGAACTGCTCGGCGGCGGCGACCGTGGCCACGGCGGCGCTCGCGCCGTCCCCGATCCGCTGCTCGACGGCCGAGAGCAGGCCGCGGTCGCGGGCGAGCTGGGCGGTCGTGTTGAGCACCTCGGCGCTCACCCCGGTCGCGGCGCCGGCCCGGCCGGCGAGCCGCTCGGCGACGGCCTCGGCGGCGGCGGTGAACCGCTCCTTCTCCGCGGTGCGCTCCGCCTCGGGGACGGGGGTGCCCGGGCCCTCCGGCAGCTCCACCCGGCCGACCGGTCGCACCACGGGGCCGAACGCGCAGCCGGGCACCACGGGGGTGCCGGCCAGGACGGTGGTGCCGCCGAGGGCGGCCGCGGCATCGACGGC
Source organism: Modestobacter sp. NPDC049651 (assembly GCF_040659695.1). Classification (NCBI taxonomy): domain Bacteria; kingdom Bacillati; phylum Actinomycetota; class Actinomycetes; order Geodermatophilales; family Geodermatophilaceae; genus Modestobacter; species Modestobacter sp. NPDC049651. Next base: position 288,007 of record NZ_JBFAOG010000001.1, read on the forward strand.
GCCGGTGGGGGTGGACGGCATGGCGGGGACCTCGCGTTCCGCTCGGATCGGGGCACCCGGATCGGTGCGCCCGGGTCGGTGCTGGTGATCAGAGTCACGGACAGGCCTTGACTTGTCAACCAGACACAGATAAAACAACACAAGCCAAGCTCGAATCCCACACAAACGGGCATGGCTCCGCAGCCGCTCCGGCTGTCCGCCCGAGCAATGCCGCCCGAGGAGGTGCAGGTGTACGCAGAAGAGCGCCAGCAGGCCATCGCCGGGCTGGTGACCCAGCGCGGCCGGGTGGCCGTGACCGCCGTCGCCGAGCACTTCGGTGTGACCACGGAGACGGTGCGCCGGGACCTCGCCGTCCTCGAGCGTGCGGGGATGCTACGCCGCGTCCACGGTGGCGCCGTCCCGGTGGGGGCGCTCACGGTCGTCGAGCCCGGGCTCGGCGAGCGGCGCGGTACGCGGACCGACGCAAAGCGGCGGATCGCCGCCTGCGCGCTGGACCTGGTGCCCGGTACCGACGGCAGCCTGATCCTCGACGGCGGCAGCACCACCGCCGCGCTGGCCGAGCTGCTGCCCGGCGACCGGGCGCTGCTGGCGGCCACCAACTCGGTGCCGATCGCCGCCCGGCTGGCCGGCGTCGCGGGCATCTCGCTGCACCTGCTCGGCGGCCGGGTGCGCGGCGTGACCCAGTCCGCCGTCGGGGAGACCACCGTGCAGGCGCTGCGCGACCTGCGCGCCGACGTCGTCTTCCTCGGCACCAACGGGATCAGCGCCGGGCACGGCTTCTCCACCCCCGACGAGGCGGAGGCCGCGGTCAAGCGGGCGATGGCCCGCGCCGGTCAGCGGGTGGTCGTCCTCGCCGACAGCAGCAAGCTCGGCCGCGAGCACCTGGTCCGCTTCGCGGCCGTCGAGGACGTCGACGTCCTGGTCACCGACGACGAGGCCGACCCCGACGTCGTCGCCGACCTGGAGTCCCAGGGGATCGAGGTGCTCACGGCATGACCGTCACCAGCCGGCCGGCGGTGGTCACGCTGACCGCCAACCCGAGCCTCGACCGCACCCTCGCGCTGCCCGGCCCGCTGGAGCGCGGCACCGTGGCCCGGCTGGGCGCCAGCGCCACCGAGCCCGGCGGCAAGGGCGTCAACGTGGCCCGCGCGGTGGCCGCAGCCGGTGTGGACGTCGTCCCGGTGCTGCCCGCCGGACCGCTGGACCCGCTGGTCCGGGCGCTGACCGCGCTGGGGCTGCGGCTGGCCGCCGTCCCGGTGACCGCGCCCGTGCGCACCAACTACACGCTCACCGAGCCCGACGGGACGACGACGAAGCTCAACGAGCCCGGCGCCCCGCTGGACGCCGGCGTCCGCGCCGAGCTCGGCGCCGCGCTCCAGCAGCACGCGACCGGCGCCCGCTGGGTCGTGCTGTCCGGCTCGCTGCCCCCGGGCACCCCGGCCGGCTGGTACGCCACGCTGGTGCGGGAGCTGCGCGGCACCGGCGCGCGCATCGCCGTCGACACGTCGGAGGCGCCGCTGCTGGCGCTGCTGGCGGCCGGCCCGGAGGCCGCGCCCGACCTGCTCAAGCCCAACACCGAGGAGCTGGCCCAGCTGGCCGGCGTCCCGGAGGAGGAGCTGCTCGCCGACCCGGAGGCGGTCGGGAACGCCGTCGCCGGCCTGCACCAGCGCGGTGTCGGCGAGGTGCTCCTGACGCTGGGGGCGGACGGCGCGCTGCTGTCGACGCCCACCGGCCGGTGGCGGGCCCGCCCGCCGCGGGTCACCGTGCGCAGCACCGTGGGCGCCGGCGACTCCAGCCTCGCCGGGTACGTGCTGGCCGACCTGGCCGGCGCCGACCCGGCGCACCGCCTGCGCACGGCGGTGGCCTACGGCGCCGCGAGCGCCGCCCTGCCCGGCTCGGCCGTCCCGGACCCCGGGCAGGTCGACCTGGCCGGGGTCCACGTCGACCCCGACCGCCCCGGCGCCACCGTCGCCGCGGGCGACCGCTGACCCACTCGCACCGCACCCCCGATCCCGGCACCGCCGAGCTCTCCTGGAGATCCCCATGTCCATCCTCATCACGCCCGAGCTGGTGGCGCTCGACGCCGACCTCGGCGCCGACAAGGCCACGGTCGTGCACCGGCTCGCCGGGCTGGTCGCCGCGGCCGGCCGGGCCACCGGCGCGGAGGCGCTGGCCGCCGACGCGCTGGCCCGCGAGGCGAAGGCCGCGACCGGGCTGCCCGGCGGGATCGCCATCCCGCACTGCCGGTCGGCCGCCGTCACCCAGGCGTCGCTGGCGTTCGCCCGGCTCAGCCCCGGCGTCGACTTCGGCGCGCCCGACGGCCCGGCCGACCTCGCCTTCCTCATCGCCGCGCCGGAGCACGGCGACGCCGACCACCTGACGCTGCTGACGGCGCTCGCCCGGGCACTGGTGCGGCCGGAGTTCGTGGCCGCCCTCCGCGCCGCCCGCACGCCGGCCGAGGTGGTCGACCTCGTGCAGGAGGTCGTCTCCCCCGCCGAGACGCCGGCCGCCGCTCCCCCGGCCGCGCCGGCGCCGACCCCCGCGACCCGGACGCTGGTGGCGGTGAGCGCCTGCCCGACCGGCATCGCGCACACCTACATGGCCGCCGACAAGCTCGCCGCCGCCGCCCGCGAGATGGGCGTCGATCTGCACGTGGAGACCCAGGGCTCGTCCGGCTCCACCCCGCTCGACCCGGCGGTGATCAGCAAGGCGGAGGCGGTCATCTTCGCCGTCGACGTCGGCGTCAAGGACCGCGAGCGGTTCGCCGGCAAGCCCGTCGTCCAGTCGGGCACCAAGCGGGCGATGAACGAGCCGCAGGTGATGATCCGGGAGGCGCTGGCCGCCGCGGACGACCCGAACGCCCGCCGGGTGCCCGGCGACGGCGCCGCGGCGGCCACCCCCGGGACGGCGGCCGGTGACCGGCCCCACCCGGCGGCCGAGGTCCGCCGCTGGCTGCTCACCGGCGTCAGCTACATGATCCCGTTCGTCGCCGCGGGCGGCCTGCTGATCGCGCTCGGCTTCCTCTTCGGCGGTTACAAGATCGTCAACGCCGACCCGTCGGCGGACGGCCTCAGCTACGCGACCAACTGGGCGCTGAACAACACCCTGTTCAACCTGCCCAGCGCCGCGGGGGTCGACCACCTCAACGACGGCTTCTGGGGCTACCTCGGCGCCGTGTGCACCGTGCTGGGGCAGGCGGCGTTCGGCTTCCTGGTGCCCGCGCTGGCCGGGTACATCGCCTACGCGATCGCGGACCGGCCGGGCATCGTGCCGGGCTTCGTCGTCGGCGCGGTCTCGCTGACCGTGGGCGCCGGCTTCCTCGGCGGCCTGGTCGGCGGCATCATCGCCGGGTTCGCGGCCCTGTGGATCAGCCGCTGGAAGCTGCCGGCCTTCGCACGCGGCCTCCAGCCGGTGGTGATCATCCCGCTGCTGGCCACGTTCATCTCCAGCGGGATCATGCTCGTGCTGCTCGGGCGGCCGCTGGCCAAGGCGCTGTCCGGCCTGACCGACTGGCTCAACGGGCTGACCGGCAGCTCGGCGATCGTGCTGGGCATCGTCCTGGGCCTGATGATGTGCTTCGACCTGGGTGGCCCGGTCAACAAGGCCGCCTACGTCTTCGCGACCACCGGCCTCACCGCGGACGCCAGCCGCGGCTCGCTGGTGATCATGGCGACGGTGATGACCGCCGGCATGGTCCCGCCGCTGGCGATGGCGCTGAGCACGGCGGTCCGCCCGCGGCTCTACACGGCGGCCGAGCGGGACAACGGCAAGGCGGCCTGGCTGCTGGGGGCCTCGTTCATCTCCGAGGGCGCCATCCCGTTCGCGGCGGCTGACCCGCTGCGCGTGATCCCGTCGATGATGCTGGGCGGGGCGACCACCGGCGCGATCGTCGCCACCAGCGGCGTGGAGCTGCGCGCCCCCCACGGCGGCGTCTTCGTCTTCTTCGCCATCAGCGGTCTGCTCATGTGGCTGGTCGGGCTGCTCGCGGGCACGGTGGTCGGCGCGGCCGCCGTCACGATCGCCAAGAGCATCGGCCGGCCGAAGGCGGACGCCGTCCCGGCCGACGCCACCGACCTGGCGCACGTGCCGGCCGCGGCCGGGGCGACGCCGATTCGTTCTGCCGCCGTCTGACCAGGCAAGCTGACACCAGACAGTTCGACCCCAGGAAGCAGGGACAGATGCCCACCAAGACCGTCACCGTCGGGTCCGCCGTCGGTCTGCACGCCCGCCCGGCGGCCCTCATCGCCGAGGCCGTCACCAAGTCCGGGGTGCCGGTCACGCTGGCCACGCCCGGCGGCAACCCGGTCGACGCCGGCTCGCCGCTGATGATCATGACGCTCGGCGCCAAGCACGGCACGGACGTCGTCGTCAGCAGCGACGACGAGGCGGTGCTGGACCGGATAGCCGGCATGGTGGCCACCGACCTCGACGCCGAGTAACCAGCCGCCGAGCAACCCGCACGCGCGACGGCGCCCGCCTCCCTCCGGGGAGACGGGCGCCGTCGTCGTCTGCTGGGCTCAGCCCTCGCGCGGGACCTCACCGCGCCACGAGCCGGTGGCCGACCCGCGGCTCTCGATGAAGGTCTTGAAGCGGTCGAGGTCGCCCTTGACCTGCCGGTCGTCGAAGCCGGTGGCCGCGCCGACCTTCTCGACGATCCCCTCGGGCGCCCAGTCGATCTGGACCATGACCCGGGTGGTCGTGTCGTCGAGCTTGTGGAAGGTCACGACGCCGGCGTGCGACTTGCCGTCGGTGCTCTTCCAGGCCACCCGCTCCTCGGGGTGCTGCTCGGTGATCTCCGCGTCGAACTCGCGCTTGACGCCGTCGACGTTCGTGACCCAGTGGGTGTGCCGGTCGTCGGTCTGGGTGATGCGCTCCACCCCGCCCATGAACTCCGGGAACGACTCGAACTGCGTCCACTGGTCGTAGACCTGGCGGATCGGGGCGTCGACGTCGATGGACTTCTCCACGGTGGCCATTGAGAACTCGTCCTCCTGTGCTCGGTGGTGTCGCGTTCGGGCAGTGGCCTACCCGGTCGCGCACGCTCGAACACCCCAGGTGACGGAACGGCCCGTCCCGGGGTGGACGCCGCCGGGCACGGCCCGCCGCGCACCCTCCCCGCCCGACGATGGGGACCATGCGCAGCGAGCGGTCGATCGCGGTCACCGGGGACGCCGCCGACCCGGCGGCGGCGGAGCGCGCCGCGGACGCCGGGGAGTCGCTGGGCCCGCTGCGCGGCTGGGTGGACAACGCAGCCCTTTGCGGGACGCCGCCCTCGACAGCGCCCCGCCGGCCGAGGCGGTCGAGCTGATCACCGCCAACCTGGCGCCGGCGGTGGTCGGCTGCGCCACCGCCGTCCGCCGGATGACCGGCCACGGCGGGGGCAGCATCGTCAACGTCTCGAGCCACCAGGCACAGCGCGCGGTCCGCGGCGCGCTGCCCTACGCGACGGCCAAGGCCGCCGTCGAGGGGCTCACCCGGGCCGCCGCCGTCGACCACGGACCGGCCGGCGTCCGGGTGAACACCGTGGCGCTCGGCTCGGTGGGGACCGAGCGGCACACGGCGTTCCCCGCCGGCCTCCCGCCGGCGCGACGCACCGCCGTCGAGGACCAGCTGGCCGCGCTGCACCCGCTCGGCCGGATCGGCCGCCCGGCGGACGTGGCCGGGGCCGTGCGCTTCCTGCTGTCGGACGACGCCGCCTGGATCAGCGGCGCCGTCCTCCCGGTGGACGGCGGCCGCGCCGCCCGTGGCGCCGACCCCGAGGAGCGCCGAGCCGGCTCAGAACAGCAGCGCGGTCGCGGGGTCCTCGAGCAGGGCGCCGACGTCGGCGAGGAACCGGCTGCCCAGCTCGCCGTCGACGATCCGGTGGTCGAACGACAGCGCCAGCTGCGTCACCTGCCGGACCTTGACGCTCTTCTTCCCGCCCTTCCCGCCCTCGACGACCCAGGGCATCTCGCGGATCGCCCCGAACGCCAGGATCGCCGACTCCCCCGGGTTGAGGATCGGGGTGCCGGTGTCGACGCCGAACACGCCCACGTTGGTGATCGTGATCGTGCCGCCGGCCATGTCCGCCGGCGAGGTGCGCCCGGCGCGCGCGGTGGCAGTCAGGTCGCCCAGCGCCTGCGCCAGCTCGGCCAGCGACAGGCTCCCGGCGTCCTTGACGTTGGGGACGACGAGGCCGCGGGGCGTCGCGGCGGCGATGCCCAGGTTCACCTGGCCGTGGACGACGATCTCCTGCGCCGCCTCGTCCCAGGAGCTGTTGACCATCGGGTGCCGCTTCGCCGCGAGCAGCAGCGCCTTGGCCACGAACAGCAGCGGGCTGACCTTCACCCCGGCGAGCTCCGGACGCGCCGCCAGCCGCTGCCGGAGCTTCATCATCCGGGTCACGTCGACGGTGAGGAACTCGGTGACGTGCGGCGCGGTGAACGCGCTGGCCACCATGGCCGCGGCGGTGTGCTTGCGCACGCCCTTGATCGGGATCCGGGTCTCGGCGAGCACCGACTCGGTGCGCACCCGGGCGCTGCCGGCCGGGGTCTCGGCGGCGATCCGCACCGCGTCGACGTCCGCACGGGTGATCACCCCGCCGGTGCCGGTGCCGGTGACCGTGGCCAGGTCGATGCCGAGGTCCTTGGCGTACTTGCGCACCGGCGGCTTGGCCAGCGGCCGCAGCTGCCCGTGCCCGGGCGCCGCGGGGGTCGCCGGCGCGGCCGTCGCGGGGACGGCGTGCGCCTCCGCGGCGCGGCCGGTCTCCAGGCCGCCGTGGCGGACCGGCTTCACCGTGGCGTCGGGGGCGGTGGCCAGCAGCGGCGGGTGGTCGGAGCCGGAGCCGTAGTCGGCCTCGACGGGCACCGGCGCGGCGCGGCGCGGCCGCCGGCGGCTGTCCCCGCTGCGCGGGCCGTAGCCCACCAGCACCGCCGTCCGCTCGCCCGCCGGGGCGGGCGCCGGGCTGCTCCCCTCCCCACCGAGGTCGATGGTGATGATCGGGGAGCCCACGTCGACCGTCGTCCCGGCCTCGTGCAGCAGCTCCACGACCGTGCCGGCGAACGGGCTGGGCAGCTCGACGGCGGCCTTCGCCGTCTCGACCTCGCACAGCGGCTGGTTCACCGTGACCGTGTCGCCGACGGCGACCAGCCAGGACAGGATCTCGCCCTCGGTGAGCCCCTCGCCGACGTCGGGCAGCTTGAACTGGCGCAGGTCGGCCATCAGAACCCCATCGCGCGGTCGACGGCGTCGAGCACCCGGTCCAGGTCGGGGAGGTACTCCTCCTCGATCTTCGCCGGCGGGTACGGGGTGTCGTACCCGCCGACCCGCAGCACCGGGGCCTCCAGGGAGTGGAAGCACTCCTCGGTGACCCGGGCGGCGACCTCGGCCCCCAGCCCCAGGTTGGTCGGCGCCTCGTGCACGACCACGCAGCGGCCGGTGCGGCGCACCGAGGCGTACACCGGGTCGAGGTCCAGCGGGGAGACGGTGCGCAGGTCGACGACCTCCAGCGAGCGGCCCTCCTCGGCAGCGGCGGCCGCGGCCTGCAGCGCCGTCTTCACCATCGGGCCGTAGGCCAGCACGGTGACGTCGTCGCCGCCGCGGACCACCCGGCTGCTGAACAGCGGGTCCGGCGTCGCGTCGACGTCGACCTCGCCCTTGTCCCAGTACCGGCGCTTGGGCTCGAGGAACACGATCGGGTCGGGGTGGGCGATCGCCTGCTGGATGCCCCAGTACGCGTCGGCCGGGTTGCTCACCGCGACGACCTTCAGCCCGGCGGTGTGCGCGAAGTAGGCCTCGGGGCTCTCGCTGTGGTGCTCGACCGCGCCGATGCCGCCGCCGAACGGGATGCGGATGACGATCGGCATCGGGAACCGGCCGCGCGAGCGGGCGTGCAGCTTGGCCACCTGGGTGACGATCTGGTTGTAGGCGGGGTAGACGAACCCGTCGAACTGGATCTCGCAGACCGGCCGGTAGCCGCGCATCGCCAGGCCCACGGCGGTGCCCAGGATGCCGGCCTCGGCCAGCGGGGTGTCGACGACCCGGTCGTCGCCGAAGTCCTTCTGCAGGCCGTCGGTGATCCGGAAGACACCGCCGAGCTTGCCGATGTCCTCGCCCATGAGCACGACCTTGGCGTCGTCCTCCAGCGCCTTGCGCAGGCCGAGGTTGAGCGCCTTGCCGATGGTGAGCGTCTGGGCCATCAGGAGCCCTCCCCCTCGAAGGACGCGTGGTACGCCAGGAACTCGTCGCGCTGGCGGAGCAGCTCGGCCGGCGGGTCGGCGTAGACGTGGTCGAACATCGACGGCCCGGCGGGCTCGGCCAGCTCGAGCGTGCCGCGGCGGATGCGGGCGGCGAGCTCGTCACCGTCGGCCTCGACCGAGGCGAAGAAGTCGGCGTCGGCGGCGCCGCTGCGCGACAGGTGCGCCTTGAGCCGGGCGATCGGGTCGCGCAGCTTCCACTCCTCCAGCTCGCTGGCCAGCCGGTAGCGGCTGGGGTCGTCGGAGGTGGTGTGCGCACCCATCCGGTAGGTGAACGCCTCGATGAAGGTGGGGCCCTGGCCCTCGCGGGCGGCGGTGAGCGCGGCCCGGGTCACGGCCAGGACGGCGAGCACGTCGTTGCCGTCGACGCGGACGCCGGGGAAGCCGAAGCCGGCCGCGCGGTGGAACAGCGGCACCCGCGACTGCCGCTCGATCGGCACGCTGATCGCGTACTGGTTGTTCTGGCAGAAGAACACGACCGGGGCGGAGAAGGTCGAGGCCCAGATCATCGCCTCGTTGACCTCGCCCTGGCTGGTGGCGCCGTCGCCGAGGAAGGCCAGCACCGCCTCGTCCGCGCCGTCGCGCTGGACGCCCATCGCGTACCCGGTCGCGTGCAGCGTCTGCGCGCCGATGACGATCGTGTACAGGTTGAACCGCCGGGCCACGGGGTCCCAGCCGCCGTTGTCGACGCCGCGGAACAGGCCCATCACGTGCAGCGGGTCGACCCCGCGGGTCCAGGCCACGCCGTGCTCGCGGTAGGTGGGGAAGGCCATGTCCTCCGCGGCCATCGCCCGGCCGGCGCCGACCTGCGCGGCCTCCTGGCCCAGCAGCGAGGCCCACAGCCCCAGCTCGCCCTGCCGCTGCAGCGCGGTCGCCTCGGCGTCCCAGCGCCGGACCAGGACCAGGTCGCGGTACAGACCGCGCAGCTCCTCGTCGCTGACGTCGAGGGGGTAGTCGGGGTGCTCGACCCGGTCGCCCTCGGGCGTGAGCAGCTGCACCAGGTCCGGTTGCTCCGGCAGGTGCGGGGCGCCGGCCCCGGGTACGGGGTCGACCACCTCGGTGGTCGGCGGCAGCGCCGTCATGGTCGGTCTCCTCGCCGTCGCTGGGGCGCGCCGGGGTCTCCGGCCGCCCACTCGGGACGTCCTCCGGCGCCGGGGTGTGGCACCGCTCACAGATGGTGGCACGCCGGGTCGCGGATCAATAGACCATCCGGTTGCCGATCTGCGCAACATCCCGACTTGCGATTGCGCACGATGCGAGGTAGTAGGACGTCCACACATGTCAGACTGAGCAACATGCCCGCGACCCCCGACCGGCTGGACGCGACCGACGCCCGGCTGCTGCTCGCCCTGTCGGCCGACCCGCGGGCCAGCGTGCTCTCCCTCGCCCAGCAGCTGGGGCTCGCCCGCAACACCGTGCAGGCCCGGCTGACCCGGCTGGAGTCCGGCGGCGCGCTGGACGCCTTCGAGCGCCGGGTGCTCCCGGCCGCCCTGGGCTACCGGCTGGGCGCCTACATCACCGTGCAGGTGGTGCAGCGCAGCCTCACCGAGGTCAGCGACGCGCTTGCGCTGATCCCCGAGGTGCTCGAGGTGGTCGGCCTGTCCGGCGTGGCCGACCTGCTGGTGCAGGTGGTCGCCGTCGACGCCGACGACCTCTGGCGGATCACCGAGCAGGTGCTGGCCATCCCCGGCGTGCAGCGCACCGACACCAACCTGGCGCTGCGCCGGTTCGTCGACCACCGGGTCACCCCGCTGCTGGAGCGCGCCGCGCGCAACGGCCGCGACGAGCCCGGCGAGGACTGACCCTCACCGCCCGCTCGTCACCGCCTGCCCGTCACCGCCTGCTCGTCACCGCCGTCGGCGCACCCGCACCGGCCCGCGGGCGGTCGCCACGTCGACCACCTCGCCGCGCTGGGTGACCTCCACCTCCCCGGCCGCGGCCAGCCGGCCCGCCGCGGCCCGGGCCGCCGGCATCAGCTCCCGCCACCCCGCCGGGTCGACGGCGCGGGCGGCCTCGCTGGGGCAGATCGTCGCGTCCGGCCGGCGCTGGTCGAGCAGCCGGTCGATCGCCTGCTCCAGCGCGCCGTCGACGTCCACCGGGACAGCGTGCGGCCGGTTTCGCCGCCGCCGCCACCCGGGTAGCCCGCGATCATGGCGAAGCGGACCCCCCTCGGGACCATCGGCAAGGGCAAGCGCGGCATCAGCACGTTCGGCTGGGTGCTGCGCGGAGCGGCCGCGGGGGCGGCCGGGACCACGGCGCTCAACGCCGTCACGTACCTCGACATGGCGGTGCGCGGCCGGGGCACCAGCTCGACGCCGGAGGACACGGTCGAGGCGCTGGCCGACAAGGTGCACGTCTCCATCCCCGGCGACGAGGAGAAGCGGCAGAACCGGCTGCAGGGCCTCGGCCCGATCACCGGGATCGCCGCCGGCATCGGCGTCGGGGTGCTCACCGCGCTGGCCCGCGCGGCCGGGTTCCGCTCGCAGCCGGCGGTGGGCACCGGGCTCATCACCGCCGGCGTGCTGGTCGCCGCGAACGGGCCGATGACCGCGCTGGGCATCACCGACCCGCGCACCTGGTCGCGCACCGACTGGCTCAGCGACGTCGTCCCGCACCTGGCCTACGCGGTGGTGGTCAAGACGACGATGGACGCCTTCGACCGCCCCTGACGGAGTCCCAGCGCATCGTTCCCCGAGCGCTGGGACTCCACTCCGCTCAGACCTGCCAGCCGCGGGGGTCGACGCCGCCGGGCACCGGGGCGTCGGGGTCGTAGGGCGTGCGGGTGAACACGAACGTCGCCAGGTCGAGGTGGTCCGGCGCGATCCGCAGCGTCTCCCCGGCGTAGTAGCCGTCCAGGCCGACCCAGGTGCCGTCGGGGCGAGCGGCGAAGCGGCTGGCGCGCCCCGGGCGGCCGGGCAGCGGGCCGAGGTGCAGCAGCCCACCGGCCTGCGCCCGCAGCACGTGCGGCGTCGGCCCCCAGAACCAGACGCCCAGCAGGTCCAGCGGCAGCGCCGGCTCGGACGGCGTCCACGCCTCCAGCACCCGCGGTTCGGCGGCCCGGACGTCGGCCAGCAGCCCCGGCACGAGGGCGTCGACGCCGCTGGTGCTGTTGGTGAGCATCACGCCGCCGGTGCCCTCCGCGCGGTCGACGTAGACCCCGGCGACGAAGCCCGGCATCGAGCCGCCGTGGCCGACCAGCGTCGCGCCGTCCACCCGGACCACCTGCACACCCAGCCCGTAGGCCGACCAGCCGGCGGCGGAGGAGTCCACCCCGGCCGGCACGGTCATCTCCTCGAGCGTCGCCGGCGACAGCACGTCGGCGGTGTCGCCGAGCAGGAAGGCGGCGAACCGGCCGAGGTCGGCCAGCGTCGCCCACAGCTGCCCGGCCGCGGCCATCACCCCGGCGTCGTGCTCGGGCTCGGGCAGCACGACGTCGGCCCACGGGTGCACCGCCGACCCCTGCGCCGCGCGGCCGGTGGGGCGGGGCGTCGTCCGGGTCATGCCCAGCGGGGCGAGCACCTCGTCGCGGACGACGTCCGCCCAGTCCCGCCCGCGCTGCCGGGCCACCAGCTCACCGAGCAGCCCGTAGCCGAGGTTGGAGTAGTGGAACCGGCGGGCGGCGCCGAGCACCACGTCGTCGCCGGTGAGCCGCAGGTCGGCCAGGCTCCCGCCCGGCACGCGCTCCCACCAGCCGCCCGGGCTCTCCGACGTGGCGCCGGCCAGGTGCGACAGCAGCTGGCCGACTGTGCGGTCGCCGAGCGGCGTGCCCGGCAGGTGCGCCTCCAGCGGGTCGTCCAGGCCGAGGCGGCCCTCGTCCCGCAGCCGCAGCACGGCCACCGCGGTGACCGTCTTGCTGATCGAGCCCAGCCGGTACTGGACGTCGGTGTGCGGCTCTGCGACGTCCCCGCGGCCGGCCGACCAGACCAGCGCGCCGTCCCGGACGACGCCGGCGACCAGGCTGGGCGCACGTCCGTCGCGCTGCGCCCGGGCGGTGCGGGCGAGCAGCGTGCGTGCGGTGGACGGCAGCAGCGGTTCGGTCACACCCGGACCGTAGTCAGGCGGCGGGGACCACCGCTGCGTGCGGCAGGCGGCCGGTGCGGCCGGCCCAGCGCTCGAACCAGACGGTGCAGAACGGCGGCACCGAGGCCACCAGGGCGACGAACGCGGTGGCCGGCGTCCAGCGGAGCACCCGCCAGGCGAGGAACGTGACCAGCACGTAGGCGACGAACACGCCGCCGTGCACCGGTCCGAACACCTGGACGCCGACCTCGGAGGTGCGCAGCACCCACTTGACGAACATGCCGCCGAGGAGCAGGAGCCAGGACACCGCCTCGGCGACCGCGACGACGCGGAACAGCCGGGCGACGGAGACGGGATCGGTCAGTCGGGTGGCCACGACCGGGCACAACGAGCGGCCGGGCCCGGGGTCTCCCGGGTGTGACCGACGTCCCGGCCCCGGACGCGCCGGAGCCCCGGTCACCCGAAGGTGACCGGGGCTCCGGACCGAGGACGGGGTCCTTCGTCAGCCGAGGCGGCGCATCGCGGTGATGCTGCCCATCACGTCGATGGACGCGACCTTGACGACGTCACCGGACGTCGGGGCGTGCACCATCTGGCCGTTGCCGATGTAGATGCCGATGTGGCTGACCGGCGAGTAGAAGGCGATCAGGTCGCCCGGCTGCAGGTCGGCCCGGCTGACGGCCCGGCCCAGCTTGGCCTGGCCGGCGCTGGAGTGCGGCAGCGAGATGCCGGCGGCGGCGTAGGCGTACTGCACCAGACCCGAGCAGTCGAACGAGCCCGGACCGGAGGCGGCCCACACGTACGGCTTGCCCTGCTGGGCGAGCGCGGTGCTGACGGCGACCTGGGCGGCCCCGCCGGCCGGCGCAGCAGCGGCCGGCGCCGGGGCAGCGGCGGCAGCCGGGGCGGCGGCCTTCGCGGCCTTCGCGGCCGGGGCGGCGGCAGCGCGGGCCGGAGCCGCAGCCGGAGCAGCGGCGGCCTGCGCGGCGGCAGCGGCCTGGGCCGCGGCGGCGCGCTCGCGGTCGGCGCGGTCGGCCTCGGCGACGAGCCGGTCCTTCTGCGCCTGGAAGTCGGCGATCTGCGCCTGCAGGTCCTTCTGCTTGGCGGTCACGTCGTCGAGCTGCTGCTGCGCGCTCTTCGCGGCCTCGACCGCGTCGGCCTTGGCCTGGTCGGCCTCGGCGTCGGCGTCCTGGGCGGCGCTGAGGATGCCGGTGTTGTGCTGGGCGATCGTGTCGAGCGTGCCGAGGCGGTCCATCAGCTCGTCGGCGGAACCGCTGGTCAGCATGGCCTGCAGCGAGCCCAGCTTGTTGCCGGTGTAGGCGCTGCGGGCGACCTCGCGGACCTTCTCGCGGGCGTCGGCGACGGCGGCCTCGGCTGCGTCGGCCTGCGCCGCGGTGTCCTGCTCGGCCTGCTGCGAGGCGGCGAGCTGGTCGCGGGCGGAGTTGAACTCCTCGGTGACGACCTCGAGCTCGTGGCCCTTCTGGTCGATGAGGGCCTGGGCCTCGGCCGGGGAGGACGGGGCCGCGGAGGCCGGCAGCGGCGCGACGGCCACGGCGCCGGCAGCGACGACCAGGGAGACGATCAGCCGGCGACCGGTCAGGAGTCGACGACGGGCAGGCTGGTGCGAACTCGCCATGTTCGGCGGGTGTGTCCTTTCTTCCACCTGCCGCCTACCGAGTTAGCTGACGGGTTCGGGTGGGAAGTCACCCGGCTGCAGACCCTGGAGAGGGTCCGCAGCTTCACCCCAGTGCTGCGGTGGGTCCCCGGTCCGCCGGACCCGCGAGCGCCTCCGATGAGGCGATGCGGACGCCGGCAGTTCGGCGGCGGTCCAGCCGGTCGTCACCCGGGAGGGGTGACGGAACGACCCGTCCGGACCGCGGTCGACCATAGGGGCGTTATGTGCTCGTGACAAACCCCTGCGTCGAATTTGTGGAGAAACTCCTGGCGTGTGCGTCGACACGCTCACGGTCGGTGACAGGCTCGCCGGGTGCGTGAGCTCGGGCGGCGGGAGTTCTGCCTCGTGCTGCTGCGCCGGATGGCCGACACGCGACCTGACCTGGTCGCCTCCGCGCTCCCGCGGCTGGGTGCCGACCGGGCCGCGGCGCGCGCCGCGCACGCCCGCTGGCAGGCGCTCGCTCACTCTCCGCGAGGGCCGCAGGGTGTCGCACGTCGCACCGCCGTGCTGGGCCCGCCGGAGGTGCTCGAGCGGCGTCCGTTCGGCGACCTGGAGCTCGCGGTGCACCGGTGGCCGCTGCCGCTGTGGCCGCACCTGCGGTGGGAGGTCGTGGCCGCGCCCGGCGGTGAGGTGCTGCGCGAGCAGCTGGTCCGCGCGCCCGGTTCGCCGGTGACCCCGGCCCGCCCCGGGGACCTGCGCGTGTGGGAGCACGTGGTCGAGGACGTCGCGGTGCTGCCGGGGGCGGTGGAGGTCGACCCCGGCACCGCGCCGCGCTGGGAGGTGCACCTGCCCGGCGGGGTGCGCGCCCGCTTCGTCTGGGGGCTGCTGCAGCAGGTGGACCCCGGACCGCGAGACTGAGCGGGTGCCCACCCTGCGCGCCACCACCTGGGACGACCCGGTCGTCGCGGCGCTGAGCGCCGCCCAGCAGGAGGAGGTGCGGGCCCGCTACGACGGCAAGTCGGAGCCGGGGGTGCCCCCGTCGGCCGACGACGTCGCGGTCGTGCTGGTCGCGCACGACGACGACGGGACGCCGGTCGGCTGCGGGGCGCTGCGGCCGCTGGAGCCCGGCGCGGCCGAGGTCAAGCGCATGTACGTCGTCCCCGCGGCGCGCGGCCGGGGCGTCTCCCGGCTGGTGCTGCGCGGCCTGGAGGACGAGGCGCGCCGGCGCGGGTGGGGCACGCTGCGGCTGGAGACCGGGCCGCGGCAGCCGGAGGCGATCGCGCTGTACACCTCCGCCGGGTACCGGCCGGTCGAGGCGTTCGGGCACTACGCGGGGCTCGACGACGACTCGCTGTTCTTCGCCCGGGAGCTGGTGTGACCACCCAGGCGCACTACGACGCGGTGGTCGTCGGCGGCGGCCACAACGGGCTGGTCGCGGCCGCCTACCTGGCGCGGGCCGGCTGGTCGGTGCTGGTGCTCGAGCGGCTGCCCGTGCTCGGCGGCGCCGCCGTCAGCCGGCAGGTGTTCCCCGGGGTCGACGTCCGGCTGTCGGCGTACTCCTACCTGGTCAGCCTGCTGCCCGACCGGATCGTCGCGGACCTGGCGCTGCCGGTCACGCTGGTGGACCGCGCGGTCTCCTCCTACACGCCGGTCGAGCGCGGCGGGACGGCGTCCGGGCTGCTGGTCGAGCGCGACGAGGGCCCCCCCACCGCGGCCGGGTTCCGCGCGCTGACCGGCTCGGACGCCGAGTTCGCCGGCTGGCAGCGCTTCTACGGCCGGGTCGCGACGCTCGCCGAGGACCTCGCGCCCACGCTCACCGAGCCGCTGCTGGACGCCGGGGAGCTCGCGGCCCGGCTGCGCGACGCCGAGCTGTGGCACGAGCTGCGCGAGCGCCCGCTGGCCGACGTGGTCGCCGAGCACCTCGGCGACGACGTCGTCCGCGGGATCGCGCTCACCGACGGGCTGATCGGCACCTCCGCCGACCTGCACAACGCCGGCAGCGCAGCCGGCCGCTGCTTCCTCTACCACGTGGTCGGCAACGGCACCGGCCGCTGGCGGGTGCCGGTGGGCGGCATGGGCGCGGTGAGCGGCGCGCTGGCGACCGCCGCCCGGGCGGCCGGCGCGCAGCTGGTGACCGGCGCGACGGTCACCGCGGTGGAGACCGGCGCCGACGGCGTCACGGTGCACTGGACGGACCACGACGGCGCGGTGCGCGCGGTCGACGCCGGGCACCTGGTCTGCGGCGCGGCCCCGGCCGTGCTCGACGAGCTGCTCGGCCGGGAGCCCGGGGCCCGGCCGTCGGGCTCGCAGCTGAAGCTGAACATGGTGCTCACCCGGCTGCCGCGGCTGCGGTCCGGTGACGACCCGGCGCGGGCGTTCGCCGGCACCTTCCACGTCGACGAGTCGGCCGCCCAGCTCGATGCGGCGCACGCGGCCGCGGTCGCGGGGCGGCTGCCCGAGCGGATCCCCTTCGAGCTGTACTGCCACTCGCTCACCGACCCGTCGATCGCCGGCGGCTCCGGGCTGCACACGCTGACCGCGTTCGGGCTGCACACCCCCGCGGAGCTGTTCGCCGAGGACCCGGTGGGCACCCGCGCCGAGGCGGTGCGGCGGGTGCTGCTGCAGCTGGACGCGCACCTGGCCGAGCCGCTGGCCGGCTGCCTGGCGGTCGACGCGGAGGGCCGGCCCTGCCTGCAGGCGGCCTCACCGCTGGACGTCGAGGCCTCGCTGGCGATGCCGGGCGGGCACATCTTCCACGGCGACCTGTCCTGGCCGGTGGCCGCCGAGCCGGACCAGGTGGGCACCTGGGGTGTCGGCACCCCGCACCCGCGGGTGGTCGCGGCGTCGTCCGGGGGCACCGTCCGCGGGGGCGGGGTCAGCGGCCTGGGCGGCTTCGCGGCCGCCCAGCACCTGCTGACCGGGGCACCCCGCTGACCACCACCCGAGAGGCGCGACGTGCCCGCTCCTGGTGGCATGTGCCGGTGGGGGTGCGGGCGGAGGTGCGGGGGCTGGCGGCCTCCGTGCACGCCCGCGTCCGCGGCCGGGACACCGCGCTGATCGCCGCAGGACTCACGTTCTACGCCGCGTTCGCGGTCGTGCCGGTGCTGGTGCTCTCGCTGTGGCTGGCCAGCCTGCTCGTCGGCGATGCCGCCGTCCGGGACCTCGGCGCCGACCTGGCCGACCTGCTGCCCCCCTCGCTCGGTGCACCGCTGGCGGTGCGACGGCTGGTGGACGCCGGCACCGGGATGTCCGGCTGGCAGGCCGTCCTGGCGCTGGTCCCCGTCTCGCTGTACGGCGAGGGGCTGCGCCGCGCGCTGCTGCGCTACAGCCCCGCACCGGACCGCTACACCGCCTGGCGGGGGCGGCTGCTCGCGCTGCCGCTGCTGGTCGTCGCGCCGTTCCTGCTGCTGGTGCTGCTGTACGCCGGCCGGGCCGTGCTGGCGCTGACCGACCAGGGCGGGGTCGGGCCGTGGCTCGGCGGCTTCCTCGTCGCCTACTACTCGTTGCTGGGCGTGCTGCTGCTGCCGCTGGCCTGGGGGTTCGGCGTGGTGGCCGCCGGCCGGTTGCGGCGCCGCGCCCTGCTGGTGGGCGCCTTCATCACCGCGGCCAGCCTCTCGGGCTTCCTGCAGGGCTTCACGCTCTTCCTCGACCTGCCGCTGGACCTCGGCGCCCCGTTCGGCGGCCTGACCGGGGTCGGCAGCGCGCTGGCCGTGGCGTTCTGGCTGTGGCTGCTGCAGTTCGTGGTCATCGCCGGCTGGCTGTTCACCGAGGCGGTCGACGACCGGCTCCGCCGGGGCAGCCCCGTTCCCGCCGGGTGAGCCTCAGCCGGGCAGCGGCGACTCGTCGATCAGCCGCAGCCGCTGCTCCTCCACGTCGTAGCCGGGTGCCGGCAGCGCGGGGTGCAGGTCGGTGAGCGTCTCCAGCAGCAGCCGGCCCACCGCCCAGTTGCGGTACCACTTGCGGTCGGCCGGGACGACGTACCAGGGCGCGGTGTGGCTGTCGGTGCGCTCGAGCACCGTCTCGTAGGCCTGCTGGTAGGCGGGCCACAGCTGCCGCTCGTCGATGTCGCCGGGGTTGAACTTCCACTGCTTGGTGGCGTCGTCCAGCCGGGCGAGCAGCCGCTGCTTCTGCTCCCAGGGCGAGATGTGCAGGAAGCACTTGAGCACCGTGACGCCGTCGGCGACCAGCTGGGACTCGAACCGGTTGATCTCCCGGTAGCGGCGCTCGATGGTCTCCGGCGGGGCCAGCTGCCGCACCTTGCCGATCAGCACGTCCTCGTAGTGCGAGCGGTCGAAGACGCCGAGCTGGCCGGGCCGGGGCAGCGCCCGCCGGATCCGCCAGAGGAACGAGTGCCGCAGCTCCTCCGGGGTGGGGCGGCCGAAGGCAGCCACCGCCAGCCCGTGCGGCTCGACGTACCCGGCGACGTGCTTGACGACCCCGCCCTTGCCGCTGGTGTCCATGCCCTGCAGCACCAGCAGCACCCGCCGCCGCCCGCCGGTGACGCCCTCGGCCCACAGCACCTGCTGCAGGTCCGCCAGCCGCGCCCCCTCGGCCTCCAGCGCCGCCCTGGTGGCCGCCTTGTCGCCGGGGGCGTGCGGGGTGGCCCGCGGGTCGAGGTCGGCGAGCCGGACCGGCCCGGCCGGAACGCGCAGCGCGGAGCGGAGGTCGGCCATGGCCGCAGCCTAGGGACCCACCAGCTCGGTCGGCAGGTCCTGGTGGTGCAGCACGACCAGGCTGCTCACCGCGCGGGTCAGGACGACGTAGAGCCGGTGCAGCCCGCGCGGCTCCGCGGCGGCGATCGCGGCGGGCTCGACCACCACCACGTGGTCGAACTCCAGCCCCTTGACCAGGGTCGCCGGCACGACGGCCAGCCGGGACGGCTCGGTCCCGTCGTCGGCGAGCGCGGCGGCGTCCAGCCCGGCGGCGCGCAGCAGCTCCACGACCTCGCCCACGGAGGCGTCGGCGCAGACCACGCCGGTCGACCCCTCGGCGGCAGCGAGCTCCGCCACCACGTCGGCCAGCGGCCCGGCCAGGGTCGCCACCGGCCGCAGCCGCAGCGCGCCGGCCTCGCGGCGGGCGGCGGTGGCCGGCGCCAGCCCCGGGGCGATCACCGGCAGCAGCCGGTTGGCGAACTCGAGCACCTCGCCGGGCACCCGGTAGCCGCGGGTGAGCGGGCGGACGGTGGCGTCGGGCCGGCCGAGGTCGGCCAGCGTCCGGGCCCAGCTCTCCGCCGCCCACGGGCTGGTGGCCTGGGCCAGGTCGCCCAGCACGGTGAGCGAACCGGCGGCGAGCCGGCGGGCCACCGCGCGGCACTCCATCGGGGAGAGGTCCTGGGCCTCGTCGACGACGACGTGGCCGTGGCCCTCGGTGCGCTCGAGCATCCCGGCGACCTCGTCGACCAGCACCGTGTCGGCCGCCGTCCACGGCGCGCCCTTGACCGTGCGCGGCGTCCGCTCCCAGCGCAGCAGCGCCTGCTCCTGGTCGGTGAGCACGCCGGCGGCGGCGCGGGCCAGCCGGTCGGGCTCGGTGTAGAGGGCGAACACCAGCGCGGCGGCGTCCACCGCGGGCCAGTGGGCGTCGCAGAATGCCTTCACCTCGGCGCTGCGCGCGGTGCGGCGGGTCTCGGCGTCCGTGGGGCTGCCGCCGCCGGCCTCCTTCAGCCGCCGGGCGTACTCGGCCAGGCTCATCGCCAGCCGCTCCCGGCCGGCGGTGTAGTGCACCCGCTGCTGCGGGTCGGCCGGCGCGGTGGCGGCGCGGCGCACGTCGTCGACGAAGCGCTTGAGCCGCTCGGGGGCGATCCGGTACTTCCGCCCGCTCAGCGACACCTGGATCGAGTCGGTGGGCTTGCTGATGCCGCTCCACAGCGCCCTGCGCAGCACGTCGGCCATCCGGGCGTCGCCCTTGAGGACGGCGGCCGCGGGGGTGTCCTGCGCGCGGACGGGGACCCGGGCGGTCAGGTCGCCCACCGTGGCCTGGCCGACCTGGACCTCGCCCAGCGCCGGGAGCACCTGCTCGATGTAGCGCAGGAACGCCCTGTTCGGCCCGACGACCAGCACGCCGGAGCGGGCCAGCTGGGCGCCGTGCGTGTAGAGCAGGTAGGCCGCGCGGTGCAGGCCGACCGCGGTCTTGCCGGTGCCGGGGGCGCCCTGCACGCAGATCGACTCGCCCAGCGGCGCGCGGACGATGTCGTCCTGGTCGGGCTGGATGGTGGCGACGATGTCGCGCATCGGGCCGCTGCGGGGCCGCTCGATCTCGGCGCGCAGCAGCTCCCCGGTGCCCTCCTGCCCGGCGGCGAGCAGCTCGTCCTCGTAGCTGGTGAGCTCGCCGGCGGCGAACCCGAAGCGGCGGCGGCGCTCGACGCCCTGCGGATCGGCGGCGCTGGCCTGGTAGAACGGCCGGCTCATCGGCGCCCGCCAGTCGATGACCACCGGGTCGCCGGCGGCGTCGCGGACGTGCCGGCGGCCGATGTGGAAGGTCTCGGGCGCGCCGTCGGGGCTGCCGTCGGTGCGGCCGAAGAAGGCCGGCACGCCGGGGTCGGCGGCGAGCGAGGCGAGCCGCTCGGCGCGGGCGGCGCCGAGGCGCTCGGAGGCCCAGGCGTCGACACCGGCGTCGGCGACCGCGACCGCGGCCGTGCGCATGTGCGCCAGGCAGTCGGCGGCCAGCGCCAGGTGGGCCCGCTCGGCGGCGAGCACGGGGTCGGGGGCGGAGGTGGTCTCGGGGTCGGTCAGCGCGTGAGACACGGTCGGAGGACGCTACGCGCGGCGCCGCCGCCGTTCAACCGACTTGCCCGGACGAGGTGTGGACCGGCCGCCGTCCGGCCATCCTCAGGCATGGCCACACACCCCGACCTGCCCCCGGTCATCGGAGCCGTCGCCGACTCCCGCGAAGGCGATGCCCTCGGCACCGTGACCGCCGTGTTCCTCGACGACCAGACCGCCCAGCCCACCTGGGTCGGGCTCACCGACGGACTGCACGCCGCCGCGGACGACGCCGCGGCGGCGGTGCTCGCGCCGATCACCGGCGCCGAGTTCGCCGACGGCCGGCTGCGCCTGCAGGTCCCGGCGGACGCCGTCCGCACGGCACCCCGGCTGGGGGTCGGCGACCGGCTCGGCCCGGACGACGAGCAGCTGCTGCGCCGGCACTACGCGGGCGGGGACGCGGGCACCGGCACCGGCACCGGCACCGGCACCGGCAGGGATGCCGCGATGACCCGCTCCGAGGAGCGGTTCGCGGTCTCCACCGACGTGCAGCCGTGGGCCCGGGCGGTGCTGCGGATCGAGGAGGTCACCGAGGAGGTGATGGTGCCGGTGACGGTGACCCGGCAGCGGGCCCGCATCGAGTACCTGCCGCTGCGCCCCGGCGACAGCGGCCCGGTGGAGCCCGGCACGCCCCAGCAGAGCGGCTGGGTGACGCTCTACGGCGAGGAGCCGGTGGTCACCGTCGAGCGCCGGCCGGTCGAGCGGGTGCGGCTGGCGACCGCCTGGACCACCGAGGAGCACGCCGTCTCCGGCACGCTGCGCCGCGAGGAGCTGACCCTGGAGGGCGACGACGGCACCCGCGCCGCCGCCCCGCCGACCACCTGAGCGCCGCGGCCGTGGTGGGGTGGGGCATGCCCCGGCCGCTCCCCCCGCTCGCCGTCCCCGTGGTCGCCGCACCGATGGCCGGCGGCCCCTCGACCGTGGCGCTGGCCGCCGCGGTGGGCGCCGCCGGTGGCCTGGGCTTCCTCGCCGCCGGCTACCGGACGCCCGAGCAGACGGCCGCGGACGTGGCCGAGCTGCGGGCGGCCGGCGACGCCCCGTTCGGGGTGAACCTGTTCGTCCCGGGGCCGGCCGCCGACCCCGCCGTCCTGACCGGGTACGCGGCCCGCGTCGCGGCGTGGGCCCGCCGCCACGACGCGGCGCCCGGTCCGGCCCGGTGGGACGACGACGCGATCGCCGCAAAGGTCGACCTGCTCACCGGGCTCGCCCCGGAGGTCGTCTCGTTCACCTTCGGGCTGCCGCCGGCGGGCGCGGTCGACCGGCTGCACGCCGCCGGCTCGGCGGTCTGGGTGACGGTGACGAGCCCGGACGACGCCGCCGCGGCCACCGCCGCCGGCGCGGACGCGCTGGTGGTGCAGGGCTGGGAGGCCGGCGGGCACCGGGGCGGGCTGTCCGACGAGGAGCCCGCGCGGCTGGCGCTGCTGCCGCTGCTGGCGCTGGTGCGCCGGGTCACCGACCTGCCGCTGGTCGCCGCCGGCGGGATCGCCGACGGCGCCGGCGTGGCCGCGGTGCTGGCGGCCGGCGCGTCGCTCGCTCAGCTCGGGACGGCGTTCCTGCGCTGCCCCGAGGCCGGCACGCACCCCGCGCACGCCGCGACCCTGGCCGAGCCCGGCCGGCCGACCACCGTGACGCGCGCGTTCACCGGCCGGCAGGCCCGCGCGCTGGTCAACGGGGCGAGCACCGAGCTGGGCGACGAGGCCCCGGCCGCCTACCCGGAGGTGCACTTCCTGACCGCGCCGGTCCGGGCCGCGGCGCGGGCGGCCGGCGATGCCGAGGGCATGCACCTGTGGTCCGGGCAGGCGCACGCGCTGGCCGAGCCGCTGCCGGCCGGTGAGCTGGTGCGGCGGCTGGGCGCCGGGGCGCGGGACGCGCTGGCCGCCGCGGCCCGCCGGATCGGCTGACCCCGGCCGCCGGGGTCACCTCGTCTCGATCCGGCCCGCGGCGCCGATGCCGTCGGCCAGCACGCCCGCCCAGCCGGTGTCGTCGACCCCGAGGGCGGCGCGCAGCCAGGCCGCGGTGACCCGCTGGACGACGGCGACCCGGGCGGGGTCCTCGTCGGTGGTCTCGGCGGCGCCCGGGCCGACGATGCCGCCCAGCCCGTGCTCCCCGCCGGCCAGCGTGACCAGCGCCCGGGCGCCGGGGCTGTGCACGTAGGGGTCGGTGAACCAGTCCGGCCCGCGGGTCGACAGCGCCGACCGGTCGGCGTCCCCGGCGACGACGAGGGTCGGGGTGCTCAGGCCGGAGAAGTCCGGCCGCATGAACGGCAGGTGCTCGGCGGCGAACGGGGTGAGGTCCTCGCCGGTGCCGGTGGTCGACAGCAGCACGCCGGCGGTCACCCGCGGGTCGGACAGGTCCTCGCCCGGCACGCCGTCGGCGTCCAGCACCCGGGCGCCGAGCAGCATGCCCACGGTCTGCCCGCCCCAGGAGTGCCCGGCCACGGCGATCCGGCCGCGGTCGACCCGCCCGGCCAGGCCGGGCAGCGCCGCCGTCACCGCGTCGAGGCAGTCCAGGACGGTCACGACGTCCTGCACCCGGGTCCGCCAGATGCCGGGGAACCGCGGGTCGTCGTGCCCCACGCCGAGCGTGCGGGAGTCGAGGTGGGTGGGCTGCACGACGACCAGCCCGGCGGCGGCCCAGGCGTCGGCCAGCGGGCGGTAGCCGTCCATCGACCAGCCGAAGCCGTGCGAGAGGACGACGACCGGCAGGTCGGCGCCGGTGACCGGTGCCGAGACGCGGACCTGCAGGTCGGTGCCGCGCCCGGCGGGCGGGAGCACGACCGGGGCGACGGAGACGACGGGGGTGGAGCTCATGACGGGCCTCCGGACGGAGAAACGGAACGTTGCTCCGCACACCGTACGGAACGTTGTTCCGGTTGTCGAGGAGGTGGCAGGATGGCCGCCGTGGAGACGGGGGCGGCCGGGCCGCGCCGGCGGGCGGACGCGCAGCGCAACAGCGACGCGCTGCTGGACGCCGCCGCCGCCGTCTTCGTGACCTCCGGGGTCGAGGCGCCGGTGCGCGACATCGCCGCCCGCGCCGGCGTCGGGGTCGGCACGATCTACCGGCACTTCCCCACCCGCGCCGACCTGGTGGTCGCGGTCTACCGGCACCAGGTCGACGCCTGCGCCGACGCCGGACCGGCCCTGCTCGCCGACGCACCCGGCCCGTTCGCCGCGCTGGCGCAGTGGATCGACCTGTTCGTGGACTTCCTGGTGACCAAGCACGGCCTGGCCGCCGCGATGCGCTCGGACGCCGCGGGCTTCGAGACGCTGCACGCCTGGTTCCTCGACCGGCTGGTCCCGGTCTGCGCCCAGCTCCTGGACGCCGCGGCCGCGGCCGGCGAGGTCCGCACCGACGTCGCGCCGGTGCTGCTCATGCGCGGGGTCGGCAACCTGTGCATCGGCGCCGAGCACGACCCCGGGTACGACGCGCGCCGCCTGGTGCAGCTGCTGCTGGCCGGCCTGCGCACCCGCCCGGAGGAGGTCCCGCCATCCGCCGGCTCGTGACCCTGGCCGCCGCCGTCCTGCTCGCCGGGTGCGCGCCGGCCGGCGGCGGGGACGACGGCCCGGCCCGGCCGGTGGCCGAGCTCGTCCCCGACCCGGCGCTGGCCGCCTGCGTGGCCACCGCCGCCGGGCTGCCCGACGCCTCCGCCACCGTCTCCCCCGGCGCGCTCGCCCGGATCACCCGGCTGGAGTGCGCCGGGCAGGCGCACCCGGAGGAGCCGGTGCGCTCGCTGGCCGGTCTGCAGCGGCTGACCGGGCTGACCGAGCTCGACGCGCCGCACAACGAGATCAGCGACCTCGCCCCGCTCGCCGGGCTGGCGCACCTGAGCACGCTGACGCTGACCGGCAACGCGGTCGGCGACCTGTCGCCGCTGGCCGGCCTCGAGCTGTTCGACCTGGGGCTGTCGCAGAACCCGGTCAGCGACCTCTCGCCGCTCGCCGGCACGACGACGCTGACCGCGCTGGGGGTCGCCGGCGCGCAGCTCACCGACATCGGCCCGCTGGCCGGGCACGACGGGCTGCGCACGCTGGACCTCTCCGGCAACGCGATCACCGACGTGGCGCCGCTGGCCGGGCTGCCCTCCCTCGACACGCTGCGGCTGTCGCGGAACCAGGTCGTCGACCCGGCGCCGCTGGGCACCGTCCCGACGCTGCTGGTGCTGGACGTCTTCGGCAACCGGATCAGCGACGTCCGCGGGCTCGCCGCCGCGCCGCTGCTGCAGGAGCTGCAGCTGGGCGCCAACCCCGTCACCGACCTCACGCCCCTGGTGCAGGTCCGGTCGCTGGTCGACCTGGGGCTGGACGAGACGGACACCCGCGGGGTCACCGGCATCCCGGAGCTGCGGGCCGCCGGCGTGAGCGTCAACGGGCTGGCCTGACCTCAGGACACCGGGCGGAGCGGCGGGCAGCGCGTCCAGTGACTTCCGGCCCTTGCCGTTCCCGAACCGCGCGGTGACAGTGGTCCGGGTGACCCAGGACCCGGCCTCCCGCCCCGTCACGTCCCTGGACGACCGCTCCCCGGGCGGCCCGTCCGGAGCCGCCGGCGCGCCCCTGAGCCCGGTGTTCACCACCCGGACCGACCACGCCCGCGGCGTGGTCACCGTCCGCGGCCGGCTCGACCGGCGCGGCGCCGAGCTGGTGTCCGGGCTGGTCGAGGTCCTCGTCGAGCGCGGCCACCGGACGGTCACGGTCGACCTCAGCCGGACGACCGGGGTGGATGCCGGTGCGGCAGCGGCCCTCGACGCGCTGGCCGGCCGGCTGGCCACCGGCGGCACGCGGCTCGACGTCGGCTGAGCTCAGCGGGCGGCCGCGTCCCCCGGCTCGACGATGTGCACCCGGACGGCGCGGAACTGGGCCGGGGTCTCCAGCAGCACCGCCTTGGTCGGCTCGCCGACGTCCAGCGGCGCCGTGCGGGGCAGCCCGGCGAGCGGGCGCAGCCGCGGATCTGCCAGCACCTCGTCGACCAGCCCGCGGTCCCCGCCGGTGGCCAGCGCGTCGAGCCCGGGGAGGTGCGGCAGCAGCACCCGGGCCGCGGTGTCGGCGGCCGCGCCCACCACCGCGTCGGTCTGGTTGGCCCGGCGGCGGGCGAACCGCTGCTGCGACCAGCCACCCGCCGCCGTGCGGCCCTGCACCTGCCGGGCGTCGACCTTCGACGCCTCGAGCTCGGCCCCGGCGAACACGCCGACCGCCCAGCGGCCGCGGCGCACCAGCAGCACGGCCGTGCGCCGGGGCTCCCGGGCGGCGGCGGTGAACGACGTCAGCAGCGGCGGCGCCGGCGTCCAGCCGGGCGGGGCGGTCAGCCGCACGGTGGTGCCGTCGGCGCAGGTCAGCGCCAGCGCGCCGTCGTCCGGCCGGACGTCGAACGCCCCGTGCCGGTCGGCCACGCCGTCCAGCCAGCGGCCCAGCCGCTCGGGCGCGACCCCCAGCACCCGGCCGCCACCAGGGGCAGGCCGGGGACGCGTCACCCCGCGAGGATGCCAGGGGTGGCCGGGAGCCCGGCCACCCGCCAGTCGCGGAACCCGCCGATCACGTCGGTGGCCCGGTGCAGGCCCAGCGACCGCAGCGCGTCGGCGGCGAGGCTGGAGGTGTAGCCCTCCTGGCAGAGCACGACCACGTCGACGTCGTAGCCGGTGGCCTGCGGCAGCCGGGCGTCGGACGCCGGGTCGAACCGCCACTCGAGCACGTTGCGCTCCACCAGCAGCGCGCCGGGCACCTCGCCCTCGGCGGCGCGCTGGGCGGCGGGCCGGATGTCGACCAGCACCGCGCCGGCGGCCACCCGGGCGGCGGCCTCCAGCGGGGTCACCCGCTGCAGCCGGGCGCGGGCCTCGGCGAGCAGCTCGTCGACCGTGCGGGCCCCGGCGGGGCGGGTCAGGGTCGGGGTGCTCACCAGTCGACCCCCGCCCGCTCGGTGCCGGTGCGCACCAGCCGGCCGCCGGCCACCTCGTAGGAGTTCATCCAGCGCAGGCCAGGGGTGTAGACGTGCACGCTCACCGCCGGCTCGTCATGGGGGTTGGTCACCTGGTGCACGTAGTGGTCGCCGAAGTACCGCACCCGGCCGGCGGCGAGGTCGGCGCGGGTCTCGGAGGCGGTGCCGTCGGTGCGGGTGGCGACGACGCGCTCGGTGAGCGTGCCGCCGGCGACGGCGAACGCCCCGGCGGAGGCGCCGTGGTCGTGCAGCACGGTGCCCTGGCCGGGCAACCAGGAGAGCAGCCACACCTGCGCGCCGGCGAGGTCGCCGTGCAGCTCAGGGGCGAGGACGCCGGCGGCCGCGGCCGGGTCGAGCAGGGAGGTCCACCGCTCCTCGGCCCGGTACTCGACGAGCGGGGCCCACAGGTCGGGGTGGAGGGTGAGCGCGACCGCGAGCGCGGCGGCCCGGCTGGGCAGTGCGGCCGGCGGGGTGGTCGGGGCAGCGTGGGTCGGAGCAGGGGCGAGCGAGGTCATGGGGTCGGTCTTCCAGGTGCTCGGCGCAGCTCACCCGCGGGCGGCGGGGCTGCGGAGGGGTGTCGGGGAGGAGAGGCGCTCAGCGGACCGGACACAGTGCGCTGGCGACCCGGAGCAGGTCGACGGCGCACCGGCGGTGCAGCGCGAGCGAGTACGACACGCGACGATCAGACCAGCCCGGGCATTCCCGGTCAAGTGCACCGGCTTGGTGCACTTTGCGTGTTGCGCTCAGTCGCGGAGGCGCAGCAGCCGGTCGAGGACGTCGCCGGTGCGCAGGCCGTCGTGCTCGAACTCGTTGGTCACCCAGGTGCGCACGTTGCCCACCGCGGCAGCGGTCTCCAGCGACAGCCCGGCGTCGACGTACATGTCGTCGAAGTAGACCGCGGCGTCGACCGGGACCTCGTTGGCCGCCAGCCGGGCCGGGTCGTACAGCGGGCCGAACTCCGCGACCTCGGCCAGCGCGTGCGCCGCCGGGCCGAAGGCGCGCAGCGAGGTGATCTCGTCGAACATCCAGGGGAAGACCATCTCCCCGGTGAACGGCAGCGGCCGGACGGCGGGGTCGAACTGCGGACCGCGCTCGGCCTGCGCCGCCCATCCGGGAGACCCGGGCCCGCCGGCGTAGATGCTCTCGTGCAGCGCACAGTACAGCGGGTTGTCCCAGTACGAGGTGCGCCGGGCGACCGCGTCGAGGAAGCCGTCGGACAGGCCACCGTCGTCGTCGAGCGCCTCGTCGAACAGCCAGTGCAGCTCTTCGGCGCCGGACTTCGTGCCCAGTGCGTGGCCGAGGGTCTGCAGCCGGTGCACGGTCAGCCGGTCGCCGTCGGGCAGCCGGACGTCGCCGGCCGCGAGCAGGTCGGCGACGGCGGCCACCCGCTCGACGTCCTGCGGGTAGCGGGCGTAGAGGTCGCGGGTCTTCGCGGCCACCCGGGGCCAGGTCCGCCGGTACCCCTCGCGGGCGTCGGCGGTGAGGCCGGCGAGCCCGCCGGTGACCAGGCAGCGGTCGAGCGCCGCCGGGGCCAGCGACAGGTAGGTGAGGGTCAGGAAGCCGCCGTAGCTCTGGCCCAGCGTCGTCCAGCGGCGGCCGCCGAAGACCGTCGTCCGCAGGTGCTCGGCGTCCCGGACGACCGAGTCGGCGCGGAAGGCCAGCAGGTGGTGGGCGGCGTCCACCGGATCGGGGAACCGGGCGATCGAGCGGGCGGTCACCCGCGAGCTGCGGCCGGTGCCGCGCTGGTCGAGCAGCACCACCCGGAAGTCGCGCAGCGCCCGCTCGACCCAGCCGCCGCGGGTGGGCCGCGGCGACTTGCCGCCCGGGCCGCCCTGCAGGAACAGCAGCAGCGGCAGGTCGTCGTCCCGGCGGGCCGGGGCCACCAGCTCCCGGGCGAAGACGGTGATCGTGCCGGCGTCCGGGGCGTCCCAGTGCAGCGGCACGGGCACCTCGTGCTCCCGCACCAGCGCGCCGGGGATCCCGTACCCGGCGGTCACCGGGCGAGCACCGCCAGCGGGGCGCGCTCGGCCGGGACGTGCAGGAGCCGCTGCCCCAGGCCCACGGCGACCGCGCCGATCCCGGCGGCCGCCGTCGCGACGGCGAAGCTCGCGTTCGCGCCCACCGAGTCGACGATGCGGCCGGCGAGGGAGGCGCCGAGCGCCACGCCGACGGCCAGCGCCGTGCCGATCCAGGTGAACGCCTCGGTCACGGCGGCGCGGGGCACCAGCAGCTCGGCGAGGGTGAAGGAGCTGATCAGCGACGGGGACACAGCCACCCCGGCGAGAACGACGAACGGCAGCATCAGCCAGTAGCCGTCGATGAGCATCAGCGGCACGGTGAGGAGCGTCAGCACGGCGAGGACGGCGACCAGCCGGTGCCGCAGCGGCTGCCGCCAGTGGACGGTGCCCCAGCCGATGCCCGAGGCCATCGACCCGGCGGCGAGTCCGGCGATGAGCAGCCCGGACAGCGCCTTGTGGCCGACCTCGTCGGCGAACGCGACGAGGCTGATCTCCAGCGTGCCGAGGATGGTGCCGACCGCCGCGCCGACCACGAACAGCACCCGCAGCCCGCGCACCCGCATGGCCGAGGGCCCGTTGCGGTGCTCGTGCGGCATCAGCGGCGGCTCGGTGTGCCGCTGGCCGACGAACAGCACGCTCCCCACGACCGCCAGGGCGAACGCGGTGACCACGCCGGAGGTGGTGTGCCCGGTGGTGGACAGGAAGGTCACCAGCACCGGGCCGACGATGAACACGAACTCGTCGAGCACCGACTCCATCGCCAGCGCCGCGGGCAGCCTCGGGGTGCCGCGCAGCAGGTGGGTCCAGCGCACCCGGATCATCGAGGCGACCGGCGGGATGGCCCCGCCGGCGATCGCCGCGGTGGCGAACATCGTCCAGCGCGGCCACTCCCCGCGGACCGAGGCCACGAACAGCCCGCCCGCGACCGCGAAGAGCACCACCAGCCGCAGCAGGGTGCGCCGCTGCCCGTGGGTGTCGGCGTACCGGCCGATGAGCGGCCCGGAGATGGCGGTGGTGACCGCGCCGACCGCCGCCACGGCGCCGCCCAGGCCGTAGGAGCCGGTCTGGTCCTGCACGAGCAGGACGCTGCCCAGCCCCATCATCGACAGCGGCAGGCGGCCGATGAAGGCCGCTACGACCATCGGCACGGCGTGCGGGGTCCGCAGCACGTGCAGGTAGTGGTTGGGCACGGCCGGGACTGCCTCCGTCAAGGGGGTGGATGTGCCCTCGCCACGCTAACCGAGCTCCCTGGGAGCCGCGGCCCGAACCAGGGAGGTCCCGCTCCCGACGACGCTGTCGGGGGCGGGACCTCGTCCGCGAGCGGACCCCGGGCGCCGTTGCCCGGGGTCCGTCGGGGTCTCAGGAGAGGCGGCTCTCGAGGATCGCGAGCTCGTCCCAGAGGGTGCTCGGCAGCTTGTCGCCGAACTTCTCGAACCACTCGGTGACCTGCGGGACCTCCTCGCGCCACTCCTCCGGCCGGACCGCGAGCGCGGCCTCGACCTGCTCGCGCGTCATGCCCAGGCCGGAGACGTCGAGCGCGTCCGGGGTCGGGACGTGGCCGATCGGCGTCTCCACGGCGGCCGCGGTGCCCTCGAGGCGCTCGACCACCCACTTGAGCACCCGGCTGTTCTCCCCGAAGCCCGGCCACAGGAAGCCGCCGTCGGCGTCCCGGCGGAACCAGTTGACGTAGAAGATGCGCGGCAGCTTCGAGGCGTCGTGCTGCTTGCCGGTCTCCACCCAGTGCCGGAAGTAGTCCCCGGCGTGGTAGCCGATGAACGGCAGCATCGCGAACGGGTCGCGGCGGACGACGCCCACCTGGCCGGTGGCCGCGGCAGTGGTCTCCGAGGAGAGCGTCGCGCCCATGAACACGCCGTGGTTCCAGTCCCGCGCCTCGGTGACCAGCGGGATCGTGGTCTTCCGGCGGCCGCCGAACAGGATCGCCGAGATCGGCACGCCCTGCGGGTCCTCGTACTCCGGCGCCAGGATCGGGCACTGGTCGATCGGGGTGCAGAACCGGCTGTTCGGGTGGCTGGAGGGCTCGTCGGAGTCCGGCGTCCAGTCGTGGCCCTTCCAGCTGGTCAGGTGGGCCGGCGGCTCGTCGGTCATGCCCTCCCACCAGACGTCGCCGTCGTCGGTGAGCGCGACGTTGGTGAACACCGAGTTGCCCGCCTCGATGGTGCGCATCGCGTTCGGGTTGGTGTCCCAGCCGGTGCCCGGGGCGACGCCGAACAGGCCGTACTCGGGGTTGACCGCGTAGAGCCGGCCGTCGGCACCGAAGCGCATCCAGGCGATGTCGTCGCCGAGGGTCTCGACCCGCCACCCGGGGATGGTCGGCTCGAGCATCGCCAGGTTGGTCTTGCCGCAGGCGCTGGGGAACGCGGCCGCGACGTAGTAGGTCCTCTGCTGGGGGCTGGTCAGCTTGAGGATCAGCATGTGCTCGGCGAGCCAGCCCTCGTCGCGGGCCATCACCGAGGCGATCCGCAGCGCGTAGCACTTCTTGCCCAGCAGCGCGTTGCCGCCGTAGCCCGAGCCGTAGGACCAGATCATCCGCTCCTCGGGGAAGTGGACGATGTACTTGGTCTGGCTGCACGGCCACGGGACGTCGGCCTGCCCGGGCTCGAGCGGCGCCCCGAGGGAGTGCAGCGCCGGCACGAAGGGCCGGTCCTCGCCCATCGCCTGCAGCACGCGCGAGCCGATCCGGGCCATCACGCGCATCGAGACGACGACGTACTCGGAGTCGGTCAGCTCGACGCCGAACATCGGGTTCTCGGCCTCGACCGGGCCCATGCAGAACGGGATGACGTACATCGTGCGGCCGCGCATGCAGCCGCGGTACAGCTCCGTCATCACCGCCTTCATCTCGGCGGGTTCCATCCAGTTGTTGGTCGGGCCGGCGTCGGCCTCGTCGACCGAGCAGATGAAGGTGCGGTCCTCCACCCGGGCGACGTCCGAGGGGTCCGAGGCGCACCAGAAGGAGTTGGGCTTCTTCTCCAGCCGGGTGAAGGTGCCCGCGTCCACGAGCTGCTGGGTGAGCCGCTCCCGCTCCGCCTCACTGCCGTCCACCCACACCACCCGGTCCGGCGTGGTCAGCTCCGCCATCTCCCGCACCCAGGCCAGCAGGCGGGCGTGGGTGGTGGGGGCGGTGCCATCGAGGTGGTCGAGACCAGGGGTGGCCACGGAAGTCACGGCGTCTCCGTCCTGTGGGTGGTCGGCCGAGGTTAACGGACAACGGGGAGACGTATCAGACGTCTTACCGGAATGTGAGATGTCCGACGTCCCGGGCTGTGACGTCGTGCGCCCGCGGGATGGGACGCCGGCGCGCACCGGTTGCCCCGTGCATGAGCACGCTCCCGGACGCCGACCGCCCCGCCCTCCTCCAGCCGTTCACGCTGCGCGGCACCACCTTCGCCAACCGGATGGTGGTGGCGCCCATGTGCCAGTACTGCGTCAGCGACGGCGTCGTCGGCGACTACCACCTGGCGCACCTGGGCCGGTTCGCGCTGGGCGGCTTCGGGCTGGTCGTCGTCGAGGCCACCGGCGTGACCGCCGACGGGCGGATCAGCCCCGGGGACGTCGGGCTGTGGGAGGACGACCAGATCCCCGGCCTGGCCCGGGTCGCCGCCTTCCTCGCCGAGCACGGCAGCGTCCCCGGCATCCAGCTCGGCCACGCCGGCGGCAAGGCGAGCACGCTGCGGCCGTGGGACGGCCACGGCCCGGTGACCGCGGAGAACGCGCGCCCCGGCGACGAGCCCTGGCAGACGGTGTCGCCCAGCGGCGTGCCGATGGGCGACGGCTGGCCCGAGCCGCACGTGCTGACCGTCGAGGAGATGGCCGGTGTCCGGGACGCCTTCGTCGCCGCCACCCGGCGCGCCGTGGCCGCCGGGTTCCGGCTGGTCGAGGTGCACGCCGCGCACGGCTACCTGCTCAACCAGTTCCTCTCCCCGCTGACCAACCGGCGCACCGACTCCTACGGCGGCTCGCTGGAGAACCGGATGCGCTTCCCGCTCGAGGTGGTCCGCGCGGTGCGGGCCGCGCTGCCCGAGGACGCGCCGCTCGTCGTCCGGGTGTCCGCCGTCGACGCGTCGCGCGAGGGCACCGCCCTCGACGACACGGTCGTCCTCGCCCGCGAGCTGCAGGCCGCCGGGGTGGACGCGGTGCACGTGTCCGGGGGCGGGATCGGCGCGGGCTGGGAGCACCCGATCGGCTACGGCTACCAGGTGCCCTTCGCCGCCCGGATCAAGGCCGAGGTCGGCATCCCCACCATCGCCGTGGGCCTCGTCGTGGACGCCGAGCAGGCCGACGCCGTGGTGGCCGAGGGGCAGGCCGACCTGGTCGCGTTCGCCCGCGAGGCGCAGGACGACCCGAACTTCGCGCTGCACGCCGCCCGCACGCTGACCAAGGGCTCCTACGAGACCTACCCGGTGCAGGCGGGCCCGCGGCTGGCCGCCCGGGACCGGCTGCTGGAGCGGCTCGGCCCGTGGACCGGCCCCGACCCGGTGCAGACGGAGGCGCCCGCCCAGGCCTGAGGGCCGCAGCCGGGACCGGTGCACCGGTGATCACGGGGAACCGTCCAGGGCCTGATGCGTCGTCCGGCCGCCCACGGGGCAGGGCAGGGGCATGACCGTCACCGACCCCGACGTCCCCGACCCGCTCAACGACCCCCGCACCCGGCAGGCCGACCCCGGCGCCGTCGCCGAGGGCGAGGACCTCGCCTCGACCGCCGACGACGCGACCAGCACCGGCGAGGACGAGCTCGCCGACGCCGGTGGGGGCGACGTGACCGGCGGTGCCTTCGCAACCCCCGACAACGACCCGGTCAGCGTGCTGCCGCCGACCGACGACGGGTTCGGCGAACCGGCCGAGGCGCCCACCGCCGACCGCACCTGAGCCATCCCGGGGCTGTTTCCCCGGGCCCGCGGGCGGGAACGTCGATCCCGCCCGCGCCCGGGGGCCGAGCCGAGGCCGCAGGGGCGCCGGCTGTCCGTGAGGAGCTCGCCATGGCCACCGGTGAGACCGGCTTCGCCGACGTCACGTTCGACCTCATCTCCGTCCAGTACCACTCGCTCAAGGCCGGGCACGAGTACGGCCAGTACGTCCGGGACGCCGAGAACGCCGGCCTGGACGACGTCGCGTCCTTCTTCCGCGAGGTGATGGAGCAGGACTCGCAGCGGGCCCAGCGCTGCCACGACATGCTGCGGCAGCTGTCCGGCACCGAGCACGGCGGTCCGGCCACCAGCTGACCGCCCGCTCCGGACGGCGGCCGGCCGGACACGGGTCGCCGCCGTCCGGAGCTCGTCGGTCAACTGCTCGCGCAGCGAGGCCGCCGCGATGGTGCCGCCCCGCGACATCGTCGGGTTCGACCGGGCGGGGCGGACGTGCTGGGCCGGCGCGACCCGAGGGTGGAGCTGCGCGGCCACCTGGTGCACGAGCTGCTGCCGACCGGCGGACCGGTCGGGATCGCCCTCCGCGCGGCCGGGACGCGGGTGTCCGGACGACGGACGACGACGTGCCTGCTCTGCCACGCGGTGCAACCGGCCGACGCGGTGTCGTTGTTCACCGCGCGACGCGTGGGTGAGGCGGGACGGAACGGGAACACGATCGGGACGTACGTCTGCGCGGACCTGCGGTGCGCCGGCCGGGTGCGGGAGGTGCCGGCCGCTGCTCGCCACCTGCCCGATGACCTGCAGGAACTCGCCGTGGTGGAGCAGGCGGCGGGGTTGCGCCAGCGGCTGGTCGCATTCTCCGGCGACGTGCCCGACGGGCGGCTCCGGAGCGGCGCACCCGCGGCCAGGTGATCCGGCGGGGCATCATCGTCCCGGCTCGACGAAGCCGGGCCCGCCACCGGCGGACCGCGGACGCCGACAGGCTGGAGTAGGACAGATGACCCTGAGCGGCGACACGATGCCGATCGACATGGCGGGTGCACCCGGCCCCCGCCGCACCGCCGGCCCGCCGCGGCGGACCGCCGGTGACGTCGTGCGCACCGGCGTCCGGGGCTTCGGCCAGCTGCTGGTCACCCTCGGCCTCGTGCTGCTGCTGTTCGTCGTCTACGAGCTCTACGTCACCGACTTCCTCAGCGGCCGCGAGCAGCACGCGCTCGCCGACGACCTGCGCACGTCGTGGGACGACTCCACCGTCAACGCCGCGCCCGGCACCGCCGGCGTCGCCGAGCCCGAGATCGGGGCCGGCGTGGCCTTCCTGCACATCCCGCGGCTGGGCGAGGAGTGGAACCGCGCCGTCGTCCAGGGCACCGGGCAGGAGGAGCTGGAGCAGGGGCCGGGCCACTACGTCGGCACCGCGATGCCCGGCCAGCCCGGCAACGTCGGCATCGCCGGGCACCGGGTGGGCCGCGGCTCGCCGTTCCTGGACCTGGACAAGATGCGCCCCGGCGACGCCATCGTGCTGGAGACCGCGGACGCCTGGTTCACCTACCGGGTGCTCGGCGACGCGGCCACGGGCAACTTCGACACCGACCCGAGCGGCATCCCCGGCCAGCAGATCGTGACGCCGAGCAACGTCGACGTCATCTCGCCCACGCCCGGCCAGCCCGCCGACGCGGCGGCGTCCGGCTCGTACCTGACGATCACGACCTGCCACCCGAAGTACTCGGCGCGGCAGCGGCTCGTGGTGCACGCCCGCCTCGACGGGGCACCGCTGAGCAAGGCCGACTCCCCCGACGGGCCCCCGGCCCTCGACGGCCGCTGATCCCGCCCCGAGAGTCGAGGAGACCCGATGTACACCTGGATCTGGCGGCACCTGCCGGGCAACACCGCCGTGAAGTCGTTCGAGACGCTGGTGCTCGTGCTGGCCGTCGTGGCACTGCTGTTCTTCGTCGTGTTCCCGTGGGCCGAGCCGCACCTGCCGTTCAGCGACGTGACCGTCGACCAGTAGTCCGCGAAGCACCCATCTGAGCTGCGGGAACTGTCAGACCCTGCTCGTAGGTTGCGGGCATGACCTCGACCGCTGCGCTCCCCGGTTCTGCGGGTGGGTCGCGGGTGGAGGTCGATCTGGCGTGGGAGATCGACCGGTGGCGCGGGGTGCCGCTGTCGGCGTCGCCGGGTGAGGTGCTGGCCGAGCGGATCCAGCGCACGCAGCGGCGCCGAGCGGTCGACGCCGCGGAGGAAGCGGACCTGATCCTGGCGCTGGCGGCTCAGCGGGCCGCCGCCCTGGACCCGCCTCCGGAGCACGCCGGGGCCCGCCGGCCCGGCTGGACCCGGGAGGAGGCGTGGGAGCAGGTCAGCGAGTTCTTCCCCGCCGAGCTGTCGATGATCCTCAACCTCGGCCGGGGCACCGCCGCGGTGCGCTTGACCCGGGCGCTGACCTGGCGGGACAAGCTGCCGGCGACGTTCGCGCTGCTGCACCGCGGCGCGATCGACGAACGCCGCGCCGACGCCCTCGCCGACGTGCTCAAGGCCGCCGGCCCGGAGGTCGCCGGGCGGGTGGAGGCCGCGCTGCTGCCGCAGGCGGAGCAGCTGTCGGTGACCCGGCTCAAGACGCGGGCCCTCGCGCTGCTGCTGGCCTTCGACCCGGCCGCGGCGGAGGAACTGCGCGCGAAGGCCGCGCAGGCCGCGGACGTGACGCTCTACCCCTCGGCGTTGACCGGGCACACCGCGATCGTCATCGACCTGCCCAGCGACCAGGCCACGATCGCGTTCAGCTTCATCGACGAACTCGCGAAGACCGCCAAACGGGCCGGGGACGACCGGCCGATCGGGGTGATCCGCGCCGAGATCGCCGCCGCGCTGCTGCTGCGCCCGGGCACCGACGGGCTGGTCCCGGTGTGCGCGCACCTCACCATCACCGTCGACCTCGCGTCCCTGGAGGACCGCAGCAGTGCACCGGGTGAGGTGAACGGCCTGGTGATCACCGCCGCCCACCTGCGGGAACTCCTCGCCCGGGTGGGTGCGCTGGGACTGACCGCGCCCGACGGTGGGTCCCTGAGCTTCGCCATCACCGGCCCCAACGGGGAGCTCCTGGCCACCGTCACCGCGGCGGAGCTGGAGCGGCTGGTCAGGCGAGGATGCGCCACCCACCCCGACGCCGCCTGTGGGTGCGCGGTGCTCGGGCCGCCGCCGGAGACCAGCGCCTACGCGCCGACCGCGAAGCAGCGGGCGTTCGTCACCACCCGCGACCGCCGGTGCCGGTTCCCCAACTGCGGGCAACGCGTCGGCTGGGCGGACCTGGACCACGTCCTCGCGCACTCCTGCGGCGGCAAGACCGACTGCACCAACCTGTGCTGCCTGTGCCGGTCGCATCACCGGTTGAAGACCTTCGCCCGCGGCTGGCGGTTCACCATGACAACCGACGGGACGCTCACCGTGACGACCCCGAGCGGGGTGACGCGGACGACCCGGCCACCGGGCATGCGGGTCCGGGCACCCGACCCACCACCCGAGTCGGCGGCACCGGGCCCGCCGCCACCGAGAGTCCCGGACCCGAACGACGAATCACCACCGTTCTGACCGTTGACCCGCCGAGAGGTCGCGATGTCGTCGTGTCGCCATGTCGCTGTGTCGCCAGGTCGCTGTGTCCCCATGGCGACAGGACGACATCCGCACCGACCGCCGCGGCGCGGGTCAGCGGGTCAGCGGGTCAGCGGGCCAGCTCCTCGCCGGAGCAGGGCCGCGGCGCCGGCGAGGAGGTGCGCGTCCGCGGCTGCGACCTGTCCGACCTGGCCCCCGACGGGCGCACCCGCCGCACGGACTCCTGCCGGAAGATCGTCGAGCCCCGGCGCGGGAGCCCGGCTGCTGCTTGACTGCACCGCATGGACCTGCCCGTGAACCCCCCGGTCAAGCCGATGCTCGCCAAGCCCGCGGCGAAGCTCCCCACCGGCGACGGCTGGTTCTACGAGCCCAAGTGGGACGGCTTCCGCTGCATCGTCTTCCGCGACGGCGACGAGGTCGAGCTGGGCAGCCGCAACGAGCGCCCGCTCACCCGCTACTTCCCCGAGGTCGTCGAGGCGGTCAAGGCCCAGCTCCCCGAGCGCTGCGTCGTCGACGGCGAGATCGTCGTCCCCCGCGGTGACCGGCTCGACTTCGAGGCACTCCTCCAGCGGATCCACCCGGCCGCCTCCCGGGTGGCGATGCTCGCCGAGCAGACCCCCGCCTCCTTCGTCGCCTTCGACCTGCTCGCCCTCGGCGACGAGTCCCTGGTCGACCAGCCCTTCGCCCAGCGGCAGCAGGTGCTCCGCGACGCCCTCGCCCCCGCGCAGGCCCCGGTCTACGTCACCACCCTCACCGCCGACGCGGACCTGGCCCAGCGCTGGTTCAGCGAGTTCGAGGGCGCCGGCCTCGACGGCGTCGTCGCCAAGCGCGGCGACCAGCCCTACTCCCCCGACCAGCGGGTGATGACCAAGGTCAAGCACGTCCGCACGGCGGACTGCGTCGTGGCGGGCTTCCGCTGGCACAAGAGCGGCCCCATCGTCGGCTCGCTGCTGCTCGGCCTCCACGACGACACCGGCACGCTCCAGCACATCGGCGTCGCCGCGAGCTTCACCATGAAGCGCCGCGCGGAGCTCGTCGAGGAGCTGGCCCCCTACCGCGCCGACGCCCTCACCGGCCACCCGTGGCAGGACTGGGCCAACGCGCAGACGGACACGGAGGGTGAGCACCGGATGCCCGGCGCAACCAGCCGGTGGAACGCCGGCAAGGACCTCTCGTGGGTCCCGCTGCGCCCGGAGCTCGTCGTCGAGATCAAGTACGACCAGCTCGAGGGCAGCCGGCTGCGGCACACCGGCCAGTTCCTCCGCTGGCGCCCGGACCGCGACGCCCGCTCCTGCACCTACGACCAGCTCGACGTCCCGGTGCACTACGACCTCGCCGAGGTGCTCAGCGGCGAACGCCCCCGCTGACCTGCGGGCCTGCCGAGACGGCCGGCGTCCCCTACCCTGGGTGATCATGCGCCCGCACCACCACCGCATGCCGTCCGTCCTCGGCGGCCTGCTGCTCGCCCTGCTCGTCGTCCTCACCGGCTGCACGTCCGGCGACGCGGAGGACGGCGGCAGCAACTCCGCCGCAGCGAGCAGCAGCGCGCCGAAGCCGGCCATCGACTGGCAGGACTGCACGCAGAAGATCCAGCCGATCATCGCCGGCCGGCCCGGCTCCGACCGCGGCTTCACCTTCTCCTGCGGCACGACGGAGGTGCCGGTCAGCTACGCCGACCCGGGCGGCGACACGATGCAGCTGTTCATGGTGCGCGCCGCGCTCGGCAACCAGACCAACCGCATCGGCTCGCTGCTGGTTAACCCCGGCGGCCCCGGCGGCGCCGCCACCGACGCCGCCATCCAGTCGGCGCTCACCCTGCCCGCCGACGTGGTCAACCGGTTCGACATCGTCGGTGTCGACCCCCGCGGCGTCGGCCTGTCCACCCCGGTCGAGTGCATCAGCGACCAGCAGAAGGACGCCTTCGCCGCCGCCGACCCGCGCGCCGTCGACGAGGCGTCGCTGACCCAGGCCTTCGACCTCGCCGACGAGATCGGCAAGGCCTGCACCAAGAAGTACGGCGCGGCGCTGGGCGCCTTCAACACCGTGGCCACCGCCCGCGACATGGACCGGGTGCGCCAGGCCCTCGGCGAGGACCAGCTGACCTACCTCGGCTACAGCTACGGCACCACCCTCGGCTCCACCTACGCCCAGCTGTTCCCGGAGCAGGTGCGCGCCCTGGTGCTCGACGGCGCCGTCGACCCCGACGGCACCCCGCAGGAGTCCGCCGAGACCCAGGCGCAGGGCTTCGAGCAGGCCTACGACGCGTTCGCGGCCAACTGCACCGCCCTCGTCGGCGGCTGCCCGGTCGGCGGCGACCCGCGCGGCTTCCTCACCGCGCTGCTCGACCAGGCCGACGCCACCCCGATCCCGAGCAGCAAGGCCGGCGAGACCCGGACGGCGACGGCGGGGCTGGTCCTCGGCGGCGTCCAGGCGGCGCTGTACCAGCCCGACGCCTGGCCGCAGCTGGCCCAGTCGCTGGCCGCCGCCCAGCGCGGCGACTCCGCCGGCATCCTGACGCTCGCCGACACCTTCTCCGGCCGCAACGACGACGGCAGCTACACCAACATCACCGACGCCAACGCCGCGATCAACTGCGCCGACACCAAGGACCGCTACACCCGCGCGCAGGTCAGCGCGCTGGCCACCGACTGGAACCAGAAGTACCCGCTGTTCGGCGCCAACGCCGCGCTGTCCCTCTACACCTGCACCTCGTGGAAGGCGCCGAAGACCGCCCTCCCGCACGAGGACGCCGCCGGCGCGGCCCCCGTGCTGGTGATCGGCACCCAGGGCGACCCGGTCACCCCGCTGCCCGGCGCGGTCGACATGGCCGAGGAACTGAGCAGCGGCGTGCTGCTGACCTGGCAGGGCAGCGGGCACACTGCCTACCCCAAGACCGACTGCGTGACGCGGGCGGTCGACGCCTACCTGGTCGACCTGACCGTGCCGACCGACGGGCTCACCTGCCCGGCGGCCTGAGCCCGCCCACCCACCCCGGAAGGAGCCCGTCGTGGCCAGCAGCAAGGACGCCGTCGTCCTGGAGCTCGACGGGCACGAGGTCCGGGTGAGCAGCCCGGAGAAGCCGTACTTCGCCGACAAGGGCGTCCGCAAGATCGACGTCGTCAACTACTTCGTCTCCGTCGGCGAGGGCATCCTGTTCGCCCTGCGGGACCGCCCCACCACCCTGGAGCGGTGGCCGGGCGGGGTGTTCGAGGGCGCCCGGCTCTCCACCCGGGTCGACAACACGGGCGACGCGTTCTACCAGAAGCGGGTGCCCAAGAACGCGCCCGAGTGGGTGCAGACCGCGCACATCACCTTCCCCAGCGGGCGGACGGCGGACGAGATCGCCCCCGACTCGGTGGCGGTGGTCGCCTGGTGCGCCAACCTCGGCACGCTCACCTTCCACCCGTGGCCGGTGAGCAAGGGGGACGTCGAGCAGCCCGACCAGATCCGCATCGACCTCGACCCGCAGCCGGGCACCGACTTCTCCGACGCCGTGTGGGTCGCCCCGCACGTCCGCGAGCTGCTGCACGAGTTCGGCATGGAGGGCTGGCCGAAGACCTCCGGCGGCCGCGGCGTGCACATCTACGTGCCGATCCTCCCGCGGTGGACCTTCCCCGAGGTGCGCCGCGCGGTCATCGCCTTCGGCCGCGAGCTGGAGCGGCGCATCCCCGACCGCGTGACGATGAACTGGTGGAAGGAGGAGCGCGGCGAGAAGATCTTCATCGACTACAACCAGATGGCCCGGGACCGCACCATCGCCAGCGCCTACTCGATCCGGCCCAAGCCGCACGCCCCGGTGAGCGCCCCGGTCGACTGGGACGAGCTGCCCGACGTCTCCCCCTTCGACTTCGACGTGCTGACCATGCCCAAGCGGTTCGCCGAGGTCGGTGACAAGCACGCCGGCCTGGCCGACCACGCCTTCGACCTCACCCCGCTGGTCGAGCTCGCCGACAAGCAGGAGCGCGACGAGGGGCTCGGCGAGATGCCCTATCCGCCGGACTACCCGAAGATGCCCGGCGAGCCGATGCGCGTGCAGCCCAGCCGGGCGAAGAAGACGCCCACCGGCTGATCGCGGAGCAGCTGCACGCCCTGCGTGACGGCTCGCCGTCCGGTGCCGGTGACGACGCGCCGGCCCGCGCGGCGGTCTGTGACCGTCGCGGCGTCCGCTGGACGCTCCCCGGGACCGTGCGTCCCCGAGCTCCCGGAGCCGACATGCCGATGCCCACCGACCACGACGTGTTCGACCTCGGCGACGTCGTCCTGCAACGGGGCGCGACGCTGCGCGGGGCCACGCTGGCCTACAAGACGTACGGGACGCTGAACGCGGACAAGTCCAACGTGATCGTCCACCCGACCTGGTTCGGCGCCTGGCACGACGCCAACGAGTGGACGATCGGCCGGGGCATGGCCTGCGATCCGGACGAGTACTTCATCGTCGTCCCGAACCAGCTCAACAACGGCCTGTCCACCTCACCCAGCAACACCCCACCGCCCTACGACGGCCCGAACTTCCCGCCGGTCACCTTCTACGACCAGGTGGAGGTGCAACACCGGCTGCTCACGGAGAAGTGGGGCATCGAGTCGGTCGAGCTCGTCCTGGGCTCCTCGATGGGTGCCGCGCAGACCTACCAGTGGGCGGTCAGCCACCCGGAGATGGTGAAGCGGGCGGCACCGATCGTCGGCGCGTCGATCACCAGCGAGCACAACCAGGTCTTCCTGAAGAGCCTCCGGGCCGCCCTGACCGCCGACCCCGTCTTCGACAGCGGGCGCTACTCGCCCACCGCCCTGCCCACCGTCGGGCTGCGCGCCTTCGCCCGCATCTACGCCGGCTGGGGCCTGTCCCAGGCCTTCTACCGGCAGCGGGAGTACCGGGACATCGGCTACTCCTCCCTCGAGGACTTCATCGTCGGGTTCTGGGAGGGCTTCTGGCTCGACGACCGCGATCCCAACAACCTGCTGGCCATGCTCTGGACGTGGGAGCACGGCGACGTGGGGCAGACCCCGG
Source organism: Modestobacter sp. NPDC049651 (assembly GCF_040659695.1). Taxonomy (NCBI): domain Bacteria; kingdom Bacillati; phylum Actinomycetota; class Actinomycetes; order Geodermatophilales; family Geodermatophilaceae; genus Modestobacter; species Modestobacter sp. NPDC049651. Next base: position 330,062 of record NZ_JBFAOG010000001.1, read on the forward strand.
GCTTCGACGGCGACACCGAGGCCGCGCTCCGGTCCATCCGCTGCCCGCTGCTCGCCCTGCCCGGGAAGACCGACCTGTACTTCCCGCCCGAGGACGAGGAGTGGGCCTCGCAGTTCATCGCGGACGGCGAGGTGCGGGTCATCCCGAGCATCTACGGCCACTTCGCGGGGCTGGGCAACAACCCCGCCGACAACGAGTTCGTCGACCGGGCGCTCAAGGACCTGCTCGCCCGCCCGGCCTGAGCCGGCCGCCGCCCGCCGTCAGCCCGCGGCGTCGGGCCCCGTCACCACCTGCGCGGCGAGGTCGCGGGCGGCGGCCAGGGCGGCCGGCACCAGCGGTCCGCCGCGCTGGCCGAGCACCGCACCGGTGACGGTGACCCGGCGCCCGTCGACCTCGCGGACGACCCGGAACACCAGGCACCCACCGGCCGCGTCGTGCGAGCCGGTCTTGCCGGCCACGAAGCCGTCCTGCCCCAGCAGGGTGTTGGTGGAGCGCACCGTGCCCGCCACCGGCAGCTCCGCGGTCCGGCTGCCGGCGACCGCCGCGAACACCGGGTCGGCCATCGCCGCGTCGAACAGCCGCACCTGGTCGGCCGCCGTCGACACCGTCCCGGCGTCGATCCCGCTCGGGTCGCGGTAGGTGGTGCCGGACATGCCCAGCTCCCGCGCGGCCTCGTTCATCCGGCGCACGAACGCCTCGACCGAGCCGGCGGTGTGCCGGGCCAGCACCACCGCGATGTTGTTCGCCGAGGGCAGCAGCAGCGCCTGCAGGGCCTGCAGCTCGGTGAGCTCCTCGCCCGCCTCGACGCGGACCACCGACTCACCGGCCGCCCGGCGCCGTTCGGTGTCCGCGACGTCCGCCGCGGTCAGCCGGATGACGGGCCCGGACTCCCCCGGCCGCAGCGGCGCGGCCCGCAGCACGACGTGGGCGGTCATCACCTTGGTCACGCTGGCGATCGGCACCGGCTGCTCGGGTCCGCTGCGCCGCAGCACCCCGGTGGCCGAGGTCGTGTAGGCGGCCTGCCCCTGCGCCGGCCAGTCGACCGACGGCACCCGCGCGGCGGGGGCCGGGGCGGCGACCCGGTCGGCGGCGCGGTCCTGGTTCGCCGCCGGGCGGACCAGGACCGCGGAACCGGCGATCACGGAGCCGGCGAGCAGGACCGCCAGCAGGGCGGGCAGCGGGCGGGGGAACCGGGGCGTGCGGGTCGGCTGCGGGTCAGTCACGCCGGTCAGGGTCGGGAAGCGGACCTCTGCCGGCCGTCAGGGTCCCGCTTATCGCCTCCTTATCCGGCGCGCTCCCGGTGCTCAGCCGAAGTCGGTGCCGGTGCTCACCTCGGCCCAGGCGTCCGCCTCCGCCCGCCGGGCGTCGAGCACCCCGCGGTAGCTGGTGAGCGCGTCCGTGCCGAGCAGCAGCAGCGCCGGCGGCTCCGGCGACCCGACGGCGGCGATGATCGCCTGCCCGGCCTTCGCGGGGTCGCCGGGCTGGGTGCCGTGCACCGTGTCGTGCTCCTTGCGGCGGCGGCCCGCGGTGTCGGCGTAGTCGGCGATCGGGGTGGCCGACTGGGTGAGCGAGCGGCCGGCGAAGTCGGTGCGGAACGCCCCCGGCTCGACCACGACCACGCTGATCCCCAGCGGTTGCAGCTCCCCGCGCAGCGAGCCGGACATGCCCTCCAGCGCCGCCTTGGACGCCGCGTAGTAGCCGGACCCGACCGGGGTGATCTGCGCGCCGATCGAGCTGATGTTGACGATCGCGCCGGAGCGGCGGGCCCGCATCCCCGGCAGCACCGCCTTGATCATCGCGACGGCACCGAAGAAGTTGGTCTCGAACAGCCGCCGGACGTCGTCGTCCCCGCCCTCCTCCACGGCCGCCCGGTAGCCGTAGCCGGCGTTGTTGACCAGGACGTCGACGCCGCCGAACCGCTCCTCCGCCTGCTGCACCGCGGCGGCCACCTGACCGGCGTCGGTGACGTCCAGCGGCAGTGGCAGCACCCGGTCCGGCGCCGGGTCGGCGAGGTCGGCCACGGCGGCCCGGTCGCGGGCGGTGGCCACCACCGAGTGCCCGGCCGCGACCACCTGCTCGGCGAGGGCGCGGCCGAGGCCGGTCGAGCAGCCGGTGATGAGCCAGGTCGTGGAGCGCGGGGTGGGCATGCGGGCGCCTCTCGGTCGGTGGTCGTCGGGTCCTGCCCAGCCGCGGGCACCGCCTACCATCGGTGTCACCGGCGCTCGTCCTCTCGGGTTGACGCATGCCCGGTTCGAGGAGGAAGACCAGTGAGTGAGCACAGCCCGGCCGAGGTCCTGGACGAGGCGGGCCGACGGCGCACGTTCGCCGTCATCAGCCACCCGGACGCCGGCAAGTCGACGCTCACCGAGGCGCTCGCCCTGCACGCCCGGGTGATCGGCCAGGCCGGCGCCGTGCACGGCAAGGCCGGCCGCCGCGGCACCGTGTCGGACTGGATGGACCTGGAGAAGCAGCGCGGCATCTCCATCACCTCGGCCGCGCTGCAGTTCGAGTACCGCGACGCGGTGGTCAACCTGCTCGACACCCCCGGGCACGCCGACTTCTCCGAGGACACCTACCGGGTGCTCACCGCCGTCGACGCCGCCGTGATGCTCATCGACGCCGCCAAGGGCCTCGAGACGCAGACCATGAAGCTGTTCGCGGTCTGCAAGCACCGCGGCATCCCGATCATCACCGTGGTCAACAAGTGGGACCGCCCCGGCATGGACGCGCTCGCCCTGATGGACGAGATCGCCGACCGCACCGGCCTCACCCCCACCCCGCTCACCTGGCCGGTCGGCATCGCCGGTGACTTCCGCGGGGTGCTCGACCGCCGGGACGGCACCTACCGGCACTTCACCCGCACCGCCGGCGGCGCCACGATCGCCCCCGAGCAGGTGCTCACCGCCGACGAGGCGCTCGCCCAGGAGGGCGACGCGTGGACGCAGGCGGTCGAGGAGTCCGAGCTGCTCACCGAGACCGGCCAGGTGCACGACCAGGAGCTGTTCCTCGCCCACGACACCACGCCGGTGCTGTTCGCCTCCGCGGTGTCGAACTTCGGCGTCGGCCAGCTGCTCGACGTCCTGGTGTCGATGGCGCCCGCGCCGGTCGACCGGCCGGACGCCGAGGGCAAGCCGCACCCGCTGGACTCCTCGTTCAGCGGCTTCGTGTTCAAGGTGCAGGCCGGCATGGACACCGGGCACCGCGACCGGCTGGCCTACGTGCGGGTCTGCTCCGGGGTCTTCGAGCGCGGCATGGTCGTCACCAACGCCCGCACCCGCCGCCCGTTCGCCACCAAGTACGCCCAGCAGGTGCTCGGCCGCGAGCGGGAGACCATCGAGACCGCCTACCCCGGCGACGTCGTCGGCCTGGTCAACGCCGCCTCGCTCGGGGTCGGCGACACCCTCTACGCCGACGACGCGGTCACCTTCCCGCCGGTGACCACCTTCGCGCCGGAGCACTTCGCCGTGGCCCGGGTCGCCGACACCGCCAAGTACAAGCAGTTCCGCAAGGGCATCGAGACCCTCGGCGGCGAGGGCGTCGTGCAGGTGCTGGTCTCCGAGCGGCGCGGCGACGGCGCGCCGATCTTCGCCGTCGTCGGGCCCATGCAGTTCGAGGTGGCCAGCCACCGGATGGAGCACGAGTTCGGCGCCCGGATCACGCTGGACAACCTGCCGTACCGGATCGCCCGGATCACCGACGAGGAGTCGGCCGCGGAGGTGGCCCAGGCCCGCGACGTCGAGGTCATGCGCCGGGCGGACGGCGAGCTGCTGGCGCTGTTCACCGACAAGTGGTCGGTGCAGCTGCTGGAGCGCAACAAGCCGCACCTGACCCTCACGCCGATGGTGGCCGCCGAGCTCGGCTGACCGGGGGCACCGCCTTCTCACCACGTGAAAGGGGCGCTTGGTGCCCCGAGGGCGGTCGGCTTGGATGCTGATCATGAGCACCGTCACAGCCGAGCCCACCGACCTCGCGACCCGGGTGGCCGCGGTCGTCGCCGACACGGTCGCCCCTGCCGCGCCCTCGGTCGACGCCACCGGCGCCTTTCCCCGGGAGGGCATCACCGCGCTGGCCGGCGCGGGCGCGCTGGGCCTGCTCAGCGCCCGCGAGGTGGGTGGGGCGGGCGGCTCGCTGGCCGACGTCGCGCAGGTCGTCGAGCAGGTGGCGACCGCCGACGGCTCGACCGCGATGGTGCTGCTCATGCACTACGCGGCCACCGCGGTGCTCGAGGCGCACGGCCCGGACGACGTCCGGCAGGCGATCGCCCGCGGCGAGCACCTGAGCACGCTGGCGTTCTCCGAGGCCGGTTCGCGCAGCCACTTCTGGGCGCCGCTGAGCACCGCCGCCGCCGAGGGTGACCACGTCCGGTTGGACGCCGCCAAGAGCTGGGTCACCTCCGCCGGGGAGGCCGACAGCTACGTGTGGTCCAGCCGCCCGCTGGCCGCCGAGGGGCCGATGACGCTGTGGCTGGTGCCCTCGGCCACCGCCGGCGTGGCGGTGGCCGGTGAGTTCGACGGCGTGGGCCTGCGCGGCAACAACTCGCGGCCGGTGCGCGCCGAGGGCGCCGTCGTCCCGGCGGCGGCGCAGCTCGGCGCGGACGGCGCCGGTCTGGACATCGCGCTCGGCACCGCGCTGCCGACCTTCCTCGTCGGCAACGCCGCCTTCTCGCTGGGCCTGATGGAGGCGCTGCTCGCCGACGCCACCACCCACCTCACCCGCACCCGGCTGGAGCACCTCGGGGTGAGCCTGGCCGAGCAGGCGCTCCCCCGGGCCGAGTTCGCCCGGCTGAAGCTGCGGGTCGACGGCGTGCGCGCCTTCCTCGCCGACACCCTCACGGCGCTGGGCACCGGGCGCGCGGACGCCACGCTGCGGGTGCTGGAGGTCAAGGCGGTGGCCGCCGAGGCCGCGGCGGAGGTCGCCGGCGGGGTGATGGCGCTGTGCGGCGGGTCCGCGTTCCGCAAGGAGCTCGGCGTCGAGCGCCGGTTCCGCGACTCGCTCGCCGCCCGGGTCATGGCGCCGACCACCGCCGCGCTGCAGGACTTCGTCGGCCGCATCTCCCTGGGCCTGCCCCTGTTCGACGCCGAGCAGGCGTGATGCCCGGCGACGTGCTGGTCATGGGCGCGGTGGCCTACGACCCCAAGGTCGTGACCATCTGGGAGGGCTTCCGGGTCTGGCTGCGCGAGGCCGGGCTGCCCTTCGACTTCGTCCTCTACTCCCACTACGAGCGGCAGGTCGAGGACCTGGTCGCCGGCCGCCTCGACGCCGCCTGGAACTCGCCGCTGGCCTGGGTGCGCTCGGTCCGGCTGGCGGCCGCGGCCGGCCGCACCGTGCGCTCGGCGGTCATGCGGGACACCGACCAGGACCTCACCTCGGTCGTCGTCGTCCGGGCCGACGCCGGCATCGAGACGGTCGCTGACCTCAAGGGCCGCACGGTGGCCACCGGCGCGGTCGACTCCCCGCAGGCCACGCTGCTGCCGCTGTCGTTCCTGCGCGCCGGCGGGCTGGCCGACGGCGACCTCACGGTGCGCCGGTTCGACGTCGGGGTGGGCCTGCACGGCGACCACATCGGCGGCGAGCGGGACGCCGCCCGGGCACTGGTGGCCGGCGAGGTCGACGCCGCCTGCATGATCGACGGCAACCACCTGCTGTTCACCCAGGAGGGCGTGCTGCCGGCCGGGGCCACCCGGGTGCTCGCGCAGACCCCGGAGTTCGACCACTGCACGATGACGCTGGTCGACACCGCGCCGGCCGCGCTGGCCGACCGGTTCGTCGAGCTGCTGCTGTCGATGTCCTACGGCGACCCGGCGGTGCGGCCGCTGCTGGACCTCGAGGGCCTGCGGCAGTGGCGGGCGGGCCGCACCAGCGGCTTCGGCCCGCTCACCACCGCGGTCGACGAGAGCGGCTTCTACGCGGCCGACGGGACGGTGCTCGCCGAGGGCTACCGGCCGTGACCTCCGCCGCCCCGTCCCCCGCGGCCCCGTCCCCCGCTGCGCTCGTCGACCTCGCGCGGCTCGGCTTCGACGCCGGCGCGCACCTGCTGGTGCGCCGCGCGCTGCGCGGCGTGCCGATCGGCGGCCGGCTGCGGGTGCGCGGCAGCGACCCGGCGCTGGGCGTGCACCTGCGCGCCTGGTGCCGGGCCGAGGGGCACGGTTTCGCCGTCGACCCGGACGGCGGCTACGACGTGGTCCGCGGCGACGCGGAGGAGCTGCGCTGGGCCGGTGCCGAGCGGGCCGGGGACCCCACCCCGGGCGGCATCGTGCGGCGCCCGCCCGCGCACTGGGGGCTGGCCGCCCGCGGCGCCCTGGTCGAGGCCGGCGGCCCCGCCCCGGGCTTCGACGTCGCCGACCGGGACGTGGTCTGGGCCGACCTCGCGCCGCGGCTGTACGCGCACGCCGCGGCGGCGCAGTGGGACCCGGCGACGGCCGTCGACTGGACCCTGACCGACGCGCTGCCGGCCGAGATCGAGGCGGCCGTCGTCCAGGTGATGACCTACCTGGTCGAGAACGAGCAGGCCGCGCTGGTCATCCCGGCCCGGCTGCTGGCCCGGGTGCACCCGCACTTCCGCGAGGTGCTGCAGCTGCTCGCCGTCCAGGCCGCCGACGAGGCGCGGCACATGGAGGTGTTCACCCGGCGGGCGCTGATGGTCGGCGGGCAGATGGGCACCTCGTCGGCCGGCGGGCGCGAGTCGCTGCACTCGCTGCTCAACGAGGCCGACTTCTCGCTGGCCTCCTTCCTGCTGTCGGTGCTCGGCGAGGGCAGCTTCCTGTCGCTGCTGGGCTTCCTCGACCAGCACGCCCCCGACCCGGTGACCCGGCAGGTCACCCGGCTGGCCCGGGTCGACGAGGCGCGGCACGTGGCGTTCGGCGTCGCCCACCTGGAGCACCAGGGCGCGCTGGACCCGACGCTGCGCGGCCGGTTGCGCGCGGCGATCGAGCGGCGGCACGACGCGCTGGTCGACACCGCCGGGCTCAACGCCGACGTCTTCGACTCCCTGGTCGTGCTCGCCGCCGGGGAGTGGACGCCGGAGGCGATCGCCCGCGGGCACCGCGCGGTGCAGCAGCTGCACGCCACGATGGACGACGGCCGCCGGCAGCGGCTGCACCGGCTCGGCTTCCCCGACGACGAGGCGGCGGAGCTCTCCTCGCTGCACACCCGCAACTTCATGTGAGCTCCTCACCCGTGCGGGTGAGCGGGGCGGTCCCGGCTGGTGCGCGGGCTCCAGCCGGCGGTACCCCGGTCGAAGACCCTGGTGTCACCGAGGAACCGGTGTCACCGGGGAAGCAGCGTCACCGACGACCGGAGGAGAGGGAGATGCGCACCGCATTCGTGGTCTACGGGCTGCTGTACGTCGCGACCGAGGTCGTCGGCCACCAGCTCGAGGCGGTCGGCTGGCCGCGCCTCACCGCGCTGGACGTCGCGACCGCGTGCGCCCAGGCCGCGCTCGTCGTGGCCGTGGTGATCGCCCTGCTCGTCGGCGGGGACATCGCCGCGCACCGCTGGCGGCGCCGTCAGCGGGACCGGGCCGTCGCCGAGCTCGCCGGGTGGGCGGAGCCCGAGCCGCTGGTCGTCGAGTCGTGGCGGCCGGACACCTCGCTCACCGGGTTCCTCCGGACCTGACCCGCCGCCGCGCGGCCGGCAGCTGGCTGGCGGCGTTGGCCGCGACGATCGCCGCGATGCCCGCCCAGGCGTCCCAGGGCAGCGCCTCGCGCAGCACCACGAGACCGACGACCGCGGCGAGCACCGGGTTGATGCTCATGAAGATGCCGTAGGCGCCGGTCGGCACCCGGCGCAGCGCCATCAGGTCGACCAGCAGCGGCACCGCCGAAGCCAGCAGGCCCGCGGTCACCGCGCAGGCCACCGTCGCGGCCGACGGCGGGTGCGCGGCGAGCACGACCGCGCCGACCGGCACGAAGACCAGCGCCGACAGCGCCGCGCCCGTGGCCGGCCCCGCCCCGCCGGGCACCCGCCGCCCCAGCTCGCGGTTGACCAGGATGTAGGTGGCCCAGCAGGCGGCGGCCAGCAGGCCGGCCGCGATCCCCGTGTAGTCGGTGGTCGGCTGCGGCCGGGTGAGGACGACGACGCCGGCCGCGGCCACCAGCGCGCAGGCCAGGTCCGCCCGGCGGCGGGACGCGGTCAGCGCCACGGCCAGCGGGCCGAGGAACTCCAGCGTCACGGCCAGCCCCAGCCCGATCCGGTCGACCGCGGTGTAGAGGGAGAGGTTCATCGTCGCGAAGACGGCGGCCAGCAGCAGCACCGGGCGCCACTGCGCGGCCGTGAACGTCCACGGCCGCGGCCGGGCGAGCGCGGTCAGCGCCACCCCGGCCACCCACTGGCGGACGGCGACCACCCCGACCGCCCCGATCGCGGGGAACGCCAGCGCACCGACCGCGGCGCCGACCTGGTTGGACAGCGCGCTGCCGACCATCATCGCCACGCCGACCCACGCGGCGTCCGCGGTCGCGGGCAGGTCCCCGACCGTGGGCCCCGCCGCCCCCGTGCGCGGCGGGGCCTCGGCCAGCGTCTCCGGGGTGCCCACGCGCCCAGCCTGCGGCTCGGCGCGCGATGCGCAAAATGCAATCCCCGCTCGTGCCATACGCTGAACGCATGGCAGTGGAGCTGCGGCAGCTGCGCTGCCTGGTCGCGATCGCGGACGCCGGCACGCTCACCGACGCCGCGGTGGAGCTGGGCATCTCGCAGGCCGCGGTCTCCCGCACGCTGGCCGCGCTGGAGGCCGAGCTCGGCGTGCTGCTGCTGCGGCGCACCCCGCGGCAGGTCGTGCCCACCGCCGCCGGGCAGCGGGCGCTGGCCCGCGCCCGCCGGCTGCTCGCCGACGCCGACGACCTGGTGGCCGACGCCGCGGGCGGCCGCACCCGGCTGCGGGTGGGTCACGCCTGGTCCGCGCTGGGCCGGCACACCACCGCGTTCCAGCGCCGCTGGGCCGCCGCGCACCCGGACGTGGAGCTGCAGCTGGTGCGCACCAACTCCGCCACCGCGGGGCTGGCGGAGGGGGCCTGCGACGTGGCCGTCGTCCGGCTCGCGCCCGACCCCCGCCGGTTCGGCAGCGCGCTGGTCGGGCTGGAGCGGCGGCTGTGCGCGGTGGCCGCCGACGACCCCTGGGCGCGGCGCCGGTCGCTGCGGCTGGCCGAGGTCGGCGAGCGCACCCTGCTCGTCGACCGGCGCACCGGCACCACCACGCCCGAGCTGTGGCCCGAGGGCGCCCGCCCCGCCGTCGAGCACACCACCGACGTCGACGACTGGCTGACCGTCATCGCGACCGGCCGCTGCGTGGGCGTGACCGCGGAGGGGACGGCGGCGCAGTACCCGCGGCCGGGCGTCGTCTTCCGGCCGATCCGGGACGCCGAGCCGATCGCCGTCCGGCTGGCCTGGTGGCGCGACGACCCGCACCCGGCGGCGGCGGCCGCCGTCGAGCTGGCCACCGAGCTCTACCGCCGGAACTGATCCGAAATCGATGTGGTGCCGGGGAGCACAACGGGCTCTCGTGCCGCTAGGGTTCACCACGTCGGGAAGGCCCTGCGCACTGGCAGGACCCCGATGTACGACCTCAGCTAGGAGCGAGCAATGCCCGAAGGAACTGTCAAGTGGTTCAACGCCGAGAAGGGGTTCGGCTTCGCCACCCCTGACGGGGGCGGCCCCGACGTGTTCGTCCACTACTCGGCCATCCAGACCAGCGGGTACCGCTCGCTCGACGAGGGCCAGCGCATCAGCTTCGACATCGAGCAGGGCCAGAAGGGCCCGCAGGCTGCGAACGTCAACCCGATCTGATCCCGGATCGGGTGGCACGCCACTCGAACACGACAACGCCCCCTGCCCGGTCCGCCGGGCAGGGGGCGTTGCCGTGTTCCGGGCTCGTCGCGCGTCAGCGACCGCGCGGCACGTACCCGCCGATCAGCGCCGACATCAGCAGCGCGCCGTCGTCCGGCCCGAGCGCGGTCGCGGCGTCGGCCAGCGCCCGCCACCGGGCCCGCTCCACGTCGGTCAGCGCGCCGGCCGCGCGCTGCTCGAGCTGCTCGAGCAGCCGCTCCCACTCCCCCTGCGGGGTCGGCCAGAGCCCGGTCAGCCGGCGGGCCTCCGGGGAGAGCCCGGTGAACCGGACGATCTCCCCGGCGTAGTTGGTGAGGGCCTCGACGTAGCCGCCGTCGACCAGCGCCCGCGCGGCCGCGACCACCTGCGGCTTGGGCAGGCCGCTGGCCGGGACGACAGCGCCCAGGTAGGGCGCGCTCCCGTGCGGTGGCTCGTCGACGAGGCGGGCGATCGCCCGGAGCACCGGGAGGTCGCGGGAGAACCAGGTGTCGGGCAGGGGCTGCGGGGCGCTCATGGGTCCTCTCGGGGTCCTGCGGGGGCAGGGGCAACGGTACGAGCACCCCGGCGGCGGCGTGTCCGGCGGGACGCGCCGCACCGACCACGGTGATCACGCAGAGTCCCCGCCCGCTGCACAGAGTGCTGCCAGGATGCAGTGGACACAGACGCAGAGGCCCCACCTGCACCGCGCGCCCGAGGAGTCCCGTGCACCACCGCCGGTCCACCCGCTCCGCCCTGCTCGGCCTGACCGCCGGCGCCCTGCTGGTCGCCGGCGCGGTCACCGCCAGCCCGGCGGCCGCCGCCGACGGCCCCGCGTGCGACGCCGCCACGGTGGCGATCGGCGCCGTGCAGGGCAGCGGCGACGCCGGCCCGCTCGCCGGCCAGGTGGTGACCGTCGCCGGCACCGTGGTCGGCGACCTGCAGGACGGCGGCTTCGACGGGGTGTTCGTGCAGGACGCCGGGGACGGCGACCCGGCGACCTCCGACGGCGTGTTCGTGCACCGGGCACCCGGCGAGCTGGCGCCCGGCGACCGGGTGGTCGTGCGCGGCACCGTGGCCGAGTTCAACGGCCTCACCGAGCTGACCGACGTTGCGCTCAGCGGCTGCGGCAGCGCGGAGCCCCCGGCCCCGGCGCTCCTCCCGCTGCCCTCGACACCCGCCCAGCGCGAGGCACTGGAGGGCATGCTCGTCGCCCCGCCCGCCGACCTGACCGTCAGCGACGTGCACGACCTGGACCGGTACGGCCAGCTGCTGCTGTCCGCGGGCGGCCGGCTGGTCACCCCGACCGAGGTCGCCGACCCGGGCCCGGCGGCCGCCGCCCTGGCGGAGGAGAACGCCCGGCGGTCGGTGCTGCTCGACGACGGCCGGACGGCGGACCTGTCCCGGTCCGCAGACGCGCTGCCGTACCTGACCCGCACCGACCCGGTCCGGGTCGGCGACACCGCGCGGCTGCAGCCGCAGGTGCTCTCCTACGCCTTCGGCGGGTACGTGCTCGAACCCGCGGACGGGAGCGCGGCGGGCACCACCTTCGCGGCGACCAACCCCCGGCCGGCGGCGGCCCCCGAGGTCGGCGGCGACCTGCGCGTCGCCGACTTCAACGTGCTCAACTACTTCGTCACCACCGGCGGGCAGTCCCGGGGAGCGCAGACCGCCGCGGAGCTGGCCCAGCAGCAGGCCAAGACGGTCAGCGCGCTGACCGCGCTGCACGCCGACCTGGTCACGCTGCACGAGATCGAGAACTCCGCGGTGACCACGCCCGCGACGCCCTACCGGGCGGTCGGGACGCTGGTCGCCGCGCTGGAGGCCGCCGACGGCCACGCCTGGGCGTACGTCGAGGCGCACGAGGACACCGACGTCATCACCAACGCGATCGTCTACCGGACCGACCGGGTGACCGCCGTCGGCGAGCCGCGGGTGCCGGCCGACCTCACCGCGTTCGGCAACGCGCGCTCCCCCGTCGCGCAGACCTTCCGGGCCGGCGACGAGACGTTCACCGTGATCGCCAACCACCTCAAGAGCAAGGGCGGCAGCGGCGCCACCGGCGACAACGCGGACACCGGCTCCGGCGCGGGCGCCTACAACGGCGACCGGGTGCGCCAGGCGCGGGCGCTGGTCGACTTCGCCGCCGCGGTGGCCCGGGACACCGGCGACCCCGACGTGCTGCTGACCGGCGACTTCAACAGCTACGCCGAGGAGGACCCGATCGACGTGGTCACCGCGGCCGGCTTCACCGACCTCGGCCCGGTCCTGGCGCCGGGCCGGTACAGCTACGTCTTCGACGGCGGCTCCGGCTCGCTCGACCACGCGCTGGCGTCGGCGTCGCTGGCCGGCAAGGTCACCGGCCTGGACGTGTGGGACGTCGACGCCGTCGAGTCCGCCGCGTACCAGTACGACGGGCGGGAGGAGCTGTACACGCCGGACCCCTACCGGGCCAGCGACCACGACCCGATCGTGCTCGGCCTGCGCACGGACGTGCCGGCCACCGCGACGATCAGCACCGCGACGCCGCTGCGCGGGGACCAGGTGGGCGTCACCGGCACCGGCTTCGCGGCCGGCGAGAAGGTCACCGTCTCGCTGCCGGCGCGCAACGGCCGGCTGGGGTCCGCGGTGGCCGACGGGTCCGGCACCGTGCACGTGACCTTCCGGGTGCCGGTGGGGCTGCCCGCCGGCGCCCACGACGTCGAGCTGACCGGCTCGTCCGGTGAGACCGCGCCCACCGGCTTCCGGCTGCGGACGGTGCTCGCGGAGCTCGTGACCCGGCTGGTGGGCCTGCTCTCCGGCCGTTGACCACCGCGACCGGGCGGTGGCGGCGCCGCCGTACCGTGGGGTCATGACCACATCCGCCCAGCAGCCGAAGGTCGTCAAGAGCGACGAGGAGTGGCGCGCCCAGCTGTCCCCGGAGGAGTACGCCGTCCTCCGCGAGGCGGGCACCGAGCGGGCCTGGACCGGTGAGTACGTCGACACCAAGGCCGTCGGCGTCTACTCCTGCCGCGCCTGCGGCGCGGAGCTGTTCCGCTCGGAGACCAAGTTCGACTCGCACTGCGGCTGGCCGTCGTTCTACGAGCCCAGCACCGCCGACAACGTCGTCCTCCGCGAGGACCGCAGCTACGGCATGCTCCGCACCGAGGTGCTGTGCGGCAGCTGCCACAGCCACCTCGGGCACGTGTTCGCCGACGCCCCGCAGACGCCCACCGGCGACCGCTACTGCATCAACTCGGTGAGCATCACCCTCAGCGAGGGCTGAGCCCACCGCACGACGGAGCCCCGGTCACCAGCAGGTCACCGGGGCTCCGTCGTGCCGGGTCAGGCGAGGTTGGCGACGAGCTCCGCGACGGGACGGCGGGTGCCGGTGTAGAACGGCACCTCCTCGCGCACGTGCCGCCGGGCGGCGCTGGCCCGCAGCGCGCGCATCAGGTCGACGATGCGGTGCAGCTCGTCGGCCTCGAAGGCCAGCAGCCACTCGTAGTCGCCGAGGGCGAACGCGGCGACCGTGTTGGCCCGGACGTCGGGGAACGGCCGGGCCTGCATGCCGTGCTCGCGCAGCATCTCCCGCCGCTCGTCCTCGGGCAGCAGGTACCACTCGTAGGACCGCACGAACGGGTAGACGCAGATGAAGCGGCGCGGCTCCTCCTCGGCCAGGAACGCCGGCACGTGGCTGCGGTTGAACTCGGCCGGGCGGTGGATGGCCATCTGCGACCAGACCGGCTCCATCTGCCGGCCCAGCGCGGTGCGCCGGAAGCGGGTGTAGGCCTCCTGCAGCGCCTCGGGGTCGCCCGAGTGCCACCAGATCATCAGGTCGGCGTCCGCGCGCAGGCCCGCGACGTCGTAGGTGCCGCGGACGACGACGTCCTTGCCCGCGAGCTCCTCGAACAGCCCGCTGACCTCGTCGGCCAGCGCCGTGCGCCGCTCGTCGGCCAGCGGTGCGGTCAGCCGGAAGACCGACCACATCGTGTACCGGGTGGCCGCGTTGACCGCCTCGGCGATCTCCTCCGCGCTGCGGGTGCCCGCCGTCTGCTCGTCCGTGCTCATGACCCCCATTGTGGACCGCCGCCGGCGCGGCCCTCCCCGCCGGGGCGGGCTCAGCCGAGCAGTGCCCGGACCGCCCGGCGCGCGTCCCGGATGCAGGCCGGGACGCCGACGCCCTCGTACGTCGCGCCGGCCACCGCGAGCCCGGGGACGGCGGCCACCGCCGCGCGGACCGCCGCCACCCGGCCGGGGTGCCCGACCAGGTACTGAGGCAGGCCGTCGGCCCAGCGCACCAGGGAGGTGTCCAGCGGCTCGGGCCTCTCCAGCTGCAGCAGGTCGGCGACGTCGGCCACGACGGCGGCGGTCAGCTCGGCGTCGCCGCGCGGGTCGGGGGCGTCCCCGTGGCGGCCCACCGACGAGCGGACCCGCAGCACCCCGTCGTCGGACAGGTGCGGCCACTTCGCCGAGGAGACGGTGACGCCCTTGACCAGCCGGCCGGTGACCGGCGGGACGAGCAGGCCGGACCCGGCGGGCACCGGCTGCGCGGGGAAGGCCATCGCGACCACGGTCATCGAGGCGTACGGGATGCCGGCCAGCGGCGCGACGGCGTCGGGGGCGACGTCGGCCAGCAGCCGGGCGGTGGGGCCGGCCGGGGTGGCCAGCACGACCGCGTCGGCGGCGAGCTGCTCCCCGGAGGTGAGGGTGACGGTGAAGCCGCCGCCGGTGCGCGCCAGCCGCTCGGCGCGGGTGCCCAGCCGGACCTCCGCACGGCCGGCCCGCGCCAGCTCCGCGGGCAGCGACCCGATGCCCGGCGCGACCGTCATGAACACCGGGCCGTCGGCGTCGCCGCGGCTGCGCGCGCCGGCCTCGCGGGCGGCGGTGGCCGCGGCGAGCACCGAGGGCGACCGGCGCAGCTGCGCGGCCAGCCCGGGCATCGTCGCCTCCAGCGACAGCTCGTCGGCGCGGCCGGCGTAGACCCCGCCGAGCAGCGGCTCGACCAGCCGGTCGACCACCTCGTCGCCCACCCGCTCGCGCAGCAGCCGGCCCACCGCGACGTCACCGTCGAGCCGCAGCGGCGGCAGCTCGGCCTCCGCGGCGACCCGGGCGACGCCGGCGGGGGTGAGCACGCCGTCCAGCCCCTCGGCCGAGGTGGGCACGCCCAGCACGGTGCCCGCGGGCAGCGGGAAGCGGCCCTCGGGCAGCACGATCGAGGCCTGGGTGGTCTGCGGCTGCACCAGCTGGTCGCCCAGCCCCAGCGCCCGCACCAGCTCGACCGCGTCGGGCACCCGGGCGAGCATCGCCTCGGGGCCGGTGTCGTACCACTGCCCGGCCAGCTCGACCCGGTCCAGCTTGCCGCCGAGCCGCTCGTCGGCCTCCAGCACGACGACCTCGTCGTCCGGGCGGGACTGCCGCCACTCCCACGCGGCGGTCAGGCCGGCGAGGCCGCCGCCGACGACGACGAGGCGCCTGGTCATGACCGGGCGGTCAGCTCGTGGACGAGCTCGACGACGTGGGTGAGCACGCCGGGGTCGGTGTCGGGGAGCACACCGTGACCGAGGTTGAACACGTGCCCACGGGCGGCGCGGCCCTGCTCGACCACCCGGCGCACCTCGCGGTCGACGGTGGCCCGGTCGGCCAGCAGGACGGCGGGGTCGAGGTTGCCCTGCAGGCTGTAGCCCGGGCCGACCCGGCGGGCGGCCTCGTCCAGCGGCACCCGCCAGTCGACGCCGACGACGTCGACGCCGGCCTCGCCGATCAGCGGCAGCAGCTCCCCCGTGCCGACCCCGAAGTGGATCTTCGGGACCTCCGCCTCGTCACCCACCCGACCCGCCCTCAGCCCGTCGAACACCGCCCGGGAGTGCGGGAGGACCCGGGTGGCGTAGTCGACCGGCGAGAGGACGCCGGCCCACGAGTCGAACAGCTGGACCGCGCTCACCCCCGCGTCGACCTGGGCGCGCAGGAACGTGGCCGCCGAGACCGCCAGCCGCTCCAGCAGCCGCTGCCAGGCCGCCGGCTCGGCGTACATGAAGGCCTTGGTGCGGGCGTGCTCCTTCGACGGGCCGCCCTCGATCAGGTAGGTGGCCAGCGTGAACGGCGCGCCGGCGAAGCCGATCAGCGGCGTGGCGCCGAGCTCGCCGACCAGGGCGCGGACGGCGGTGGCCAGGAACTCCAGCCGCTCGGGCTCCAGGGGCGGCAGCGCGTCGACGTCGGCCACCGTGCGCACCGGCGAGGCGACGACGGGCCCGATGCCCGGCTTGATCTCGATGTCGACCCCGGCCACCACCAGCGGCAGCACGATGTCGGAGAACAGGATCGCCGCGTCGACCCCGTGCCGGCGGACCGGCTGCAGGGTGATCTCGGTGACCAGGCCGGGGTCCTGGCAGGCGGCCAGCATCGCGGTGCCTGCCCGCAGCGCCCGGTACTCCGGGAGCGACCGCCCGGCCTGGCGCATGAACCACACGGGCGTGCGGGTCACGGGCAGCCCGCGCGCCGCGCGGACCAGGTCGGAGTCGGCGGGGCCGGATGCAGGTGCCACGGCTGCCCAGTCTCCCAGACGACCCGGGGCGCCCCGCGACGGCGCGTCGGGGCGGGCGATCCGGCGGTCCACGACCTACCCTGCAGCCGTGGCCCCGCAGCGCACGCGCCCGGACGCCGTCCGCGACGGTGCCCCCGACGCCGGCCCGCTCCCCGAGGGGGCGAAGCCGGCCGAGTTCCAGGCCGCCCTCGACGCGCTGGCCACGGTGCACCCCCGGCCCGAGATCGTGCTCGAGCACATCCCCGCCCCCCAGCGGCTGGCGCCCTGGTCGCACGCGGTCGGCGCCCGGGTGGGCGAGCTGGTCGACGGCGAGGAGGTCGAGGTCGCCAGCGGCCGGTTCATCGTGCTGTTCGACCCCGCGGGGCACGAGGCCTGGGCCGGCACCACGCGCTGCGTCGGCTACGTCTCCGCCGTCACCGACGAGCACATGGTCGACGACGCGATGTTCAGCGAGGTCGCCTGGAGCTGGCTGACCGACGCCCTGGAGGACAGCGGCGCCGGGCACCACTCGGTGGGCGGCACGGTCACCCGCACGGCCTCGACCCGGTTCGGCTCGATCGCCGCGCCCGAGCACACCGTGGACGTCGAGATCCGGGCCTCCTGGACGGCGGAGGGCACCGACCTCGACCGGCACCTGGGCGCGTGGCTCGAGGTGCTGGGCAACGCGGCCGGGCTGCCCCCGCCCGGCGTGCACCTGCTCGGCTCGCCGGCGCCCGGCGCCGACGCGGGCGCCTAGACTCCTCCCGTACTCCACCCGGCCCAACGCACGCTGGGCCGAGTGCTCGGGCACGTCGGTCGGCCCGCCCCGCAGGCCGGCCGGAGACGGGAGGCAGGTGTGGCGCTGAACGCGTCGTCTCCCGGGTCGGCGGGGGGTTGGGCCGACGGCGCGCTCTTCGGCCCGAACGCCGGTGCGCTCGTGGTCGACCCCGCGCCGCTGCTGCGCGAGGCGCTGGCCCACCGGCTGCGCGGGCTCGGCGCCCGCGAGGTCGAGGAGGCCGCCTCCCTGGAGGAGGCCCGGGTCCGCGCCCACGTGTCCGGCCCCCGCGCGCTGTGCGTGCTCGACGTCGACCTCCCCGAGGTCGGCCCGGAGGGCGCCGCCCACGGCGGTGACCCGGGGCGCGGCCTGGAGCTGCTGCCGACGCTGAGGGAGGAGGGCTGGCCGGTCACGGTCGTGCTCACCGCGGTCACCGACCCGGCGGTGGTCCGCGCCGCGTTCCTCGCCGGGGTGCAGGGGTACCTGCTCAAGTCCAGCCCGCTGACCACCCTCACCGGTGGCCTGCGGGCGGCGCTGTCCGGCGAGGTCTTCGCCGACCCGGGCATCGCCACCAGCCTCGCCCAGGGGCTGACCCGGTCCGGGGTCGAGGAAGCCGTCGGCGAGCTGTCGGCGCGCGAACGCGACATCCTGCGGCTGGTCGCCGACGGGCACACGAACAAGGAGATCGGCGAGAAGGTGGACCTGTCCGCACTCACGGTGAAGAGCCATCTGGCGCGCATCGCGCGCAAGCTCGGCACCGGCGACCGGGCGCACATGGTGGCGCTCGGCATCCGTTCGGGGGTCATCCACTGACCGCCGAGACCGCCACCCCCGACCTGCCGGCGGAGGAGCCCACCGGGCCCCCGCCCGTGCCGCTGCTCGCACCCCGCGACGGCCTGCCGCCGGTCACCGACACCTCGACCGCGCTGGTCGACTACGCCGCGGCGCTGGCCGCCGGCACCGGCCCGGTGGCCGTCGACGCCGAGCGGGCGTCGGGCTACCGCTACGGGCAGCGCGCGTACCTGGTGCAGCTGCGCCGCGCCGGCGCCGGCACCGGGCTGATCGACCCGGTGCCGCTGCCGGACCTGTCGGTGGTGCAGGCCGCGATCGCCGACACCGAGTGGGTGCTGCACGCCGCCAACCAGGACCTCCCCTGCCTGGCCGAGATCGGCCTGGCGCCGGCGAAGCTGTTCGACACCGAGCTCGCCGCCCGGCTGGCGGGGCTCCCCCGCGTCGGGCTCGGCGCGGTCGTCGAGTCGCTGCTCGGGTTCACCCTGCAGAAGGGCCACTCCGCGGCCGACTGGAGCACCCGCCCGCTGCCGGAGGACTGGCTGGTCTACGCGGCGCTCGACGTCGAGGTGCTGGTCGACCTGCGAGACGCGCTGGCTGCCATCCTCGAGGAGCAGGGCAAGACCGAGTGGGCCCGGCAGGAGTTCGAGGCCGTCCTCGCGGCCGGCCCGCCGGCGCCCCGGGTCGACCCGTGGCGGCGCACCTCCGGGATGCACGGGCTGCGCAGCCGCCGGCAGCTGGGCATGCTCCGCGCGATCTGGGAGGCCCGCGACGACCTGGCCCGACGGCGGGACGTCGCCCCCGGCCGGGTGCTGCCCGACGCCGCGATGGTGTCGGCGGTGCAGGCCGACCCGGCGACGGAGGCGGCGCTGCTGGAGCTGCCGGTGTTCCGCGGGCGCGCCAACCGCAAGCTGGTGCACACCTGGTTCGGCGCGCTGGACCGCGGCCGGTCGCTGCCGGAGGCGGAGCTGCCGCTCCACAGCCGGCCCGGTGAGGGTCCGCCGCCGGTGAACCGGTGGGCCGACCGCGACCCGGCCGCCGCGGCCCGGCTGAAGGCGGCGCGCGCGTCGCTCGCCGCGGTGTCGGAGCGGCACGCCGTCCCGGTGGAGAACCTGCTCTCCCCCGACCTGGTGCGCCGGCTGATGTGGAGCCCGCCGTCGCCGGCCGGCCCGGCGGAGGTCGCCGAGGTGCTGCGCGCCGGCGGCGCCCGGCCGTGGCAGGTGGAGCTGACGACCGACCTGCTGACCGAGGCGATCACCGCCGGCTGACAGCCGCGGGAGCATCGCAGCGAGGAACGAGCGAGGGGTGGTCCGGGCTCCCGCCCGGGCCACCCCTCGTCCGTCTGCCGGTCGTGGTCGACCGGTGGTGCTACTCCATCAGCGTCCGGTGGCCGCCGCGCGCCGCCGGGCGAGGGCGTCGACGCTGGCCGCGAGCAGCAGCACGATGCCGGTGATGATGAAGTTCAGGTACGCCGCGACACCGAGCAGGCCGAGGCCGTTGGCGATGATCGCGATGACCAGGCCACCGAGGACGGCGTCCCGGACGCGGCCCCGGCCACCGAAGAGGCTGGTGCCACCGATGACCGCTGCACCCACGGCGTACAGCAGGGTGTTGCCGCCACCGGAGGACGGGTCGACCGAGCTGAGGCGGGAAGCGGCCACGATGCCGCTGATGGCGGCCAGCGCGGTCGACAGCAGGAAGACCAGCACCCGGATGCGGACGACGTTGATGCCGGCCCGGCGGGCGGCCTCGGCGTTGCCGCCGACCGCGTAGACGTGCCGGCCGAACGACGTCTTGCCGAGCACGAACGTCAGGATCAGCAGCAGCGCGATCACCAGCGGGATGGCGTACGGGATGCCGGCGATCGTGAAGTTCGGGTTCAGCGCACGGTTGACGTTGAGCACCGAGGCCACCGCGATCGTGATGACCGCGATGAGCACGATCCGGGCGACGACGACCAGCAGCGGCTGGGACACCAGGCCCTTGGCCCGCTGCGACCGCCAGCGGTTGAGCTGCAGCGCGGCGAACAGCACGACGACCGCGATCGCGAGGATCCAGCCCCACGTGACCGACATGCTGTTGTTGGCGATGCCGACGACCCGCTCGTCACGGACCGGGACGGTGCCGCCCTGGCCGATCAGCTTCAGCGTGACGCCCTGGTAGCCGAGGAACAGCGCCAGGGTCACGACGAAGGACGGGATCCGGACGATGCTCACCAGCAGGCCGGTGACCAGGCCGATGACCGCGCCGATGACGATCGCCAGCAGCACCGCGAGGTACCACGGGACGTCGTGCCGGGCCATCGCGACGGCCATGACCGCGGCGCAGACACCGCTGACCACACCGGCGGACAGGTCGATCTCACCCAGCAGCAGGACGAAGACCAGACCCATCGCCAGCAGGCTGATCGGCGCCGCCTGCACGAACAGGTTGGTGATGTTGAGCGCGGTCGGGAACGTGTTCGGCCGCAGGGCGGTGAACAGGATGCTCAGGACCACGATGCCGGCGACGGCGGGCAGGGCGCCCAGGTCACCGCCGCGCACCTTGTCGACGTACCCGCGGACGACGCCACCGAAGGTGGTCGCCGCCGTGTCGCCCTCGAAGCCGCTCTGCGGTGCCGGGGTCTCCGGGACGTCCTTGGCAGCAGGCTGCACGGCACTGGACATGGTCAGACCCCCACTTCGGCGACGGCGGCCGGCGCGATGCCCAGGTCACCCGAGCGGCCGGCGGTGATGAGCTCGACGACGCGGGTGCGGTCGACCTCGGCGATCGGGACGTCCGCGGCCATCCGGCCGAGGTACAGCGCGGCCACCCGATCGGCGACCTCGAAGACGTCGATCATGTTGTGGGAGATGAAGACGACCGAGTGGCCGGTGTCGGCCAGCCGGCGCACGAGGTCGAGGACCTGACGGGTCTGGGCGACGCCCAGCGCCGCGGTCGGCTCGTCGAGGACCACGAGCTTGGACTCCCAGAGGACGGCCTTGGCGATGGCCACGGTCTGCCGCTGGCCACCGGAGAGGCTGGAGACCGGCTGGCGCACCGACTTGAGGGTGCGGACCGAGAGCCGGGCGAGGGTGTCGCGGGCGGCGATCTCCATCGAGTTCTCGTCGAGCAGGACGCCGGTGTGGCGCTCGCGGCCCAGGAACATGTTCTGGACGACGTCGAGGTTGTCGCACAGCGCGAGGTCCTGGTAGACGATCTCGATGCCGAGCTCGGCTGCGTCGCGCGGGCCGCTGATCGAGACCGGCTTGCCCTCGAAGAGGACCTCGCCGCTGTCGATGGCGTGGATGCCCGCGATGGACTTGATCAGCGTGCTCTTGCCGGCGCCGTTGTCGCCGACCAGGGCGGTGACCTGCCCGGGGTAGGCCTTCAGGTGCACGTCGTGCAGGACCTGGATGGCGCCGAAGCTCTTGTTGACGCCGCGCAGTTCGAGGGTGGGGGTGCCGTCATCGGGACGGACCGTCGGAGCGGACACGTCCCTCCTTCCGTCGGTGGTGAAGTGGCGCTGTGAAGGGGCCCGCGCAGGGCCCGGTGGAACGTGTGCAGACACTGTGCGCCTCGCGCGGCCTGCGGACAGCCCGCCGGGGCGCCCCATCTCGATGGGACGCCCCGGACGGGACGGTGCCTGGTGTTACTTGATGCCCGCGGTGGCGCAGAGGGCGGCGAAGTCGCCGGTGCAGACCTCGGCCGCCGTGCCGGCGCCCTTGCTGATCGAGTCGGCCAGGTTGTCCTTGGTGACCGAGATCGGGTCGAGCAGGACCGACGGCACCTTGCGGTTGCCCTCGGTGTCCTCGGAGGTGCCGTTGGTCTTCGGCTTGTCGCCCTTGGCGACGGCCACGGCGACGTCGGCCAGGGCCTGGGCCTCACCGTTCGCCGGCTTCCAGACGGTCATGCACTGGTCGCCGGAGAGGATGTTCTGCAGGCCCGAGGTGGCGGCGTCCTGACCCGTGACCGGGATCTTCTGGCCGTTGCGCTTGAGGGTCTGGATCGCCGCGTTGGCCAGCGTGTCGTTGGCCGCGTAGACGCCCTGGATGTTGCCACCGGCCTGGGTGTACATCTGCTCGAAGATGGTGGCCGCCTGCTGCGGGTCCCACTTCGGCACGGCCTGCTCGGCGACCTTCTTGTAGGTGCTCACCTTGTCCAGGACGGCGTGCGCGCCGTTGGAGAACAGGGTGGCGTTGTTGTCGTCGGGCGAGCCGTTGAGGTAGGCGATGTTCGCCTGCACGTTGCCCAGGCACTTCTGCAGGCCCTCACCCTGGAGGGTGCCGACCTGGTTGTTGTCGTAGGAGACGTAGTAGTCGGCCGAGCCGCCGAGGGTCAGGCGGTCGTAGTCGATGGTCGACACGCCCTGCTTCTTGGCCTGCTGCTCGATGGCAGCACCGGAGGCGTTGTCCAGGTTGACGATGGCCAGGACGGTCACGCCGCCGGTCATCATCTGCTGGGCGATCGTCTGCATCTGCTGCGCGTCGCCGCCGGCGTTCTGGATGTCGAAGTCGACGCCGGCCTTCTTGAAGGCGGCCTCGAGGGCCGGGCGGTCCTGGGCCTCCCAGCGCGGCGAGGAGACGGTGTCGGGGAGGATGACGCCGATCTTGCCCTGGGCGTCGCCGCCGCCGGAGCTGCTGCCGCTGCCGCCACCGCTGCTGTCGTCGTCGCTGCCACAGGCGGCGACCGACAGCAGCAAGGAGCCGGCGAGCAGAGCGGTGGTCATGATGCGCCGTCGCGCCATGAGTTTCCTGCCGTTTCGTGAAGGATGAAGAGATTGCCGGGGGATCTTGCGCCCCGTAATTCTGTGGTCGCAAGCACACCATGGGCTCGTTATCACGTCGTGACCCGAAAGGGGTGGGGACGTCTCAGACGTCTTTCGTCAGGAGACGACTTCTCGACCGTCTCCGTCACGACGTGCTCACTCCGCGCAGATCAGTGCCGTTCCGAAGCCGGAACTCGCACCGGCGCACCACCCCTGCGCGGGGGGCCACCCACCTCTGGGGCTACCAGCGGGTAACTTCGTGCTGCCGGTCGCCACTGCGGGCCGGGCCCCACCCACCGCGGAGGTCGCATGTCCCGCTCGACGCGCCACGGCGGACGTCCGGTCGTCTTCGTCGACGGCGTCCGCACGCCGTTCGGCAAGGCCGGCCCGACGGGCATCTACGCCGAGACCCGCGCCGACGACCTCGTCGTCCGCTGCATCCGCGAGCTGCTGCGCCGCAACCCCGCGCTGCCCGCCGACCGGGTCGACGAGGTGGCCATCGCCGCCACCACGCAGATCGGCGACCAGGGGCTCACCCTCGGCCGCACCGCCGCGCTGCTGGCCGGGCTGCCCGCGAGCGTCCCCGGCTACGCGGTCGACCGGATGTGCGCCGGCGCGATGACCGCGGTGACCACCACCGCGTCGGGCATCGCCTTCGGTGCCTACGACGTCGCGATCGCCGGCGGCGTCGAGCACATGGGCCACCACCCGATGGGCGAGGGCGTCGACCCGAACCCGCGGTTCGTCAGCGAGCGGATCGTCGACTCCTCGGCGCTGGTCATGGGCTCGACCGCGGAGAACCTGCACGACCGGTTCCCGCACCTGACCAGGGAGCGCGCCGACGCGTTCGCCGTCGCCAGCCAGCAGCGGTACGCGGCGGCCGTCGCCGAGGGCCGGATCGGCCCGGAGCTGGTGCCCGTGGCCACCCGGTCGGCCGAGCACGGCTGGGGGCTGGCCACCGCCGACGAGCCGCCCCGGCCGGGCACGACCCTCGAGGGCCTGGCGTCGCTGAGGACACCCTTCCGCCCGCACGGGCACGTCACCGCCGGCAACGCCGCGGGCCTCAACGACGGCGCCACCGGCTGCCTGCTCGCGGCCGAGGACGTCGCCGCGGAGCTCGGCCTGCACGTCGGCATGCGCCTGGTCGGCTTCGGCTTCGCCGGCGTCGAGCCGGAGGTCATGGGCGTCGGCCCGGTGCCGTCGACCGAGAAGGCGCTGGCCCGCACCGGGCTCACCATCGACGACATCGGTCTGTTCGAGCTCAACGAGGCGTTCGCCGTCCAGGTGCTCGCCTTCCTGGACCACTTCGGCATCGCCGACGACGACGAGCGGGTCAACCCGTGGGGCGGCGCGATCGCCGTGGGCCACCCGCTGGCGTCCTCCGGCGTCCGGCTGATGACCCAGCTGTCCCGGCAGTTCGCCGAGCGGCCCGACGTCCGCTACGGGCTGACCGCCATGTGCGTCGGCATGGGCATGGGCGGCACCGTGATCTGGGAGAACCCGAACTGGAACGGAGCACGGGCATGAGCGACGAGGTCGTGACGCGGTCGCTGGTGCGGTACGTGCGGGTGCCCGGGCTGGCCGGGGAGATCGCGCTGATCACCCTGGACAACGGGCACGACCACACCCGGCCGTCGACCTTCGGCCCCGGCGGGCTCGCCTCGCTGGACGCCGCGCTCGACGAGGTGGCCGCCCACTCCCCCGCCCCGGCCGCCATCGCGGTCACCGGCACGCCGTTCGTGTTCGCCGTCGGGGCCGACCTGTCCGGCGTCCCGGCGATCACCTCCGCCGACCAGGCCCGGGAGATCGCCGAGACCGGGCACCGGGTGTTCCGCCGGCTCAAGGACTGGCCCGTCCCGACCTTCGCCTTCGTCAACGGCGTGGCCCTGGGCGGTGGCCTGGAGCTCGCGCTGCACTGCTCCTACCGCACCATCGCCACCACCGCCGCGGTCGCCTTCCCCGAGGTGTTCCTCGGCCTGGTGCCCGGCTGGG
This sequence comes from Modestobacter sp. NPDC049651, assembly GCF_040659695.1. NCBI lineage: Bacteria > Bacillati > Actinomycetota > Actinomycetes > Geodermatophilales > Geodermatophilaceae > Modestobacter > Modestobacter sp. NPDC049651. Next base: position 354,662 of record NZ_JBFAOG010000001.1, read on the forward strand.
GCGGCACCCAGCTGCTGCCGCAGCTGGTCGGCATCGACGCGGCGGTCACCGTGATCGTGGAGAACGCGCTCGCGCAGAACCGGACGACCCCGGGCCCGCGGGCCGCGCAGGCCGGCATCGCCGACGTGCTCCTCGAGCCCGCCGACTTCCTCGAGCGGTCGCTGGAGTGGGCGGCCGGCGTGCTGCGCGGCGAGGTCGCCGTGCGCCGCCCCGAGGTCGACCGGTCGGCCTGGGACGACGCGATCGCCCGGGCCCGGCAGGTCGTCGCCGCCCGCACCCGCAACGCCTCCCCCGGCGCGCTGCGCGCGGTCGAGCTGCTGGACCTCGCCCGGGCCGGGGACGCCGGCTCCACCGCCGGTACGGCCGCCGAGGACGACGCGCTCGCCGAGCTGCTGATGAGCGACGAGCTGCGCGCCGGGCTCTACTCGTTCGACCTGGTGAACAAGCGCGCCAGGCGCCCGGCCGGCGCCCCGGACCGGTCACTCGCGCGGACGGTCACCAAGGTCGGCGTCGTCGGCGCCGGGCTGATGGCCTCCCAGCTCGCACTGCTGCTCGTCCGCCGGCTCCAGGTGCCCGTCGTGCTCACCGACGTCGACCAGGCGCGGGTCGACAGGGGCGTCGGGTACGTGCACGAGGAGCTCGGGAAGCTGGCCGGCCGCGGGCGGCTCTCGCCCGACGCGCTGAACCGGCTCACCGGCCTGGTCACCGGCTCGCTGGACACGGCGGCCTTCGCCGACGCCGACCTGGTGATCGAGGCGGTGTTCGAGGACCTGCCGGTGAAGCAGCAGGTGTTCGCGGAGGTGGAGGCCGTGGTCTCCGCCGAGTGCGTGCTGGCCACCAACACCTCGGCGCTGTCGGTGACCGCGATGGCGTCGCAGCTGCAGCACCCGGAGCGGGTCGTCGGCCTGCACTTCTTCAACCCGGTCGCGGTGCTGCCGCTGCTGGAGGTGGTGCGGGCCGAGCGCACGGACGACGCCACGCTGGCCACCGCCTTCGCCGTCGGCGAGCAGCTGGGGAAGTCCTGCGTGCTGGTCGCCGACGCCCCGGCGTTCGTGGTCAACCGGCTGCTCACCCGGTTCCTCGGCGAGGTCACCGCGGCCGTCGACGCGGGCACCCCGGTGGCCGTCGCGGAGCGGGCGCTGGACCCGCTGGGCCTGCCGATGACGCCGTTCGAGCTGCTGCAGCTGGTCGGGCCGCCGGTGGCGCTGCACGTCGCGGAGCGGATGCACGAGGCGTTCCCCGACCGGTTCGGCGTCGCCGCGGGGCTGCGCCGGATGGTCGAGACCGGCGCGGCCGACCCCGCCGGGGCCGCCGCCGGCAACGCGCCGCTCACCGCGGAGGAACTGCGCGACCGGGCCGAGCGGGCGCTGGCCCAGGAGGTCCGGCTGATGCTCGACGAGGGCGTCGTCCAGGCCGTGCAGGACATCGACCTGTGCATGCTGCTGGGCGCCGGCTGGCCGTTCTGGCTCGGCGGCATCTCCGCGTACCTGGACCGCGCCGGGGTTTCCGAGGCCGTCACCGGGCAGCGGTTCCTGCCGAGGGGCGTCGCCTCACTGCCCTGACCGGCCCACCCAGCTCCGATCAGGTGACGCGGTGTCAGGGGGACGGCGCGGCAGCAGGCCGGCGTGGCCGTCAGCGGAACTTGTGCGTGAGGCTGTCCATGTCGCGCTGGACGCTGGCGATCTTCACGTGCGAGAGCCCGCCGTTCGCGCCGGCCAGCATCATCGCCTCGTGGGCGGCCCGCAGGGTGTCCCAGACGGCGTCCGCGGAGCCCTCCAGGGTCGTGCCCAGCGCCCCGACCTCGTAGCGCAGCCCCGAGCCGGCGATCACCTCGATCGCGGCCTCCACGTGGGCGTGCGGGTCCTCCGGGGTGCCGGGCGGCGAGGGCGCGACCTGGATCTCCGCGATCACCCACTCGCCGGTCGGGTCGCTCACTGCTGGCCCTCCACGTGCGCCGGGGCCTCGGCGGCGGCCTTCTCCCCGACGCGGGCGGCCCACTCGACGATCCGGCGGGCGACGTCCTGCTCGGTGAGCCCGGCGTCGGCGAGCACCTGGCCGCGGCTGCCGTGGTCGAAGAACTCCTGCGGCAGGCCGAGGGTGCGCACCGGGACGTCGGACTCGGCGTCCTGCAGCGCGCGGGTGACCATCGACCCGATGCCGCCGGCCCGGCCGCCGTCCTCGACCGTGACGACCAGCCGGTGCGCGGTCGCGAGCTCCACCAGCTCCGGCGCGACCGGCAGCGCCCAGCGCGGGTCGACGACGGTGACGTCGATGCCGTGGTCGGCAGCGCGCTCGGCGGCGGCGAGGGCCAGCGGCACCATCGCGCCGACCGCGACCAGCAGCACCTCCGGCGTCGCGGCCCGGCGCAGCACGTCGAGGCGGCCGCGGCGCTCCAGCGCGGGGATGTCGGGGGCCAGCGCGCCCTTCGGGAAGCGGATCACGGTCGGCCCGTCGGTGACGTCCACGGCCTCCCGCAGCGCCTCCCGCAGGGTCGGCTCGTCGCGGGGAGCCGCGAGCTGCAGCCCGGGGACCACCGACATGATCGACATGTCCCACATGCCGTTGTGCGAGGCGCCGTCGGTGCCGGTGACCCCGGCCCGGTCGAGCACCACGGTGACCGGCTGCCGGTGCAGGGCGACGTCCATCAGCACCTGGTCGAAGGCCCGGTTGAGGAACGTCGAGTAGACGGCGACCACCGGGTGCATGCCGCCCATCGCCAGGCCTGCGGCCGAGGTGAGCGCGTGCTGCTCGGCGATGCCGACGTCGTAGGTGCGCTCGGGGAACCGCTCCGCGAACGAGGCCAGCCCGGTCGGGTGCAGCATCGCCGCGGTGATCGCCACGACGTCGGAGCGCTCGGCGCCGATGCGCACCAGCTCGTCGGCGAAGACGTCGGTCCACTCCGGGCCCTTGGCGGCCGAGGACAGCCCGCTGTCGGGCTCGAAGACGCCGGTGGAGTGCCAGGCGTCGATGGTGTCGGTCTCGGCCGGCGGGTAGCCGAAGCCCTTGGTGGTGACCGCGTGCACGATCACCGGCCCGCCGAACGACCGCGCCCGCCGCAGCGCCGACTCCAGCACCTCGACGTCGTGCCCGTCGACCGGGCCGACGTACTTCATGCCGAGGTCCTCGAACATGCCCTGCGGGCTCAGGACGTCCTTGAGACCCTTCTTGATCGCGTGCAGCGCGTCGTACAGCGCGGTGCCCACGACCGGCGCGCGGTGCAGCGCCTGGCGGACGGCGGCCAGCGCGTCCTCGTAGCCGGGGCGCAGCCGCAGGGTGGCCAGCGCGTCGGCGACCCCGCCGATGGTCGGCGAGTAGGAGCGGCCGTTGTCGTTGACGACGATCACCACCGGCCGGTCCTGGGCGGCGGCGATGTTGTTCAGCGCCTCCCAGGCCATCCCGCCGGTGAGCGCGCCGTCACCGATGACCGCGGCGACCGGGCGGCGCTCACCGCGCACCGCGAAGGACTTGGCCAGCCCGTCGGCGTAGGACAGCGAGGTGGAGGCGTGGCTGTTCTCCACCCAGTCGTGCTCGCTCTCGGCGCGGCTGGGGTAGCCGGACAGGCCGCCGCGCTGGCGGAGCCGCTCGAAGCCCTCCAGCCGGCCGGTGAGCAGCTTGTGCACGTACGCCTGGTGGCCGGTGTCGAACACGATCGGCTCGCGCGGGGACTCGAAGACCCGGTGCAGCGCGATGGTGAGCTCGACGGCGCCCAGGTTCGGGCCGAGGTGGCCACCGGTCTTGGCGACGCTCGTCACCAGCGCGTCCCGGATCTCTGCGGCGAGGGCCGGGAGCTGGTCGGCACGCAGGGCCCGGAGGTCCGCGGGCCCGGTGAGCGAGCTGAGCAACGACACGACGGGACAGCGTCCTCTCGACGTCGGCTGCGCCGGGTCGGACGGCGGTGTGCTGCTCGGCGGCAACCGGGTGGGACACCCACTCTAACGGCGTCCCGGCGGGCTGCCCGGTGAGAGCGGCCACCCCCGGTGACCGCCACCTCACAGGCGGGGCACCCACCGCTCGCCGCGCAGCGCCCCGGCGACCACCTCGACGCCGCGGGCCGCCCGGCGCAGCCGCTCCCCCTCCCGCTCGTAGGCGCTGATCGCCGCCTCCATGGCGTCCGGCGGCAGCTGGTCGGCCAGTTCCACCCGCACGGTGCGCCAGCCCGCCCGGGCGGCCTCCAGCCCGGCGGCGACGTGGTCGGCGGCGAACCGGGCCAGCAGCACCGGGTACCGGCGCAGCACCTCGTGGGCGCGGTAGTCCGGCGGGACGAGGTCGAACAGCCAGGCGACCGCCGACTGCTCCCAGTCGGGGGCGCCGGCGGGCAGCACGTCGTCCGGCCAGCCGGGGGGCAGCGCGTCGGTCACCTGCCCAGTGTCGGCGGCGGCCCCGCCGTCCTCGCGCCGGGGTTCGAACCCGTGTTCGAATCGTTGCCGTCGCCCTCGGCCTCCCGGCCGGCGGCGAGCACCAGCCAGGTGCCGCCCCAGACCAGCAGCGCGAGCCCGGCGGTGAACAGCGCCAGCTGCCCGCCGCCGGTGAGCCGGGCGGAGACGACGCCCGGCCAGAGGCCGACGACGACCGCGCCGAGGCCGAGCACGACCAGCACGCCCGCGCCGCGCATGCGCCACCTCCCCGCCGGGAGGACGACGCTAGCGCCGCACGCGCGTCAGGCGGCCGGCACGAGCAGCGCGACGCACTCCACGTGGTGGGTCATCGGGAAGGCGTCGTAGGCGCGCAGCCCCGCCATCCGGTACCCGGCCTCGGCGAAGGCCGCGACGTCCCGGGCCAGCGACGCGGGGTCGCAGGCCACGTAGACGACCGCCCGCGGGCCCGCCTCGGCCAGCACCCGGCTCACCGCCGGGCCCGCGCCCGCCCGCGGCGGGTCGAGCACGACGACGTCCGGGCGGCCCAGGTCGGCGAGCAGCCCGGTGAGCCCCTCGGCGTCGATGTCGCCCTGCCAGACCTCCGCCTGCGCCAGGTCGGCGAGGTTCGCGTCCGCGGCGGCGCACGCGGCCGGGTCGGACTCGACGCAGACCACCCGGCCCTGCGGCCCGACCGCCGACGCCAGCGAGCCGCCGAACAGCCCGGCCCCGGCGTAGAGGTCGAGCACGACCTCGCCGCTGACCGCGCGGGCGAACCCGGCGACGGCGCCGACCAGCGCGTCCGCGGCGCCGGGATGCACCTGCCAGAAGCCGGTGCCCTCGACCTGCCAGTCGCGGTCCCACGCGCGGCGCGCGGCCCGCCCGGCCGGCTCCACGGCCCGCTGCTCCCCCGCCGGCACCACCCGGGTGGTCTGCGGGTGGCCGCGCCGGTCGCGCTTGGTCGTGGTGATCGCGCCCTCGGAGTCGACCGCGACGTCGACCGCCCCGGCCCCCGGCCAGCGCCGCGACAGCACCGCCTGCGCGGCCGGCTCGACGGTGATCGGGCAGTCGGCCAGCGGCAGCACCTCGCGGGAGCGGTGCGGGTGCAGCCCGGGCCGGCCCGACCGGTCGACGGCGAAGCGCGCGCGGGAGCGCCAGCGCAGCGGCCCGCCCGGCAGCTCCTCGACCGGCACGTCGACGTCCAGCCCGGCCAGCCGGCCGAACTGCTCGGCGATGACAGCGGTCTTGAGCTCCCGCTGGTGGGCCGGGTCGACGTGCTGCCAGTCGCAGCCGCCGCACCGCCCCGGCCCGGAGAACGGGCAGGGCCGCTCGACCCGCGCCGGGTGCGCGGTGACCACCTCGACGGCGTCCGCGCGGCAGTACTTCGGGTGCCGGTCCTCGGTCACCTCCACGACCACCCGCTCGCCGGGGATCGTGTGCCGGACGAAGACCACCCGGCCCTCGTGCCGGGCCACGCAGTGGCCGCCGTGCGCCACCGACTCGACGTCCACCTCGAACCGGCGCCCGGTCCACCCGCCGCCGCGGTCCGGGCGGGGGCCCTCGCCGGGCCCCGGGTCGCTGGGGCCGGTCTGGCCGTCGTCAGCCATAGGGGGTCTGCTCTGCCTCTGAGGTCAGCCCGCGGCGGAGGTCGCCGGGGGCGGGGCGGCCGTTGTCCTCGCCGCGGTCCAGCGAGCTCTCCAGCTGCCACGGCACCGTCGTGATCATCACGCCGGGCTGGAACTGCAGCCGGGTGCGCAGCCGCAGCGCGCTCTGGTTGTGCAGCACGTTCTCCCACCAGTGCCCGACCACGTACTGCGGCACGAACACCACGACCAGCTCCCGGGGGCTGGACCGCCGGATGTCCTTGACGAAGTCGACGACCGGCCGGGTGATCTCGCGGAACGGCGACTCCAGCACGGTGAGCGGCACCGGGATGTCGTAGCGCTCCCAGTCGGCCTGCAGCGCGCGCGTCTCGGCGTCGTCGACGTTCACCGTCAGCGCGGTCAGCACGTCGGGCCGGGTGGCCCGGGCGAAGGCCAGCGCCCGCAGCGTCGGCTTGTGCACCTTGGACACCAGGACGACGGCGTGCACCTTGCTCGGCAGCGTCCGCGCGTCGGTGTCGGGCGCCAGCTGCTCGGCGACGTGCCGGTAGTGCCGGTGGATGGACTTCATCAGGCCGAGGATCAGCGGCATCGCGGCGATGACGATCCACGCCCCGCCGGCGAACTTGGTGATGACCACGATGACCAGCACCACGGTGGTGAGCGACCCGCCGATCGTGTTGATCACCCGGGACCGCTGCATCCGCCGGCGCGCGGCCTGGTCGGCGGTGACCCGCAGCTCGCGGTTCCAGTGCCGGACCATGCCCCACTGGCCGATCGTGAAGCTGGTGAACACCCCGATGATGTACATCTGGATCAGGTGGGTCGAGTCGGCCTTGAACACCACCAGCAGCAGCACCGCGAAGCCGGCCAGCAGCAGGATGCCGTTGCTGTAGACGAGCTTGTCGCCGCGGGTGTGCAGCTGGCGGGGCATGAACCGGTCCTGCGCCAGCACCGAGCCCAGCAGCGGGAACCCGTTGAACGCGGTGTTGGCCGCCAGGATCAGCACGAGCGCCGTGGTCGCCTGGACGTAGAAGAAGCCCACCGAGTGCGGCCCGCCGAACACCGCGGCCGCCACCTGGGCGATGACCGTCCGCTGCGGCGCGGTCGCGCAGTCGACGAAGCCCTCCAGGTCGCAGGGCTGGTCGGCGTACCGGACGTCGGACAGCAGCGCGAGGGCCGTCACACCGGCGAACATGACCGCCGCGATGCCGCCCATCAGCGCGAGCGTGGTCGCCGCGTTGCGGCTCTTCGGCGGCTTGAAGGCCGGCACGCCGTTGGCGATGGCCTCGACGCCGGTGAGCGCCGTGCAGCCGGACGCGAAGGCGCGCAGCGCGAAGAAGATCAGCGCCAGGCCGGTCACGTGCGCGTAGCCGTCGGCCGGGTCGATCGTGTAGCTCGCGCTCTCCGCCCGCACCGGGGAGTCGGTGAGGAAGTCGCGCACCAGCCCGGTCACGATCATCACCATGATGCCGGTGATGAACAGGTAGGTCGGGACGGCGAAGGTCTTCCCCGACTCCCGCACGCCGCGCAGGTTGGCAGCCACCAGCAGCACGACCAGTGTGACCGCGATCGCCACCCGGTGCTCGTGCAGCGCGGGGAACGCGGAGATGATGTTGTCGGTGCCGGAGCTGACCGACACGGCCACGGTGAGCACGTAGTCGGTGAGCAGCGCGCTCGCGACGACCAGGCCGGCGAACTGGCCGTGGTTCTTCATCGCGACCTCGTAGTCGCCGCCGCCGGACGGGTAGGCGTGCACCACCTGGCGGTAGCTGAGCACCACCACGGTCAGCAGCAGCACGACGGCCAGCGCCAGCCACGGGGCGAGGAACAGGAACGCCGTCCCGGCCAGCGTGAGCACGATCAGGATCTCCTGCGTCGCGTAGGCGACGGAGGAGAGCGGGTCGCTGGCGAAGATCGGCAGCGCGAGGCGCTTGGGCAGCAACGACTCCCCCGCCAGGTCGCTGCGGACCGGGCGGCCGAGCACGAGGCGCTTCGGGAGTTGTCCGAGGCCGGACAGGGATGGCACGCGGCGATGGTACGGACGTCGACCGCCGCCGCGCCGCACCCCGGTACCGGCTCGCACCCCCGCCGGAGCAGGTCGTGACGGCCGACACCCTCCTGGGGGTGGACCGTCCCCGGCGGCCCCCGGCGGGCCCGCGCGCGGGTGTACGTTCGCCCGCTGTAGACCCGGCCACCGAGGGGGCGCCCGGGCAGCGCTGGACGTACAGCGCCGGACCGACAGGGTGGAGACAACGTGCACGTGGTCGTGATGGGGTGCGGCCGCGTCGGCTCGGCGATCGCGCGGCGCCTCGAGGAGATCGGGCACAGCGTCGCGGTGATCGACCAGGACCCCGAGGCGTTCCGCCGGCTGGGCCCGGAGTTCGCCGGCCGCCAGGTGACCGGGCTCGGCTTCGACCGGCAGACGCTGCTGGCCGCCGGCATCGACTCCGCCGGCGCCTTCGCCGCGGTCAGCAGCGGTGACAACTCGAACATCATCGCGGCCCGGGTGGCCCGCGAGACCTTCGGCGTGGAGCACGTCGTCGCCCGGATCTACGACTCCAAGCGGGCCGAGGTCTACGAGCGGATGGGCATCCCCAGCGTCGCCACCGTGCCGTGGACGGTGAACCGGCTGATGCGCGAGCTGCTGTCGGTGAAGGTGTCCGAGCTGTGGCGCGAGCCCACCGGCAAGGTGCTGCTGATGCGGGTCACCGTCACCGACGGCTGGGTCGGCCGGCCGCTGACCGAGCTGGAGCTCGCCTCCGGCGCCCGCGCGGCGTGGATGGTCCGCTTCGGCGAGGCGCAGCTGCCCACGCCGTCCACCGTCCTGCAGACCGGCGACCAGCTCGTCATCGCCGTCACCGACGAGCTCACCGACCGGGTGCACCAGACCGTCGAGAACCCCGCCCGGGGAGGGCAGCACTGATGCGCGTCGCCATCGTGGGGGCCGGCGCCGTCGGCCGGTCCATCGCCACCGAGCTCCTCGGGGCCGGGCACAGCGTCATGCTCATCGAGAAGAACGGCGCCAAGGTGCGGGCCAAGGCCGTGCCCGGCGCCGAGTGGGTGCAGGCCGACGCCTGCGAGGTGACCTCCCTGGAGGAGGCGCAGCTGCAGACCTGCGACGTCGTCATCGCCGCCACGGGCGACGACAAGGCCAACCTGGTCGTCTCGCTGCTGGCCAAGACCGAGTTCGCGGTCAACCGCGTCGTCGCCCGGGTCAAGGACCCGCGCAACGAGTGGCTCTACACCGAGGCGTGGGGCGTGGACGTCGCCGTCTCGACGCCGCGGGTGCTCGCCGCGCTCGTCGAGGAGGCGGTCACCGTCGGCGACGTCGTCCGGCTGATGAGCTTCCGCAAGGGCGCCGCGAACCTGGTGGAGATCACCCTGGCCGAGGACACCCCGTGGGTGGGCCGGCCGGTGCGCGAGGTGCCGCTGCCCCGGGAGACGGTGCTGACCACGATCCTGCGCGGCGACCGGGTGATCAACCCGGACCCCGACGAGCCCCTCGAGGCCGGCGACGAGCTGCTGTTCGTCACCCACGGCGAGGTCGAGGAGCAGCTGCAGCGCACGATGTGCCCCGACGGCAGCTGCTGAGCCCTCAGGCGGCCGGCCGCGGCTCGTCGTCGGCGGCCGGCGTCCCGGCGTCGGTGCGGTGCCGGTGCAGCCGGGCGACCACCCACAGCGTGACCACCAGCTGGACGGCGGTGACCGGCAGGCCCAGCGCCACCGACGACGCGCCCAGCCAGCCGACCTCGTCCTGCCAGTAGAAGAGCGCCTGCACGCCCGCGCGCAGCAGGAACACCCCGCCCCACAGCACGGTCAGCCAGGAGTAGGCGCGCAGCACCCGCGGGTCGTCGCGCCAGTGCGTCTCCGGCGCGGCATCCGGCTCCCGGTCCCGGTCGTCGTCCGCGGGGTCCGTCGTCGCCGTCCGGGCGCGGCGGCCGCGCAGCGACGGCAGGCTGTGCCCGGCCATGCCGCCCAGGTGGCTGGGCGCCAGCCATTCGGCCACGTACCCGACCAGCGGCCGGCGGAACAGCAGCGACCCGAGCACCACCAGGCCGATGCCGGCGTTGCGGACGATGCCCAGCACGAAGAAGTCCCGCGCCTCGCCGGAGGCCCGGGCGATGAGGACCGCGACGACGACGGCGAACAGGCCGCTGACGGCCTGCTGCACGCCCTCCCGGCGGACCAGCCGCAGCAGGAACACCAGGACGGCGGCGACCGCCGCGGCCCAGATGCCGACGCGCAGCCCGGCGATGCCGTTGGCGACGACGAAGGCGATCGTGGGCAGCGAGGCGTCGACCATGCCGCGCCAGCCACCGAGCTGGTCCAGCACCAGGTGCCGGTCGAACGTGACACCCCGCGGCTGGTCCTCCGGCCGCCCGCCCTGCGGCGGGGTCACCCAGCGCTCAGCTCGTACCAGGGGTTGTAGATGACCTGCCGGCCGTCGAACGCGGCGAACCGGCCGCGCGCGGTGAGCCGGCGGCCGGGCTCGATGCCGGGGATCCGGCGGCGGCCCAGCCACACCAGCGTCACCGAGCCCGAGCCGTCGAACAGCTCGGCCTCCAGCGTCGGCACGGTCTCCCGCGGGGTGTAGACGACCGACTTGAGCCGTCCGGTCACGGTCACGACCTCACCCTTGCGGCACGCGCTCACCGCCGAGCAACCCGACGTCGCGACGTCGGACTGCAACGACTGCGCATCGATGGTGCGGTCGTCGGCGGTCAGCTTCTGCAGCTTCCGCGACAACCAGCTGCGCGCCCCTGCCGGTGCCCCGGTGGGGGTGCCCGGCACGGCCCTGGTCTCGGTCACGACTCCAGCGTAGTGCGCTGCCGGTGGGCCGCCAGCCACTCCACGGTGTCCTGCCAGCCCGGGGTGGTGACGTCCAGCACGACCATGTGGTCACCGGGCACGACCAGCAGCTCCGCGGCGTCCCCGGCGGCGGTGGCGGCCTCGACGAACCGCTCGCTCTGCTCCAGCGGGACGGTGGTGTCCGCGGCGCCGTGCACGCACAGCACCGGCACCCCGGTGGGCAGCAGCCGCACCGGGTCGGCGGTCAGGTAGCGCCCGGCCAGCTCGTCGGGGCGCCCGCCGAGGAGGTCGACGGTCGCGCCGTCGCCGAGGTGCTCCTCGACCGCGGCCTCCAGGTCCAGGACACCGGCCTGCAGCACCGCGGCGGTCACCGGCACCCGCGGGGCCGCGCCCGGGGCCTCGTCGGGCAGCCGCCCGCGCCCGGCGGCCCAGCCGGCCAGGTGCCCGCCGGCGGAGTGCCCGACCACGGCGACGGTGCGCAGGTCCAGCCGGCCGGCCTCCGCCAGACCGGGCAGCGCGTCGATCGCCGCCGCGACGTCCTCCAGGGTCTGCGGCCAGCCGCCGCCCGCGCCGACCCGCCGGTACTCCACGGCCACCGCCGCCCAGCCGCGGCCGGCCAGGTCCGCGGCGAGCGGCCGGGCCAGCTCGATGCCGTAGCGGGCGCGCCAGAAGCCGCCGTGCAGCACGACGACGACCGGCGCCGGCCCCTCGCCGGCGGGCAGGGTGAGCTCGAGGAACTGGTCGGGGTGCGGGCCGTAGGGGTGGGCGGTGGTGCTCACCCGGCGGTCCCCTCGGCGGCCTGGCGGGCCGCCTCCTGCTGGCGGGCGAGCTCCTCCATCGCCTGGGTCGGCAGCGTCAGCGGCAGCTGCTCGCGCACCGGCATGGGCTGGGTCCCGCGGACGACGACGACGTGCCGGAACGCGTCCTCCAGCTCCGCCGCCGCGTCGGGGTCGGCGGCCGCCGGGCCGCTCAGCATCCCCCGCAGGAACCAGCGGGGCCCGTCCACGCCGAGGAAGCGGGCCGGGCGCCGCACCGGGCGGCCGGTCGGCTGCTGCCCCGGCGCGGCCGGCGGCGGGGCGAGCACCACACCGGCGAGCTCGGTGCCGAACGGGCCCTCGACCTCCTGCAGCGATGCGCCCTGCCCGCTGGCGCTGCGGGCCAGCTCACCGCGCACCGCGTCCCAGATGCCGTCGGCCCGCGGCGCGGCGAACGCCGACAGCTGCAGCAGCGACTCGCCGTGCACCAGCGTGGCGCCCACGACCTGCTGCTGCTGGTTGACGTCGATGCGCAGCTCCATGCCGCCCAGCGCGGGCACGCGCATCGACCCGAGGTCGATGCGGGGCACCCCGTCGTCGGGGGCGTCGGTGGCGTCGTAGGGGCCGGACGTCTCGTCGACCTCCCGCTCCCGGTGCTGCGGCTCCGGGGGCACGCCGCGCTCCCGCAGGGTGCGGTCGATGCGGTTGCGCCGTCGTCCGAGGGGCATGTCAGGCCGTTCCTTCCGCTGAGCTGTCGGGAGCGCCGGCCGGACGCCGGAACCCCCCGGTGGAGCCGTGGCCGCCGGCGCCGCGCTCGCTGGCGGGCAGCTCGGCGACCGGCACGAAGCGGGCCCGCACGACCGGCTGGACCACCAGCTGGGCGACCCGGTCGCCGCGCTGCAGCCGGATGGTCTCGCGCGGGTCGAGGTTGACCAGGTTCACCTTGATCTCGCCCCGGTAGCCCGCGTCGATGGTGCCGGGGGCGTTGACCAGGCTCAGCCCCAGCCGGTGCGCCAGCCCGGAGCGGGGGTGCACGAACCCGGCGTACCCCTCCGGGATGGCCACGGCCACCCCGGTGCCGACCAGCGCCCGCTCGTGCGGCGCCAGCTCGACGTCCTCGGCGACGGCCAGGTCGGCGCCGGCGTCACCGGGCAGCGCGTAGGCGGGCGCCACGCCGTCCGGGGAGGTGAGCAGCACCGGCACGTCGACATCGGCGGACGGCGGGAGCGAGTCGGGCACGGCGCGAGGGTGGCCGCGCCCGGCCGGGGCCGCGGCGGCGGTCACCGCCGTCCCCGGGGCAGGGCGGTGCGCAGGTCGGCGCGGACCCGGTCGGCGAGGGTCGCGGTGCCCTTGCGGTTGCCGCGGGCGGCCAGCGCGGCCCCCACCAGCAGCGGCGCGGCGGAGGTGGTGCTGCGGGCCAGCCGCTTGGTCACCTGGCGGCGCAGCGAGCGGACGCCGGCGGCCCCGAGCGCGCCGATCACGCCGGCCCGGCCGGTGCTGCCCACGGCCCGCTGGGTGGTCCAGCTGGCCAGGTACGCCGCGGCGCGCTGCCGGGCGTCCCCCGGCGCCGGGCGGCCGTAGAGCTCGTGCAGCTCGCCGATGAGGACGACCTCGACGGCGGCGACGAGCACCGTCTGCGCGCCAAGCTCCAGCGGCATCGCCAGCAGCGTCGGCGGGGTGAACCACTGGGCGGCGGCCAGCCCGCCGCTGGCGGCGCCGATCCCGCCGGTCAGCCGGGCGGCCCGGGCCACCAGCGCGTCGGCGATCTGCTCGTCGCCGACGCCGGGGTAGGCCTGCCGCAGCCGGGCCCGGTCGCGGACCGGGAGCCGGGGCGCGGCGGCGTCCAGCAGGTCGGTGAGCAGCCCGCCGGGCGCGGTGCGGCGCCCGGTCCCCGACGCGCCGCCCTTCGTGCCGGCGTCCCGGCCCGGACCGCGGGCCGCTCCGGCGACGGCGGCGATGACGTCGGTCAGCACCTTCCCGGCGCCGCCGGACCGGTCGCTGCCGTCCTTGGCCGCGCCACCGGCGCCGCCGCCCAGCAGGCCGGCCACGGCGTCGGCGAGCGCGCGGGCGGCGGACCCGAGGCCGCTGTCGGCCGCGGGCCCGCCGAGGACCTCACCCTCGACCGGCCGCGGCGGCGGCACGTCCCGCGGCGCCCCGCTCCGCTGTCCTGGCTCGGTCATCGGTCCCCCTCGCTCGTCGCGGCGCCGTGCGCCGTCGTTCAGGCCGCGCAGTCGCGGCAGAACAGCTGGTCGCCCTTGGTGGCGGCCAGCCGGCTGCGGTGCTGGACCAGGAAGCAGCGCGAGCAGGTGAACTCGTCCTCCTGCTTGGGCAGCACGCGGACGGTCAGCTCCTCGTTCGACAGGTCCGCGCCCGGCAGCTCGAGGTTCTCGTTGAAGTCCGTCTCGTCCACGTCGACCGAGGACGACTGCGCCTCGGCCCGGCGTGCCTTCAGCTCCTCGAGCGAGTCCTCGCCGAGCTCGTCGGCCTCGTTCCGTCGTGGGGCGTCGTAGTCGGTGGCCATGGTGTGTGCGCCTTCTCTTTCTCTCGCTCGTCGCGGGCTCGCTTGCCCGCACGTCTGTCGTCGGCGCCGCAGTGCCGTTCCGGGGTCCTCGGGGTCGAGGCCCTCCGGGTCCCGGGCTCCCGGGTCCCGGCTCTCCGGGCGCCGGACCGACCGCCCCCGCGGCCGCTCCGGCGTGCCGTCTGCACGTCGGCGAGCCCCCCAACGCAGCGGGAGCCCGCTTTGTGCCCGCTCCTCGGCGGCCGACACATCGGGCGCTCCGGCGGACCTCCGGAGGCGCCCTCCGGACGCACCGGGGCGGACGGGCGCCAGAGGCTACCCTGCGGCCGTGGCGACCTCAGTCGGTGCTGATCCGGACGTCGTGGGCCCCTATCTCGCGGCGGCGCTGGGCGACCAGCGGTGGCGGGCCGTGCGGGTGGAGCTGATCGCCGCGGGCATGTCGAACCTCACGTACGTGGTGACCCCGCAGGGCGGGTCCGCCGACGACGCGGTCGTGCTGCGCCGGCCGCCGACGGGGGCGGTGCTGGCGACGGCGCACGACATGGTGCGCGAGCACCGGGTGGTCTCCGCGCTGGCCGGCACGCCCGTGCCGGTGCCGCGGACGCTGCACCTGTGCACCGACCCCGCGGTGCTGGGCGCGCCGTTCTACGTGATGGAGCGGGTCGTCGGGGTGCACGTCGCCGACCGGCTGCCGGCCGGCTACGCCGACGAGCCGGCGCAGCGCCGCGCCGTCGCCGACGGGCTGCTCGACGTGCTGGCCGACCTGCACGCCGTCGACCCGGCCGCCGTGGGGCTCGCCGACTTCGGCCGGCCCGAGGGCTTCCTCGAGCGGCAGGTGCGCCGCTGGACGACGCAGTGGGACGCCACCCGCGACACCGACCGCCCCGAGATGGACGCCCTCGCCGCCCGGCTGGCCGCCGGCGTCCCCGCGACGCAGCGGTCGGGCGTCGTGCACGGCGACTTCCGGCTGGACAACTGCCTGCTCGACCCGGCCACCCCCGGCCGGGTGCGCGCGGTGCTGGACTGGGAGATGTCCACGCTCGGCGACCCGCTCACCGACCTGGGGCTGCTGTTCGTCTACTGGCCGCAGGCCGGCGAGGACCGCGCCGTGCGGCTGTCGCCGGTCACCACCCTGCCCGGCTTCCCCACCCGCGCCGAGCTGGCCGAGCGGTACGCCGCGCGCACCGGCGCCGACCTCGGCGCGCTGCCCTGGTACGTCGGGTTCGCCTACTTCAAGTTCGCCGCGATCCTGGCCGGGATCGTGGCCCGGGCCGCCGCCGGCGCGATGGCCGGCAAGTCCGCCGCCGGCTACGCCGACATGATCGACCCGTGCGTGGCGCTGGGACGCGCCGCGCTGGAGGACGGTGCCCTGTAGCACCGGCCGGCGCCACTAGGGTCGGCGGACGTGAGCCTGCCGACCGACACGCCGTCCGGCCGCGCCCGCCGGACCCGCCGGCCGCTGCCCGCGGTGATCTTCCTGCTCGTCCTGGCGATCGCCGCGCTCGGCGTCTGGTGGCAGGTGCTGCGGCAGGACGCGCAGCAGGCGGACGCCCAGGCGGCGACCTGCAGCACCGCGGCGGCGGCGCCCGAGGCGCTCGACCCCGCGAAGGTGACGCTGCGGGTCCTCAACGCCTCCCCGCTCAACGGCAAGGCGACCGAGGTCGCGACCACCCTGCAGTCGCGCGGGTTCATCGTCTCCGAGGTCGGCAACGCGGAGCAGCTGGAGAAGGGCGTGGGCCAGTTCGTGCACGGCGCCCGCGGCACCGCCGCCGCCCGGTTCATGGCGCTCTACCTGCCCGGCGCCGAGCTGAAGCAGGACACCCGGGCCGACGCCACGGTCGACCTGGTCATCGGACCGGACTTCAAGGGCCTGGCCACCCAGGACGACGTGACCGCCAAGCTGGCCCAGGCCGCGAGCGCCTCCGCCGCCTGCTGAGGGCCAGGAGCGCTAGGCCTCGAGCCGCTCCAGCAGCTGCACGAGGTCCGCGGTGATCGCGGGGCGGCGGCGACGGCCATCGGCTCGGCGAACGGGCGCCCCCCGGTGCCGCTGAGCACCAGCCCGGCCTCCGCGGCCACCAGCGCGCCCGCCGCGTGGTCCCAGGGCTTGAGGTCCAGCTCGTAGTAGGCGTCGACCCGGCCCGCCGCGGCGGCGCACAGGTCCAGCGACGCGCAGCCGAAGCGGCGGATGTCGCGCACCTCGGGCAGCAGCCCGGCGACGACGGCGCCCTGCCGGCGGCGCTGCTCGGTGCCGTAGCCGAACCCGGTGGCCACCAGCGCCCGCGACAGCTCCGCCGGGGAGCTGCCGGTCAGCTGCTGCGCGGCGGCCCCCGGGGCGGTGAGCCAGGCGCCCTGCCCGCGCACCGCGGTGAACAGCTCCCCGTTGGCCACGTTCAGCACGACGCCCACCTCGGCGCGCCCGTCGACCTCGGCGGCGATCGACACGGCGAACGCCGGCACGCCGTAGAGGAAGTTGACGGTGCCGTCGATCGGGTCGACCACCCAGCGCACGCCGCTGGTGCCCTCGCGGGCGGCGCCCTCCTCCCCCAGCACGCCGTCCCCGGGCCGGGTCTCGAGCAGCCGGCCGACGATCAGCTCCTCGCTGGCCCGGTCGACCGCGGTCACCACGTCGACCGGGCTGGACTTGGTGTCCACCTGGTCGGCGGCCGAGCTGCGGCCCGCCCCGACCAGGGCGGCGGCCTCCTCCGCGACGGCCCTTGCGAGGCCGAGGAGGGAGGCGCGGAGGTCGTCGTCCGGGTCCGGTGAGGTCACCACGTCGAGCGATCCTGCCGGAGCAGCGCACGGTCCGTGCGGCGGGTCACTAGCCTGTGCCCGTGCAGGGCTTCGGAGTGGACATCGGTGGCAGCGGCATCAAGGGCTGCGTGGTCGACCTGGACAAGGGCGAGCTGATCGGCGAACGGGTGCGCATCCCGACGCCGCAGCCGTCCCTGCCGGGCTCGGTCTGCACGGTCGTCGGCGAGATCGTCGGCCGGTTCGGCTGGGAGGGGCGCATCGGCGTCACCTACCCGGGCGTCATGAAGCACGGTGAGGCGTTCACCGCCGCGAACATGGACAAGAGCTGGATCGGCACCAACCTCGCGCAGGAGCTCGAGGCGGAGATCCCCGGCACCGTCCAGACGCTCAACGACGCGGACGCCGCGGGCATCGCGGAGATGGCGTACGGCGCCGGCCGCGACCAGCGCGGGCTGACCCTCATGCTCACCTTCGGCACCGGCATCGGCAGCGCGCTGTTCATCGACGGCAAGCTGGTGCCCAACACCGAGTTCGGGCACATCGAGGTCGACGGCGAGGACGGCGAGAAGCGCGCCTCCGCCGCCGCCCGCGAGCGGGAGGACCTCAGCTACCCGCACTGGGCCAAGCGGGTCGACCGCTACCTCGACACGCTCGAGCGCAGCCTGTGGCCGGACCTCATCATCGTCGGCGGCGGGGTCAGCAAGAAGGCCGACAAGTGGGTGCCGCTGCTGTCGACGCGCACCCGCGTGGTGCCCGCCGAGCTGCTCAACGACGCCGGCATCGTCGGCGCCGCGCTGGCCGCGGAGCAGCACATCGGCCAGTGACGCCGGGCACCCCCACCGGCTCGCCTCCCCGGCGCGTACCACCACGCCGGGGGTGTGAGCCGAGGGGGACGTCTGCCGCAGAACCGGTGGACCGTCGCCTGCGCGTCGTTACAATGGTGGAGCCCCATCGCGCCACTCCCCCCAGCCAGCAGGTCATCCCCCGCTCCCCAGGCGGCGAAACCCCATCGGTGCAACTCCGCCCGGGGTCCCGTCCCGGGAGCCGGACGACGGCTGCCGAGAGGGCGCCGGGGCCGCTGCCCGCGGGCCACACGGTCCTCGAGGAACGCACCGCAGTACGGGAAGGAACCTGAGTGCCCGCCGATCAGCAGGGTCCGGAAGCAGCCGTCGTGAGCAGCCCGAGCCGCCCGAGGACGGTGGCTGCACGGGCCGCCGCCTCGTCCACGGCACCGGTGACCAGCGCCACCGGCAGCGCCACCGCCAAGGCCCCCGCCAAGAAGGCGGCGGCCAAGAAGGCGCCGGCCAAGACCGCAGCCGCCAAGAAGACCGCGGCCCGCAAGCCCACGATCACCCCCTCCCCGGGCAGCGGCGAGGGCGCGGTCCTCACGGCCGTGGCCACCGACGGGTCGGCCACGGCCGTCGTCGACGCCGGCGCCGAGGGCCTGAAGCTCGACGAGACCGTCGTCACCGGTCAGGACGGCGTCGCCGTCACCGAGACCGACGAGAAGGACGGCGAGGCCGGCGAGGGCTTCGAGTGGGACGACGAGGAGGAGTCCGAGGCGCTGCGGCAGGCCCGCAAGGACGCCGAGCTCACCGCGTCGGCCGACTCCGTCCGCGCCTACCTCAAGCAGATCGGCAAGGTCGCGCTGCTCACCGCCGAGGAGGAGGTCGACCTCGCCAAGCGGATCGAGGCCGGCCTCTACGGCTCCGAGCGGCTGCGCCAGGTCGAGGAGGAGGGCCAGAAGATCTCGCCGCAGATGCGGCGTGACCTCAACTGGATCGTCCGCGACGGCGAGCGCGCCAAGAACCACCTGCTGGAGGCCAACCTCCGCCTGGTGGTCTCCCTGGCCAAGCGCTACACCGGCCGCGGCATGGCGTTCCTGGACCTGATCCAGGAGGGCAACCTGGGCCTCATCCGTGCGGTCGAGAAGTTCGACTACACCAAGGGCTACAAGTTCTCCACCTACGCCACCTGGTGGATCCGCCAGGCGATCACCCGCGCCATGGCCGACCAGGCCCGCACCATCCGCATCCCGGTGCACATGGTCGAGGTCATCAACAAGCTCGGCCGCATCCAGCGCGAGCTGCTCCAGGACCTGGGCCGCGAGCCCACCCCGGAGGAGCTGGCCAAGGAGATGGACATCACCCCGGACAAGGTGCTGGAGATCCAGCAGTACGCCCGGGAGCCCATCAGCCTCGACCAGACCATCGGCGACGAGGGCGACAGCCAGCTCGGTGACTTCATCGAGGACTCCGAGGCGGTCGTCGCGGTCGACGCGGTGAGCTTCACGCTCATGCAGGACCAGCTGACGAGCGTCCTGCAGACGCTGTCCGAGCGCGAGGCGGGCGTCGTCCGGCTGCGGTTCGGGCTCACCGACGGCCAGCCCCGCACGCTCGACGAGATCGGCCAGGTCTACGGCGTGACCCGCGAGCGGATCCGCCAGATCGAGTCCAAGACGATGTCGAAGCTGCGGCACCCCAGCCGCTCGCAGGTCCTGCGCGACTACCTGGACTGAGGAAGGACCCGGTCGTCCCCCACCCTTCGCACGCTCAGGGCGGGCCCCTACGACCGGGCCGGTTCCAGCACCTCACGACGGCCGGCGCCCCCTCGGGACGCCGGCCGTCGGCGTTCCCGGGCGCACGCGACGCGCCGCCGAGCGGGCCGGTGCCGTCCGCAACTGGCACGATCCGGGCATCCGGTGCGCGCTGGAGCACACCCCGCAGGGTTCGAGGACGGACATGACCCACTCCCCCCGCCGGCGGCACACCCGGGCGCTCGCCCTCGTCGCCGGCCTGCTCATGGTCACCCCGCTGGCCGGCGGCACCGTCGCGGAGGCGACCGGCACCGACCAGGGCGGCGGTGGCGGCGCCGACCGCTGGGTGAACGGCTGGCAGGGCAGCCCGACGGCCGGCGGCACCTTCGACCACGCCACCTGCCCGGCCGACACCGGGCTGACCGACCAGACGGTGCGCAACATCGTCCCGGTGAGCACCACCGGCGGCCAGGTCCGGGTGCGCATCTCCAACGCCTTCGGCGCCGCTCCGCTGCGGGTGGGCGCCGCCTCGGTGGCCGTCGCCGGCGAGGGCGCGGCCACCGCACCCGGCACGCTGCGCCCGCTGGAGTTCTCCGGCCGGCCGGACGTCCTCGTGGCCGCCGGCGGCGAGGCCCTCAGCGACCCGGTCGAGCTGTCGGTGCAGCCGCTGCAGCGACTGGCGGTGAGCGTCCACCTGCCGGGGCCGACCGGGCCCGCCACCCAGCACAACAACGCGCGCGAGACCAGCTACCTCGGCGCCGCCGACCGCACCGGTGACGCGGACGCCGCCGCGTTCACCACCCCGGTCAGCTGCTGGATGTTCGCCTCCGGGGTCGACGTGCTCGCCCCGCGCCGGGTGACCGGCACCGTGGTCACGCTCGGGGACTCGATCACCGACGGCGACCAGTCCACCGTCGACGCCGACCAGCGCTACCCCG
Source organism: Modestobacter sp. NPDC049651 (assembly GCF_040659695.1). Taxonomy (NCBI): domain Bacteria; kingdom Bacillati; phylum Actinomycetota; class Actinomycetes; order Geodermatophilales; family Geodermatophilaceae; genus Modestobacter; species Modestobacter sp. NPDC049651. The sequence goes on from NZ_JBFAOG010000001.1 coordinate 374,925, forward strand.
ACTGGCTGGCCCGCCGGCTGGCAGCGCTGCCCGGCCCGACCCTGTCGGTCTCCAACGCCGGCATCGGCGGCAACGAGGTGCTGGTCAACCGGGTGCCCGAGCTGTTCGGCGTCTCCGCGCCCGCCCGGCTCCCGCGCGACGTGCTCACCCAGGCCGGGGTGCGCGGCGTCGTGCTGCTGGAGGGCATCAACGACATCGGTGCCGCCGGTGCCCGGGCCGAGGACCTGGTCGACGGCTACCGGCAGATCGCCGCCCAGGTGCACGCCGCGGGGCTGCCCGCCTTCATCGGCACCCTGGCGCCCTTCGGTGGCTCCGCCGCGCAGTACGGCGGCGACTACGGCTCCGCCCAGGGCGAGGCGCAGCGCCGCGCGGTCAACGACTGGATCCGCGCGCAGCGCGTCTTCGACGGCGTCATCGACTTCGACGCCGCCCTGCGCGACCCGGCCGACCCCACCCGCCTGCTGCCGGAGTACGACAGCGGCGACCACCTCCACCCCAGCGACGCGGGCTACCGCGCCATGGCCGAGGCGGTCGACCTGCGCACGCTGGTCACCGCCGCGGCCCGGCGGTGACGGCCGGGTGGGGACGGCGGTCGGCGCGGGCGCCGTCCCCACCCGGTTCACCTGTCCGCGCGACGTCGTCGGTGTACGACGGCGCGTGGCGGGTAGACGGCGTAGCGTGGGCGCCGTAAGAGCAGCAGCGGACACCACAGCCGGCAACCGCCGGCGACCGAGAACACCGAGCACGTGCACCACCCGGACCCAGTTCCGGGCCAGTGACGTCCCCTGCTGGACCCGCTCCACCCCCCGCCCTGTCGGTCACGGACTCATCTCAATCGGTGAGTCGCCGGTCACCAGGGCTCGGATCGGGAACACGAGGGGCCATCCTGGCGCTGTGCAGGAGGCCGATCCGCAGCCGCGGGTCCGTGCGGTAGAGAGCGAGTGATGAGCCAGATGACCCAGACGCTGACGACGACCCCGCCCACCGACGACCTCGTCGTTCCGTTCCACTGCGACCGCTGTGGGGCTCTGGCCAAGGTGCGCGTCGTGCTCGCCAGCGGCAGCGACCTCGTCTTCTGCGGGCACCACGCGCGCGAGTACGAGGACAAGCTCCGCGACATCGCGGTCGACATCATCGAGACAGACGGCGAGAAGAGCAGCATCGCCTGATCGAGGCGCTATCGTCGCCGTCAGCGATGAAGCCCTCACCCGACGAAGCCGCCGACGTCCTGGCCCCGCACAGCGCGGTCAGGGGGTCGGCGGCTTCGTCGTCTCCTGGACCGCCTCCCGGTCCCGCTCGAGCCGGAGAACCACCGATGCCGCAGGACACCGACCGCGACCACGACACCGTCCGGCTGGAGCCGGACGGGACGCTGGGCGCCCGCCGGCCCGCGGCCCCCGACGACGGGGACGGCCCGGCCGAGCCGCAGCCGGCCGTCGAGACCACCGCCGCGATCCCGCCGGTGGAGACGACGGCGGCGATCCCGCCGGTCGGGACCACCGCGGCCGTCCCGCCGGCGGCGGGCCGGCCGGCGGTCCCGCCCGCGGGCCCCGACGGTCCCGGCTCCACGGGCGGCGGCGGACGGGCGTGGTGGCGGCGCCCGGTCGTCTACGGCCCGGCCGCAGCCGTGCTGGTGCTCGCCGCCGCCTACGGCGCCGACCTGGCGGTCTCCTCCGGCGAGGTGCCCCGCGGCACCGTCGTGTCCGGCGTGGACGTCGGCGGGCTCTCCCCCGCCGCGGCGCAGACCCGGCTCAACGACCGGCTGGCCGACCGGATCGGCGCCGACCACCCGCTGACCGCCGCCGACGTGCAGGCGGTGCTGCACCCGCCGTCGGCCGGGATCGCGCTGGACGCCGCCCGCACCGTCGACGCGGTCGACGACCAGCCGCTGAACCCCTGGACGCGGCTGCGCTCCTTCTTCGGCGACACCGACCGCCGCGCCGTCCTCGCCATCGACCGCACGGCCCTGGACGCCCAGGTCGAGCAGGTCGCGGCGACCGTCGACCGCGCCCCGGTCGACGCCACCATCGCGCTGGACGGCACCACCCCCCGGGTGGTCGACCCGGCGGACGGCCGCACCCTCGACCGGGCCGGTGCGCGTGCGGCCATCACCGAGGCGATCGCCTCGGGAGCGGCGCCGTCGGCGCCCATCGAGCTGCCGGTGGAGGTCGCCCGGGTCCGGGTGGACGCCGCCGCGGCGCAGCGGGCGCTCGAGCAGACCGTCACCCCCGCGCTGGCCGCCCCGGTGACGGTGGCCCGCAGCGACGGTGGCGCCGCCGCGGAGCTGTCGGCCGCGTCGATCGCCGGCGCGCTCACCTTCAGCCCGGCCGACGACGGCACGCTCGCCGTCGCCCTGGACCCGCCCCGCCTGCGGGAGGCCCTCGGCGAGGGCTTCGAGGGCTTCGGCACCCCCGCGAAGGACGCGACGTTCCAGGTGTCGGGCGGGTCGATCAGCGTCGTCCCCTCCGTCGACGGCACCGGGGTCGACCCGGCGAAGCTCGCCGCCGACCTGCTGCCGGTGCTCAGCCGGCCGGCGCCCCGTGAGGTGACCGCGCAGCTCGGCCCGGTGCCGGCGGCCTTCACCACCGAGCAGGCGCAGGCGCTGGGGATCAAGGAGGAGGTCAGCAGCTTCACCACGAACTTCACCAACGCCGCGAGCGGCACCAACATCCGGGTCGTCGCGGAGAAGGTGGACGGCGCGCTGGTGAAGCCCGGTGAGACGTTCAGCCTCAACACCTTCACCGGGCCGCGCGGCACCGCCCAGGGGTACGTGCCGGCCGCGGTGATCAGCGGCGGCGAGCTGTCCCAGGCCGTCGGCGGTGGCATCAGCCAGTTCGCGACGACGATGTTCAACGCGGTCTTCTTCGCCGGCCTCGACGACGTCTACCACAAGCCGCACAGCTTCTACATCAGCCGCTACCCGGCCGGCCGGGAGGCCACGGTGTACGAGGGCGTCATCGACCTGCAGTGGCGCAACGACACCGACACCGGCATCTACGTGCAGACCGAGTGGGTGCCGGGCGCGCTGACCGTGACGTTCTGGGGCACCAAGCACTACGACGTCGAGTCGGTGAGCAGCGAGCGGCGCAACCTCCGCGAGCCCGCCGTCCAGGAGAAGGTCGACGACGGCAACTGCACGCCGCAGTCCGGGTCGACCGGGTTCGACATCACCGTCACCCGGGTGTTCAAGGACCTGTCCTCCGGCGCCGAGCTCCGCCGCGAGGACTTCAACACCCGGTACGCGGCCGAGGCGGTCATCCACTGCGTCCCGCCGGCGGCCCCGGCGGCGCCGTCCGCACCGGCCGACGGCACCCAGCCGACCGGGTGACCCCCGGCCGGTGGCCGGACCGCGCCGCGGGTGCGCCGTGCACACTGTTGCGGTGCCCACCGCCCGGCCCGGTCGCTCGCCGGCCCCTGCTGCCGCCGACGGCACGCCGGTGCCGGACGTGACGCCGAGCGGGGCCACGGTCGTACCGCCGGCCACCCACCGCGGGCGGCTCGCCCGGCTGCCCGCCCCCGTGCGGGTGCCGCTGCAGGTGCTGGGCCGATCGCTGGCCAAGGCGTGGCAGGACCGGATCCTCGGGCTGTCCGCGGAGGCGGCCTTCTGGCAGGTGCTGTCGGTGCCGCCGCTGCTGATCGGGCTGCTCGGGTCGCTGGGCTACCTCGGCGACTGGATCGGCGCCCGCTCGGTGGCGCAGATCGAGGACCGGTTGGTGGACGCGGCGGCGGAGGCGCTGACCCCGGACGTCGTGGACTCGCTGGTGCGCCCGACGCTGACCGACATCCTCAGCTCCGGGCGGCTGGACGTGCTGAGCCTGGGCTTCCTGCTGTCGCTGTGGGCGGGGTCGTCGGCGACCGCGACGTTCATCAACACCACGGTCATCGCCTACGACCAGCGCGACGTCCGCGGGCCGATCACCACCCGGCTGATGGCGCTGTGGGTGTTCGTCGTCGGCCTGGTGGCGGCCGTGATCACCCTGCCGCTGCTGGTGCTCGGTCCCGGGGTGATCGAGTCGCTGGTGCCCGACGACTGGCAGCACACCGCCAGCGTGCTGATCAACGCCGTCTACTGGCCGGTGGTCATCATCGGCCTGCTGCTGGTGCTCACGAGCTTCTACCACGTGACGCTGCCCCGCCGGCTCCCGTGGCACCGGCACCTGCCCGGCGCGCTCTTCGCCGTCGGCTTCTTCGTGGTCGCGGCCACGGTGGTGCGCACGTACGTGGCCGACATCCTGACCACCGCGCTCCCCTACGGAGCGCTCGCGGCGCCGATCGCGGCGCTGCTGTTCTGCTTCTTCCTCGGCATGTCGCTGCTGCTGGGCGCCGAGCTCAACGCGACCATCCAGGCCCACTGGCCGGCCGCCGCGCGCCGGCACGTGCGCCGGCGCCAGCGGCGCCGGGCGGCCAAGCTCGCGCAGGAGGCCGAAAAGCTTGACCCCCGGCGCGAGGACTAGCGGCTCACTCCTTGCGGAGCTGCTGGTAGATCTCCTTGCAGGCCGGGCACACCGGGCTGCCGGGCTTGGGGCTCTTCGTCACCGGGAAGACCTCGCCGCACAGCGCCTCGACCATGGTGCCCATGACGGCGCTCTCGGCGATCTTGTTCTTCTTGACGTAGTGGAAGACCTCGTTGGCGTTGCCGGTGTCGGCGTCGCGGACGTCCGGCCGCTCGAGGATGTCGGTGCCGCTCACGGGCTGCTCCCAGGGTCGTCGGGGTTCGGGCCGGAGGCCGGTCCGTAATGATCCGCCCCCCATGATGACAGCGTGACCCCGCCCTTCTCCCGCACCCAGCCGGTCCTCTCCCCCGACGTCGCCGACGCGCTCGCCGCCGGCCGACCGGTCGTCGCGCTGGAGAGCACCCTGCTCGCGCACGGGCTGCCCCGGCCGGAGAACCGGGCGGCGGCCGACGAGGTGGAGGCGGCGGTGCGGCGCGGTGGCGCGGTGCCGGCCACGATCGCCGTGCTGGACGGCGTGCCGCACGTGGGCCTCACCCCGGAGCAGGTCGACCGGGTGTGCGCCGACCCGGACCTGGCCAAGCTGGGCGTCCGCGACCTGCCGGTGGCGGCGGCGCTCGGGCTGAGCGGCGCGACGACGGTGTCGAGCACCGCGCTGCTGGCCGCCCGGTCGGGCATCGGCGTGTTCGCCACCGGGGGCCTGGGCGGGGTGCACCGGCACGCCGCCGAGACCTTCGACGAGTCCGCCGACCTGACCGCGCTGTCCCGGACGTCGCTGCTGGTGGTCTGCGCCGGGGTCAAGTCGATCCTCGACGTCCCGGCGACCCTGGAACGGCTGGAGTCGCTGTCGGTGACCGTCGTCGGCTACCGCACGACCCGCTTCCCCGGCTTCTACGTCGCCGACTCCGGCTCCCCGGTCGACTGGACGGTCGGCTCGCCCACCGAGGCCGCCCAGGTGTTCGCCGGCCGGCGGGAGCTCGCCCTCGGCGCGGTGGTCGTGGCGAACCCGCTGCCCGAGGACGAGCAATTGGACCGGCAGCTGCACGACCGCGTGATCGTTGACGCGCTGGCCGCCGCGGACGCCGCCGGCGTGCGGGGCAAGGCCGTCACGCCCTTCGTCCTGGGCCACCTGCACGAGGCGAGCGGCGGCGCGACGCTGGCGGTCAACGTGCGGCTGGTGCTGCGCAACGCCGAGCTGGCCGGCCGGATCGCGGCGGAGCTCGCCGCCCTCGCGGGCTGACCCGCCGGTGACCGCGCCGCGGGTCGTCGTCGTCGGCGACGTCTGCACCGACGTCGTCGTGCTGCTGTCCGGGGAACCTGCCCCGGGGTCGGACCGGCCGGCCGCGATCAACCAGCGCGGCGGCGGCGCCGGCGCCAACGTGGCCGCGCACCTGGCGGCGCTGGGCACCCCGGTCGTGCTGGCCGGGTGCACCGGCGACGACCTGCCGGGCATGGCGCTCGCCCGGGAGCTGGCCGACGCCGGCGTCACGCTCGCGCTGCGCAGCGTCCCCGGCGTGCCCAGCGGCACGATCGTCAGCCTGGTCGAGCCCGACGGGGAACGCAGCTTCCTCGCCGACCGGGGCGCCAACCTGCACCTGACGGCGGACGACGTCCCGCTGCCCGCGCCCGGCGGGCACCTGCACCTGTCCGGCTACACCCTGCTGGACCCCGCGCCGCGGACCGCCGGGCTGGCCGCGCTCGGCGCGGCGGCCGCCGCCGGCTGCACGGTGTCGGTCGACCCGGCGTCGACCGGGCCGCTGCGGGGCTACGGCGTGGACCGCTGGCTCGCCGACACCGCGGCCGCGACCCTGGTGCTGCCCAACGCCGACGAGGCACGGCTGCTGACCGGCTGCGCCGACCCTGCGGACGCCGCCCGCGCGCTGGCCGCCCGGCACCCGGTGGCCGTGGTCACCCTGGGGCCCGACGGGGCGCTGTGGGCCGCCGGCGACGCGCTCGTCCACCGGCCGGCGCACCCGGCCGAGGTGGTCGACACGACCGGCGCCGGTGACGCGTTCGCCGCCGGGCTGATCGCCGCGTGGGTGGCCGCCGACGGGCACCCCGACCCGGTCGAGGCGCTCGAGGCGGGGATCCGGCAGGCGACCGGGGTGGTCGCCCGGCCGGGTGCGCGCTGAGCCGGGCTCACATGTCGATGACGCGGGCCTTGCTGCTGCTGCCGCTCTCCAGGATCCGGTCCGGCGCCGGCGGCCGGTAGCGGTTCGCGTCGAGCTTCTTCTTCGGCGGGGCGTCGTTGGCCATCATCACCGCGATCCACGGCAGGAACGTGCCGAGCACGATGAACACCGCCGAGAACCAGATCCCGACCGGTGCCATGACGACGGCGAGGACCACGGCGACCATGCGGCAGGCCATGGTCAGGACGTAGCGCTTCTTCCGGGCCGCCTGCTCCTCCGCCAGGCTGATCCGCGCCTCGGTGATGAGCACGGGTTCGCTGGTGGACGGCCGGTTGCTCGGCTGCTGGCTGGAGGCCACGGGACCCCTTCCTCCGTGCAGGGCCGGGGCCATGGGCGGCGCGGGTCGGCCCACCTGCGACCGGCCCCCGGAGTGCCCCGGTTGCGTACGACCCATCGTGCCACCGCCCCAGCCCGGGCGCAGGCACCGGGCAGGCCGATCTCAGGGAGCGGTGCCCGCCGCTTCCGCCGCCTTGTCCGCCTTCGCCGCCGTCGCCGCCTTGGCGGCCGCCTTCGCCGCCTGCTTGGTGCTGCGGACCTCGGCCAGCGACGCCGGGTCGGTGATGTCGGCGACCGACCGGCGCGAGCCCTCCTCGCCGTACTCCCCCGCAGCCGCCCGCCAGCCCGGCGGGGTCACGCCGCACTGCTTGCCGAGCAGGGCCAGGAAGATCTTCGCCTTCTGCGCGCCGAACCCGGGGAGCTCGCCGAGCCGGCGCAGCAGCGTGCGGCCGTCGGGGGCGTCGGCCCAGACCGCCTCGGCGCGGCCGTCGTACCGCTCGACCAGCAGCGCGCACAGCGCCTGCGCGCGGCCGGCCATCGAGCCCGGGTAGCGGTGGACGGCGGGCGGGCCCTGGAACACCCGGGCCAGCTCCTCCGGATCGGCGGCGGCGATCGCGGCGGCGTCCAGCGTGTCGACCCCGAGCCGGTCGGCGAGCAGGCGCGGGCCGGCGAACGCCCGCTCCATCGGGAACTGCTGGTCGAACAGCATGCCGAGCAGCAGCGCGAGCGGGTCGCGGCTGAGCAGCTCGTCGGCGGCGGCGTCCTGGGAGAGGCGGAGGGTCGGCACGCCGGAGATGGTGCCCTACACCGGGCCGGGTGCAGTCACCTGCTGCACCCGGCCCGGCGCGGGGGGCGAGCCCGTGTCACGCACCCGGGCGGAACACGGCGCGGACGCAGCCGTCCTCCTTCTCCTTGAACATCCGGTACCCCTTCGGCCCGTCGTCGAGCGACATCACGTGGGTGGCCAGGTGCTCGGTGCGCACCTCGTCCCGGCTCATGAGGTCGAGGATCTCCGGGACGTAGCGGTGCCCGTGCTGCTGGGCGCCGCGCAGGGTCAGCGCCTTGTTCATCACCGCGCCGAGCGGGAACTTGTCCACGACACCCGCGAAGACGCCGAGGGTGAACACGGTGCCGCCCTTGCGGCACGCGTAGATCGCCTCGCGCACCGCCGTGGGCCGGTCGGTCTGCAGCCGCATCTGCTGCTTGACCTGGTCGTAGAGGTACTGCGGGCCCGGGTGGTGCGCCTCCATGCCCACGGCCTCGATGCAGACGTCCGGTCCCCGGCCCCCGGTCATCTCGCGCAGCTCCGCGGGGACGTCGACCTCCTCGTAGTCGAGGGTCTCCGCCCCGATGTGCGTGCGCACCTGGGCGAGCCGGTTGTCGAACCGGTCGATGACGACGACCCGCTCGGCGCCCATGAGCATCGCCTTGCGTGCGGCCATCTGGCCCACTCCCCCGGCGCCCCACACCGCGACGACGTCGCCCGCCTGGACGCCGGCCTGGTCCGCCCCCGTCCAGCCGGTGGGTGCGGCGTCGGAGGCGAACAGCGCCCGCTCGTCGGAGACGCCGTCCGGGATGGTGAACGCCCCGTTGTCGGCGTGGGGCACCCGGATGTAGGGCGCGTGGCTGCCGGCGTAGCCGCCGAGGGCGTGGGAGTACCCGAAGCAGCCCCCGATGGACTGGCCCCACAGCGCCTCCGTCATCCCCGGGTTGGGGTTGCCGTTGTCGCACAGCGACCACAGCCCCTGCTGGCAGTACCAGCACTGCCCGCAGCCGATGAACGAGACCACCACCACGCGGTCACCCACCCGGTGCTTGGTCACGCCGCGGCCGACCTCGGCGACCGTGCCCATGAACTCGTGCCCGAGCACGTCCCCGGCGCGCATCGCGGGGATGTAGCCGCCCAGCAGGTGCAGGTCCGAGCCGCAGGTCACCGACAGGCCGACCTGGAGGATGATGTCGTGGTCGTTGAGGATCTTGGGCTCCGCGACGTCCTCCACGCCGACCTCGTTGACGCCGCGCCAGGTGATCGCCTTCACCGCACACCTGCCTTCGGAGCCTTCTTGGTCCACGCCTCAAGGAGCGCGCCGCCGGGGGTCGCCGTCCGCTTGCCGTGCGGGGCGGGGTCCACCGCCAGCACCTCCCCGACCTCGATGAGCTGCTTGGCCCGGCGCAGGGCCGACCGCAGGTCCGCCTGCGGGTCACTGCCGTTCAGCCGGCTGAGCACCGTGCCCTTCGACGGCCGGTCGCGCAGCCGGGCGGCCAGCTCGGCCCCCTTGCCGCCGGGGGCCGGGCGGACCTGCACCTCGATCCGGTCGCCGAACTCGGCCAGGGGCGCGGGCAGCTGCGCGGTGTCCACGTCGGCCGGCTCCCGGTTGACGGTCACCGCGAGCCACCCGGACGCCGTCCGGCCACCACCCGCCGGCCGGGCGGACGGGTCGATGGCCGACCGCACCTGGCGGACGACGATCCCGCCCGCGCGGGCGGCCAGCGACGCCGCGCTGCCCAGGGAGGAGGTCATGCCGCACCTCCCCCGGCGCTGGCCCGCTCTGGCACCTCGTGCACCTCTGCCTCCACGCTGCCTCCTCGTCCCGGCTGGGTCCCCGCTCCGGTCCCGGCTCGGGACCTCGATTGCACCGGGCGGAGCGGGACGCCGGGTATCGGCAGACACACCGATACCCGGCGGGACGCCACGGGGGCGGGGTCAGGTGCGGGGCGCCAGCTCGTACACCGGGCCCAGGTCGGTCCGGCTGGTGTCGGGCACCTCGTGCAGGATCTTCGGCTCGCTGTGCAGCAGCCGGTGGACGGCGGCCCGCGTCTGCTCGAGGTCCAGACCGGCGGCACGGGCGACGTCCTGCAGGTGCGGCGCGCCGGCACCGACCTCCGCCTCGGCCACGGCCCGGTACACCGCGGCGTCGTCCCCCGACAGCTCTTCGACTCGCATGGTGGCCCTCCCCGGGACGGCAGCTCGGCACCGCGGTCGGTGCCGCGGGAGGCCTACCCGGCGCCCGCGGCGGTACCCGGCCGGCGCGCGCACATCGGCAGGTCTGCCGATGGCCTCCCGCGGCGGCATGCCCCAGGTCGGGGGCACCGGCCGGCGCCCGACGCGTCCGGTCACCGGGAGGAGGAGCAGTGCAGTACGACGACGTCGTCTCGTCCGTGCAGGCCCGCGGCGGGCGCCCCCGTGCCGAGACCGAGGACCTCGTCCACGCGACGCTGCGCGTCTTGGCCCGGCGGCTCACCGCCGGGAGGGCCGACGACCTGCGCGTCCAGCTGCCCGGGGAGCTGCACGGCGACCTCATCCCGCCGGCGCCGGAGGCGCAGCCCTCCGGACCCGACGAGTTCGCCCGGCTCGTGCCCGGTACGGGGTGGCTGGAGCGCTTCCGCTGCCGACCCCGCCGGCCGGTGTGCCATCGGCGCGGCCGATGCCCGCCAGCGACGAGGCGTGCTTTACCGGACGCCGTCCCGGACGGAACCTGGGTCACGGAGGACAGCCGCCGGGAGCTCCCGGCCGCCGACCTCCGTCACCGCAGTCGGGAGGGTCGTCGGTGAGCGAGCACGTCACGTGGGAGACCTGCCCGAGCTGCGGGCGCCCCGCCGCCCTGGGGTGGCTCGACGGCGACCCGGTCGAGTTCGACTGTCCCCGCGGCTGCCGGCTGCCGGCGGACCAGGTCTGGTCAGCGTTCGGACGACGGCGCCCCGCGAGGCGGCACGTCCGGTAGGCGCTCCCGGCCACGGTCCCGCAGGAGGGGCAGCACCACCTCGTCCACGACGGCGGCCACCAGCTCCTCGTCGATGAGCTCACCCAGCAGCAGCCAGCGCTGGACCAGGACAGCCGCGCCGGCCTCCACCGCGAGCGACGAGCCGACGGTGGGCCCGATCTCCCCACGGCCGGCAGCACGGCCGAGGACCTCGTCGAACGCCGCCGTCCACTGGGCCAACGGCCCGGCCCGGTAGGCGGCTGCCAGCACCGGGTCGTCGTGCACCGCGCTGAGCAGGGCGCGGTTGGCTCGTCCGGCCGGCCCGTTGAAGTGGACGACCGCGGAGGTGAGCAGCGCGACGAGGTCGCTCCGCAGCGAACCGGTGTCCGAGACGTCGAGGGTGCCCGCGATCGATCCCTCGGTGTAGCACGCCAGCAGGTCGGTCTTGCCCGCCCACCGCCGGTAGATGGCGGCCTTGCCGACGCCGGCGGCCAGGGCGACCTCGTCCATGGTGAAGCCGCTGGAACCCAGCCGGGCGAGCACGTCGACCACCGCCGCGGTGATCGCCTCGTCCCTCGTCCGGTCCAGGGGGCGGCCGGTCCCGCGGGCCGGCCCGCGCGCCCGCGACGGCTCGGTGTCCCCCGCTGCCATGGCCCGACTGTAGATCGGGGACCGCCGGGACGACGGCGACCACGTCTCCGGCCGAACCCCGACACGGCACCGATGAGTTCCGTTTCGGCTCCTTACCGTCCGCGGCACACGACCGCCGCTGGACGCCTCCGTCCGAGGCGCCCGACCCCGACGAGGAACCGATGAGCCCGACGCCCCTCACGCCCCACCGACCGAGTGGGCGGCCGTGGAGCTGAGGCAGCTGGAGTACTTCCTGACCGTCGTCGAGGAGGGGTCGTTCACCGCCGCCGCGACCCGTCTCTACATGGTCCAGTCCAGCCTGTCGGCGTCCTTGCTGTCGCTGGAACGCGAACTGGGCACCGAGCTGTTCATCCGCGGCCGCCGCGGGACCGAGCTCACCGACGCCGGACGGGCCCTGCTCGACCCCGCCCGCGCCGCACTGGCCGAGACCGAGCGCGCCCGCGACGCCGTCGCCGAGGTCACCGGCCTGCTCCGCGGCTCGGTCCGCATCACCGCGATGGCCGTCCCCCGGGTCGTCGACGTGGCCGACACCATCCGCGACTTCCAGTCGGCGCACCCGGGGGTGGACGTGCACGTCCTGCCCGCGGGCACGCAGGGGATGGTCGACCTCGTCGCCGACGGCCAGGTGGACTTCGCCCTCGGACCACGGACCCCGCGGCTCGGTGCCGGGCTCTCGTTCACGCCGCTGCTCAGCGATCCGCTGACCCTCGTGTGCCCCGCCGGTCACCGGCTGGCCGGGGCGCGGGACCTGGACCCCGCCGACGTCCTGGCGGAGTCGGTCATCGACCTGGCCCCCCGGTGGTGCGCCCGGGCCCTGTTCGACACCTGGGTGCGCGAGAGCTGCCCGCGGCGCCGGGTGCGGCTGGAGATCAACGAGTGGGTGACGGTGCTGGGCATGGTGCAGCGCGGCATGGGCATCGCCTACGGCCCGGCGGCGTGCATCGACCAGGAGTCCCACCCGGGCGTGGCGACGGCCACGCTGGCCGGCGCGCCCGTGTGGGACTTCGGGGTCATCGCCCGGGACGGGACCCTCCGCGGCGCCGCCGGTCGCGCCTTCCTGGCCGCCTACCTCGAACACTGCCGGTCCGCCCCCACCGGGTCGGGCGCGCGTGAGGTCAGGAGGTCCGGCTGAGCAGTCCCGGGCTGGGCAGCTGCTGCGGTCGCGACCGGTCGCAGTCGCGCCAGGCCCGCTCGTCGGTGCTGGGCCGGCCGAGCAGGTACCCCTGCCCGGCGTCGACGCCGATGCCCAGCGCGACCGCCAGCTCCGCGGGCCGCTCGATCCCCTCGGCGACGACCACACCGCGCATCTCGCGGGCCAGGGCCACGACGGCGCCCGCGAGCGCCCGCTGCGCCGGGTCACCGTCGATGCCGCTGATCAGGCTGCGGTCGAGCTTGATGAGGTCGGGGGCGAGCCGGAGGATGTGGCGGAACGTGGCGTAGCCGGCACCGGCGTCGTCCACGGCGACGCGGAGCCCCGCGTCCCGCAGCGGTCGCAGCGCCGCCTCGAGGGCGTCGTAGTCCTCCACCGCGGAGTGCTCGGTCAGCTCGACGACGATCCTGGACAGCGGCACGGGCACCTGCCGGAGCGCGTCGGGCAGCCCCGGCCACAACAGCGTCTCCGGGGAGAAGTTCACGGACACGTACACGTGCCCGGGCAGGGCCGTCGCCAGCCGGAGCGCCTGCAGGGCCGCGTGGACCTCGAGGTCCACGGCCAGGCCGACCCGCGCGGCGTCGGCGAACCAGTCCTCCGGGGAGCGTCGCCCGTCGGACGCGGGGAACCGGGACAGCGCCTCGACCCCGAGGACCCGGCCGTCGGTCAGCGAGACGATCGGCTGGAACGCCGTCCGCAGCCCGTCCTCGGCGAGCAGTCGGACGATCGCCGCGGACGTTCCCGCCGACTCGCCCGGTGGAGCGTCCGCGACCCGGTGGGACGCGCCGAGCAGCCCGGTGAACCGTCCGTGACCGTCGGTCCGCGCCACGGCGGTGCTGCGCAGCGACACCGGTGCGCCGCCCTTCGTGACGCACCGGAACCGGCGACGCCGCCACCCGCGTCCGGTCGCGAGCAGGTGGGTCACCAGGGCGTGCTCGTCGGGATGGGTGATGTCGAGGAGCGTGAGGGACCGTGCCTCCTCGGGGGCGTACCCGAGGAGTTCCAGGCACTGCGGGCTGGCATGCGTGAACCGGCCTCCCGCGTCGCACTCCCAGACGACCTCCTCGCCGACCTGGTCACGCGCTGAGGAGTGGCGGCGCGAGGCGGCACCGGACCAGGAGTACCGCCCGGCCGCCCATGCCGCAGCCGCGATGACGACCGCCAGCGCCGCGTTCCCGGCTCCCACCCCCGGTGTGCCCGGAGCATCCGGGTGGACCCCCGCGCGGACCGCCGCGGAGGTGACGGCACCCAGCGCAAGACCCAGGACAGCACCAGCGGTGCGATGCTCTCTGCGCACGCCAACTCCCCGCGATCTCCACGGTGCTCCCCCCGTCGGGAGCCCCCACCCGAGTGTCGACGACACACGCCGGTGGGTTGATCACGCGTTCTCGATGCTCTCCATCGAGGGAGGCGATGGGCCGCGGCGCCGAGGCCTCGGCCGGGCGCACCCCGCGGCCGGAGGCGGATCGGCCGATCGACCGATGTCCTGGCGCTGCGACCGGACCTAGCGTGAGCCGCGGTCGGACGACGAGACCCTTCGACCGGCGCCGTCCGCCTGACCCCACCCACGGCCGCCGGCTCCGACGGCCGCGACCAGGAAGGAGCTCCCGTGCCCGACCCGATCACCCCTGACCAGGTCCTCCGGTACCTGGAGGACGTCGACTACCCGGCCGACAAGGAAGCCCTCGTCGCCGCCGCCGAGCGGGCCGGCGCCCCCGAGGCCGTGGTGCGCGGCCTCCGGGCCATCCCGCCCGTCGAGTACCGCAACCGCGCGGAGGTGACGCGGTCGGTGCCGGTCGACCCCGGTGCCGGCCGGTCGGCGAGCCGGGCGGCCGAGCAGGCCCGCACCCGAGCTCCCTCGGGGGTCGCCGAGCACATGCGCGAGCCCCGGTAGGAGACCAGCCGGCGGACTGCACCGGTCCGCCGGGCGTGCAGCACGACCACCCTCGTCGACAGAGCTGGACTGGAGCAGACGTGAGCGACTCAGAGCTGGAAGAAACCGGGACGGGGCCGGCCGCCAAGCGCATCGGTCAGGCCCCGACGACCACGGACGTGACCGATCCGGAGCGGTCCTCCCGGAACACCGCCGCCGGCTCGGGATCCGAGCCGGGCGAGGGCCCCGTCCAGCCGGACGCCGACGGCGGTGTGGACCCCTCGGCGAGCATCGAGCCGCACAACGAGGGACTCGTCTGACCTCCGCGGCCCTGCACCCGCCGGTTGCGGGGCCGCGCCGGTCCTACAGGACCTCGAGCGGGACCTTGCCGGTCGGCGGGGGGAAGAGCCGGCCGAGCCGGTCCAGCTCCGCCCTGGTGAAGCCGATCTCCAGCGCCGCGCGGTCCTCGGCCACGTGCGCGCGGGTCGAGGCCTTGGCGACGACGAGCACGTCGGGCAGCCGCAGCACCCACGCGAGGGCCAGCTGGGCCGCGGTGACCCCCTTCTCGACGGCCAGGTCACGGACGGCCCGGTGCTGGAGGAGCCGGCCGTGGTCGACGGGTGAGTACGCGATCAGCGGCATGCGCCGGTCGCGGCACCAGGGCACTCGTCGTCGGTGCTGCCGGGGTCCTTGCCGAGGTACCAGGTGTCCACCCCGAGAGCCGGGGCGGCGGTGCCGTCGGGAAGGGGCACGGTGCGCACCGCGGACGCGGTCACACCGGACCCCTTCCCGGCTCAGTGCAGCGGCCGGTGTCCGTCGGACCCTCCGTTCGCCAGCGCCTTCGCCACGCTCCGGGCACCGCTGTAGACGACGCCGGCCGCGGCGATCCACGGGCCGCCGACGATCACCGGGTCCAGCCACTGGTGCTTGACGTCGGTCCGGCTCTGGCCGAACCGCGACGAGATGCCGTGGTGGGTGAACTCGGCCTTGACCCCGGTCTCGGTGATCGGGTTGTCCGGGTGCAGCGTGAGGAAGGACTTCAGGTGGTGCACCCACGCGTCCACCCGGTCGGCGAAGACCAGCAGCAACCAGTGCGCCGTGCGGCCCTCGCTGTAGCGGTAGGCGTAGCGGCGGATGGCACCGGGGACGCCCGAGGGCGGCTGGGCGGTGCCGAAGACCGGGGTGAGCATCCCGTGCTCCGGCGAGCGCTCCCGCGGGTACTTCTCCGGCTGCCGCTCCGGGAACTCCCAGTGCGCTCCGGTGAAGTCCTCCTGGAACTGCAGCTTCGGCACCGACGGGCGGTCCTTGGGATCGAGGTCGACGCCCCAGCCGGGGATGCGCGCCCGCAGCTCCTCGGGCGACTCGGCGATCGGGGGCTTGTGCGGTGTGTACGTCATCGGGGTCTCCTGTCGCTCACGCGGCGGTCGGGACGACGAGGGGCTTGATGATCCCGTCGAGCTTGGCCGAGAAGATGTGGTAGCCCTCGGCGATGTCCTCCAGCGGGATGCGGTGGGTGACCAGCTCGCTGGGCTTGAGGTAGCCGTTGCGCACGTGCTCGAACAGCCGCGGCCACTGCCGCTTCACCGGGGCCTGGTTCGTGTGGATCGTCAGCCCCTTGTTCATCGCGTCGCCGAACTTGACGGCGCTGAACAGCGGGCCGTAGGCACCCATCACCGAGATGGTCGCGCCCTTGCGGACGGAGTCGATCGCCCAGTTCAGCGCCACCGGGGAGCCGCCCTGCAGCTTCAGCTTGGACGAGGTGACGTGCTGGAGGAAGTTGCCGTCGGCCTCCGCGCCCACGGCGTCGATGGCGACGTCGGCGCCGAGCCAGTCGGTCTGCTTCTTCATCTCCAGGACGATGTCGCCGTACTCGGTGAAGTTGTAGGTCTCGGCGTGGGCGAAGGTGCGCGCCTTCTCCAGCCGGTGCTCCAGGTGGTCGATGACGATGACCCGCCCGGCCCCCATCAGCCAGGCCGACTTCGCCGCGACCAGGCCCACGGGCCCGGCGCCGAATACGATGACGACGTCACCCTGGACGATGTCGCCGAGCTGCGCCCCGAAGTAGCCGGTCGCCGTGGCGTCGGTCAGCAGGACCGCGTCCTCGTCGGCCATCCAGTCCGGGATCTTCGACGGGCCGACGTCTGCGAAGGGCACCCGCACGTACTCGGCCTGGCCGCCGTCGTAGCCGCCGGTGGTGTGCGAGTAGCCGTAGATGCCGCCGACCGCGGTGGCGTTGGGGTTGGGGTTGACGTTGTGGCAGTTCGAGTACAGGCCCCGCGCGCAGTACCAGCAGGTGCCGCAGAAGATGTTGAACGGCACCATCACCCGGTCGCCCACGGCGAGGTTCCGCACCGACGAACCGACCTCGTCCACCACCCCGATGAACTCGTGGCCGAAGGTGTGGCCGATCCGGGTGTCCGGCATCATGCCGTGGTAGAGGTGCAGGTCGGAGCCGCAGATCGCGGCCAGCTGCACCCGGACGATCGCGTCGTTGGGGTGCTCGATCCCCGGCCGCTCCTTCTCCTCCGCCCTGACCTTGTAGGGACCTCGGTACACCATCGCTCGCATGGCACCGCCTCCTGGCGCGCGGGCCCCCCGGCTCCTGGGAGCCCTGAGGGGATGCCCGGTGGCCGGCCCTGCTCACCGGCTCCCCGACTCTGCGCCGGCCGTCCCGCCCCGGCCACCCGGATCCACCCGCACGGCCCCGCTCCGCCGAAAGATCGGTAGATCTGCCGATGGGGGGACGGGCACCACCCGGCTCTGATGGTCTCCGTCGCCCGCACGGCCGAGCAGGAACGGCACGGTGGCCGGGCGCGCACGACCGGGCGGGGGACGACGATGGGCGGCAACCCGCTCGAGCGGCGCGTGCGCGGGTGGCTGGCGGCCTGGCCGGTCTACCGGCAGCTGACCGGGCCCGACCGGACGGGCCGGGGCGCCGCGGCGCAGTCCCCGCGGTCCAGGGCGCTGCGCCCCCGCACCGACACCCCCGGGCCGCCCGCGAGGTCGGTCTGCCCCTACTGCGCCGTCGGCTGCGCCCAGCGCGTCCACGCCGACGCCGGGCGCGTCGTGCAGATCGAGGGCGACCCCGACTCGCCGGTCTCCCGCGGGCGGCTGTGCCCCAAGGGGTCGGCCAGCCTCCAGCTGGTCACCGGTCCGCAGCGCGAGCAGAAGGTGCGCTACCGGGCGCCCTACGCCACCGGGTGGACCGACCTGCCGTTGGACACCGCGATGGACATGGTGGCCGACCGGGTGCTCGACGCCCGGCGGCGCGGCTGGCAGGACACCGACGAGCAGGGCAACGTGCTGCGCCGCACCACGGGCCTGGCCGGGCTCGGGGGCGCGACGACCGACAACGAGGAGAACTACCTCTTCAAGAAGCTCTGGACGGCGCTGGGCGCGGTGCAGATCGAGAACCAGGCCCGCATATAGCACTCCGCCACCGTCCCCGGTCTGGGGACGTCGTTCGGCCGGGGTGGCGCCACCGACTACCTGCAGGACCTGGTCAACACCGACTTCATCCTGATCATGGGCTCGAACATGGCCGAGGCGCACCCGGTCGCGTTCCAGTGGGTGATGGAGGCCAAGAAGAACGGTGCCCGGGTGGTGCACGTCGACCCGCGGTTCACCCGCACCAGCGCGCTCGCCGACTCCTACGTCCGGATCCGCGCCGGCACCGACATCGCCTTCCTGGGCGGCGTGGTCCACCACGTGCTGAGCAACGACCTGGACTTCCGGGAGTACGTCGCGGCCTACACGAACGCGGCGTTCCTGGTGAACGAGGGGTTCGCCGACACGGAGGACCTCGACGGCCTGTTCAGCGGCTACGACCCCGCCACGGGCAGCTACGCCAGCACCACCTGGGACTACGAGGGCGCCCGCCAGCGGGCGACCGCCCCCATGGAGACCGGGATGGGCGGGCCCCCGATCGAGGGGGCGGCGGGCGGCATCGCCCAGGACCCCACGCTGGAGGACCCCCGCTGCGTCTTCCAGGTGCTCAAGCGGCACTTCTCGCGGTACACCCCGGAGATGGTCGAGCGGGTCTGCGGCGTCCCGAGGGAGGAGTTCCTGCAGGTCTGCCGGGCCTGGACGGCGAACTCCGGCCGCGAGCGCACGTCGGCGCTGGTCTACAGCGTGGGCTGGACCCAGCACACCGTCGGCGCGCAGAACATCCGCGCCGGGGCGATCGTGCAGCTGCTGCTGGGCAACATCGGCCGGCCGGGCGGTGGCATCTACGCGCTGCGCGGGCACGCCAACATCCAGGGCTCGACCGACATCCCCACGCTGTTCGACCTGCTGCCCGGCTACCTCCCCATGCCCCGCGCCGGCCAGGCCGACCTGGCCGCCTACCTCGACCGGCTGCGCGCCCGCACCCAGAAGGGGTACTGGGAGGAGGCCGACGCCTACCTCGTCTCGCTGCTGAAGGAGTACTTCGGTGAGGCGGCCACGGCGGACAACGACTTCGGCTTCGACTGGCTGCCGCGGATCGACGGCGACCACGGCACCTACCGGACGACGATGGACATGGTCGACGGACGGGTGTCCGGCTACCTCGTCATGGGGCAGAACCCCGCCGTCGGCTCGGCGAACGGGCGGCTGCAGCGGCTGGCCCTGGCGAACCTCGACTGGCTCGTCGTCCGCGACCTCACGATGATCGAGACGGCGAGCTTCTGGCAGGACGCCCCCGAGGTCGAGACCGGGGAGATCGCCCCGGAGCGGTGCCGCACCGAGGTCTTCTTCCTCCCCGCCGCGTCGCACGTGGAGAAGGCCGGCAGCTTCACCCAGACCCAGCGGATGGTGCAGTGGCGGGAGAAGGCCGCCGAGCCGGTCGGTGACCAGCGCTCGGACCTCTGGTTCTTCCACCAACTCTGGCGCCGGATCCGGGAGCGGGTGGCCGACTCGACCGACCCGCGCGACGAGCCGCTCCAGCGGCTGGCCTGGGACTACCGGACGGAGGGAACCGGGGACGACGAGGAGCCCGATCCCGAGGACGTCCTGCGGCGGATCAACGGCGTCGACCTGACCACGGGGCGGACGGTCGACGGGTTCACCGACCTGCGCGCCGACGGCACCACCGCGTGCGGCTGCTGGCAGTACTCCGGGGTCTACGCGGACGAGGTCAACCAGGCCGCCCGGCGCAAGCCCCACGACCAGCAGGGCCCGTACGACCCGGAGTGGGGCTGGACGTGGCCGGCCAACCGGCGGCTGCTGTACAACCGCGCCTCGGCCGACCTCGACGGACGGCCCTGGAGCGAGCGCAAGAAGCTGGTCTGGTGGGACCCCGACCAGGGGCGGTGGACGGGGCACGACGTCCCCGACTTCCCGCCGACCACACCGCCGGGCCACGAACCGCCGGCGGGCGCCCGCGGGCCGGCCGCCCTGCGGGGCGACGACCCGTTCATCATGCAGGCCGACGGCAAGGGCTGGCTGTTCGCACCCACGGGGGTCGTCGACGGGCCGCTGCCGACCCACTACGAGCCCCACGAGTCGCCGGTCCGGAACCCGCTCTACGGCCAGCAGGGCAACCCGACCCGCCGCGTGTACCCCCGGCCCGAGAACCCCTACGACCCGTCCCCGCCCGAGGGCGACCCCGGCGTGTTCCCGTTCGTGCTCACCGCGGCCCGGCTGACCGAGCACCACACCGCCGGCGGCATGAGCCGGCAGCTCCCCCACCTCGCGGAGCTGCAGCCGGAGCTGTTCGTCGAGGTCTCCCCGGAGCTGGCGCGGCTGCGGGGGCTGACGCACCTGTGGTGGGCCCACGTGGTCACCGCCCGGGCCGCGGTCGAGGCCCGCGTGCACGTGACCGACCGGATGGCCCCGCTGCAGCTCGACGGGCAGGTCGTGCACCAGGTGTGGCTCCCTTACCACTGGGGCCCGACCGGGCTGGTCACCGGCGACGTGGTCAACGACCTGCTCGGCATCGTCGCCGACGCCAACGTGCTCATCCAGGAGAGCAAGGTCGCCACCTGCGACGTCCTGCGCGGCCGCCGGCCGCGCGGCGCGGAGCTGACCGCGCTGCTGGCTCGGCTGCGCACCCGGGCCGGGATCACCGCCACCACCGGGACGACGCTCGTCACCGCCGGCCCCTCCCCCACCGACCCGCCCAGGGAGACGCCATGACCGATCCGGACCGGCCACCACCACCGCTGGACGTCGCCCGCAGGGCCGGCTACGACGAGCCCCCGCCGCGGGTGGGCTTCTTCACCGACACCTCGGTGTGCATCGGGTGCAAGGCCTGCGAGGTGGCCTGCAAGGAGTGGAACGCCCTGCCGGAGGACGGCCTGGACCTGCTGGGCATGTCGATGGACAACACCGGGATGCTCGGCGCGAACTCGTGGCGGCACGTCGCGTTCGTGGAGCAGCGCCGCCCGGGCACGGGAGGACCGGACGAGCAGACCGCCGCGGTCGAGCCCCGGCTGCGCGCCGCCCCCCGGGGCGGCTCCGAGCTCGGCACCACCCCGCTGCCCACCTCGCCCAAGCGCGCCGTCGCGGACCTCGGCATGCCGACCGTCGGCCGTCCCGGGGACGGCACCGGGGCGGAGACGCGGACGGACTTCCGCTGGCTGATGGAGTCCGACGTGTGCAAGCACTGCACGGAGGCCGGCTGCCTCGACGTCTGCCCCACCGGCGCCCTGTTCCGCACCGAGTTCGGCACCGTGGTCGTCCAGCAGGACATCTGCGACGGCTGCGGGTACTGCGTCAGCGGCTGCCCGTACGGCGTGATCGACCGGCGCCCGCATGACGGCCGGGCGCAGAAGTGCACGCTCTGCTACGACCGGCTGAAGGGCGGCCTGACGCCGGCCTGCGCGAAGGCCTGCCCCACCGAGTCGATCCAGTTCGGTCCGCTCGACGTGCTCCGGGAGCGCGCCGACCGGCGGCTGGCCGAGCTGCACGGGCAGGGCGTCGCGGAGGCGCAGCTGTACGGCCGCGACCCGGACGACGGCGTCGGCGGCCACGGCTCGATGTTCCTGCTGCTCGACCGGCCGGAGGTGTACGGGCTGCCGCCGGCGCCGGTGGTGCCCACCCGCTCGGCGCCGCAGATCTGGCGTCGGGTCGGTGCGGCGGCCGCCGCGTTCGCCCTGGCCGGCATCGGTGCGTTCGTCTCCTCCGCGTTCGGTGACGACCGGTGACCGGGCCGGCGCACCCCGACCCTCCCTCGTACTACGGACGGCCGGTGCTGAAGGCGCCGGTGTGGGAGTGGAAGATCGCCGCCTACCTGTTCACCGGGGGGCTCGCCGCGGGCACGGCCGTGCTCGCCGCGGGCGCGGACCTGACCCGCGCCCCGCACCTGCGCCGGTCCTGCTGGCTCGGCTCGTTCGGCGCCCTGCTGGCCAGCGTCGTGCTGCTCGTCGGGGACCTCGGCCGACCGGAGCGCTTCCACCACATGCTGCGGGTGGCCAAGCCGACGTCGCCGATGAGCGTCGGGACCTGGCTCCTGAGCGCCTTCGGCCCCGGCGTCGGCGCGGCGGCGGTGTCGGAGCTGGTGCCGGCGCGCTGGCGGTCGACGTGGCCGGCGCGGCTGCTCCGCGGCCTGGCCCGCGCGCTCGGCCTGGCGTCGGCCGCCACCGCCCCCGGCGTCGGGACCTACACCGCTGCCCTGCTCTCCCAGACGGCGGTCCCGGGCTGGGCTGAGGTCCGGGAGGAGCTGCCGTTCGTGTTCGCCGGCTCGGCGGCGGCCGCCAGCGGCGGCTTCGGCATGCTGACCGCCCCGCCGGCCGAGGCGCGGCCGGCCCGGGTCTTCGCGGCGGTCGGGGCGTCCGGTGAGCTGCTGGCGTCCCGGCTGATGGAGCACCGGATGGGGCTGGTCCGGGAGGTCTACGAGCACGGCCCCGTGGCGCGCCGCCGGCGCGCGTCCGAGGTGCTGACCGCCGCGGGGCTGGCCGGCACCGTCCTCCTCGCCCGGCGCAGCCGGGCCGGCGCGGCCGCCTCCGGGATCGCCCTGCTGACCGGCAGCGCGCTGCAGCGGTTCGGGGTCTTCGAGGCGGGCGTCGAGTCCACCAGGGACCCCCGGTACACGGTGGTGCCGCAGCGCGAGCGCCTGGACGCCGCCGCGCGCGGGACCCTCGACGGGCACCAGGGCGGCCGCCCGGGGCGCTGAGCGGCCGGGTCAGTGCGAGGCGTCCAGGCCGCCGCGCTGCGCCAGCACGAACAGCAAGGCCGTGGCGGGCACCACGACGGCCAAGGCGACCGCCGCGACGACGGTGAGCGCCCAGAGGGTCGGCTCGGGCGCGGCTGCCGCGGCGATGGTGGTGTGCGTGCCGAGCAGGTACGGGTACTGGGCGACCCCCCACCCGGCGACCACCGCCGCGACGGCGCCCACCGCCAGCGCCTGCAGGAGCCGGGGGGCGGCCCGGCGCAGCACGAGGAGCGCGGCCAGGCCGCACGCGCCCGAGAGCACGACCAGCGGCAGGCCGCGGGACAGCAGGCCGTCGAGGAGCCGGGGTGCGTCGGCCCGCAGGACGAACAGGCCGGCCAGCGCGACCGCCCCGGTGACGGCCGCCGTGGCCAACGACCGCCGGCGGAACCAGACCTCCAGCTCCGCGTCGCCGTGCCGCCGGGCCTCGGCGGTCAGGAACACGGCCGCGGTGTAGGCGCAGACGAGTACGGCCAGCACGCCGCCGAGCACCGAGGTCGGGTTCCACCAGCTGGTGAGCGGGTCGCCCCGGCCGCCGGGCGGGACCCGCCCGGACGCGATCCCCCCGGCCACCGCGCCCAGGAAGTACGGGACCAGCACCGAGGAGAGGGCGAAGGCCGCGCCCGTGACCCGTTGCTGGTCGGTGCGCACCATGACCTTGCGGAAGGCGAAGCCCGAGCCGCGCAGGACGATGCCCAGCGCGGCCAGGCCGAGCGGGACGTGCAGCGTGGTCATGATCGCGGCGAAGGCCGTGGGGAACCCGGTCCAGAGCATGACCAGGCAGAAGATGAGCCAGACGTGGTTGGCCTCCCAGACCGGGGCCAGCGTCTCGTCGACCAGGTGCCGGGGGCGCCGACCGCGCCGTGCCCCACCGGCGGTGAGGTCCCAGAAGCCGGCGCCGTAGTCGGCTCCGCCCAGGACGGCGTAGGCGATCACCCCGGTGAACAGGACGACGGCGGCGAGGGTGCTCATGCCGGGGCGTCGGTTCGCGCCCGCGACGGCCCGTACGGCACGTCGCCCTCTCCGCCGGGGGCGTCCTCCCCCGTCGTGTCGCTGCCCTCGCGCCACCTGCGGCGGAGGAGCCGGAGGACGAAGAAGGTGCCCACCCCCAGGGCCGCGTACAGCGCGACGGTGGCGCCGTAGAACAGCCACACGTTGCCGCTGGTCGTCACGGCCTCGGCCGTGCGCAGGTGGCCGACGACGATCCACGGCTGCCGGCCCACCTCGGTGACGACCCAGCCGGCCTCCAGGGCGATGACCGCCAGGACGCCGCTGACGGCGACGCAGCGCAGGAACCAGGGGTTGTCCGGGACCCGGTCCGGCTGCCGGCGCCGGCGCCACCACAGCCAGGCGTACCAGGCCGACAGCGCCAGCAGCGCCGTCCCGATGCCCACCATGACCTGGAACGCGATGTGCACGGTGTTCACCAGCCGGTCGGCCGGCCGGTACTCCGCCGGGATGGCGTCCAGCCCCTGGATCTCGGTGTCCGGATCGAGGCCCGCCAGCAGGGAGGCCCCCAGCGGGACCTCGAGGCCGTAGCGCAGCTCCCCGTCGACGAGCACCCCGCCGAGCACCTCGGGCACCCGGGTGTCGGTCTCGGTCAGCGCCTCGATCATGGCGAACTTCGCCGGCTCCTGCTGGAACACCTCCCGGGCCGCGACGTCGCCGACCACCACCTGGACCGGGGTGGCGATCGCGGCGACGGTGAGCGGGATGACCAGGCCCAGGCGGTGCAGCCGGTCGCGCCGTCCGCGCAGCATGCCGACCGCGTAGACCCCGGCGATGGTGAAGCCGGCGACCATGTAGGCGGCGAGCAGCATGTGCACGGCCTCGTAGCCGAAGGCGTCGGTGAAGAGGACGTCGAGCGGGCGGACGTCGACCACCCGGCCGTCGGCGTCCAGCGTGAACCCGGCCGGCCGGTTCATCCACGCGTTGGCCGCGACCACGGACGACGTGCCGCCGATCCCGGACAGGACCACGGGGACGCCGGTCCAGAAGTGCGGCCAGGGACGCATCCTGCGCCAGCCGTAGATGTAGATGGCCACGAAGATCGCCTCGAGGAAGAAGAACAGGCCCTCGACGGCGAAGGGGATGCCGAAGGCGGCACCGAACCGGCCCATGAGCCCGGGCCACAGCAGACCGAGCTCGAAGGACAGCACCGTGCCGGAGACCGCCCCCACCGCGAAGAGGACCCCGGCGACCTGCGACCACCGCCGCGCGAGCACCAGCGCCTGCTCGTCGTCCCGCCGGAGCCCGCGCCAGTTGGCGATCAGCATCATCGCGGTGAAGGCGACGCCGAAGGGCACCAGGACGATGTGGAAGCCGAGGGTGAACGCCATCATCTGGCGCGCCGGGAGGAGCTGCTCGGGGTCGGCCGCCAGCACGCCGACGACCTGCGTCGCACCCGTCATGCCTCGCCTCTCCTGGCCGGGCCCGCCGTGGCCGGGCCCGGGAACGGGCGGCGGTCCCAGGGGCGGCGTGGACGCCTGCACGGTGTCCGCATCAGGGTGGGCCTCGGCCGCCCGCGGCACACTCGGCAGATCGACCGATTCCGGTGCGGCGGATCAGGCCTGCGCCGGCGCGGCGGAGCTGGTCCCCGGCCCGGAGGACGGGCCCAGCGCGGCCAGCGCCTCCGGCAGGTCGTCGACGACGACGGCGTCAGTGCCCGCGGCCACCAGCAGGCGGGCCGAGGCGATCTGCGGGCACCAGACCAGCAGCTGCCGGCCGCAGCGGTGGAGCAGCGACAGCAGACGTGCCAGGACACCCTGGTCGATCTGGCCGGCGGCCTGCCCCTCGCAGAGCGAGCCGACGTGCAGCGCCAGCACCTCGACGTCCATGTGGACGCAGGCCGCCACGGCCATCTCCAGGGGGAACCGGTGCCAGGTCAGCAGGCCGAGCGGCACCCGCGGTGCCGACGCCCGCAGGAGCCCGAGGGCCGACGGGTCGACGGGTCGAACGAGGAGACCATCAGCGGCCGTCGGACGGCCTCCGCCGCCACCACCGGCGCCAGGAGGCCCGCGGTGGTCCGCCCGGGCGACCGCAGGCAGTCGTCCATCGACGACTTGAGGTCGACGTTCACCCCCACCTGGAGGGGGAGCTCGTCCAGGAGCGTGCTCAGGCGCAGGACCCCGCGGCGGTCCGCCTCCGCCCCCGTGAGGTCGGCCAGCGGGGAGCCGTCGGGGTGCGCGGCGTCGTGGGCCACCACCAGGACATCGTCGCGCAGACGCCGGACGTCGGCCTCCACCCACTGCGCCCCGCGGCCCGCGGCGGCCACGAACGAGCTGAGGGTGTTCTGGGGGTGCCCGGCGACGACGCCGCAGCCGAGTCCGCGGTGCCCGATGACCGCCGGTCCCTCCCCGAACACGTCCGGGCGCACGCCCGCCCCGGCTGCCGTCATCACCGCATCACCTCGTCCCGGTGGTCGCTGTCGTGCCGACCTGCGGGGCATCGCCCTGCGCGTCCGGCCGGGCGCCCGGCCTCCATGCTGCCCGGGCCGGTGCCCGGACGCCGTCGGCAGAACGGCCGATCTCCGGTCGGGGAGTGGCCGACCCGGCACATCGGTCGTCCTGCCGATCGACGGTGGCGGTCCCACCCCTGTGCCATGGACGCGCGGAGCGCGCCGACGCGCAGGGACGCGTGTCCCCCGGGCGGGCACGGGAGGGGTGACTGGATGACTCCCTCACGGTTCCGGCACGCTCAGTGCTGCGGTGATCACGTGCCGACGCCGCGCGCTGATGTCGGCGAGCAGACCGGGCGCCTCGGCGAAGGGTACGACGACGGTCAGCAGCGTTGTCCTGATCCTCTCGCCATGGACGTCGAGCATCTGGGCGCAGCGCAGCGACAGCCCGTTGTGACGCCGTCGGCGACGACCTCCAGGCCGGCGGCCGCCAGTGCGGGCAGGACGCAGGAGACGCTGACCGTCCCGACGGCGCCGGACTCCAGGCGCAGCACCGCGGCACCGGCGTCCGGCACGTGGGTCGCCTGCTCGACGACCTGGCCGCCGGACCGGTCTCGGCGACTCCACCAGGCGGGCGGGGGTGTGGCGCCCCACCAGCGCGCGGCCACGAGGCGGACGGCAGCTCCGGCCAGCGGCGCGCGGGCCCGCTCGACGGTGTCCAGGTGCCGCCAGTGGTACCCCGTCGCCGTCGGCAGCACCGCGGCGGAGACCGCGGCGGCCACGCGCTCGGCCACGGCCAGGTCGGCCGCCAGGGGCTGCTCCACGAGGAGGGGCAGGCCGGCGCGCACGATCGACAGCTCCAGCTCCCCGTGCGCGAACGGCGGCACGCAGACCCAGACGGCGTCCAGCCCCAGGGCGAGGAGGGCGGGGACGTCGGGGACGTGCCAGGCACCCACCGCCCCGGCCAGCGCCTGGGCGGACCGCGCCACGGGGTCGCAGACCGCGACCAGGTCGACGTGCCGATCCTGCCCCCGTGGACCGCCTCCCGGGTGGCCCGCCGTCCCGCCGGGACGGGCGGGCCGCGCCATCCCGGCGCGCCACCGGGACCCGGTGTCGCGCCGGTCTTCACCGGACGGGAAGGACACGACATGCGCACGGACGTCTCCAGGTGGCTCGCCCGCCGGACCTACACCGCCACGGACTACCGGGCGACCGAGCTGGCAGCCGCCAAGCGGGCGCAGGGCCGCACGGTCAGCGTCGTGCTCCCCGCGCTGGACGAGGAACGCACGGTCGGCGCCATCGTCGCGGCGATCCGCGGCGAGCTCGTGGAGCGGCACGCGCTCGTGGACGAGCTGCTCGTGGTCGACAGCGGCTCGACGGACCGGACGGCGGCCACCGCAGCGCGGGCCGGCGCCCGGGTGGTGCGGGCCGACGACGCGCTGCCCGAGCACGGCCACGTGGCCGGCAAGGGCGAGGCGCTGTGGAAGTCGCTGCACGTCACCGACGGCGACCTGGTCGTCTTCATCGACTCCGACCTCATCTGCTTCGACCCGCAGTTCGTGGTCGGGTTGCTGGGCCCGCTGCTCACCGACACCACCGTCGGCTACGTCAAGGGGCTCTACGACCGGCCGCTGTCCACCACCGAGGGGCTGGTGCCCAGCGGCGGCGGTCGGGTGACCGAGCTGACCGCCCGACCTCTGCTGGGCGCGCTGTGGCCGGAGCTGTCCGGCTTCGTGCAACCGCTGTCGGGTGAGTACGCGGGCCGGCGCGAGCTGCTGGAGCAGGTCCCGTTCGTCTCGCACTACGGCGTGGAGCTCGGGCTGCTCATCGACCTCGCAGAGCTCGCCGGGGTGGACGCGCTGGCACAGGTCGACCTCGGGACGCGGCAGCACTCCCACCAGCCCGACGCCGCGCTGGGGCGGATGGCGGGGCAGATCCTGCAGACCGCCCTGGCCCGCTGCCCCGGCATCGGAGTGCCCAGCGACCAGCTGGTCCAGTACGTCCGGACCGGTGGCGGCGTCGAGGCGGTGACCTGGGACGTCGGCGTGGTCGAGCGCCCACCGATGCGGACGGTGCCCGCCTACGCCGCCCGCCGGGCGGCCGGTGCGCCGGGCTGGCCGGCGTGAAGGTCCTCATGGACGCCGGCCCGTGGCTGGCGGTCCCGCCCCGGGGCTACGGCGGCCTGGAGAACGTCGTCGCCACGTTGACCACGGAGCTCCGCCGTCGCGGCCACCGCGTCGTCCTGGCGACGGTGGGCGAGAGCGAGCAGGACGCCGACGGCCGGGTGTGGGCCTTCCTCCGGGGGCAGTTCAGCCGACTGGCGGCGCCGTACCCGGCGGTGGTCGGGACCGCGCACGCCCACGCGCAGGTCGCGGTGGAGGAGATCGGCCGGCACGCCGCGGCAGGTGAGCCGTTCGACCTGGTGCACACGCACCTGGAGGTGGTCGGCCCCGCGGTGCTGGGTGCGCTCGGCGCGACGGCCCCGCCGGTGCTGCACACGCTGCACTGGGACCTGCGCCGCAACGCCGACTTCTACGCGTCCTTCGACGGCCGGGGGCGGGTCTTCTTCGCCGGGGTCTCCGACTCCCAGCTCGCCCGGGGGCCGGCCGCGCTGCGCCGGCAGACCCTCGGCTCGGTGCCGCTCGCCGTCCCGATCCCCGAGGGCGGGCCGGCGGCGCCGCAGGAGCGGACGGACGCGGTGCTGGTCCTCTCCCGGCTGTGCGAGCTCAAGGGCATCGACATCGCGGTGCGCGCCTGCCGGGCGGCGGGGGTGCCGCTGGTGCTGGCTGGGCCGGTCGGGGGCCTGCCCGACCGCGCGGCCCTGGACGCCGCGCTCGCCGACCCGACGAGCCCGGTGCGCAACTACCCCGACGTCCGCTGGTTCCTCGACCGCGTCGCGCCACTCCTCGACGGCGACCGGGTCCGCTGGATCGGCAGCGTGGCCGGCGCCCAGAAGGCCGACCTGCTCCGGCGGTCCCGGGCGGTGCTCTTCCCCATCCGCTGGGAGGAGCCCGGCGGCACCGCGGTCTGCGAGGCGCTGGCCGCCGGCACCCCGGTCGTGGCCATGGCCCGGGGGTGCCTCCCCTCGCTGGTCGAGCCCAAGGTCACCGGGTACCTGGCCGAGGACGAGGCGGACTTCGCCGCGGCCCTGGGCCGGCTGGACGAGCTGGACCCGGAGGCCTGCCGGGCCACGGCCGTCAGCCGGTTCAGCCCGGAGGTCATGGCCCGCGGCTACGAACGGCTCTACGCCGAGCTCCTCGCCCGGACGGCGGCGGGCCCCCACCGGGACGGACGGGTGGGGCGGTGACCCGGCCGTGCGCGTCCTGGTGACCGGCGCCCGCGGCAAGCTGGGCGCGGCGACCCTGGACACCCTCCTCCGGGCGGGGCACGAGGTGACGGCCGTCGACCGGCTGCCCCCGGTGTACGAGCGGGCGGGGCCGGTCCGCTACATCCAGGCCGACCTGACCGATGCTGGGCACGCGGCGGCCGTCGTGCCCGGCCACGACGCCGTCGTGCACGCGGCCGGGATCCCCAGCCCGGTGAAGAACCCGCCGCACGA
Source organism: Modestobacter sp. NPDC049651 (assembly GCF_040659695.1). Classification (NCBI taxonomy): domain Bacteria; kingdom Bacillati; phylum Actinomycetota; class Actinomycetes; order Geodermatophilales; family Geodermatophilaceae; genus Modestobacter; species Modestobacter sp. NPDC049651. The sequence goes on from NZ_JBFAOG010000001.1 coordinate 404,306, forward strand.
GATCCTCCGGACCAACCTGCTGGCGACCAGCGCCACGCTGGAAGCCGCCGAGCGGTCCGGCGTGCGGCGCTTCGTGCACATCTCGAGCGAGACCGTGCCGGGTTTCTCGTACCCGAAGCGCTACTTCCACGCCGAGTACGCACCCGTCGACGAGCTGCACCCGGTGGCACCGCAGGACACCTACGCGCTGTCGAAGTGGTTCGGCGAACTGCTCATGGACGCCGCTGTCGCCCGGTCGGACATCACTGCGGTGTCGATCCGGCCGACCTGGGTCCAGTGGGAGGGCAACGTCGAGCGCAACATCGGCCCCATCGTGCGGGCCCGCGGCGAGGACACCAGCGCCTCGTTCTGGTCCTACGTCGTCGTCGACGACCTGGCCGAGCTCCTGCTCGCCGCCGTGACGGCCTGCACCGGCGGCCACGAGGTCGTCTACGCCGCCGCCGCGGACAACGCCAACGGCCTGCCGCTGCACGATCTGGTCCGGCGGCACTTCGGCGACGCCGTGCGGCTGCGGCCGGTGCCGAGGCCCGACGCGTCGGGCATCTCGTGCGTCAAGGCCGACAAGCTGCTGGGCTGGGCTCCCTTGCGCAGCTGGCGGGACCTGCTCGACGCCGAGGGGCACCTGCTCCCCGTGGTCCGGGACCGCCTGGCCGCCGGCGAGACCGCGGTCCAGCGCGGGCTCGCCGCGATCAGCTGAGCCGGCGACCGGGGCCGCGGCTCCCGCCGAGGCGTGGGCCGGGAGATGCCGGGTACCGCCCCGGCATGGTCGACGCCGTCGACGTCCACCCGGTCACCCCCGCTCGCGAATCCGCCGGGGCGACCGTGCCGTCGGCCTGGTCGCCGCTGCGGCACACGTGGTTCCGCGCGGTGTGGATCGCCCAGTTCGTCGCCAACACCGGCACCTGGGCCCAGACCGTCGGAGCCCAGTGGCTGATGGGCGACCTGGGCGGCAGGGCGCTGCAGATCGCCCTCGTGCAGACCGCTGCGACGCTGCCGGTCTTCCTCCTCGTCATCCCGGCCGGCGCGCTCGGGGACGTCCTGGACCGGCGGCGGCTGCTGCTGGTCAGCCAGACGCTGATGCTGCTGGCCTCGGCGGGACTGGCGGTGCTGACGGCGGCGGGCGGCGTGACGCCGGGCCGGCTGCTCGGCCTCACCGCGGCGCTGGCGGTCGGGCAGGCCCTCGCCGCCCCCTGCTTCCAGGCGGTCCAACCCGAGCTGGTCCCCCGGGAGGAGCTCCCGCTCGCGGCGCTGCTCAACGGTGCGAACGCCAACGTCGCCCGCGCCGTCGGGCCGGCCGTCGGCGGGCTGCTGGTGGCCGGGGCCGGCCCGGCTGCCGCGTTCGCGCTGAACTCGGCGTCCTTCCTCGGTGTGCTGGGCGTGCTGTACCGGTGGCCGCGGCCGGCGACCCGGCGGCCGCTGGGCGCCGAGCCGATCGGCCAGGCCATCCGGGCGGGGCTGCGGTACGTCCGCAGTGCGCCCGCGTTCAGCAGCGTGCTCGCCCGGTCGGCCCTGTTCATGGTGTTCGCGAGCGCGCTGTGGGCGCTGCTGCCGGCCGTGGCCCGCGGGCCCCTCGGCGCCGGGCCGAACGGGTACGGGGGCTTGCTGGTCGCGGTCGGGGCGGGCGCGGTCCTCGGGACCGCGGTGCTGCCGCGGCTGCGCGCCCGGCGCGGCGCGGGGGTGGTCGTGACCGCCGCGATGCTGGCCTACGCGGCGGCCGTGGCGGTGGTCGGCCTGCACCCGTCCCCCGTCCTGGTCGTGGCCGCCCTCGTGCTGGCGGGCCTCAGCTGGATCGCCGTCCAGTCCACGCTCAACGCGACCGCCCAGCTGCTCCTCCCCGGCTGGGCCCGCGCCCGGGCGCTGGCCTGGTTCCAGCTCGTGTTCATGGGCGGTCAGGCGCTCGGGGCGGTGGCGTGGGGGGCGGTCGCGGACGCCCTCGGGCTGACCCCGGCGTTCCTGCTGCCGGCAGGTGGGCTCGTGCTCGCCGCCCTCGTGGGGCTGCTCCTGGTCCCGCTGCAGTCGGGCCAGGACGTGCGCCACACCGAGCTCCCGTGGCCGCGACCGCCGACCCTGGACCGGGACCCGGACGCCGGACCGGTGCTGGTCACCGTGCGGTGGCGGGTGCGCGCCCCCGACGTCCCCGACTTCCTGGACGTGATGCGGGAGCTCGCGCGGGCCCGGCGCCGGACCGGCGCCTCCCTGTGGGGCGTGTTCCAGGACGCCGAGGACCCCGGGTCGTTCCTGGAGACGTTCACGGTCAGCACGTGGCGGGAGCACCTGCGGCAGCACGTCGAACGGGGCACGGTCGCCGACGCCGCCCTGGAGGAACGGGCCCGTGCGCTGCTGGCCGGGGCGGGCCCGGTCGTGGAGCACCTCGTCTGGGCCTACGCCGTGCCGGCAGCGCGGGCCGACACCGAGCCGGACGTCGTCCCGAACGCGCTCCCGGAGCCGACTCCGGCGGCCGCCCCCGCCGCGGCGGACCCGCCGTGAGACCGGTCGGCCGGCGACCGGGAACCACCGGCGCCGTTCGCCCGCGGAGGTGTCCGGTGACCGCCTGGGGGTACCCCCTCACCGCCGAGCAGCCGGCCAGCTCAGTGCTACTCGTGGAGTGCCACGACCGAGGCTCCCGGGTGCCGGGACCTCCCCGAGCGACAGGGGGACCTCATGCCCACCAGACGGCGGCTCGAGGGCCGCAGGATCGCCGCGCTGGCGGCCGACGGCTTCGAGAAGGTCGAGCTGGTCGTGCCGATGCGGGCCCTGAGGGCGGCCGGCGCCACGGTCGACGTCGTCTCCCTCCGGCGCGGGCGGATCCGCGGGGTGAACCTGCACGTGCCGGCGAGCCGGGTCCGCGTGCGCAGGACGGTCGAGCAGGCCGACCCCGGCGACTACGACGGTCTGCTGCTGCCCGGCGGGTTCATCAACCCCGACCTCCTCCGGCAGTCCGCCCCGGCCCGGGAGTTCGTCCGCGCGTTCGCCGACCGGGGCACGCCGATCGCCACCCTCTGCCACGGCCCCTGGGTGCTCGCCTCGGCGGGACTCCTGGACGGACGGACCCTCACCTCCTGGCCCGGGATCCGCGACGACCTGGTGAACGCCGGCGCCACCTGGCTGGACCAGGAACTCGTCCGGGACCGGAACCTGACCACGAGCCGGGGGCCGCAGGACATGGCCGCCTTCGTCCCCGGCATGCTCGACGCCTTCGCGGCGGCCGCACCGGCGCCGGCAGCGCCACGCCGGGAGTCCGATCGGCAGCTCGACGCACCCGTCGGCTGGGCGCTCGCCGCGTTGCGGTGGTCCCCCAAGCCGTCGGCCGTCGCCGCACTGTCCGTCGGCCTGGGTGCCGCCGCCGCGGTGCGGGCCCCGGCTGCGCGGAGCTGGTGGGCCCGGGCGGCAGGCCGGGCCCGGTGATCGCGGCGGCTGCCGCGCACGCCGGGTGGCGAGGACGGGGGGCCGCCGCTGCTCCCCCAGGAGTTGCGGACATCGGGGACCCCCTCCCCCTCCGTCCCGGTGCGGGAGGTGGCCCGGCCGCTCAGAGGTTGGTCAGCAGGCTGACGGCGACCGCCAGCAGCACGGTGCCGAACAGGTACGACAGCAGCGCGTGCCCGAGGCCGACCCGGCGGATCCGCGTGCTCGCCAGCGTGGTGTCGGACACCGCGAACGACATGCCGACCGTGAAGGCCAGGTAGGCGAAGTCGCTGTAGGCAGGGCGCTCGTCCCCCTCGAAGGCGATGCCGCCGTCCCCGCCCTCGTAGTAGAGCCGCGCGTACTTGAGCGCGAACACCGTGTTGACCAGCGCCCAGGAGAGGATCGTGTCGACGACGGCGAGGATGACCGCGGCGACCGCGACGGCGTCCTGACGGCTCGCGCTGAGCACGCCGTCGAACACCACCGCCAGGCTCGCGACGGCGGCGACCAGGACCGCGGCGTCGGTGGCGCGGGTGCGCCCCTCGTCCTCCGCCAGGCGCTTGGTGCCCCGGTGGTCCTGGGGCCAGCTGATCCGCCAGACCCACACCAGGACGCCCGAGGCGGCCACGGCCCACCCGACGAGCACGCCCAGGTGCGGCGGCCCGAGCAGCGCCACGGCGATCGCCGCCACGGCTCCCGCGGCCAGGGACACGACCAGGCGGCGCCACGAGATGATCGTGCGTTCCCGGCCCGCGTCCGCCTCGTGCCCGGCACCCACCGCGGTACCGCCCCGCGGTGGGTGCCGGCGAACCGGGTCGCTCACGAGGGAGCGGGACGCGCGGCGGTCGGGGCCGCGGCCCCGACCCCGGCCCCGGCGAACTCCTGGACGATGCGCGCGCAGAAGGCGGGCAGGTCGTCGGGAGACCGGCTGGTGGTGATGTTGCCGTCGGTGACGACCTCCTCGTCGACCACCTCCGCGCCGGCGTTGCGCAGGTCGGTGCGGATGCTCGGGAACGAGGTCAGCCGGCGGCCGCGCGCGACGTCGGCCTCGACGAGGTTCCACGGTCCGTGGCAGATCGAGGCCACCGGCTTGCCCGACCGGACGAAGTCGCGGACGAACTGCACCGCGGTCGGTTCCATCCGCAGCTTGTCCGGGTTCACCGTCCCCCCGGGCAGCAGCAGCGCGTCGTACTCGTCGACCGACGCAGCGCCGACCAGCCGGTCGACGCCGAACGTGCCGGCGTCCTCGAGGTCCTGGTTGCGCGCCAGGATCTCCCCGCTGGTGATCGAGACGACGTCGGTGCGGGCACCGGCGTCCTCCAGGGCCCGGCGCGGCGTCTCCAGCTCCACCCGCTCCACGCCGTCGGCGGCCAGGATCGCGACCCGCCGTCCGTTCAGCTCCCCGGCCACCTCACGCCCCCGCCGGGTGCAGGACGACCTTGGTCCAGCCCTCGTCGCGCTTGTCGAAGTGCTCGTAGGCCTCCGGGGCCCGGTCCAGCGGCAGCTCGTGGCTGACGATGAACGACGGCTCGGCCTTGCCCCCGGCGATGAGGTCGCGCAGCTGCCGGTTGTACTTCTTGACCGGCGCCTGGCCGCTGCCGATGTGCTGGCCCTTGAACCAGAACATGCCGTAGTCGAAGGCGAGCTTCCCCTGCTTCGCCAGCTCGTCGGCGCCCCCGGGGTCCTGCGGCACGAAGACGCCGACGTTGCCGATCTTCCCGGTGAAGCGCACCGAGGCGACCAGCCGGTTCATCGTCAGGTTCGCCTGCTCCTGCCCGTCCGGCTCGTGCGCCTGGTAGCCGACGCACTCGCAGCCGTTGTCCGCGCCCAGGCCCATCGTCTGGTCGAGGACGGCCTGCACCGGGTCGACCTCCGAGTCGTCGATCGCGATCGCGCCGATCGACTCGGCCAGCCGCAACCGGTCGGGGTGCCGGTCGACGACCATCACCTTGCTGGCCCCGCGGATGGTGGCCGAGAGGGCGGCCATCAGCCCGACCGGACCGGCGCCGTAGATGACCGTCTGGTCACCGGGCTTCACGCCGGCCAGCTCGGTGGCGTGGTAGCCGGTCGGGAAGATGTCGGCGAGCATCACGTAGTCGGTCTGGCGTTCCTCGGCGTCCTCACCCAGCCGCAGGCAGTTGAAGTCCCCCCACGGCACCCGCAGCAGCTCGGCCTGCCCGCCGGCCCAGGGGCCCATGTCGGCGAAGCCGTGGGCCGCGCCGGCCCACTCCTTCTTCGGTTGCGCCGTGAGGCAGTAGTTCGTGAGCTGCTGCTCGCAGTTCTTGCAGTGCCCGCAGGCGATGTTGAACGGCAGGACGACGTACTCCCCCACCTGGACCTTGTCCACGCCGTCGCCGACCTCGACCACCTGGCCCAGGTTCTCGTGACCGAACCAGCGCCCCGTCTCGAAGTCGGTGCGGCCCTCGTACATGTGCAGGTCCGAACCGCAGATGTTCGCCGAGGTGATCCGCACCAGCACGTCGGTCGGCCGTTCGATGCGGGCATCCGGTACGTCCTTCACGCTGACCTGCCGCGGGCCCTCGTAGACCACTGCCTTCACGGTGCCTCCTCGTTCGTCTCCGCCACGGGGTGGCCCGGATGTCGGCGGACGACGCCGGGCGCTCGTCCATCCGACGCCGGGCGGGGAGGCCGCGGTATCGGCAGACATGCCCATCCCGGACGGCCGCCGTGCGGATCGGTCGCCCTGCCGATGTCGGGTGCCGCGCCGCGCACGCACCCTGGAGGTCCGTCGCGGGGACCGCGCCTGAGGAGGAGCCAGCACCGATGACCGTCGTCCTGCCCGTGGAGCTGATGGCCACCCCTGCGGAGCCGCCCGACGTGCTCACCCTGCTCGACGAGCTGCAGGAGCGGGCCCGGTCCGCGGAGGACCGGGCGGCCGGCCTGGAGCGCGCGCTGGCCAGCAACCGGCGCATCGGGATGGCGATCGGCATCCTGATGTGCCAGCGCCGGCTCACCGAGGAGCAGGCGTTCGCGGTGCTCCGGACCCACAGCCAGCACCGCAACGTCAAGGTGCGCGAGCTGGCCGAGACGGTGATCTACACGGGCAGGCTGTGAGTCGCTGCCCGCGCAGAGGGGTCGATCGCGATGAGCGGTGAGAGGACAGGTCTCCCGGGGACGGCGGCGGAAGCCGGAGCGCCGGGCTGGACCGTGCAGGAGAGAGCTGCCGACGTCCTGCAGCGGCTGGGGCGGATCCTGACCTTCGACGCCGGCTGGCTGGCACTGCGGGACCCAGAGCAGTGCCGGTGCGCCCCGCTCGCCACCACCGGTCCTGTCGAGCCGCTCACCGCCTACTTCCGCCGTCCGGAGGCCGACGAGGAGGTAGAGCTGCTGGGCCTCAACCGGTGCCGGCCGCCGATGCTCGCCACCGATATACCGGGCCCGCTGCCCGAGGTGCGCGCCTGGGGCGACCACCTGCTCCCGGCGGGCTTCCGCCAGGGCCTGGCCGCTGGGCTGTTCACGTCGAGGGGGCGGCACGTCGGCTTCCTCAGCCTGCTCTCCGCCGATCCGTCGCGACCCGGCGAGGCCGGTCGCGACGTCGTCGCGGCCGTCACGACGGCCATCGCCGACGAGCTCGACCGGACGCGGGACGTCGCCGAGACAGCTCGGATCGTCGAGCGGGCCGGAGCCGGCGCGGTGGTCACCCGCGCGGGAGAGGTCCTGCCGCTGCCCGGGCTGCCGGGCGACCGCCTGCTGGCACCGGGCTCCCCGGTGATCGCGGTCGCCGCGGACGAGCTGGCCGCCGGCGGCGCACACGTCTCGTTCCTCGCCCCCGCATCCGGCGCGGGCGGCGAGCACCTGGTCCGCGTCACCGCCCTGGACGTCGCCCGTCCGGACCTGGACCACCTCGCCGCCGCGGTCGTCCTGGCGCCACCGGGCGACCTGCACGGGCTCACCGTGCTCGATCTGCGGGTCCTGGGACTGCTGGTCGACGGCGTCACGGGCACCCGCGACCTCGCCCGGTCACTGCGCGTGTCCCCCGGCGCGGTCGCCGAGTCCGTGGCGCGGGGCCTGGCCGCCCTGCGGACCGGTGACCCCACGGTCGCCGCGGTGCGCGCGCTCCGGCGCGGGATGCGCATCCCGCCGCGGGTTCCGCGGGCGGACTGAGCCGGGGAAATCGGTCGCACTGCCGATGGTCGCGGCCCGCTCCGGCGGTTGTGATTGCAGACGATCCCGTCCACCATCGCGGCGCGCGCCGCCCGCTCCGAGGGACGTCCCATGCGCATCGGCCTGATCGCTCCGCCCTGGCTCCCCGTCCCACCCCCGGCCTACGGCGGAACCGAGTCGGTCATCGACCGGCTCGCCCGCGGTCTCGTCCGGGACGGCCACGAGGTGCTGCTCGCCGCGGCGGCCAACAGCACCTGCCCGGTGGGCCGGGTGCCCGGCACGGACGAAGCCGTCGCCGGAGCACCGGCGACCGGCGGCGCGGTCGACGAGGTCCGCCACGTGGTCACCAGCTACGGGGCGATGGGCGACGTCGACGTCGTCCACGACCACACCACCTGCGGACCCGTGTACCGGCACCAGCCGGTGGGCGTCCCGGTCGTGACCACCAACCACGGCCCGTTCAACGCCCCGCTGAACGCGATCTACCGCTCCCTGCGCGACGTCCCGGTCATCGCCATCTCGCACGCGCAGGCCGCGTCCGCCGACGGTGTCCGCATCGCCGCCGTGATCCACCACGGCATCGACGTCGTCGCCGTGCCGGAGGGTCGGGGCCGTGGCGGGTTCGCCAGCTTCCTCGGTCGGATGAGCCCGGAGAAGGGTCCCCGGGAAGCGGTGCTGGTCGCCCGCGCCGCGGGAGTCCCGCTGCGCCTCGCGGCGAAGCTCCGGGAGCCCGCGGAGCGGCAGTACTTCGAGGCCGAGGTCGAACCGCTGCTCGGCGGCGGCATCGAGTACGTGGGGGAACTCGGGGAGAAGGACAAGCTGGACCTCGTCGGCGACTCCTTCGCCCTCCTCAACCCCATCCAGTGGCCCGAGCCCTTCGGCCTGGTGATGATCGAGGCGCTCGCCACGGGGACACCGGTCGTCACCACGCCGTCGGGCGCGGCGCCGGAGATCGTGGACGACGGTGTCACCGGGTACCTGCGCGGCGACCGCCACGCCCTCATCGAGTCGCTGCTGGCGGCCGCGGACCTGGATCGGACGGCCTGTCGAGCGTCGGCCGTGGCGCGCTTCGACACCGACCGGATGGTCCGCGAGCACGTCGAGCTGTACACCGGCCTGCTGGACTCCGAGCGGCGGTTGCCGCGTCCGCGGGTGACCGGCCACCCGGTGTCACGCAGGGTCCTCCAGCCGCGCGGGCTCGCACCGCAGCTCGACGCCTGACGGCACGTCCTCCACCACGGTCCCGGCGCCGGTCACCTCGACGGTGACGCGGCCGGCGCCGAGGGCCACGCCCTCGACCCGCAGCGGTGTGAAGGCCGCCGGGAGGACGGGGTCGACCCGCAGCTCCTCCCGTGGCAGGTCCGGGTCGAACCGCAGCAGGGTCCGGACGAGCTGGACCGGGGTCGCGGAGGCCCACGCCTGCGGCGAGCAGGAGGTCGGGTAGGGCACCGGTTCGCGGAACTCGCCGCGGTCGAAGCCGCAGAAGAGCTCGGGCAGCCGGCCACCGAAGTGTTCGGCCGCCTCCAGCAGCGCTTCGGCGACCCGCTGCGCCTGTGCCACGAAGCCGTACCGCATCAGCCCGGCGACGATGAAGGCGTTGTCGTGCGGCCACACCGAACCGTTGTGGTAGCTGACCGGGTCGTAGGCGCCCATGGCGCTGCTGAGCGTGCGCACTCCCCAGCCCGAGAACATCGCCGGGGAGAGCAGGTGCTCGGCCACCAGCGGCGCCTTGTCGGCGTCGACGATGCCGCTCCAGAGGCAGTGGCCCATGTTGGACGCGCAGGCGTCGACCGGGTTCCCGCCCCGGTCCAGCGCCAGGGCGTACCACCCTCGCTCCGGCAGCCAGAACCGCTCGTTGAAGGCCTTCTTCAGGGTCGCCGCCCGCTCCAGCCAGTGCTGCGCCCCGGCGTCGTCGTCCAGCCAGCGGGCGAGTTCGGCCCGGGCCCGGTAGGCGCCGTAGGCGTACCCCTGGACCTCGCAGAGCGCGATCGGCGCCTCGGCCGGGCGGCCGTCGGCAAAGGTGATCCCGTCCCAGGAGTCCTTCCAGCCCTGGTTCTGCAGCCCGCGGTCGGTCGCGCGGCGGTATTCGAGGAAGCCGTCACCGTCCCGGTCGCCGTAGCGCTCCATCCACGCCAGCGCCCGGTCGGCGTGGGGCAGCAGCTCCTGCACCTCCCGGCGCTCGCCGCCCCAGCGGGCGAACTCCCCCAGCAGCACCACGAACAGCGGGGTGGCGTCGACGGTGCCGTAGTAGATGCTGCCGCCGCCCAGGGAGAGCCCCGAGTCGACGCCCAGCCGCACCTCGTGCAGGATGCGGCCAGGTTCTTCCTCGGTCACCGGGTCGGTGGTGCGCCCCTGGTGCCGTGCGAGCGTGCGCAGCGTGCCGAGCGCCAGGCTCCGGTCGACCGGCAGCGCCATGTAGGCGGTCAGCAGCGAGTCCCGGCCGAACAGGGCCATGAACCAGGGCGCGCCGGCGGCGACCGCGGCGAGCGCGGGGTCCTCGGGGTCGAAGATGCGCAGCGCGCCCACGTCCTCCTGGCTGCGCCGCAGCGTGCGCTGCAGGCTGTCGTGGCCGGTCGTGGCGATCGGCGTGGTCTCGCGCCACCGCTGCAGCCGCCGGGCCGGCAGGGACTCCCCTTCCGGCCGGTCCAGCGGGAAGGACGGCTCGGCCGCCTCGCCGTCGACGACCGGGCGCACCAGCAGCGACGCCGACCACTCGCCGCGCGCGGGGACGAGGGCCTCGAAGCGGATGACCCCCGCTCCGGCGCCGGGGCCCGCGGACGCCACCACCGTGCCGCCGGGCGCGTCGACGACCGCCCCGCGGTGGGTCTCCCGCCAGTGCAGGTCCAGGTACAGCCGGTCGTCCTGGGCCCGCGCCCGCGGCTCCCCGCGGGGTTGCACGCGCCCCTCCTTGACCTCGAACAGGTCCGCGAAGTCCGCCGCCACCGCGACCGTGACGGTGCACGTCGTCGGCTCGGCCCCCGGGTTGCGCAGGACCAGGTCCTCGCGGAGCCCGTTGCCCACCCGCCGGTCCCGCTGCACGAGGAGGTTGGTGTCGGTCCGACCGAACCGCCGGGCGAGCCGGCCCAGGAACGTCGCGCGGTAGGGGTCCGGGGTCATCGCCGCCAGCGGGTCGGGGACCTCGCCGTCGACCCGCAGCTCCCAGCGGGAGAGGACGCGGGTGTCCCGGAAGAACACGCCGAGGGGACCGCCGCCCCCGATGTCCCCACCGGGCGTGCAGATGCAGAACGAGGACCCCTCCACCAGCGTGACGGCGCCCCCGCCGACGCGGGCCGGTTCGTTCTCCGGGTTCCACTTCTCCGGCAGTCCGGCGCCCATCGCCCCACCCTCGATCGCTTCGGCAGACCGTTCCACGTTCGTGCCGCCGGGTCCGGGCGGCAATCGGTCGTTCTGCCGATGGCGCGGGCCGGGCTCCGGCGATGGGCTGCACTCCGAGACCGTCTTCCAGCCGGCACCGGGACCGGACGAGGGGAGCGCGTGACCCGATGGAACTGACCTCGACCACGACCGTCACCAGGCCGCCCGAGGAGGTGTACGCCTTCTGGCGCCGGCTCGACCGGCTCCCCACGTTCATGGCGCACCTCGACGAGGTCAGGACGACCGACGGGCGTCGCACCCACTGGACGGCCAGCGCACCCTTCGGGCGGTCGGTCGAGTGGGACGCCGAGACCACTGAGGACGTCCCCGGTGAGCGCATCGCCTGGCGGTCGTTGGACGGCGCCGCCGTGCCCAACTCCGGTCAGGTCCGGTTCGTGCCGGCGCCGGGCGGCCGGGGCACCGAGGTGTACGTGCTCCTGAGCTACGAGATGCCCGGCGGCGCGCTGGGCAAGGCCGCGGCGACGTACTTCGGCGAGGAGCCGTCGCAGCAGCTGGACGACGACCTGCGGCGGTTCAAGCAGGTGCTGGAGACCGGCGAGGTGATCCGGTCCGACGGCGCGCCGCGGGGCAAGCAGGCCCGCGGGGAGTTCCCGCAGCACCCCGCCCAGCCGTTGACCGACGAGGAGTTCACAGAGGCGCTGGCGTGAAGGCCAACTGCTGGATCCGCCCGAACGAGGTCGAGGTGACCGACGTCCCCGACCCGAAGATCCTGAACAGCCGGGACGCGATCGTGAAGATCACGTCGACGGCGATCTGCGGCTCCGACCTGCACCTGCTCGACGGCTACGTGCCGACGATGCAGCAGGGCGACGTCATGGGCCACGAGTTCATGGGCGAGGTGGTCGAGGTCGGCTCCGGCGTGGACCGCGACAGGCTCCGGGTCGGCGACCGGGTCGTCGTCCCCTTCCCCATCGGCTGCGGTGCCTGCGCCGCCTGCCGGAGCCAGCTGTGGTCCTGCTGCGAGAACACCAACCCCAACGCCGGCGTGGCCGAGAAGATGTTCGGCCACCCGGTCGCCGGCATCTACGGCTACTCGCACCTCACCGGCGGCTTCGCCGGCGGCCAGGCCGAGTACGCCCGCGTGGTGCTCGCCGACGTCAACCCGCTGAAGATCGAGTCCGACCTCACCGACGAGCAGGTGCTCTTCCTCTCCGACATCCTGCCCACCGGCTACATGGGCGCCGAGATGTGCGAGATCACCGACGGCGACGTCGTCGCCGTCTGGGGCGCCGGGCCGGTCGGGCAGTTCGCGATGGACTCCGCCCGGGTGCTGGGTGCGGCGAAGGTGATCGCCATCGACGACGTCCCCTACCGGCTGGCGATGGCCGCCGCGCAGGGCTACGAGACGATCGACTTCTCCGACACCGACGTCCGGTCGGCGCTGCTCGCGCTGACCGGCGGGCGCGGCCCGGACAAGTGCATCGACGCGGTCGGCATGGAGGCCACGCACGGCGCCGCCCACGTGGACCTCTACGACCGGGCCAAGCAGGCCGTCCGCTCCGAGACCGACCGGCCGCACGCGCTCCGCCAGGCGATCATGTCCTGCCGCAGCGGGGGCATCGTCTCGGTCATCGGGGTGTACGGCGGGTTCGTCGACAAGTTCCCGGCCGGCTCCTGGATGAACCGGTCGTTGACGCTGAGGACCGGGCAGTGCCACGTGCAGCGCTACATGCGGCCGTTGCTCGAGCGGATCGAGCGCGGCGAGATCGACCCGACCCGGGTGATCACCCACCGGCTCCCGTTGAGCGAGACCCCCCACGGCTACGACCTCTTCAAGAACAAGCGGGAAGGCTGCGAGAAGGTGGTGGTCAGCCCGTGACCGACGACGGCTCCCGGCGGCGACGCGGCGGGCTGATCAGCACCTCCGGCCCGTTCGCCGCCTCGACGAGGTGATCGACGAGCCGGCGGACGGCGAGCCGACCCGGTCGGCGCCAGACGACCTCGAGCTCGAGGGACAACGGCGGGTCGAGCGGGCGCACCACGACACCGGCCACGTCCATGTGCTCGACCACCCCGAGGATCCCCGGCGCGACCCCGGCCCCTGCCGCGACCGCCCGCAGCATCGCCTCGGGGCTGTTGATCAGATCTGGCTCGATGACCACCTGCCCCGGCTGCGCTCCAGCGGGCAGCAGGTGGTCGACGGTGCGTTGCCAGATGCCGGCGAAGGGCGACAGCGGGAACATCACCGTGGACTGGTCCGCCAGCCCGGCGACCGCGACCTGCGGCTGGCCGGAGAGCGGATGCCGCACCGGCAGCACGATCCCGAACAGCACGGTGCCGAGGACGACCCCGTCGAGGTCGCGGTGCTCCCGCGGCCGGCTCCAGACGACGGCTGCATCGGCCCGGGCCTGCCGCACCGCCTCGACGGCGTCGTCCCCCGGGCTGGAGGTCACGAAGACCTCCACCCCGGGGATGGCCTCGGCCACCGTGCGCAGGGGGCCGTCGAGGACCCTCTCGGCCATGGTGCACACCCGGAGGGTCACCTGCTCCCGGCCCGAGGCACCGGCGGACCGCACGTCCTCGCGGGCCCGGTCCACCTCGGCGAGGATCACCCTCGCCCGGACTGCCAGTGCGTGCCCGGCGACGGTGAGCTCGACCCGCTGCGGCGTGCGCTCGAAGAGCGCCACGCGCAGCTCCCGCTCCAGGGCCCGGATCTGCTGGGAGAGGGAGGGCGCGGCGATGTGCAGCCGCTGCGCGGCACGACTGAACCGGCCCTCCTCGGCCACGGCCAGGAAGTACGCGAGCTGGCGCAACTCCATGGTCGAGATTGTGGCTCCGCTGGCACAGCCGGGCACGTGCCGGAGGTCGTTCCTCACACCCCTGCAACTTTTGCTCACGGTCACCAGGACTACGACCGGGTCCGGCGCGGTAGCACTGCGACGATCGTCCGGGGTCAGCGGCGTCGAGACGCGGTGCTCCAGCTGACCGGCCCACGCCTGGGAGCACCGATGACGCTGGAGCAAGGGCTGGCCCAGCTGGCCGAGCTGGCCCTCTCGCCCGCTCAGCCAGCCGAGCGTGCGCAGGACCTGCTGGCTTGCCTGCGCCGCCTCGTGCCGTTCGACGCCGCCTGGCTGGCGCTCGCCGACCCGGTGACCCGCAGCTACACCGCGCTGGCGAGCGCCGACCTCGACGAGGACACCCTGCGCTACCTGGGCGGTCCCCAGATGGCCCACGACATCGAGGTGACCGAGACCAACCGCGCCCGCCCCCCGCGGAGCCCCTCCGACCTGCCCTACCCGGCCGACGAGCTGCCGACGTGGGCAGAGTGCCTCGCACCCGCCGGCATCAACGAGGCCCTGGCGGTCGCCCTGTACGACAGAGGGCGGCGCCACGTCGGGTTCGTCACGCTCCTGTCCGGCAGCAAGGAGCCACCGTCCCCGGCCGTGCGGCGCCGGTTGCACACGCTCACCCCGCTCCTGGCGCGCGGGATCGACCCGCTCCGGTCGCTGGCCGCGGCGGTGCAGATGGTGCGCGGAGCGACCGCCGGGGCGGTGCTGCGCTCCGGCCGGGCCACCCTCCCGATGCCCGGCCTCGACGGCGACGCACTGCTCACCGAAGGGGCACCCGTTGTCGCCGTCGCACGCTCGCGCATCGACGACGGCCAGCCCTTCGCGTCGTTCCTGTGGCCGCGGGGAGGCCGGCACGCCCCGGGCGGCCACGTCCGCGTGACCGTGCTGGCCAGCTGCCCGGAGGCATCGGCGCACGTGCTGGGGGCGGTGGTCCTCTCCCCTGCGACCGGGTTGCGAGGGCTGACGCCGCGAGAGCTGGAGGTGCTCGGCCTGCTGGTCGACGGGTGCTCGAACCAGCAGATCGCCTCCGCGCTGGTCGTCGCGCCGCGGACCGTCGCCGCGCACGTGGAGCACATCCTCGTCAAGCTCGATGCGCCCACGAGGACGCTCGCGGCGGTGCGGGCCGAGCGCGAAGGCCTCTACGTGCCCTCGCCCGAGCCGCCCTGCCGGGCCTGAACCGCACCCCGCGTCGGAAGTGCCCCGCCCGGCACCAGGAGACATGAGCATGCTGCGCCTCCAACGCTTCGTCCGTTCCAGCCTGTGGCTGCTGCCGCTCGGCTGCCTCGCCGCGGGCGTGCTCCTCGCCGTCGGGGCGCTCGCCGTGGACCGGGCGACGGGGTACCGGCTGGTGCCGCAGAGCCTGACCGGGACGCCGTCCGACGCCCAGACGATCCTGTCCTCCTTCGCGACGGCCATGGTGTCGCTGACGAGCCTCGTGCTGACGGTCACCCTGGTCGCGGTCCAGCTGGCGATGGGCCAGTTCTCGCCCCGCATCGTGGGGGCGCTGCTGGACGACCGGTTCAACCAGCTGGCGATCGGGCTGTTCGGCGCGACCTTCCTGGTCGCGGTGCTGACCCTCCGGGAGGTCCGCGGCTCCGACACCGGCATCGTGCCGGGGCTGTCGATGCTGCTGTCCTACGTCCTGATGCTCGCCAGCATCGTCGCGCTCGTCCTGTTCGTGCACCACGCCGGTCAGGGCCTGCGGGTCGCCGGGCTGATCGACCTCGTCGGTGACCGGAGCCGCGCCTTCATCGTCCGCGAGCACGGGGACGTCCCCGCCGCGGCCGGGAGCCCGTCCGACGTCCTCGCCGCCCGACCGGGCAACATCGTGCGCGTCGACCGGCCCGCCCTGGTCGCCGCGGCCCGGCGGGCCGACTGCGTGCTGGAGCTGGTGCCCGTCGTCGGGGACTTCGTCGTCGGTGGCGCACCGCTGTTCCGGGTGCGCAGCACGGACGGGGAGCCGGCTGCCCGTCTGGGGGCCGCCGACGTCACCCGCCACGTCCTGCTCGGGCCGGAGCGCGTGCACACCGAGGACCTCGCCTACGGCATCCGCAAGCTCGTCGACATCGGCGTGCGGTCGATCGCCCAGCCGTTCAACGACCCGACGACGGCGGTCCAGGCGCTGCACCGGCTGCACGACCTGCTGCGCCAGATCGCCCCCCGGCCCCTGCCCTGCGGGGAGCACCGGGACGCGGACGGCGTGGTGCGCCTGGTCGAGCGGACCGTCAGCTGGGACGGCTACGTCCGGCTCGCCTTCGACGAGATCCGCCTGGCCGGGGCGTCGGAGCCGCAGGTGACCCGGAAGCTCTGCGCGGCCCTGGCCGACCTCAAGGGCGTGGCACCGCCCGACCGGCAGGCGCCGCTGGACCGCCAGCTCCGGCTGCTCGACGCCGCCGTCCGGCGCGCGCACGACGACGAGGAGGACGTGCTGTCCGCGCTGACCCCGGACACCGAGGGCATCGGGTCCGGCGAGGACGTCACCACCGCGCCGCGGCCGGGCACGAGGGAGCGCAGCGCCGCCCTGCCGAGGTGACGGTCAGCCGCTCCCGAGCAGTCCGGCCAGCACCCCCACGTCGGTCAGGTCCAAGTGCGGGCGGACCTCCGCGGGCAGCCCGGCGTAGGACTCCGCGTGGCCGATGCCGGTGTGCACCGCGACCGCGAGCGCGCCGCCCGCGTGGGCCATCGGCACCTCCAGCTCCGGGTCGTCGCCGACGACCGCCAGGTCCGCCGCCGGGACGCCGACGTGCCGCGCGGCCACCTCCAGCGCCTCGAGCGCGGGCTTCCCGACGACGGTCACCGGCGCCCCGGTGACGTCGCGGACCACGGCGCTGATCGCCCGCGAGGTGCCCAGCGTGCGTCCCTCGGCGGTGGCGAAGAACGGCGACTGCGACGCGCTGTAGAACTCTGCGCCCCCGAGGACCGCGAAGCAGGCCGCCTCCAGCGCGTCGAAGGTCAGCTCCTGCCGGAACCAGCCGGCGAGGACGGCGTCCGCGGTCGTCCCCCGCAGCGGCGGGACCGCCTCGATGCCGGCGGCCTCCAGCGGCTCGGTGATGCCCTTGCCGCCGAGCACCATGACCCGCTGGTGCCCCCGCCGCCGGAGCACCTCCGCGGCGGAGGTGGCCGGGGTGAGCACGGCGTCACCGGGCACGGCGAAGCCGGCGCGCCGGAGGGCGTCCGCGCACTCGCCGGGGGTCTTCACCGTGCCGTTGGTGAACACGCAGAACGGCGTGCCCCGCTCCGCGAGCAGCCGCAGGAACTCCACGGCCCCGGGCAGCGCGCGCAGGCCCCGGTTGTCGCGGTCGCCGAGGACGAGCGTCCCGTCCATGTCGAGCACGAAGCCGCGCACCGCGCGCAGCCGGTCGAGGACGGCGGGAGCGGGTTCAGGCACGAGCGTCCTCCTCGGGGCGGCGGTGCACGGACAGGCGCAGACCGGGCTTGGCGACGGCCAGGTCGTGCACGGTGGTCCGCTCCCCCAGCTCCCGGATCAGGCCGAGCACCGGGGCGAGGGTGGGCTGGTAGTGCCGCGGTGCCGGGCCGGCGGCGACCATGGCGTCGACCTGGTCGGCGGGCATGTGGGCGCGCAGCAGCAGCTCCTCGTCGCTGGGGGTGGGGCCGAACTGGCGGCGCAGCTCCGCCGGTGACGGCGGCGGTGGCTCGGCCTGCAGCTCGCGGGCCCGCGGTCGGTCGAGGACCCGGTCCAGCACGCCGGGGTCGATCGGCGCGGTGGGCCGGCCGAAGCTGCCGAGGGCGTACCGGATGACCTGGTCGGGCACGGTCGCCCAGCGCTCCCCGAGCACGTTGAACAGCGCCTGCGAGACCACCATCTGCGGGAACGGGGTCACCATGATCGGGTGGCCGAGCTCGGCCCGGACCCGGCCGACCTCCTCGATCAGCTGCTCGAAGCGGTGCTCCATCCCGATCTCGCGCAGCTGGCGGCGGGTCGTGGTGAGCACGCCGCCGGCGATCTGGTGGTGCAGGAACGCGGCGTCGTAGTCCTGCGGGCGCCCCACCGGCAGCTCCTCGGCCGCGGCCAGCCGGTCGACGAGGTCGCAGGCCAGGCCCAGGGCGCGGTCGTCGACGTCGACCCGGTGACCCATCTCCCGCAGGTTGGCCACCGTGCGGCGCACCTCCGGCAGGGACGACCCGTTGCCCAGCGCGCCGCAGCCGGTCTGCACGACCTCCACCCCCAGGTCCGGGGCGATCGCGTAGGTGAGCGGGGAGAGCCCGATGGTCGCGTGCGAGTGCAGCTCGAGCGGGGTGCCGGCCAGCTGCGCCGTGATCGCCGGCAGCAGGGTGCGGGCCCGCTCGGCGGTGAGGATGCCGGCGGGGTCCTTGACGTAGACCCGGTCGATGTCGGGGCACTCGCGCATCTGCCGGGCGAGGTCGGCGTAGAACGCGTCGTCGTGCACCGCGCTGATCGTGTAGGTCAGCGCCCCGACCACCTCGTCGACGCCGGCCTGCTTCAGCCGCCGGGCGGTGGCGCGGGCGGCGTCCACGTCGTGCATGGGGTCCAGGACGACGACCCGGTCGATGCCGTTGACGACGAGCCGGTCGTAGACCAGCTGCATGGTGTCCGGGTGCGAGTTCTGCCAGCTGATGAAGCGGAACCCGGTGCCGATGAACTGCAGCTTCGTCCTCGGCATCAGCGCGCGGGTGCGGCGGAGGAGCTCCCACGGGTTCTCCCGGTGGGTGCGCACGAGCATCCCCATCGCGGTGCTGGAGCTGTAGTCCAGGGCCCGGAAGCCGACCCGCTCGAGCAGCGGCGCCAGCTGCAGCACGTGGGCGCTGCGCAGCCCGGCGGCGCCCCACAGGCTCTGGTTGCCGTCGCGCAGCGAGACGTCGACCAGTCCGACGTCGGCCATCAGGGCACCTCCACCAGGTCGGGTCGCCGGGCCTGCAGGAACCGTTCGAAGAAGGCGGTGTCCACCCCGCCGGCGGCGAACTCGGCGTCGTCGAGCAGCGCGCGGTGCAGCGGCGCGGTCGTGACCACCCCGTCGATGCGCAGCAGCTCCAGGGCTGCCCGGGCCCGGGTGAGCGCGTCGGCCCGGTCGGTGCCGTGCACGACCAGCTTGGCCAGCAGCGAGTCGTAGTACGGCGGGACGACGGAGCCGCCCTGGACGTGGGTGTCGACCCGGATGCCGTCGCCGACCGGCAGCACCACCCGGTCGACCCGGCCCGGGGAGGGGCGGAAGTCGTGCGCCCAGTCCTCGGCGTTGATCCGGCACTCCACCGCGTGCCCGGTCAGGACGACGTCCTCCTGCCGGATGCGCAGCGCCAGGCCCTCGGCGACCGCGAGCTGCTCGGCGACCAGGTCCAGGCCGGTGACCAGCTCGGTGACCGGGTGCTCGACCTGGATCCGGGCGTTCATCTCCAGGAAGTAGAAGGCCTGCCGGTCCCGGTCGTAGAGCAGCTCGACGGTGCCCAGCCCGCGGTAGCCGAGGTGGGTGGCCAGGGCGAGGGCCGCGGCGGCGAGCTCCGCGTGCACCGCCGCGGGGAGCAGCGGGGCCGGTGCCTCCTCGAACAGCTTCTGGTAGCGCCGCTGCACCGAGCAGTCCCGGTCGCCGAGGGCCACCGCCGACGTCCCGTCGCCGAGCACCTGCACCTCGACGTGCCGGCCGGAGGCCACGTACCGCTCCAGGTAGACCCGCGGGTCCCCGAAGGCGGCGGCCGCCTCGCTGGTCGCCAGGTCCAGCGTGGCCGGCAGCTCCTCGGCGGAGCGGACCAGCTTCATGCCCCGGCCGCCGCCCCCGCTGACCGCCTTGACCAGCAGCGGGTAGCCGACCTCGGCGGCCACCGCCCGGGCACCGGCCAGGTCGGCGGCCTCCCCGCCGGGCACCACCGGCAGCCCGGCGGCGACGGCGTGCGACCGGGCGGTGAGCTTGTCGCCGACGGCGAGGAGGGTCGCCACGTCCGGCCCGACGAAGACCACCCCGGCGTCGGCGCAGGCCCGCGCCAGGGCCGGGTTCTCCGAGAGGAAGCCGTACCCCGGGTGCACCGCGTCGGCGCCGACGGCGACCGCGGCGCGCACCACGGCCGCCGGGTCCAGGTAGGACTGCGCGGCCGGGGCCGGCCCGAGCCGCACCACCCGGTCGGCGAGCCGGGCCGGCAGCTGGTCGAGGTCGGCGTCGGAGGCGGCGAGCACCGACTCGATGCCCAGCCGGGCGCAGGTCCGGACCACCCGGGCGGCGATCTCGCCGCGGTTGGCGACGAGCAGGCGGCGGATCCTCACTGCGGCCCACCGCCGGGCCCGGCCGTGCCCGGTGCCGGGTCCACCAGGAGGAGCACCGCGCCGGTGTCGGCGAACTCGCCGTCGCGGAGGCGGAACTCGGCCACCGTGCCGCGGACGCCCGCGTGCACCGGGGTCATCATCTTCATGGTCTCGACGATGCCGACCACGGTCTCCTCCGCCACCGCGTCGCCGGCCTCGACGAACGGGGGCGCCCCGGGCTTCGGCGCGCGGTAGAAGGTGCCCAGCAGCGGCGGGTGCACCGCCACCAGGCCCTCGGGGACGGCGGCGCGCGGGCGGTCCGGCTCGGCGGCGACCGCCGGTTCGTCCCCGCGTTCCACCACCGGCCGGCGGAGCACGTGCTGCTCGGCCGTCCAGCCGGTCGCCCCCGCCCGGCGCACCGTGAGGGTGAGGTCGGCCAGCTCCAGGTGCAGCTCGTCCAGGCCGCTGGAGTCCAGCGCCCGCAGGACGTCGCGGACGTCGTCCGGGGTCAGGTCCACGGGGTTCACCCCTCCGACGGGCGCTTGCCGCCCAGCAGGTCGAAGACGTGGTCGTAGGCGCGGGCGGCCGGGGCGGCTCCCGTGCGCCCGGCCGCGGCGGCGTCCTGCTCCGCCCAGACCGTCTCGGGCCGGCTCTGCAGCAGCAGGATCGTCTCCCCTGGTGGCGCGGTGCGGGACACCGCCCACTCGATGTCCTGCGGGCAGCCGTAGTGGGCCTCGACCCGGCGGGCGATCGCCACCAGCTCGGCGATCTCCTCGTCGCTGACCGACGGGACGTCGCGCAGGTTGGCCGGCACGTCGCTCTCCACCACCCCCGACCCGCGGGGGTCGGGCTGGTGCCAGCGCAGCTTGGTCGCCACCGTCCGCCGGCTGATCTCCCCGGTGACCTTGCTGACCACGAACGTGTCCGGGGTGACGTCGCCGCTGACGACGGCGGAGCCGAGGCCCCAGCTGGCGTCGATGGCCACCACCGAGCGGTCGCCGGTGAGCGGGCTGCGGGTGAACATCACCCCGGAGCTGCGGGCCCCGACCATCTCCTGGACGACGACCGCCATCGCCAGGTCGGTCTCGGGGATCCCCCGGCGCAGCCGGTAGCTGACCGACTCGACGCTGTACAGGCTCGCCCAGCAGCGGCGCACGTGCTCGAGCACCGAGTCGGCACCGCGCACCCACAGGTAGGTGTCCTGCAGCCCGGCGAAGCTGGCCTCCGCGCTGTCCTCGCTGGTGGCGCTGGAGCGCACGGCGACCGGCAGGTCGGCCTGCCCGCACTCGCCGGCCAGCCGCGCGTAGCCGGCGGTGACCGCCTCGACCACCCCGGGCGGCAGCGGCGCGGCCTCCACGGTCGCCCGCAGCCCGGCGCAGGCGGCCGCGACCGCGTCGCCGTCGGCCGGGTCGAGGGCCGTCACCCGCTGACCGGGGTCGAGCGCGGCGACCGCCGTCCGGAACGCCTCGGTGGTCACCACCAGCCCGTCGGGGACGCGGATGCCGGCCCGCTTCAGCTCGCCGAGGCTGGCGCCCTTGCCGCCGGCGACGGCCACGTCGTCCCGGCCGACGTCGGCGAAGCGGAGCACGAGGGGGGCGGTGGTCATGGCGGGCCCGCTCACCGGAGCACGGTGACGATGCCGCGGTCCCCGTCGACCCGGACGCGGTCACCCGTCCGGATCCTGGCGGTGGCCTGGCCGGTGCCGACGACGGCCGGCATGCCGTACTCGCGGGCCACGATCGCGGCGTGCGACATGGTGCCGCCGATGTCGGAGACCGCTGCGGCGATCGTGCCGAAGACCGGGCCCCAGCTCGGTGCGGTCACCGGGCAGACGAGGACCTCGCCCTCGCGGATCTGGCCGATGTCGTTGACGTTCATCAGCACCCGGGCGGTGCCCTCGACCACGCCCGGTGAGGCTGCGTACCCGCGCACGGTGTCCTCGTCGAGCTCCTGGGCGCCGAGCCAGGTCTCGATGGTCTCGTCGGTGACACCCCAGAGCATCTGCACGGCGGGGTCGTTGAGCGACTCCGGCGCCGGGCCCAGCGCCGGCGGCGGCGACCACCCGGCGAGCGCCTCGAGCACCTGCTTGCGGCGGGCCACGATCGGCTGCCAGTGCCGGGCCCCGAGCTCCTGCCCGCCCGAGGCCCAGGCCAGCTGCACGTCGGCCAGGGCGTCCTCCACCTCGACGTGGCGGAGGTGGAACACGTCGTCGGCGTCGGCCAGCACGCCGCGCTCGGCCAGCAGCCGGCCGAAGCCCCGGACCTTCTGGAAGAACCGGGTGGTGAACCAGTGCTCGCAGTAGAACTTGTGCGACTCGATGTAGGGGAAGACCTGCCGGCACAGGCCGAGCATCTGGTCGAAGGCGCCCCGCTCGTCCTCGGAGCCGAGCAGCGCGCGGTACTCCACCGCGATGCGCTCGCGCTCCTCGGCCAGCCGCTCGGTCGGCCGGGTCAGGCTCCTGCCGGCGGCGACCTGCTCGACGTAGCGCGGCAGCGCGGCGAACGGGACCGTCAGGTCGTCGGCCCAGGAGAGGTGGTGGTGGTAGAAGCCGTCGCCGACCGACACGTTGAACCAGGGGTCCTTGGCCGCCTCCAGCGCCGCCAGCCAGCGGTGGCCGGCGTCCCCGCGCCCGGCCAGGCCGCTGAGCACCTTGCCCGGGTCGCTGCCCTCGACGAACAGGTCGGCGAGGTCCAGCTCGACGGCCAGGGCCGCCAGCTTCTTCAGCTCGTCGTCCGGGCGGTACATGGTGACGTCGATGCCGGCGACCATGCGGGCCACCGTCTGGTCCCCGATCTCGGGGAAGGCCCGCTTGCAGAACTCGAAGAAGACGACGTACGCGCCGTAGCCGAGCATCAGGAACTCGGTGTGGTGGTGCCACATCTTCGAGTACAGGTCGATGCAGCGGTGGAACTCCTCCCGCAGCAGGTGGTTGCTGGCGTACCCGCGGGCGCCGGTGACCACCTCGAGGTCGTCCAGCTCGCCGAGCCGCGGCACCTCGACGGACTCGATGTCGGCGATCAGCGCCTCGATCCGCTGCTGCCACTCGCCGTACAGCCGGTCCCAGTTGGCGTAGTAGTGGCCGGCCCGCTCCTGGAAGTGCGCCAGCCGCTGCTCGACCTGCGCGGGGTCGGTCACCGGGTTGGCCGTGATGTAGACCCGCCCGTGGACGATGCGGTACTCGATGCCCAGCGTGGTCGGGAAGCTGAACAGCCGGGCGGTGTTCGCCCCGATCGCGGTGTACGGGATCTCCGAGGTCAGCCCGTCGAACGCCGGCACCACCTCGGGGAAGTGCATGGAGTTGTAGAACCAGAAGCGCTGGTCGTCCTCGGGCTGGAAGCGGGAGAAGTAGGGGTACATCTCCTCCCACCCCTCGGCGCCGGGGACCGGGGCGAGCTGGGACGGCAGCGGGAAGGACCGCTCGCCGGGAACCTGGGACATCGTCGTCTCCTCTGCTCGGTGGGGTCAGGCGAGCGAGTAGTCCCGCTGCGCGCGGGCGTACTCGACGAACGGGGTCAGCGCGGCGGGGTCGGCCATGGCGCTGGGGTCCGCGACGGTGGCGGGGTCGGCGCCCAGCAGGACCCGGCGGACCGGCACCTCCATCTTCTTGCCGCTGCGGGTGAGCGGGATCGCGTCGACGGCGACGACCCGGTCGGGCACGTGGCGCGGGGTGTGCTCCTCGCGGAGCCGGCGGCGCAGCCGGGCCTCCAGGTCGGCGTCCAGCTCGGCACCCGGGGCGAGCTGGACGAACAGCGGCATGAACGAACCGCCGCCGGGCAGGTCCAGGTGCACCACCAGCGAGGACAGCACCGCGGGGTCCTCCTCGACCACGCGGTAGACCTCGGCGGTCCCGATCCGCACCCCGTACCGGTTCAGGACGGCGTCCGAGCGGCCCCGGACGAAGCACCCGCCGCGCTCGTTGACCTCCAGGAAGTCGCCGTGCCGCCACACCCCGGGGAAGGTCTCGAAGTAGCTGGCCCGGTGGCGGGCGCCGTCCTCGTCGCCCCAGAGGAACAGCGGCATCGAGGGCATCGGCCGGGTGACGACGAGCTCCCCGACCCGGCCGACGACGGGCTGCCCGCTGTCGTCCCACGCCTCCGCGGCCACGCCGAGGGAGCGGGCCTGGATCTCCCCCGCCCGCACCGGCAGCGTCGGCACGCCCCCGACCAGCCCGGTGCAGACGTCGGTGCCGCCGCTGCCGGTGGCGACGTGCAGCTCGTCCTTGACGTCGGTGTAGAACCACGCGGTGACCGCGGGGGCGACCGGCGAGCCGGCCGGCATCACGACGTCCAGCGCGGAGAGGTCGAACTGCTCCCGGGGCACCACGCCGGCCTTCCGCACCAGCTCGACGAAGGCGGGGCCGGCGCCCAGCAGCCGCGCCCGGCTGTCCTGCGCGATCCGCCACAGCACGCCGACGTCCGGGTGCGCGGGGTTGCCGTCGTGGAGCACCGGCACCGCGCCGGCCAGCAGCATGCCGACCAGGGAGTTCCACAACATCCAGCCCGTGGTGGTGGCGAAGAACGCCCGGTCGCCGGCGCGCAGGTCGTGGTGCAGGACGTGCAGCTTGAGCTGCTCGAGCAGGATCCCGCCGTGCCCGTGCACGATCGGCTTGGGCAGCCCGGTGGTGCCGGAGGAGAACAGCACCCACAGCGGGTGGTCGAACGGCACCTGCTCGCAGGCGAACCCCGCCGCCGGCACCGGCGGGCCGCCGACCACCTCGGCCCACGGGGTGCCGCCCGGGCCCGGGTCCAGGCCCAGCACGGGCACGTGCACGACCTCGCGCAGCGACGGCAGGCCCGCGACGAGCTCGGCGACCACGCCGCGCCGGTCGAACACCCGGCCGCCGTAGCGGTACCCGTCGGCCGCCAGCAGCACCGTCGGCGCCAGCTGGCCCAGCCGGTCGACCGCGCCCCGCGCGCCGAAGTCCGGGGAGACCGCGGCCCACACCGCGCCGACGCTCGCGGCCGCCACCACCGCGACCACCGCCTGCGGCACGTTTGGCAGGTAGCCCACCACCCGGTCGCCGGGGCGGACGCCGATCGAGCGCAGGTGCGTGGCGACGCTGCGGACCTGACCGGCGAGGTCCGCCCAGCCCAGCTCCCGCAGCGGCGCGTCCTCGGCGGTGTGCAGGAGGGCCGCGTCGCCGGGGCGCTCCATCCGGAGCAGGTGCTCGGCGAGGTTCAGCCGGGCCCCGGGGAACCAGCGGGCGCCCGGCATGACCAGGCTCTCCAGCACCGCGGTGTGCGGCGCCGACGACCGGACGTCGAAGAAGTCCCAGACGGCCTGCCAGAACTCGGCCAGCTCGGTCGTCGACCACTCCCACAGGGCGGTGTAGTCGCCGAACTCCCGACCGGTCCGCTCCTCGGCGAACCGGGTGAAGGCCGTCAGCCGGGACCGTTCGACCCGCTCGGGTGACGGCGTCCAGAGCAGGTCGCCCTCACCGACCGCACCGGGGTCGGCCCCCCGCCGCGTCCCTGCCCCGGTCATGCGCAGACCGTGGAGGAGCCGTGGGTGCGGGGCAAGGCACGGTTTCCGCTATCCGGGAACTCTGCCCGCTCCCGCCCGCGGCTCGTCCCGGGTCGGGGCCGCGAGCCCGCTGCGCCGGACGTCGGCACCGATCGACGCCGCCGCGGACCGCAGGTGCGGCAGCGCGGCGGCCAGCCGCGCGCTGGTCAGCGGCGCCAGCAGGCCGATCGCCGCCGTGACACCGTCGCTGCCGGGGACCGGCACCGCCACCGACGAGACGCCGAGCCGGTGCTCCTGCGCGCTGCGGGCGAGCCCCTCCCGGCGGATCCCGTCGAGCTGCCGGTGCAGCACGCGGGCGTCGGTGACGGTGAAGGCGGTGCGCCGGGTCAGGTCGCCGGCGACCTCCGCGACCACCGGCTCCGGGGCGTGCGCCAGCAGCACCTTGCCCACGGCGGTGCAGTGCAGCGGCAGCCGGTCCCCCGGGTTGTGCCGGGTGGGGATGCTCCGGGTGCCGGCGAGCCGGTCGACGACCAGCGCGCTGGTGCCGTCGAGCACGGCCAGGTCGACCGTGTGCCCGGTCGTCGACACCAGGTCCTGCAGGTGCGGCAGCGCCAGCTCCCGCAGGCTGGTCACCGGCGCCAGCAGGCCCAGCCGCCACAGCCGCGCGCCGATCTCGTAGCGCCCGTCACCGCGCCGCACGAGCAGCTGCCCGTCGACCAGGTCGCCGGCCAGCCGGTGGGCCGTGGCGAGCGGCAGCCCGCTGCGGCGGGCCAGCTGCGAGAGGTTCAGGCTGCGGTGCTCACCGTCGAACGCGCCGAGGACGGCGGTCGCCCGCAGGGTCACCGACCTGCTCATGCGCGGATGCTAGCGGCCCGGATCCGGTCCCGACCGGCCGCGATGTCCCCGTCAGGATGAGGCGGTGCGTGCGGTGGTGACCCGGGTGGGCGAGGCGTCGGTGACGGTCGACGGCGAGGTGGTCGGCACGATCGGTGCGGGGCTGCTCGCCCTGGTCGGGGTGGGCAGGGACGACGACACCGACCGCGCGCGGACGCTCGCCCGCAAGGTGCACGAGCTGCGGGTGTTCCCCACCGGCGACGGCGCCCGCTCGGTGGGCGACCTGGGCCTGCCCGTGCTGGTGGTCAGCCAGTTCACCCTCTACGCCGACACGCGCAAGGGCCGTCGTCCGTCCTGGGCCGACGCCGCGCCGGGCGAGGTCGCCGAGCCGCTGGTGGCCGAGGTCGTGGCCGAGCTGGAGCGGCGGGGAACGACCGTGGCGACCGGGGTGTTCGGAGCACGCATGCAGGTGTCGTCGGTCAACGAGGGCCCGATGACCTTGCTGCTCGAGGTCTAGCCGCCGGAGGCCCCGGGTAGGAGACGGCCCGGGTACCCACCGCTCCTGGCAGATCGCTGTGAGTTCGGTCGCCGTGGAACACCGGAGCGGTCTCGAACCGTTGCACACGACGTACCACACCGGACAGAACGATGCCGGAGCAGCCCCGGACGACCCCGGGCCCACGCTTCGCACCGACCACGCCGGAGCACCGCACGCGCACGACAGCCGCGGCGCATCCGGATCCCGAAGCAAGGACGAAGACTCATCGTGACCGTGCTGCAGTCCTCCCCCACCGACACCCTCGGGGTGCGCTCGCCGCGCCGGGCTCCCGACACCAGCGGGCTGGTGTCGACGGACCTGGTGCGCGTGTACCTCAACACCATCGGCAAGACCGCGCTGCTGACCGCCGAGCAGGAGGTCGAGCTCGCCAAGCGCATCGAGGCCGGCCTGTACGCCGACCGGCTGCTCGCGGAGAAGAAGCTCACCCCGGCCCTGCAGCGTGACTACAAGCTCCTCGCCGCCGACGGCAAGGCGGCCAAGGCCCACCTGCTCGAGGCGAACCTGCGCCTGGTCGTCTCGGTGGCCAAGCGCTACACCGGCCACGGCATGACGTTCCTGGACCTGATCCAGGAGGGCAACGTCGGCCTGATCCGCGCGGTGGAGAAGTTCGACTACACCAAGGGCTTCAAGTTCTCGACCTACGCGACGTGGTGGATCCGCCAGGCGATCACCCGCGCGATGGCCGACTCCGGGCGCACCATCCGGCTGCCCGTCCACCTGGCCGAGCAGGTCAACAAGGTGGTGCGCACCCGCCGCCGGATCCACCAGGAGCTGGAGCGGGAGCCCACCCCGGAGGAGCTCGGCCTCGAGCTCGACATGACGCCCGAGCGGATCACCGAGCTGCTCGAGTACTCCCGTGACCTCGTGTCGCTGGACCAGACGGTCGGCGCGGACGAGGAGTCCCGGCTCGGCGACTTCATCGAGGACGCCGACGCCGCGGTCGCCGAGGACGCGGTCGCCTTCCAGATGATGAAGGGCGACGTCCGCAACGTGCTGGAGACGCTCGAGGAGCGGGAGCGCGACGTGGTGATCATGCGCTTCGGGCTCGACGGCGAGCAGCCGCGCACGCTGGAGCAGATCGGCAAGCGGTTCGGTCTCTCCCGCGAGCGGGTCCGCCAGATCGAGCGCGAGACGATGACCAAGCTGCGTGACCCGCAGCGCGCCGACGCCCTGCGGGACTACCTCGCCTGACGCAGGACCCAGCAGCGAGAGCCCGTCGCCCCTCCGGGGGCGGCGGGCTCTCGTGCGTCCTCACCAGGTGCCGGGCCGGAACATCCGCCGGGGTCCGGTGTCGACGCGGGCGGTGGGCGGGCCGATCCGCACCGAGGCGCCGGCGACGACCAGGGACGGGCCGCCGTGCCAGGCCTCCTTGGGGCCGACGATGACCGGGTCGAGGCTCAGCGCGAGCACCTCGGGCAGGTCGTCGGCGAGCCGGGCGATCCGCAGCAGCAGGTCCTCCAGCGCCTCGGTGTCGACCGGGTCGCTGCCCCGGTAGCCGTCGAGCATCGGGAAGGCGCGGGGCGCGCGGACCAGCTCCGCGGCGTCGGAGTCGGTGAGCGGCAGGGTGCGGAACGCGCGGTCGCCGAGCAGGTCGGTGGCGACCCCGCCGACGCCGAAGCTGACCAGCGCGCCGAACGACGGGTCGTCGACCACCTGGACGACGGTGCCCACCCCGGGCGCGGCCTGCTGCTGCACGATCACCGGGTCACCGGACGGGATGGCGGCGTAGGCGGCGCGCACGTCCTCGGCGTCGGTGAGGTCGAAGCGCATGCCGCCCAGGTCGCGCCGGTCGCGCAGCCACGGCGCGGTCGACTTGAGCACCACGGGGTAGCCGATCTGCTCGGCCGCCTCGACCGCGGCCTCGACGTCCTCGACCCGGCAGGTGCCGAGCATCGGCACCCCGTAGGCGCGCAGCAGCGCCATCACCTCGTCGTCGTCGAGCTCCCGGCCCTCGGGGCTGCTGGCCAGCGCGCCCTCGACGACGGCCCGGGCGGCGTCCTCGTCGACGTCGGGCAGCTCGGGCACCACGCCGGCGTCGCGGCGGCGCCAGCGGGCGTACTCGGCGACCTTGGCCAGCGCGATGACCGCCCGCTCCGGGGTGGAGAACGACGGCACCGAGCCGCGGGCGGGCATCCCCTCGGCGTCGCGGACCGCGAGCTCGTCGGGGATGCCGTTGACCGACAGGAAGTTGGCCAGCACCGGCTTGGCCGAGGCGGCGCCCACCTCGCGCAGCACCCGGCCGAACTCCGCGGACTCGCGCAGCAGCGGCGGCAGGAACACCGCGACCACGGCGTCGACGGCCTCGTCGTCGACGGCGGCCTGGAGGGCTGCGCGGAAGTCCTCCGGGCCGGCGCCGGTGCCGATGTCGACCGGCCGGTCCTGGGCCAGCTGCAGCCCCTGCTCCAGCACGGCGTCGGCGACGAGCACGCCCATCGCGGTGGAGTTGCCGACGACCGCGACCCGGTTGCCGCCGGGCAGCGGCTGGTGCGCCAGCAGGGTGCCCACGTCGAACAGCTGGGCCAGGGTGTCGACCCGGATGACCCCGGCGGAGGCGAACAGGGCCGCCACCGACTGCTCGGGAACGGCGACGCTGGTGCCGGCCAGCCCCGCGGTGGGGCTGACGTGCCGCCCGCTCTTCACCGCGACCACCGGTTTGGTGCGGCCGAGGCTGCGCGCGAGCCGGGCGAACTTGCGGGGGTTGCCGAAGCTCTCCAGGTGCAGCATGACGACCTCGGTGGCCGGGTCGGTGGCCCAGTACTGCAGCAGGTCGTTGCCGCTGACGTCGGCCCGGTTGCCGGCCGACACGAAGCTGGACAGGCCGATGCCGCGGCCGCGGGCCCGGTCCAGCAACGCCACGCCGAGCGCACCGGACTGGGCGAAGAACCCCACCCGGCCCCGGCCGGGCACGTGCGGCGCCAGGCTGGCGTTCAGCCGGACCGCCGGGTCGGTGTTGACGATGCCCAGGCAGTTGGGGCCGACGACCCGCATGCCCGACGCGCGGGCCGACGCGACCAGCTCCCGCTCGGCGGCCCGCCCCTCGGGGCCGGTCTCGCCGAAGCCGCCGGAGATGACGACCAGCCCGCGGACGTTCTTGCGCCGGCACGCGGCGACCACCTCGGGCACCTCGTCGGCGGGGACGGCCAGCACCGCGAGGTCGACGTCGTCCGGGATGGCCTCGATCGAGGCGTGCGCGGGGACACCGCGGACGTGCCGCACCGCGGGGTTCACCGGGTAGATGGGCCCGGCGAACCCGTACTCGAGCAGGTCGTGCAGCACCGCGTAGCCGACCTTGGTCCGGTCGTTGCTGGCGCCGACCACGGCCACCGAGCCGGGGGTGAGCAGCCGGCCGATGGAGCGGGACTCGCTGCGCTGCTCGCGCTCGTAGGTGACCGCCAGCGACTGCTCGGTGGGCGCGATCGGGAAGGTCAGGTGGACGACGCCGTCGGCGTAGGACCGCTTCGCCGAGTAGCCGGCGTCCTGGAACACCCGCACCATCTGGCCGTTCTGCGCCAGCACCTCGGCCACGAACCGGGTGATGCCGCGCTCCCGGGCGGCCGCCGCGAGGTGCTCGAGCAGCACCGAGCCCAGGCCGCGGCGCTGGTGGGCGTCCTCGATGAGGAAGGCCACCTCGGCCTCGTCGGTGCCGGGGTAGCGGTCGTACCGGCCGACGCCGATGACCCGGTCGCCGAGCAGGACGACGAACGCGACCCGGCTGTCGTGGTCGACGTGGGTGAACCGGTGCAGGTCCTTGTCCGACAGCCGGCGCACCGGGCCGAAGAAGCGGTAGTAGCGGGTCTGGTCGGAGCTGCGCTCGACCAGGCCCTCGATGCCCTCCGCGTCGTCGGGGGTGATCGGCCGCAGGTGCACGGTGCCGCCGTCGGAGGCGACGACGTCGGCCTCCCAGTGCGCGGGCGGCGGTGCCGGGTGCTGGTCGCTAGCGGTCATGGTCTCCACCGGCCGCCCAGCAGGGCCCCGCCGCGAGCCCGCGAGCGGTGGGGGGCTGGGTGGTCCTTCCATCAGTCACGGGGGTCGTCCGGGTCGAGGCCGAACAGCGGGAAGGAGGCGGTGCGGGTGCGCCGGATCGCGCGGTCGACGCGGTCCTCCTCCAGCGGGTCCCAGCGCCGGAAGCCGGTGTAGCCGCCCTCGGTCATCGTCGTCGGCGGGGTGGCCCGCAGGCCCCGGCGGCGGACGTCGTCCTGCCAGCTCTGCGGGATCCCGGTGGCCGGGGCCAGCCGGTCGCCGCCGGCCTCGGCGATGAGGTGGGTCCAGGCGCGGGGCACGCAGCGCACCAGCCCGTAGCCACCCCCGCCGAGGGCCACCCAGCGGCCGTCGCACACCTCGTGCGCCAGGTCGTGCACCGCGCGGTAGGAGGCCCGCTGGCCGTCGACGGTGAGCCCGAGGTCGGCCATCGGGTCCTCGTGGTGGGCGTCGCAGCCGCACTGGGTGACCAGGATCTGCGGGGCGAACGCGCGCACCACACCGGGCACCACGGCGTGGAACGCGCGCAGCCAGCCGGAGTCGTCGGTGCCGTTGGGCAGCGCCAGGTTCACCGCGCTGCCCAGGGCCTTCGCGGGGTCCCCGGTCTCCTCCGGGTAGCCGGTGCCGGGCCAGAGCGTGAGCGGCGTCTGGTGGATGCTCACGGTGAGCACCCGCGGGTCGTCGTAGAAGGCGGCCTGCACCCCGTCGCCGTGGTGGACGTCGAGGTCGACGTAGGCGATCCGCTCGTAGCCCTGGCGCAGCAGCCAGGCGATGGCGATCGCGGCGTCGTTGAAGACGCAGAAGCCGGACGCGGCGGCGCGCATCGCGTGGTGCAGGCCGCCGGCGATGTTGACCGCGTGCTGCGCGCGCCCGCTGTGCACCTGCTGCGCGGCCAGCACGCTGCCGCCGGCGATCAGCGCGGCGGCGTCGTACAGGCCGGGGAAGACGGGGTTGTCGGCCGTGCCGAGCCCGTGGCCGGCGCCGGCCGGGTCGTCGGGCGCGCGGCGGACCGCGTCCAGGTAGGCGGGGTCGTGCACCAGCGTGAGCAGGTCGACCCCGGCCGGCTCCGGGCCGACGACCTCGATGCGCGGGCTGGCCAGCACGCCCAGCGTGTCGGCCAGCCGCATGGTGAGGTCCAGCCGCACCGGGTGCATGGGGTGCTCGCCGCCCATCGTGTAGCCGAGCAGCGCGTCGTCCCAGACGACCGCGACGGAGTCGCTCACCGCCCACCTCCCGCGTGCCCGGCCACCGGCGCACCGCGCCGCGGTGCGCTGCTCGTCGTCGAGCCGCCCAGCTCCGTCACCGGGGCGACGCTACCGGTGCCGCCGCGCCGGTGCGGCATGTCCGGCGTCCGCGCAGCGTTTCCGCGGAGCGCCCCCGGAGGAGGCCCTCCGCCTCGTAGGATCGGGCGCAACTGACGGAGGAGTGGACGTGAACGACCTCATCGACACCACGGAGATGTACCTCCGGACGATCTTCGAGCTCGAGGAGGAGGGCATCGTGCCCCTCCGGGCCCGGATCGCCGAGCGCCTCCACCAGAGCGGCCCCACGGTGAGCCAGACGGTCGCCCGGATGGAGCGCGACGGTCTGCTGACCGTGCAGGGCGACCGGCACCTGCAGCTGTCCGACGAGGGCCGCAAGCTGGCCACGGCGGTGATGCGCAAGCACCGGCTGGCCGAGTGCCTGCTGGTCGACGTGATCGGGCTGGAGTACGCGGAGGTGCACGAGGAGGCCTGCCGCTGGGAGCACGTGATGAGCGAGGCGGTCGAGCGCAAGCTGCTGACCCTGCTCAACCACCCGACCGTGTCGCCGTTCGGCAACCCGATCCCGGGGCTGGACGCGCTGGGCGGTGACACCAGCGCCGTGCTGGACGCGCTGACGCTGCTGTCGACCACCGCGTCGCCGGAGGGCCGGCCGGTGGTCATCCGCCGGATCAGCGAGCAGCTGCAGGAGGACGCCGAGCTGCTGCGCACCCTCGACGCCCAGGGCATCCACCCCGGCTCGAAGGTGACGGCCACCGTCGCCAACGGCACGGTGCTGGTCAACGGCGTGCCGGTGCCCCCGGGTGTGGCGCAGCACGTGTTCGTCAGCGCGGTCGACGAGTCCCTGACCCCCGAGGAGGCCGCCGAGGTCACCGAGGAGGCCACGGCCGCCGTCGTCTGACCCGGCCGCCGCACGCGCACCTGGAGCCGCGTCCCCACCCGGGGGCGCGGCTCCCGCCGTTCCCGCCCCCGGCAACTCGTTCGCCCCGCTCACGACCGGCTCACTAGGCTCGTGACCGCCCCGCCTCCACGCGCAGAGAGAAGGCACCGGTGAGCGAGACCCCTGCCCCCGACGGCGCTTCCCCCGCCCCGACCCCCTTCCACCGCCTCGCCGACTTCGTGGCGCTGCCCCGCCTCGGCGGGCTCGCGCTCTCCCCCGACGGCCGCCGGCTGGTGACCACGGTCGCCACCCTCGACGCCGAGGGCAAGAAGTGGCAGTCGGCGCTGTGGGAGGTCGACCCCGCCGGGCAGCGCCCCGCCCGGCGGCTGACCCGGGGTCCCGCCGCGGAGTCCGCGCCGGTGTTCACCCCCGGCGGTGACCTGCTGTTCCTCTCCGCCCGACCCGACCCGCAGGCCACGGACGGCGACCCGGTGCCGGCGCTCTGGGTGCTGCCCGCCGACGGCGGTGAGGCCCGGGTGGTGCTGCAGCGCTCCGCGGGGATCGGCGGGGTGGCCGTGGCCGCCGACAGCGGCGACGTGGCCGTGGTCGCCACCACGCTGCCCGGCGCCCCCGACGCGGCGGCGGACGAGGCGCGGCGCAAGGCCCGCAAGGACGCCGGCGTCAGCGCCGTGCTGCACGAGAGCTACCCGGTGCGCTACTGGGACCACGACCTCGGCCCCGCCGTCCCGCACGTGTACTGGGTGGGCCAGCTGCCGGCCGAGGCGCCGCCCGGCCGGCCCGCCGCCGCGCCGGAGTGGCGCGACCTGACCCCCGACGCCGGCGCGCCGACCGGTTCCGGCGACGAGGTCGTGCTGTCGCCGGACGGCCGGCTCCTGGTG
Source organism: Modestobacter sp. NPDC049651 (assembly GCF_040659695.1). NCBI lineage: Bacteria > Bacillati > Actinomycetota > Actinomycetes > Geodermatophilales > Geodermatophilaceae > Modestobacter > Modestobacter sp. NPDC049651. The sequence continues at coordinate 438,101 of NZ_JBFAOG010000001.1, forward strand.
CGCACCGAGGAGGTGCCGCACGGCAACGCCGGCCGCCGCACCCGCCTGGTGCTCACCGAGGTCGCGTCCGGGGAGAGCCGGGTGCTCGTCGACGACCCGCTGGCCGACGTGCACTCCCCGGCCTTCTCCCCCGACTCGGCCCGGGTCGTGTGCGTGCGGGAGTCGGAGTCGACGTTCGCCGAGCCGCCGGACTACACCCTGCTCGTCGTCGACGCCGCCGGCGGGGAGCCGCGGGACCTCACCGCCGGCTTCGACCGATGGCCCTCGGCGCCGCAGTTCAGCGCGGACGGCACGGCGGTCTTCTTCCTCGCCGACGACGACGGACGGCACGCGCTGTTCCGGGTGCCCTCCGACGGCGGTACCCCGGTGCGGCTGACCGCCCAGGGCGCCTACAGCGACCTGCAGGTGGGCCGCGACGGCACCGCCCTGTACGCGCTGCGGTCGGGGTACGACACCCCGCCGGTGCCGGTGCGGCTGGACCCGGCGGCCGCCGACCAGGACCCGTCGGCGCTGCCGAACCCCGGAACGATCGACGCCTTCCCCGGCACCCTGCGTGAGCTGGACGCCACCGCCTCCGACGGCACCCGGGTGCAGTCCTGGCTGGTGCTGCCCGAGGGCGCCGGCCCGGAGAGCCCGGCGCCGCTGGTGCTGTGGATCCACGGCGGCCCGCTGATGAGCTGGAACTCCTGGTCGTGGCGCTGGACCCCGTGGGTGCTGGCCGCCCGCGGCTACGCGGTGCTGCTGCCCAACCCGGCGCTGTCGCAGGGCTTCGGGCAGGACTTCGTCCGCCGCGGCCGGGGCGAGTGGGGCGACGCCCCGTACACCGACCTGATGGCCGCGGTGGACGCCGCGGAGGCGCTGCCGGAGATCGACGCGACCCGCACCGCGGCGATGGGCGGCTCGTTCGGTGGCTACATGGCCAACTGGGTGGCCACCCAGACCGACCGGTTCCGGGCCATCGTCACCCACGCCAGCCTCTGGCACCTGGACAGCTTCAGCGGCACCACCGACGCGGCGTACTACTGGGAGCGCGAGTTCGGCGACCCGCTCGCCGAGACGAAGCGCTACGAGCAGAACTCGCCGCACCGCTACGCGGACGCCATCCGCACCCCGATGCTGGTCATCCACGGCGACAAGGACTACCGGGTGCCGATCGGCGAGGGCCTGCGGCTCTGGTACGACCTGCAGAAGCGCGGGGTCCCGTCGAAGTTCCTGTACTTCCCGGACGAGAACCACTGGGTGCTCACCCCCGGCAACGCCCAGGTCTGGTACGAGACGGTGCTCGCGTTCCTGGCCGAGCACGTCCTGGGCGAGGAGTGGCAGCGGCCCGAGCTGCTGTGACCGCCGCGGGGTGGCCGGCGGGTCGCCGGCCACCCCGTCACCGGCCACCGGGCGCCCTCGTCGGGTGGCCGGTGCCGGTTCCGGCGCCGGTGCCCGGCAGCTCCCCCGGCAGGTCGCCGGTGACGTCGTGCAGGAGCCGGCGCAGCTGGTCCGGTGGCGTGCACGCGTCCAGCGCGGTCCGCAGCAGGCCGGCGAAGGTGTAGGACGGTTCGCTGGTCAGCGCCCGCTCCAGCGCCACGTTGGCCATCGCACCGTTGCCCCGCACCCATGCGCTGACCGCCAGCAGCGTGGCCGGCGCGGCGTCCAGCGGAGCCGGCACCCGGCGGGTGAGCTCGGTCCAGAGCACCTCCGCGCCGACCGACGTGTGCCCCAGCGCGAACCGCAGCGCGGCGTCGCGGACCTCGGTGTCGCGCAGCCCCCAGGCCAGCCGGGCGACCTGCTCGTCGGTCAGCCGCGCCGAGCCGGGGCGGACCATCGTCGCGACCGCCTCCTCGACCAGCCGCAGAGACTCGGCGACCACGGCGTCCCAGCCGTCGACGATGGAGCGGACGGCCATCGCCGCGCCCACCTCGTCGCAGGCGTGCGCCATGCCGACCAGCGAGGCCGGCGGCGCGATCCGCTGCGCCAGCTCCGCGCGGTCGTCCTCCACGACCTGCCCGCTCACCGCCGCTGCGGCGGCCAGTGCGCTGGTGCCGGCCGGCAGCCGGGTGCCCTCCCCCGGCACGCCGTCCGGCCCGGCCCGGTCGTAGGACCACCAGCGACCGCCCCGCACCAGCAGCACGTCGTGCACCGCCACCCCGGACGCCCGGAACGCGAGCACCGCCTCGCGGACCAGCGCCCGGTGCGGCAGGTCGGGCAGCGGCAGGCCGCCGGCTCCCCCGGCGCGGACCGGCACGCTGGGCACGTCGGCGTCCTCGCTCACCACGGCGGCGAGCACGCCGGCCGGCCGCTCGGTGGCGACGGCGCGCACCAGCCCGGCGAGCACCCGGGCCCGGACGGCGGGTGGGGGCAGGTCGACGCGCGCCGTCAACCCGAACCGGCGGTTCGGGCCGCGCACGCTGACGACGACCAGCGACTCGCGCGGGCTGAAGCCGACCAGGTACGGGAGGGCGGCGGCGAACTCGCCGGGCCCGGAGAGGCGGACGGTGGGGAGGGGGTCTGCAGCCATGCCGCAGACCCTGGGCACGGGAGCGACCCGGCAACAGCGCTGCGACGGATCTGTGGACGGGACACCCGGCTGTGGACGGACGCGCGGCCGGGCGGGTGGGAGCGCTCAGGCTCTCCCCGTGCCCACCCCGTCGGTCTGCTCCCCGCCCCCGTCCGTCGTACCGGCTCGTCCACCGCTGCTCGGGCGACGGGCCGGCAACGGCTCAGTCGAGCGCGTCCGCCTGCACCTGGTAGGCCTGCTGCAGCAGCTCCCGGAACGCCGCCTCGTCCGGCTGCGCACCGTCGTGGCGCGTGCTGACCAGCACGACCGTCCGGTCCCCGTCCTGCGCCAGGCCGAGCAGCGCCGACCGCTGCCGGTCCTCGCCCTTGCTGCCGCTGGCCGACACGTCGGCGCGCACGGCCAGGCTGCCGTCCCCGAGGGCCGGGACGTTGACCTGCGTGATCGAGAAGGAGACCTGCCACGGCCCGGGCCCGCCGATCGTCGCCGTCGGGCAGGCGGCCAGCGCCGAGCGCAGCGCGTCGAGCGACGGGACCGTGCCCTGGACCAGGGACTCGACCGTCACGACCTCGTCCCGGATCCCCACCCTGGAGGCGGCATCGGCGTCGTCGCCCGCGTCGTCCAGCCCCTTCGTCGCCTCGTCGAACGCGGTCGCGCAGCTGGCGGGGTCGACGTCGGCACGGGGCCAGTCGTGCCCGTGGTGCCCGTCGTGCCCGTGGTGCCACGGTCCCCAGCCGGGGAGGCCGTGGTCCCCCTCCGGGCCGCTCCAGGTGTGCACCTCGGCACCGTCGCCGAACGCCGCCTCGGGGAGGAGCCCGTCGGTGAGGTCGGACGACCCACCGGAGGTGCTCCCGGCCCCGCTCGACGAGGCACCCGCCGGGGTGCCGGCCGGCGGGCTCGACGTGGCGGCGGCGGGCGACACGGCGGTGCCGGCTCGCTCCCCCGCCGGCTGCTCCGTGGCGCACCCCGCCAGCACCGCACCCCCGAGGGCGGTGGTGGCGAGCAGCACGACCGTGCGACGTCGACGACCGGTTGCCTCGATCATGCGCCGACGGTAGGGAGAGCCGACCGACCGGACCAGTGCTGCCCGTCGCGCCACCCGCCGGCGGGAGCGCGGTGTCGGCGCGGCGTCACGCTCGATCATCGACGCGCCCGGTACCCGCGTGCGTCGCGGCCCGGGCCGGACCGGTCAGACCGCGTACTGGACGGCGGTCCGCGATGCCAGGTGCGGGCGCACGTGCTCGGCGATGACCTCCAGGTGCCGCGGGTGCTCGGCGTACGTGCGGTACGCCGCCTCGTCGGGGAAGTCGGCGACCAGCGCGGTGTCGGCGTTGCCCTCGACCAGACCGGCGTCCGGGCCCACCGCGAAGCCGGTCATCCCGCCGACCTCCTCCGGCAGCCGGCGCAGGGCGGCCACCGTGGCCGCCCGGGTCGCGGCGTCGGTCGACTCGGTCCAGGTGAACAGCACGACGTGACGGATCATGGGCGCACCCTGCCAGCCCCGGAGCTCCCGGGCGCGCGCCGGGGGCGGCCCCGCCGCTGGTTAGAGTCCGGTCATGGGACGGTCGCTGCGCGTCGCACTGCTGTCCTACCGGAGCAAGCCGCACAGCGGGGGGCAGGGCGTCTACGTCTCGGCGCTGTCCCGCGAGCTGCGCGAGCTCGGCCACTCGGTGCGGGTGTTCAGCGGCCAGCCCTACCCGGAGCTGGCCGACGGGGTGCCGCTGACCGAGGTGCCCAGCCTGGACCTGTACCGCGAACCCGATCCGTTCCGGACGCCCCGGCCCCGCGAGTTCCGCGACTGGGTCGACGTCGCCGAGTGGGCGATGATGTGCACCGCCGCGTTCCCCGAGCCGCTCACCTTCTCGCTGCGCGCGGCCCGGCTGCTGGGCGCCCGCCGGGGGCCGTTCGCCGGTGCCTTCGACCTGGTCCACGACAACCAGTCCCTGGGCTGGGGCCTGCTGCAGCTGCAGCGCCGCGGCCTGCCGGTGGTCGCCACCGTCCACCACCCGGTCGCGGTCGACCGCGACCTGGAGCTCGCCGCCGCGACCGGTCGGCGCCGGCGGCTCGCGCTGCGCCGCTGGTACGCGTTCACCGGCATGCAGGCCCGGGTGGCGCGCCGGCTGGACGGCCTGACCACCGTCTCGGAGAGCTCCCGCCGGGACATCGCCGAGCGGATGGCGGTGCCGGCGCCGGCCGTCGACGTCATCCCGGTCGGGATCGACCCCGCCGTCTTCACCCCGCCGGCCGACCGGGCGCTGCGCGACGGCTCCTCGGTGGTGGTGACCACCAGCGCCGACGTGCCGCTCAAGGGCCTGGTGCACCTGCTGGAGGCGGTCGCCAAGCTGCGCACCGAGCGGGAGGTCCGGCTGACCGTGGTGGGCACCCCGGCGCTTGGCGGCCCCACCGAGGCCGCGCTGACCCGGCTGGGCCTGGGCGACGCGGTGCGCTTCACCGGCCGGGTGCCGACCGCGGAGCTGGTGCGGCTGCTGCAGACCGCCGCGGTGGTCGCCGTCCCGTCGCTGTACGAGGGCTTCTCGCTCCCCGCGGTGGAGGCGATGGCGTGCGCGACGCCGCTGGTCACCACCGACGGCGGGGCGCTGCCGGAGGTGGTCGGCTCGCACGCCGGGGTGCAGGTGCCCGCCGGAGACGTCGACCGGCTGGCCGGCGCGCTGCAGCTGGTGCTCGACCACCCGTCGCTGCAGGAGCAGCTGGGCCGCGCCGGGCAGGCCCGGGTGCTGGCCAACTACACCTGGCGGCGCACCGCGGAGCGCACCGCCGACTGGTACGCCGAGGTGCTCGACCGGCGGGCCGCCGGCGCGGCAGCGGGACGGGCCGCCGGGTGCTGACCGTCGACTACGACCTGCTCGACGTCCGGCCGGGCATGCGGGTGCTCGACCTGGGCTGCGGCGAGGGGCGGCACGCGTTCGAGGCGTTCCGCCGCGGCGCCGACGTGCTCGCCGTCGACTGGGGCCGGTCCGAGGTCGCGACCACCGCCGAGTGGCTCGGGGCCATCGCCGCCGCCGGTGAGGCGCCGGCCGGCGCGCACGCCGCGGTGGCCCGCGCCGACCTGCGCGCGCTGCCGGTGCCCGACGCGAGCGTCGACCGGGTGATCGCCTCCGAGGTGCTCGAGCACGTCCCCGACGACGTCAGCGCGATCGCCGAGATCGCCCGGGTGCTCAAGCCCGGGGGCCGGGTGGCCGTCACCGTCCCGCGGTACGGGCCCGAGCGGGTGTGCTGGGCGCTGTCCGACGCCTACCACGCGCAGGCCGGTGGCCACCTGCGCATCTACCGCGGCGACCAGCTGTGGGAGCGGCTGGCGCAGGCCGGGTTGCAGCCCACCGACACCCACCACGCGCACGCGCTGCACGCGCCCTACTGGTGGCTCAAGTGCGCGGTCGGCGTCGACCGCGACACCGCGCTCACCCGCGCCTACCACCGGCTGCTGGTCTGGGACCTCGTCAAGCGGCCGCGGCTGACCCGCGCCGCCGAGCGGGCCCTGGACCCGCTGCTGGGCAAGAGCTTCGTCATCTACGCCGACAAGCCGGCCGCGACGGACGCACCCGCCGACGTCCCCGCCGAGCAGGAACCGGCGCGTGCCTGAGCTGCCCGCCGTCCCCGGCGTGCTGAGCGCCGACCAGCTGCGGGCCACGGTGGGCTGGATCTCCGCGCAGCAGTCCGCCGACGGTGCGCTGCCCTGGGCGCGCAACGGCCGGCTCGACGCCTGGGACTCGGTCGAGGCCGCCATGGCGCTGGACGTCGGCGGGGAGCACGCCCGCGCCGTCGCCGCCTACCGGTGGCTGGCCGGCCGGCAGCGCCCGGACGGCTCCTGGGCCGCCGGGTACACCGACGGCCGGGTGACCGCGCCGGCCGCGGAGAGCAACCACGCCGGCTACCTCGCCGTCGGCGCCTGGCACTCCTGGCTGTGCAGCGGCGACGCGGCGCTGGTCGACCAGCTGTGGCCGGCCGTCCGGCGGGCGCTGGACCTGGTCGTCGCGATGCAGCTGCCCAGCGGCGCGATCGGCTGGGCGCTGCGCCCCGACGGAACCGCCGACGACACCGCCCTGCTGACCGGCAACGCCAGCCTGGCGCAGGCGCTGCGCTGCGGCGCCGCGCTCGCCGACCTGGTCGGCGAGCCGCAGCCGGACTGGGAGCTGGCCACCGACGGCGTGCTCACCGCGCTGCGCCGGCGGCCCGGCGCGTTCGCCGACCGGTCGCGGTACTCGATGGACTGGTACTACCCCGTGCTCGCCGGCGCGCTGACCGGTCCCGCCGCGTCGCAGCGGCTGGCCGCGGGCTGGGACACCTTCGTCGTCCCGGGCCTCGGGGTGCGGTGCGTCGCCGACCGGCCCTGGGTGACCGGCGCGGAGACCTGCGAGCTGGCGCTCGCGCTGGCCGCCGCAGGTCGCCGGGACGACGCCCTCGCGCAGCTGGCCGCCATGCAGCACCTGCGCGAGGAGGACGGCGGCTACTGGACCGGGCTGGTCTACGCCGACGACGCGCGCTGGCCGGTGGAACGCACCACCTGGACCGCGGCCGCGGTGGTGCTCGCCGCCGACGCGCTGGCCGGCACCGGCCCCGCCGCCGGCCTGTTCACCGCCCCGGCGGCGCTGGACCGCACGGGCGCAGCGGGCACCGGCGTGCCGGAGACCACGGAGGCCGGCGGTTGAGCGAGCGGGACGCCGGGCAGACTCCGCCCGTGATCACCGAACCGGCCGCCGCGCCCGCGCAGCCGGACGCCGCCCGGGCCGCGGTCACGTGCGTGATCGCCAGCCGCAACCGGCGCGAGGACCTGCTGGCCAGCATCCCCCGGCACGAGGCGCCGGTGGTGCTGGTCGACAACGCCTCGACCGACGACACGGTCGCCGCCGTCCGGGCCGCGCACCCGGAGGTGACTGTCGTCCCGCTGCCGGAGAACGTCGGCGCGGTCGCCCGCACCATCGGGGTGCAGCACGCCGACACCCCCTACGTGGCCTTCACCGATGACGACTCGTGGTGGGCGCCCGGCGACCTGGCCCGCGCGGTCGCGGTGATGGAGGCCCACCCGCGGCTCGGCCTGCTCGCCGCACGGATCCTGGTGGGCCCCGAGGAGTCGCTCGACGGCGTCTGCACGGTGATGGCCGAGAGCCCGCTGGGCACCGAGCCGGACCTCCCGGGCCCGTCGCTGCTCGGCTTCGTCGCGTGCGCCGCGCTGGTGCGCACCGAGGCGTTCACCGCCGTCGGCGGTTTCGACGACGTGGTCCGCTTCCCCGGCGAGGAGGAGCGGCTCGCCCTCGACCTGGCCGCCGCCGGCTGGGGGCTCGCCTACGTCGACGGCGTCACGGTGCACCACCACCCCTCGACCCGGCGGGAGGCGTCCGCCGTCCGGCAGTCGGGCCTGTGGCGCAGCCGGGTGCTCACCGCGCTGATGCGCTACCCCGCGCGCGACCTGGCCGGCCAGCTGCTGCGCGCGGCGCGTGCCGGCCGGCTCGGCCTGCGCGGGCTGGCCGGCGCCCTGCCCCGGGTGCCCGCGGCCCTCCGCGCCCGCCGGGTGCTCCCCCCGACCGTGATGACCGGCGTCCGACAGCTGCAGGAGTCATGACCAGCGAACTCACCGAGCCCACCACGACCGGCACCGTGCCCGACCCGCGGGCCGCCGTCGTGGTGATCACGCACGACCGGCGGGACGAGCTGCTGCTGGCGCTCACCCGGCTGCGGGCGCTGCCCGAGCAGCCGCACGTGGTGGTCGTCGACAACGGCAGCTCCGACGGCACCGCGGACGCCGTCCGCCGCGAGCACCCCTGGGTCGAGCTGATCGCCAGCCCGGAGAACCTGGGCGCGGTCGGCCGCAACCTCGGCGTCGCCCGGCTCGACACCCCCTACGTGGCGTTCTGCGACGACGACACGTGGTGGGACCCGGGCTCGCTGCGGGAGGCCGCCGACGTGCTCGACGCCCACCCGCGGCTGGCCGTCGTCACCGCGCGGATCCTGGTGGAGCCCGGCGGCGTCGAGGACCCGATCGTCGCGGAGCTGCGCGACTCCCCCGTCGTCGGCGCCGACTGGCTGCCCGGTCCGGCGCTGGGCAGCTTCCTCGCCGGCGCGAGCGTGCTGCGCCGCGCGGCCTTCTGCGAGGTCGGCGGCTTCAACGAGCGGCTGTGGCTGGGTGGCGAGGAGGAGCTGATGGCCGGCGACCTCGCCGCCCGCGGCTGGGAGCTCTGCTACCTGCCGCAGCTGACCATCCACCACCAGGCCAGCACCGCCCGCGACCCGCACAAGCGGCGGGCCGACGGCATCCGCAACACCCTGTGGACGACGTGGCTGCGCCGGCCGCTGCGCCCGGCGCTGCGCCGCACCGGGCACCTGCTGCGCACCGTGCCCAAGGACCGGGTGACCGCGCGGGGCCTGCTCGCCGCGGTGCGCGGGATCCCGTGGCTGGTGCGCGAGCGGCGGGTGCTGCCCCCGCACGCCGAGGCGCGGTTCGCCGCGCTGGAGCACGCCCAGAAGCAGAGCACCGCGCGCCGCTACGTCAGCTGACGCGCCCGAGACGACTGGAGCGACGATGACGTACTCCGTGAGCAGCATGCGCGTGCCCCCGCCGGGATACGCGTGGAGCCGCTTCGGCCAGCCGGAGTACACCGACTGGCTGGACGAGAGCCTGTCGTGGAAGAACACCTGCTACATCGGCGACTGGTCGTTCCTCTGGCAGCACCGGTTCTCCGGGCCGGACGTGCTGCGGCTGTTCAGCGACTACTCGGTCAACAGCTTCGAGGACTTCCGGCCCGGCCGGTCCAAGCACGTCATCCACACCAACGCCGACGGCAAGGTGGTCCACGAGGGAATCCTCACCCGCTTCGGTGACGACGACTTCGTGCTGCACGGGCGCGGCGGCTTCTGGCTGGGCCACCAGCTCGAGCGCGGCCGCTACGACGCGGCAGTGCAGCGCGAGGACTGGTTCGTCTACCAGGTGTCCGGCCCCACCTCGGTCAGGCTGCTGCAGCGGCTGACCGGCAGCCAGGACCTGCTGACCACCCCCTACATGCACGTCACGGCGGTGCGGATCGCCGGGCACGACGTGTGGGCGCTGCGCCAGGGCATGGCCGGCGAGGCGGGCTTCGAGCTGCAGGGCCCGTCCGAGGTCGGGCCGGAGGTGTACGCGGCCGTGCTCGAGGCCGGCCAGGAGTTCGGCATCCGCAGGATGGGCGGCCGGGTCGCCCCGATCAACCACCTGGAGGCGTGCGTCCCGACCATCGCCACCGACTACATCCCGGCGATCTTCGAGCCCGACCTGGCCGACTACCTGGACCTGTTCACCGCCTCGATGCCGGCGAACGCCCAGCCCGCCTACATCGCCGGCAGCTACCCGGGGCAGGACGTCAGCGAGTACTACCGCAGCCCGGTGGAGCTCGGCTGGGGCCGCAACGTGAAGTTCGACCACGACTTCCTCGGCCGCGCCGCCCTGGAGGCGGAGAAGGCCGCGCCCCGGCGGGTGATCCGGTCGCTGGAGTGGAACGCCGAGGACGTGACCGACGTGTACGCGTCGCTGTTCGACCCCGGCCGGCGCCACCACACGTTCATGGACCTGCCCCGCGACCAGCGCGGCTTCATGTGGGCCGACCGGGTGGAGCGGGACGGCCGGCTGGTCGGCGTCGCCACGTCCCGCGGGTTCAGCTACTGGGCCCGCCGGATGCTGTCGCTGGCCACGATGGACGTCGACACCGCCGAGATCGGCACCGAGGTCGAGGTGGTCTGGGGCAACCCAGGCGACCCGGAGAAGGTCATCCGGGCCACCGTCGCGCCGGCCCCCTACAAGCCCGACGCCGGCCGCGGGGACCTCTCGGCGCTCAGCTGACGACGCCGGGCGGGGTGCCCGGACGGCGGCGCCCCGCTCAGCGGGCGCAGCCGATGCAGGTGCGGGCCTGCGGGCGGGCGGCCAGCCGCTCGGCGGCGATCGGCCGGCCGCAGCTCTCGCAGACGCCGTAGCCGCCGTCCTGCGCGCGGGCCAGCGCGGCGTCCACGTCGGCCAGCCGGCGGCGGGCGGAGTCCAGCAGCGCGGCCACCTGCTGCCGCTCGAACGCGATCGTCGCGCCCTCCGGGTCGTGCTCGTCGTCGGCGTTCGACGACTGCGACGCGGCCACCACCTCGGCGAACTCGCGGGTGAGCGCGTCGATCTGGGCGAGGGTCTCCGCCCGGGTGCGGGTCAGGTCGTCGAGCACGGTCACGCCTCCATCGTCCCCCGCGCGCCGGGTGGAGTCCCAGCGCTCGGAGATCGATGCGCTGGGACTCCACCCAGGCGTCGTCAGCGGGCGTCAGCGCGACGTCGGCCGGCCGTCAGCGCCCGGCGCGACCGTCTCCTCCGACAGACCACGTCTGCAGGAGGACACATGGACAACACCATCGAGGCGACCGGCCTGGAGCTCAGCTACGGGTCGACCCGCGCGCTGGCCGGCGTCGACCTCTCCGCCCCCGCCGGCACCGTGCTCGGCGTGCTCGGCCCGAACGGCGCCGGCAAGACGACCGCGGTGCGGGTGCTCGCCACGCTGCTGCGCGCCGACGCCGGCACCGCCCGGATCTGCGGCCACGACGTCGCCCGCGAACCGCAGCGGGTCCGCGAGCTCATCGGCCTGACCGGCCAGTACGCCTCGGTCGACGAGGACCTCACCGGCCGCCAGAACCTCGTCATGATCGGCCGGCTGCTCGGCGCCTCCCGGACCGACGCGCACGCCCGGGCCACCGAGCTGCTGGCCCGGTTCAGCCTCAGCGACGCCGGCGGCCGCTCCGCCAAGACCTACTCCGGTGGCATGCGCCGGCGGCTCGACCTGGCCGCCAGCCTGGTCAACCGGCCGCGCGTGCTGTTCCTCGACGAGCCGACCACCGGCCTGGACCCGCGCAGCCGCAACGAGGTCTGGGACACCGTGCGCGGCCTGGTCGACGACGGCACCACCGTGCTGCTGACCACGCAGTACCTGGAGGAGGCCGACGAGCTCGCCGACGACATCGTCGTCTTCGACGAGGGCACCGTCGTCGCCCGCGGCACCAGCGACGAGCTGAAGCTCCGCACCGGCGCCCGGACGCTCACCGTGCGCCCGCGCGACCGCGCCGACCAGCCGGTCGTCCTGCAGGTGCTCGAGCAGGTCACCGGCGCGGTGCCCACCACCGACAGCCGTGGCACCAGCTCGGTGCCGGTGCCCAGCGAGACGCTGCTCGGCACGGTGCTGGACCGGCTCACCGTCGCCGGCGTCGCCGTCTCCGAGCTCGCCGTCCGGCTGCCCAGCCTGGACGACGTCTTCTTCGCGCTCACCGGCCACGCGGCCGAGCAGGGCGTGCCCACCGACCCGCAGGAGGCCCTCGCATGACCACGCTCACCGCTCCGCCGGCCACCCGGCCGGCGACCACCCGCCCGGGCGGCGGGTCCGCCCTGCAGCAGTCGCTGACCCTCGCCTGGCGCAACGTGGTGAAGATCCGCCACCAGCCCGAGGCGCTGATGGACGTCAGCCTGCAGCCGATCGTCTTCACCGTGCTGTTCGTGTTCGTCTTCGGCGGCGCCATCTCAGGCGACTGGCACGACTACCTGACCTACCTGGTGCCCGGCATCCTGGCGCAGACCCTGCTGTTCGCCACCGGCGGCATCGGCACCGCGCTGAACAACGACATCAGCAAGGGAGTGTTCGACCGGTTCCGCAGCCTGCCCATCGCCCGGTCCGCGCCGCTGGTGGGCGCGGTGCTCGCCGACGTCGTCCGGTACGTCACCGCGGTCGGGGTGCTGCTGGTCTTCGTCTCGGCGCTCGGCTTCCGGACGACCGAGGGCCTGCCCGCGGCGGCGCTGGCGGTGCTGGTGGCGATCGCCTTCGCCATGTGCCTGTCCTGGGTGTTCGTCTGGATCGGGCTCACCGTGCGGTCGGCCGGCGCCGTGCAGGGCATCGGCTTCCTGGCCATGTTCCCGCTGGTCTTCGGCAGCAACGCGCTGGTCGACCCGGCCACGCTGCCCGGCTGGCTGCAAGCGTTCACCCGCAACAACCCGGTGACCCACCTGATCGAGGTCGTCCGCGGGCTGCTGCTGGGCGGGCCGGTGGCCGAGCCGCTGGCCTGGACCGCGGGCTGGGCGGCGCTGCTGCTGGTGGTGTTCGTGCCGCTGGCGATGCGGGCCTACCGGCGTCGCGTCTGAGCCGTCTCCCCGGCCGGGAAGGCCGGCCAGCCGCCGGTGTAGGCCGCCCCGAGCTCGGCGAACACGTCGGCCCGGGGCACGGCCGCACCGGCGGCGTGCAGCCGTTCGGTCTCCGCCTCGCCCAGCCGTTCCCGCAGCCGCCGCTCGACCTCGAGGGTGACCAGGTCACCCCGGTCCCGGCGGCCGCGGACGGCGGTGGCCATCCCGAACAGGGTGCCGGCGCGCTCCACGTCGCCGGTGGCCAGGGCGAGCGCCGCGAGCCCCTGCACGACCATCGCCGCGATCGGCATGTCGGCGGACACCCGGACGGCCTGGTCCAGCGCCGCGTCGAGCTCCGCGGCCGCCTCCTGCACCACCGCGGGGTCGCCCGGCTGGTGTGCGGCGCGGGCGGCGAGCACCAGGCCGAGACCGGCGTGCACCATCGCCAGGACCTGCGGTGGCCCCGCGGTGCCGGCCAGCCGGGCCACCGCCGCCCGCTGCAGCCGCTCCGCCTCCTCGATCCGGCCCTCGAGCAGGTCGAGCCCGGCGAGCGCCGACTCCACGAACGCCAGGTGCGGGCCGCCGGTGCCCGCCACCCGGGCGAACAGCTCCTCGACCTCGGCGCGGGCCCCGGCACGGTCCCCGGTCGCGGCGCGCACCAGCGCCCGCCGGATCCGCATCGCGTTTCCGTCGTCGGTGAGGCCGAGCTCCTCCCCCACCTCGATCGCCTCGTCGTAGCGGGCCAGCGCGCCGGCCAGGTCACCCTCGGTGGCCAGCGACGAGGCGAGGCTGCTGGCGGTGAACGAGCGGCCCCACCGGTCGCCGAGGCGGGTGAACTCGGCGTGCACCGCCACGAGCTCGTCGGCGAGCGCGGCCAGCTCGCCGACGTTCTCGGCGACCTGCACCTGCACGGCCCGGGCCGCCGCCCGCACCCACGGGTCGGGGTGGTCGCGCAGCCGGTCCAGCGCGGCGCCGGAGCGGAACCCGCCGGCGAACACCACGGCGATCCCCCACGCGACGGCCGCGACCGGGTCACCGGAGGCCCAGGTGTCGGCCGCCGGGAGCTCGGCGACCTCCTGCAGCGCGGGCAGCGCCGACGTCCAGTCGCCGCCCTCCGCCCGGCTCATCGCGGCGAACGTCCGGCAGGTCGCCCGCTGCGCCGGCGTGCCGCCGGGCAGCGCGACGACCTGCGCGAGCCAGCTGCTGGCGGCGGCCTGCCGCCCGGTGAGCAGCCAGTACCAGCACAGCCGCGCCCCCAGGTGGACGGCGGTCTCCCCGTCGCCGCCGGCGACCGCCCGCTGCAGGACGGCGAGCAGCCCGTCGTGCTCGGCGTCCAGCTGGTGCAGCGCGGGCAGCTGCCCGCGGCCGCGGAGCCGGGGCTCCAGCTCGTCGACCACCCGCAGGCACCAGGCGGCCTGCGCGCGCTCCACCCGGTCGCGCTCCCCGGCGGCGTCGAGCTGCTCGGCACCGTAGGCGCGGATCGTCTCGAGCATCCGGTAGCGGACGCCGTCGTCGGGGCCGGCCGACCCGGCCAGCAGCAGCGACTTCTCCACCAGCGCGCTGACCACGTCGAGCACCTCGCCGGGCAGCCAGCCCGGGTCCGCGCAGACGGCCTCGACCGCGTCGAGGGTCGCCCCGCCGCTGAACACCGACAGCCGCCGGGCCACCGCCTGCTCGCGGGCGTCGAGCGCCTCCCAGCTCCACTCGACCACCGCGCGCAGCGTCTGGTGCCGGGGCAGCGCCACCCGGCTGCCGCCGGTCAGCAGCTGGAACCGGTCGTCGAGCCGGGCGGCGATCTGGGCGACCCCCAGGCTGCGCAGCCGCGCAGCGGCCAGCTCCAGGGCCAGCGGCATCCCGTCCAGCCGGGTGCAGATCTCCAGCACGGCGGGCAGGTTCTGCGCGGTCACCGCGAAGTCCGGCCGCACCGCGGCGGCCCGGTCGGCGAACAGCCGCACCACCGGGGCGTCGGCGGCACCCTCGTCGCCGGCCTCGGGCACCTCCAGCGGCCCCACCGGCAGCACCGTCTCGCCGGGGACGCCGAGCGGCTCGCGGCTGGTGGTCAGCACCGACAGCCGCGGGCAGTGCGCGAGCAGCTCGTCGGTGAGCTGGGCGACGGCGGCGACCAGGTGCTCGCAGTTGTCCAGCACGAGCAGCGCCCGGCGCTCGGCGAACGTCTCCTGCAGCCGGTCGCTGGCCTCGACCAGGGTCGGCACCCGCTCCAGCGACGTGCCCTCGCGCTGGCCGACCGCGGCCAGCACGGCCGCGGGCAGCAGCCGGGCGTCGGCGACCGGGGCCAGCTCCACCCACCAGACGCCGTCGGGCACCTCGCCCCGGCGGGCGTGCGCGGTCTCCAGCGCCAGCCGGGTCTTGCCCGCGCCGCCCGGCCCGAGCAGCGTCACCAACCGGCCGCCGTCGAGCATCCGCCGGGCCGCGGCCAGCTCGTCGTCCCGGCCCAGGAAGCTGGTCAGCGGGGTGCGCAGCGGGGTGCCGTCCCGGACCGCGGGCGGCTCGGGGGCGGTGGTCCGGCCGCGCAGCACCGCCAGGTGCTCGGCCTGCAGCGCCGGTGACGGGTCGGCGCCGAGCTCGTCGGCCAGCCGGGCGCGGCAGCGCCCGTAGGCGGTGAGCGCCTCGGCCGGGCGGCCCAGCTGCGCCAGCGCGCGGACCAGCAGCACGGCGAGGGTCTCCCGCAGCGGGTGGTCGGCGGTCAGCTCCTCCAGCTCGGGCAGGACGGCGGCCGCCCGGCCGCGGGCCAGCTCGGCGGTGAGCCGCTGCTCGGCCGCGGACAGCCGCAGCTCGGTCCAGCGGGCCGCGGGCGCGGCGGTGAACGCCAGGTCGCGCAGGTCGGCCAGCGCCGGCCCCCGCCACAGCGCCTCCGCGGCGTCGAGCAGCTCGACCACCCGCTGCGGGTCGCGCTCGTCGCGGGCCCGGGCCACGAGCGCCTCGAACTCGGCGGCGTCGACCCGGGCGGGCCGCTCCAGCACGTAGCCGTGCGCCTGCGCGCGCAGCGAGAGCTCCGGCAGCGCCCGCCGCAGCCGGGAGACCACCGCCTGCACCGCGTTGCCCGGCGCCGCGGGCGGCTCGCCGTCCCACAGCGCGTCGATCAGCGCGTCCAGGCCCACCACCCGGCCGGGGTCGATCGCGAGCCGGGCCAGCAGCGCCCGCGCGCGGGGACCCCCCACGTCGACCGGCCGGCCGTCGGCCGCCGTGCCGTCGGACCGCAGGACGGCGACCGGGCCGAGCAGGCAGACGCGGACGGGCACGACGCCCATCGTGCCGCACCGGGGGTCAGCGGCGGTCGCGGCGCAGCAAGCGGAGCGACCCGGTGCCGGGCAGCTCGGTGAACTCCCCGGACGCGAGCACCCGCCGGTAGACGCCGTAGGGCGCCTGCCCGCCGTCCGCCGGGTCGGGGAAGACGTCGTGGACAGCCAGGGTGCCGCCGGCGGCGAGCTTGGCGACCCAGGCGTCCTGGTCGCGGCGGGCGGACTCCTCGGTGTGGCTGCCGTCGAGGAACAGCAGCGCCAGCGGGGTCGACCAGAGGGGGGCCAGCACCTCCGAGCGGGCGACGACGGCGACCACGACGTCCTCCGCGCCGGCGTCGGCGATGGTCCGGCGGAAGCGGGGCAGCGTGTCGATCCGCCCGACGAGCGGGTCGACCAGCGACGGGTCGTGGTAGTCCCAGCCGGGCTGGTGCTCCTCCGAGCCGCGGTGGTGGTCGACGGTCACCACCTGGCGGCCGGTCTCCCGCGCGGCGGCGGCCAGGTACAGCGCCGACTTGCCCTGCCAGCTGCCGATCTCCAGCAGCGGCCCCGGCACGGCGACGTCCCGGGCGGCCTCGTACAGCGCCCACCCCTCGTCCGGCGGCATGAAGCCGGGGGCGGCAGCGGCGGCGGCGAGCAGGTCGGTCGGCACCGCCCGAGGATGTCAGCGGGCGCGGACGGTGAGCACCCCGGCCAGGTCGAGCTCGGCCGACCGGCCGCCGAACCCGGACGCCGCCACCAGCCGGGCGCCCAGCACCGTGCTCCAGAAGGTCCGGGTCTCGGTGTCCGGCGCGCGGTCGACCACCCAGTCCCGCTCGGCGAGCACCGCCTCGAGGTAGCGCTGCGCGGACCGGAACAGCAGCGTCAGGTCGCGCTGGACCGCGGCGTGCAGCTCCGGGCGGTGGGCGGCGACCGCCAGCGCCTGGGTCGCCAGCGGCACCGACGGCAGCGCCAGCGCGGCGCGGGCCAGCGCCGCGCGGAACGCCTCCGGGGTGCGCTGCCGGCGGCCGACCCGCTCCAGCCGCTCGGCGTCGCGCAGCAGCAGCGCGAACGCCGAGTGCACGAACAGCGCGTGCTTGCTGGCGAAGTAGTAGGTGATCTGGCTGGGGAACACCCCGGCCGCCTCGGCGACCTCGGCCAGGCTCACGCCGTCCAGACCCCGCTCGGCGAACAGCGCGACGGCCCGCTCGAGGATCGCCGCCCGGGTGCGGCGGCCGCGGGTCCGCGCGGGCTCGGGACTGGTCACGCCGTTAGTTGTATACGGTACAAGGAACGGCGGACCACCCCGGTCGCCGGAGCGGGAGGGCCAGGCATGCACAGCACCGACGTCGTCGTCACCGGACTCGGCGCCACCACGCCGCTCGGCGGGGACGTCGACGCGCTGTGGCAGGGCCTGCTCGGCGGCCGGTCCGGGGTGCGCCGGATCGACGACCTGCTCGCCGGCAGCCCGGGGGCCGACACCCTGACCACCCGGATCGCCGCGCCCCTGGCGGTCGACCCGGCGGGGGTGCTGCCACGGGTGCAGGCCCGCCGGCTCGACCGGGCCGAGCAGGCCGCGCTGGTGGCCGCCCAGCAGGCGTGGGCCGACGCGGGCGCGCCCGAGGTGGACGGCGAGCGGCTGGCCGTCGCGATCGGCACCGGGGTCGGCGGGCTCACCACGCTGCTCGCCCAGGACGACGCCCTGGAGGCCGGCGGGCAGCGGAAGGTCTCCCCGCTGACCGTGCCGATGATGATGCCGAACGGCCCGGCCGCCTGGGTGAGCCTGGAGCTCGGCGCCCGGGCCGGGGTCTACACGCCGGTGTCGGCCTGCTCCTCGGGTGCCGAGGCGCTGGTGCAGGCCGTCCGGCTCATCCGCTCCGGCGAGGCGGACGTCGTGGTCGCCGGCGGCACCGAGGCCAACATCCGGCCGCTGACCGTGGCCGCCTTCGGGCAGGCGCGCACGCTGTCGACCCGCAACGACGAACCCGAGCGGGCCTCGCGACCCTTCGACGCCGCCCGGGACGGCTTCGTGCTCGGCGAGGGCGCCGGGGTGGTGGTGCTCGAGCGCGCCGACTTCGCCGCGGCTCGCGGCGCCCGGGTGCTCGGCCGGCTGGCCGGCATCGGCGTCACCTCCGACGCGTACCACATCACCGGCCCCGACCCGTCCGGCGCCGGGCAGGTCCGGGCGGTGCTCAAGGCGGTCGCCGACGCCGGGCTCACCCCCGCCGACGTCGACCACGTGAACGCGCACGCGACCTCCACCGTGGTCGGCGACGTCGGCGAGGCCCGGGCCGTCCGGCGGGCCCTCGGCGACCACGTGCTGCTGACCGCCCCGAAGTCGGCGCTGGGTCACCTGGTCGGCGCCGCCGGGGCGGTGGAGGCGATCGCGACGTTGCTGTCGGTCCGCGACGGCCTCGTGCCGCCGACGCTGAACCTGGAGCAGCAGGACGACGAGGTGCAGCTCGAGGTGGTCACCGGCAAGCCCCGCGAGCTGGCGATCGGTGCCGCGGTCAGCAACTCGTTCGGGTTCGGCGGGCAGAACGTGTCGCTGCTGTTCACCGCCTGACCACCCGGGACCGCGCTCAGCGGGGCCGCGGGAGGTCCCGGCCGTCCGCGGCCGGCCGGGCCTGGGTCGCCGGTCCCCCGCCGGCGGCCTCGCGCATCGCGCGCAGCCGCTCCCGGCGGCGCTCGGCCTCCCGCTCGGCGGCCACCTCCTCGGGCGTGGGCTCCGGCGCGGGCGGGGTGGTGGTCGCCGTGGCGGCGGTGGCGACCAGCGCGCCGATCACCGTGGTCACCGGCACGGCGAGCACCAGCGCGATCCCGCCGACCAGCGTGCGGATGACCTCCTCGCCCACCTCCTGACCGGTGAGCACCGTCCAGAACGGCCGCTGGTAGATCTCGAAGAGCAGCAGCAGCGGCAGCGCTGCCCCGGCGTAGGCGAACACCAGCGTGTAGACGGTCGAGGCGATGTGGTCGCGGCCGATCGCCATGCCGCGGCGGAACAGCTCGCGCCAGCCGGTCTGCGGCGCCGCCTCGTGCAGCTGCCACACCGCGGAGGCCTGGGTGATGGTGACGTCGTTGAGGATGCCCAGCCCGGCGACGACGGTGGCCGCCAGCACCAGCCCGGAGAAGTCCAGCGTGGGGTCGTACGTCTGCAGCTGGATGGTCGCCTCGCTGCTGAACCCGGTGAGGTGGGCGACCGAGACCGCGACCGCGCCCAGCGCCGCGCTGATCGCCAGCCCGAACAGCGTGCCCACCAGCGCGGTCGTCGTCCGTGCGGAGAAGCCGTGCGCCAGGTAGAGGACGACGAACATGATCGCCGACGAGCCGACCAGGCTCACCCAGACCGGTGACTCGCCGGCCAGCAGCCCCGGCAGCACGAACTCCAGCAGGACGACGAACGCGAACCCGAGCCCGAGCAGGCTCATCAGCCCGCGCAGCCGGGCCACCGCCCCGACGAGCACCGCGAACACGATCGCCAGGACGACGATCGGGGTGCCGCGCGGGAAGTCCTGGAACGCGTACGTGGGCTGACCGCTCGCGGCGTCCACCTGCCGGCTGAGCACCAGCTCGTCGCCGACCTGCACGCCGCTGGCCACCACGTCCGGCGACAGGTCGACCTGCACGTTGTCCCCCGCGCTGGCGCCGTCGGCGACCACCACGACCGCGGTCGCGCAGGTCTGCGGCGGCCCGGTGGTGGCATCGCCCGTGCAGTCCTGCTCGGTCAGCTGGACGACGGTCGCCTGCGGGAACGTGGTGCCGGGGGGCAGGAACTGCCCGGCGGCCCGGCCCGCGGCGCTCTGCTCGCCGCTCGGCCACAGCAGCATCAGCCCGGCGAGGGTCGCCACCCCGACCGGCACCAGCAGCCAGAGCATGAACCGGACGGCGCTGCGGCGCCGAGCCGCCGCGGCCGGGTCGGGCGGGGCGTCGTCGGGGGCGTGCGAGTGGGCCGACACCCGGTCAGGCTAGGTCGGGCGGCCGGGATCCGCGGGCAGGCGGCGGGTCGGGTCGGTCTCAGCCGACCTGCCGCACGAACCGGCGCAGCTCGGGCACCAGCAGGTCGGGCACCTCCACCGCCGGGAAGTGCCCTCCCCGGTCGAACTCCGTCCACGACACCAGGTCGACGACCGGCTCGACGACCCGGCGGACCGGCCGCCGCAGGTCGTGCGGGAACACCGCGACGCCGGTGGGCACGTCGGTCGACCAGCTCGTGGCCGGGCCGTGCGCCCGCTCCCAGTAGACCTGCGAGGACGAGCCGGCGGTGCCGGTGAACCAGTAGACGGCGACGTCGGTGAGCACCTGGTCGACCAGCCCGGGGTCGGTCAGCACGCCGCTGGCCGGGTCGGTCCACTCGGCGAACCGCTCGGCGATCCAGGCGAGCAGGCCCACCGGGGAGTCGCTGAGCGCCGGCGCCAGCGACAGCGGCCGGGTGGCCTGCAGCCGGTTGTAGCCGGCGAGCTCGGCGTCGTAGTACCGGGACTTCTCCGCCGCCGCCCGCTCCGCGTCGGTCGCCGGGTCGGTGACCTCCAATCCCATCGTCATCGTCACGTGCAGCCCCTGCACCCGGTCCGGCGCCAGGACGGCGAGGTCCCGGCCGACCGCGGAGCCCCAGTCGCCGCCGTGCACCACGTACCGGTCGACGTCCAGCCGGCGCAGCAGCTCGGCCACCGCGGCCGCCATCCGGGTCGTCGTCCAGCCGCCGTCGGGCGTCGGCCCGGAGAAGCCGTAGCCGGGCAGCGAGGGGACGACGAGCGAGACGGCGTCGGCCGGGTCGCCGCCGTGCGCGGCGGGGTCGGTGAGCGGGCCGACCACCCGGGCGAACTCGACCACCGACCCCGGCCAGCCGTGCAGCAGCACCAGCGTCGGGGCGCCCGGCTGCGGCGACCGCACGTGCAGCGCGTGCACGAGCGTGCCGTCGATCGTGGTGGTCAGCTGCGGCCACCGGTTGAGCGCGGCCTCCTGCGCCCGCCAGTCCCAGCCGTCCGCCCAGCGCGCGGCCAGTGCCCGCACCTGGTCCAGGGGCAGCCCGCGCCGCCCCTCCAGCCGCTGCTCGACCGGCCACCGGGTCCGGGCCAGCCGCTCGCGGAGGTCGTCGAGGTCGGCCGACGGCACGTCGACGCGGAACGGGCGGGGGGACTCATCGTCGGTCACGCCCCGACCCTGCCCGGTCCCCTGGCCGCGCGTCGAGACCCGTGGTGCGATGCGCGCGTGGGCATCACCGACCGGCTGGACCGGCTGCAGCGGCGGCACCGGGCGGCCGGCTTCCCGATCGCGGTCGTCTACAAGTACGTCGACGACTCCGGGCCCTACCTGGCCGCGCTCATCACCTACTACGCGTTCGTCTCGCTGTTCCCGCTGCTGCTGCTCACCTCGACCGTGCTGTCCTACCTGCTGCGCGGCGACCCGGAGCTGCAGGAGCGGCTGATCAACTCCGCGCTCAGCCAGTTCCCGGTGGTGGGCGACCAGCTCGGCACGCCGCAGGCGCTCAGCGGTGGGGTCGGCGGGGTGGTCATCGGCTCGCTCGTGGCGATCTACGGCGCGCTGGGCGTGGCGCAGGCCGCCCAGTACGCGATGAACACCGCCTGGTCGGTGCCGCGCAACAAGCGGCCCAACCCGTTCCTCGCCCGCGGCCGGAGCCTGCTGCTGCTGGGCGCCGGCGGGCTCATGGTGCTGGGCAGCTTCGCGCTGTCGTCGATCGGCGCGGGCAACGCCGGCTCGTTCGGCCCGCTGTTGCGGGCGCTGGTGCTGGCCGGCTCGCTGGTCCTCGGCGCCACGGTGTTCCTGCTGGTGTTCCGGCTGGCCACCTCGCGGCCGCTGACGGCGCGCCAGGTGCTGCCCGGCGCGCTGCTGGCCGCGGTCGCCTGGCAGCTGCTGCAGACCTTCGGCGTGGCCTACGTGAAGCACGTCGTCCGCAACGCCAGCGCCACCAACGGGGTGTTCGCGCTGGTGCTCGGGCTGCTCGCCTTCCTCTACCTGGCCGCCACCGCGGTGGTGCTGTGCGTCGAGGTGAACGTGGTGCGCGTCGACCGGCTGCACCCGCGGGCGCTGCTCACCCCCTTCACCGACGACGTGCAGCTCACCTCCGGCGACCGGCGCAGCTACACCGGGCAGGCGAAGGCCCAGCGGCAGAAGGGCTTCGAACGGGTCGACGTCACGTTCGCGGCCCCGCAGGACGCCGACGAGGAACCGGACGTCTACCAGCACGTGCACCAGGGCGAGCCGACCGCCGACGACGGCCCCGGCCCGCGGTGACGACGGCCTCCGCCCGCGCCCTGGTGGTCGGCGGGTCGAGCACCATCGGGCGGGCGATCGCGCTGGAGCTCGCCGGCCTGGGGCTCGACGTCACCCTCTGGGGGCGCGACCCGCAGCGGCTTGCGGAGGCGTCCGGGGCGTGCGCCACCGTCGGCGTCCCCAGCCGGTGGCAGCAGGTCGAGCTCACCGACCGCCCCGCGCTGCGCCGGGCCGCCGCCGAGGTGTCCGCGGGCGGCGGGCTCGCGGCGGTGGTCTGGGCGGCCGGGGTGTTCGACTGGGCGCCCGCCGACCGCGCCGACCCCGACCGCTGGGCGGAGGTGCTCGACGTCAACCTGACCGCTGCCGCGCTGACCACCCGGCTGCTGCTGCCGGCGGTGCTCGCCGACCCGCCCGGGGCGCTGGTCTACCTGGGGTCGGGCGCCGCCCGGCAGGCGTTCCCGGACAACGCCGCCTACGTGGCCAGCAAGCACGGGCTGGCCGGGCTCGCCGGGGGCGTGTGGGCCGACGTCCGGACGCGCGGCGTGCGGGTCAGCCTGATCTCCCCCGGTCTGGTGGCCGCCGGGGCGGCGCTGGCCGCGCCGGTCGTGCAGCAGCACCCCGACCAGGTGCTGCAGCCCGCCCAGGTGGCGGCCGCGGTGCGGTTCGTGCTGACCTTCCCCGGGCCGGGGTGCCCCACCGAGATCGTGCTGGAGCCCCCGCTCACCGGCTGACGTCCCTTCCCTGGTCCCGCCTCCCGACCCCTTCCCCGGTGATCATGCAGTTGTTGCCCGGGGACGCGCCGTGCCTCGGCGTGCCGGCGGGCACGATCTGCATGATCGCCGGCCGCAGGGGCCGACGGTCCACAGCCCGCGGCGCCGTCCACATATCACCGCGCACGCTCCCGCACGGCGCTGCCGACCGGCAGCGTCGGTGCCGTGGACGAGCACCCGACCGCCTACGGCTGGGCGGCCGCCCGGGCCGCCGGGCTGGGCCGCCGGCGGATCGCGGCCGACGGCGTGCGGGTGGGGCGCGGTGCGTACCTCTCCCGCGCCGTCGACCCGACGCTGGAGGAGCGCTGCCACGCCTGGACGGCGGTGCTCCCCGCCGGCGCCGCGTTCGGGCTCGGCACCGCCGCGTTCCTGCACGGTGCCCCGGTGGCCGAGCCGATCCGACCGCACGTCGTGGTGCCCACCGAGGTCGTGCCGCCCCGGCACCCGGGACTCGTCGCGGTCACCCGCGGGCTGACCCGCACGGACGTCGCCCACCTGCGCGGCCTGCCGGTCACATCGGGCGCCCAGACCTGGCTGGACCTGGCGGCCGCGGTGCCGGACGACGAACTGGTGGCGGTCGGCGACGCCCTGCTCCGCGGCGGAGCCATGGACGAGGCGCGGTTGGCCGAGCGGCTCGCGCGCGCGGACGGACTGCGCGGCGTCGTCCGGGCGCGGCGGCGGGCGGGCCAGCTCACGGGGGACGCGGCGTCACGACCGGAGAGCCTGGTGCGGGTGTGGCTGCTCGACAGCGCGCTGCCCGATCCGGAGGTGCAGGTGCCGGTGTTCGACCGCTGGGGCCGGGAGGTCGCGCACGGTGACCTGGGCTGGCGCCGGTGGCGGGTGCTCATCGAGTACGAGGGCGCGCAGCACGCCGATCCGGGGCGCTTCGGCGAGGACATCGAGCGGTACACGCACATGGCCGCCGACGGCTGGCTCGTGCTGCGGTTCGGCCGGGCGCACCTGCACCGACGCTGGGCGGTGCTCGACCGGTGCGAGCGCGCGCTGCGGTCCCGCGGCTGGACGCCATGACGCTGCCGACCCTTGGACAAGAGTTGCAGCGACGGCTGGAACATTCTTGGAGCGGAGACGTTTACTCAAGTGCGCGTCTGAGGTAGTCTCCAGTCGCCACTGGAGGTTCACCTCAGGGCAGCGAACACCGGAACGCACACCTCTGGAGGTACGCAGCCATGACGATGAGCAACTACGACCCGTTCGGCACCGCCTCGTCGGTGTTCCGGGTGCTAGACCAGCTCGGCCGGCCCGGCACCAGGACCGCACGGCCCCTGGCCGGGATGCCGATGGACGCCTACCGGGTCGGTGACAACTTCGTCGCCCACTTCGACCTGCCGGGCGTCGACCCCGGCTCGATCGACCTGCAGGTCGAGGGCACCACGCTGACGGTCAGCGCCGAGCGCTCGGTGCCGGAGATCGAGGGCGCCCAGTGGGCGGTCGCCGAGCGGCCGTTCGGCAGCTACACCCGGCAGCTGCTGCTCGGCCGCAACCTCGACACCGACCGGCTGGAGGCCAGCTACCACGACGGCGTGCTCACCGTGAGCATCCCGGTCGCGGAGAAGGCCAAGGCCCGCAAGATCACCGTCACCAGGGCCGACACCCCGGCCGCGGTCGAGTCCGGCGAGCACCGCACCATCGAGGGCGACCAGCCCGCGGCGGAGGCCCGGCAGAGCTGACGCCGTCCGATCCCCGGAGGGGCGGGACCCACGGGTCCCGCCCCTCCGTCGTTCCCGAGGAGGACCCGCGATGGCCGACCCGCTCGACCGGCTCGACGACCCGGACCACCCGGTCCTGACCATGAGCCAGGCGGCCGAGCTGCTGGGCGTGCAGGCGGCGTTCCTGCGCAGCCTGGACTCCTCCGGTGTGCTGCACCCGCACCGCTCCCCCGGCGGCCACCGCCGCTACTCACGGCACCAGCTGCAGGTCGCCGCCCGGGTGCGCGTGCTGCTGGACGACGGGCACCTGCTGTCCTCGGCGCAGGTCATCGTCCAGCTGCAGGACGACCTCGCGTCGGCGCGGGCCGAGCGCGACGATGCCCGCCGGGAGCTCGACGACCGGCGCTGACGCCCGCGAGGCGTGGGGGGAAGGGTGGTCCTCCTTCAGGCGAAGGCCGGGACCAGCAGCAGCGCCGTCGGGACCAGCAGCAGCGCCACCGCGGCGGCCAGCACACCCCACCGCCCGGCCACCGGCAGCGGCACCGCCGGCGCGAGCAGCCGCCGCACCCGCTCGGCGACCGGCCCACCGGTCATCGCGAGCGCGCCGGCCGGCACCTCCCCACCGGCCGCGCCGGCGACCGCGACGATCGCGCCGGCCAGGGTCCGCCGCGGGTCCGGACCGTCCAGCGAGCGCAGCGCCACGTCGTCGGCGCGCATTTCCACCAGCGCCCGTACCGCGTCGTGCGCGCGGTCCGCGGCGGGCAGCACCGGCAGCGCGGCCCGCCAGGCCACGAACGGCAGCAGCAGCAGGTGGTGGTGCTCGGTCAGGTGCGCCCGCTCGTGCGCGACGACGGCGGCCAGCTGGTCGCCGTCCAGCTCGGCGACCATCCCCGAGGAGAGCACCAGCAGCGGCCGCGCGCCGGGGATGCAGAAGGCGACCGGCGCGGGGTGGTCGAGCAGCCGGGTGTCCTCACCGGGCACCGGCGGGGTGACCATCAGCTCGAGCAGCTCCCGGTGCCGGCGCCGGGTGCGGGCCGTGCGCACCCACGACAGCAGCAGGACGCCGAGCAGCTCCGCGGCGAGCACGGCGGCCAGCGTCTGGGCCACCCAGTGGTCGCCGCGCACCGGCTCCTCCGGGGGCCGGCCGGTCGCGAGGTGCTGCGCCCAGTGCCACCACGCCTCGGGCAGCGAGTGCCCCCAGGGCGACAACCCGTGGGTGAGCAGCGCGCCGATGATCGACAGACCGCCGGCCAGCCCGATCGCCTGCCAGCAGACCAGCGCGACCAGCGGGTCGCGGCGGGTCCAGCCGGCCCGGGACAGCGCCGCCGGCACCGGCCAGGCCAGCAGGGCGGCCAGCACCCCCAGGGCGACGGCGGTCGCGGGGAGCACGGTCAGCGCGCGGCGGCGTCGTCCGCCCCGGCGAGCAGCTCGCGCAGCATGCGCGCCTCTGCCGGGTCGACGCTGCCCACGAAGCGGGCGAGCACGGCCTGCCGGTCCGCGGCCTGACCGAGCACCTCGTGCATGAGGCCGGCCATGTGGTCCTCGCGGGTGGACCGGGCGGTGAACTGGCGCGGGCGGGCCTCGTCGTGGGTGACGAAGTCCTTCTGCTCCAGCCGGGACAGCACGGTGTGCACGGTGGTCAGCGCCAGGTTGCGGTCGGCGAAGTGGTCGCGCAGCTGGGCTGCGGTCACCGGACCGCCGACGGACCAGAGGTGCTCGAGCACCGCGCGCTCGAGCTCGCCCAGCGTGTTCATCGCTCTCCTGTCGTGCAGTTCACAGCGTGTCGTTCTACCTACCGTAGAACTCCGCTTCTACGAGGCGTAGAAAGAGATCGGTTCTACGCGACGTAGAAGAAGACTACGCGCCGCGGGTCGGCGCAGGGGAGGCACCAGCTGTGGACGTGCTGGACCTGGCTCGGTGGCAGTTCGGCATCACGACCGTCTACCACTTCCTGATGGTGCCGCTGACGATCGGCCTGGGCATCGCCGTCGCCGTCATGCACACGATGTGGGTGCGCACCGACAAGCCGGAGTGGCTGCGGATGACCCGCTTCTGGGGCCGCATCTACCTGATCAACTTCGTGCTCGGCGTGGCCACCGGGCTGGTGCAGGAGTTCCAGTTCGGGCTGGCCTGGAGCGAGTACAGCCGGTTCGTCGGCGACGTGTTCGGCTCGCTGCTGGCGCTCGAGGCGCTGCTCGCCTTCTTCCTCGAGTCGACGTTCCTCGGGCTGTGGATCTTCGGCTGGGGCCGCATCCCGAAGAAGGTGCACCTGGCCGCCCTCTGGGCCGCGGTGATCGGCTCGATCGTCAGCGCGTACTTCATCATCGCGGCGAACAGCTGGATGCAGCACCCGGTCGGCGTCGTCACCGACGACGCGACCGGCCGCCCGCGGCAGGTCGACTTCCTCGCGGTGCTGACCAACAACACCGCGCTCGCCGCCTTCAGCCACACCATCGCCGGCGCGCTCATGGTGGCCGGCGGCGCCCTGGTCGGCGTCGGGCTGTACCACCTGCGCAAGCGCCGGCTGGCCGACCTGCCGGTCACCGACGTGGACCACGCGGTGTGGCGCCGCTCGGTCCGGTTCGGCGGCTACCTGTCGCTGGTCGCCTTCGTCGCGGTCGCGGTCACCGGCGACTTCCAGGGCAAGCTGATGTACCAGCAGCAGCCGCTGAAGATGAGCTCGGCCGAGGCGCTGTGCGAGACCGAGGCGCCCGCCCCGTTCTCGATCTTCGCGTTCAGCAAGTTCGGCAGCCAGGAGTGCGACGACGTGCACTCCTTCACCGTCCCCTACCTGCTCTCCTACCTCGCCCACGGCGACTTCTCGACCGCCGTTCCCGGCGTCAACGAGCTGCAGGCGGAGTACGAGCAGGCGTACGGCGCCACCTACCCCGACGACCCGTCGTTCGGCGACAAGGCCGGGCAGCCCATCGACTACACCCCGCTGCTGGCCACCACCTACTGGAACTTCCGGCTGATGATCGGCATGGGCCTGGCCTCGGCCGGCGTCGCGGCGGTCGCGCTGTGGTCGACCCGCCGCGGCCGGGTGCCGACCTCCCGGATCGGCATCGGCGTCGGCCTGCTGGGCGTCGCGGCCCCGTTCGTCGGCAACGCCGCCGGCTGGGTGTTCACCGAGATGGGCCGCCAGCCGTTCGTCGTCTACCCGAACCCCGACGTCCCGCGGGCCGACCAGGTGTACTTCTTCACCGCCCAGGCCGTCTCCCCCGGCGTCTCCGCGGGTGAGGTGCTCACCTCCATGATCGGGCTGACCCTGGTCTACGGCGTGCTGGCCATCGTCGAGGCGTGGCTGCTGGTCCGGTTCGTCCGCCGCGGCGTCACCACCGGCGACGGCGCCCCGGTGCCCGGGCACACGCCCGAGGGCGGTCCGGACGACGACCTGCCCGGCGGCCGGGACGGCGAGCGCCCGCCCGCCCGGCGCGGCGCCGAGGACGACGTCCTCAGCTTCGCCTACTGACCGCGACCACCGAGAAGAGGGATCTGAGATGGACCTGGAGAGCCTCTGGTTCGCCGCCGTCGCGGTGCTGTGGATCGGCTTCCTGCTGCTCGAGGGCTTCGACTTCGGCGTCGCCGCCCTGCTGCCGGTGATCGGCCGCACGCCCGCCGACCGGCACCTGATGCTGCGCAGCATCGGCCCGCTGTGGGACGGCAACGAGGTCTGGCTGATCACCGCGGCCGGCGCGGTGTTCGCCGCCTTCCCCGGCTGGTACTCCACCTGGCTGCCGGCGCTGTACCTGCCGTTCGTGCTGGTGCTGTTCGGCCTGATCATCCGGGCGGTCGCCTTCGAGTGGCGGCACTCGCACCACACCGACCGGTGGGACACCACCTGGACCCACGTGATCACCGCCGGCTCGCTCATCGCCGCGCTGGGCATCGGCGCCGCGCTCGGCGCCACCACGATCGGGCTGCCGATCGACGCCGACGGCAACCGGGTGGGCGGCGCGTTCAGCGGGCTGGGCTGGCCGGCGCTGCTCGGCGCGGTCGCGGTGCTCGCCTACTCGGTCGTGCACGGCGCGATCTTCCTGTCGCTGAAGACCGAGGGCCCGGTGCGGCTCGCGGCGCGCGCCTTCGCCCGGCGCTGGGCCCCGGTCGCGGCCCTGCCGCTGCTGGCGTGGGCCGGCATCGTCCAGCTGCGCGACGGCACGCTCGTCACCGCGGTGCTGTGGCTGGTCGCGGCGATGGCCGTGCTGGTCACCTGGGCGCGGATCCGGGTCGACCGCGAGGGGCAGGCCTTCACCGCCTGGGCGGTCACCCTGCTCGGCGCGGCCGGCACGGTGTTCGGGGCCGCCTACCCGGTCGTCGTCCCGTCGACGATCAGCTCGGCCTTCGACGTCACCGTCTCCGACGCCTCGGTCAGCTCCTACACGCTGACGATCATGACCTGGGCCGCGGGCATCGGGCTGCCGGTGGTGCTGGCCTACCAGGCGTGGACCTACTGGGTCTTCCGCAAGCGGCTGACCGCCGAGCCGGAGACGCCGCACGAGACCGCCGCGGAGCGAGTGACCGCATGAGCTCCCGGCCCGCCCGCGGTCCCCTCGGCGCGCTGGCCGGCGTGCCGGGGGTGACCGGCGCGCTGGTCCGCGCCGCGGCTGCCGCGCTGGTCTCCACGGTCGGCGTCGTGCTGCTGGCCGCGGGCCTGGCCCGGGCGGTCGCGGACGTCGCGGCCGGCACCACCCCGGGCACGGCGCTGCTGGCGGCGGTCGCCGGGGCCGCGCTGCGGGCGGTCGCCGGCGGCGTCGGCACCGCGGTCGCCACCCGGGACGCCCGCCGCGCCGAGGACGAGCTGCGCCGGTCGCTGCTGGACCGGCTGCTCGCCGGGGAGGGCGAGGCGGCCGCCGCCGCGGGGGGCACCGGCCCGGCCGCGGTGCTCGCGACCACCCGGCTGCACGACCTCGGCCCGGCGCTGGCCACCTACCTGCCGGCGGTCGCCCAGACGATCGTCGTCCCGCCGGTGCTGCTGGTCGTCCTGGGCGTCACCGACTGGCTGTCGGCGGTGCTGGTCGCCGTCTGCCTGCCCCTGGTGCCGCTGTTCATGGCGCTGGTCGGGCTGCACACCCGCGACCGGACCGCCGACGCCGCCCGCGCGCTGGACCGGGTCGCCGGCACCGTCGCCGAGCTCGTCCGCGGGCTGCCGGTGCTCGTCGGCCTGGGCCGGGCCGCCGACCAGCTGTCCTCCCTCGCCGAGCTCGGCGAGACCTACCGCCGGCGCACGCTGGCCACCCTGCGCACTGCCTTCCTCTCCTCGCTGGTGCTCGAGGTGCTGGCCACGCTGTCGGTCGCGCTGGTCGCCGTCACCGTCGGCCTACGGCTGACGCACGGCTCGATGGCGCTGTCGGCCGGGCTGCTCGCGCTGCTGCTGGCCCCCGAGGCGTTCGCGCCGCTGCGGGCGCTGGGCGCGGCCCACCACGCCAGCGAGGACGCCGCCGAGGCCGCCGCGGCCGCCCGCACCGTGCTCGGCACCGCACCGCTGCGGCCGGTGCTGGCACCCCCGCCGGACGGCGCTCCCCGCGGCATCGCCGTCACCGGGCTGCACGTGCAGTTCCCCGGCCGGGCGGACGCCGCGGTGACCGGCCTCGACCTCACCGTCGCCCCCGGCGAGCTGGTCGCGCTGCGCGGGCCCAGCGGCTCGGGCAAGTCGACGGTGCTCGCCGTGCTGGCCGGCCAGCTGCTGGACGGCGGGGCGGCGGCGGTGCACGGCCGGGTGACCCGCCCGGACGACGTCGCCGTGGTGCCGCAGTTCCCCCGCACGACCGCCGACCTGGTCGTCGACGAGCTGCGCCGGCACGCCGGGGACGTCGACGAGGCGCGGGCCACCGAGCTCGCCGGCACCGCGCTGGCGTGGGTGGACGGCGGGCACCTGCGCGACCGTGCCTGCCGCACCCTCTCCCCCGGTGAGCTGCAGCGGGTCGCGCTGGCCCGGGCGCTGGTGCGCGTGCAGCGCGGGGCCCGGGTGCTGCTGCTCGACGAGCCGACCGCCTCGCTCGACGCGGCGTCGTCCGCCCGGGTCACCGAGCTGCTGGTGCGCCTGCGCGGGTCGCTGGCCACCGTCCTGGTCACCCACGACCCAGGCCTGGCCGCCCTCGCCGATCGCACCGTCGACCTCCCCGGCCTCCCCACCCCCGACTTCTCGCGAGAAACCGGAGCAGCCCCCGCTCTCGGCGCCGAAAGCCGGTCCGCTTTCGGCGCCGAAAGCGGGACGACGACGACGACGGCGGCGACGGCGGACGGCGGGCGGCTGCGGCTGCCGCGGCGGGCGATGACCCGGGCGGTGCTCTACGGCGCGGCGTCCAGCGGGTTCGGCATCGCGCTGACCGCGGTCTCCGGCTGGCTGATCGTCCGGGCGGCCGAGCAGCCGCAGATCCTGCTGCTGATGACGTCGATCGTCGCCGTCCGCGCCTCCGGGCTGGGCCGGGCACTGCTGCGCTGGCTGGAGCGGCTGGCCGCCCACGACGCCGCCTTCCGCTTCGCCTCGGACACCCGGCTCCGGCTGTGGCGGGCGCTGACCAGCCAGGGGCCCGCCGCCGACCGCACCCCCGGCCGCGCGCTGGCGCGGGTCGTCGGGGACGTCGAGCTGCTGCAGGACCTGTCCGTGCGGGTGGTGACCCCACCGCTGGTCTCCGGCGTGGTGCTCACCGGCACGACCGCGGTGCTGCTGGCGATCGACCCGGCCGCCGGGCTGGCCGTGGGCGCGGTGCTCGCGGCCACGGCGCTGGCCGTCGTCGCGGTGCACCGGACGGCCGACCGCGGGGTGGCCCGGGCCGCCGCCGAGCTGCAGACCGAGACGCTGCGCGAGACCACCGCCGCCCTGGACGGCGCCGCGGACCTGCGCGCCCACGGGCTGGCCGGTGCCGCGGTCACGCGGCTGGACGCACTCGGCCGCCGGCAGGGCCGCGCCGCGCAGGCCGCCGCCGGCGCCGCGGCCCTCGGCGACGCGCTGGCGGTGTTCGCCACCGGCGCGGCCGCCGTGCTCGCCGTCGCGATCGGCGGGGCCGCGGTGCGGGCCGGGGAGCTGTCGGCGCCCACCGCGGCGGTCCTGGCGCTGGCGCCGCTGGCGCTGCTGGAGCCGCTGACCGCGCTGGGCGCAGCCCGCCGCAACCGGCTGGGCTGGCGGGACGCGCAGGCCCGGGTGCAGGCGGTGCTGGCCGAACCGGTCGCCGCCGACCCGGCGCCCGACGACCGGCTGGCCGCCCCGCGCCCGGTGCGCGAGCTGGCCACCGAGCAGCTGACCGCGGGCTGGCCCGGCCGCCCCGGGGTGCTGCTCGACCTGGACCTGGTGGCGACCGCGGGCGCCGGCTGGCTGGTGGTCACCGGGCCGTCGGGGTCGGGCAAGTCGACGCTGGTGTCGGTGCTCATGGCCTTCCTGCGGCCGGCGGCCGGCAGCTACGTGCTCGGCAGCGGCGGCCGCCCGGTCGAGGCAGCCGTGCTGGACGGCGAGGACGTCCGCGCCGCGATGGCCTGGTGCCCGCAGGACGCGCACGTCTTCGACGCATCGCTGCGGGCCAACCTGGCGCTGGCCCGGCCCGGCGGGGAGCTGGCCGGTGCCGACGGCGAGGCGGCCATGCGCGCGGCGCTGCGGCGGGCCGGGCTGGGCACGCTGCTCGCCGCGCTCCCGGCCGGGCTGGACACCCCGCTCGGCGCGGGCGGCACCGCGCTGTCCGGCGGGGAGCGGCGCCGGCTCGCGGTGGCCCGGGCGCTGCTCACCGACCGCGAGGTGGTGCTGCTCGACGAGCCGACCGCGCACCTCGACCCGCCCACGGCGGCGGCCCTGGTCACCGACCTGCGGCGCGCCCTGGCCGGCCGGCTGGTGGTCTGCGTGACCCACGACGCGGGACTGGCCGGCGGGGACGACACCGTGCTGGCACTCCCCGGACACGCTGCGGAGGCGGCGCGCCGGTGACGCCGCCGGACGGCTCGCAGCCCGGCCCGCGCTGAGCACGATCGCAGGGTGACCCTCGCCCAGCGCTTCGCGGACGCCCTGGCGGCGGAGAGCGCCGCGGACGGCGGGGCTCCGGAGCTGCTGCCGGTGCGGCTGGCCCGGGCCGGCGCGCGGGTGCTGCCGGTCGCCGGGCTCGGCATCAGCGTGCAGTCGGGTCCGCACGGCCGCAGCCCGCTGGGCGGCAGCGACCCGGTCGCCGAGCTCGCCGAGCAGCTGCAGTTCACCGTCGGCGACGGACCCTGCCTGGCCGCGTTCGAGAGCGGCCAGCCGGTGTTCGCGGTGCCGGAGGACCTGACCCACCGGTGGCCGTCCTTCGCCGCCGAGCTGACCACCCGCACGCCGTTCCGCGGGGTGGTGGCGCTGCCGTTCCGCCGCGCGCTGGCCGGGGTCGGCGCGCTCGACCTGTTCGTCACCGACCCGGCCGACGTCCCCCGGGTCGACGTCTTCGACGCCTTCGCCGTGGCCGACCTGATCACCTCCGCGCTCAGCGAGGCGGCCGTGTGGTCGACCTGGTCGGAGGCGTCCGGCCCGGACTGGCTGCGCAGCCCGACGGCGGTGCGGCGCACCGGCGTCTGGCAGGCGCTGGGTGCGCTGGGCCTGGCGCTGTCGGCCGACCTGCCCACCGCGCTGACGGTGCTGCGGGCGCACGCCACGGCCACCGGGCGCACCGTGGACGACGTCGCCGGTGACCTGCTGACCGGCCGGCTCACCCCCGCCGACCTGGCGTCCACCCGCTCCTGACGCCCGGCCGCTCCGGACGCCCTGCCGCTCGTGATCCAGGCGGTCAGGCGGCGACGGGCACCGCGCCGGGGACGTCGACGCGCACCTCCGGGCCGAGCGTCGCCCCGGTCAGCTGCAGGTCGTCGCCGGACCAGAAGCTGCCCGGGTCGTAGGCGTTGACCGGCCGGTCGGCGGGCAGCAGCCCCATCGCCCGGTAGGTCGCGGCCACCAGCTCCGCGCAGAACACCGTGTCGTTGGTCTGGTGCCGCCGCAGCCGGCCGTTGACCCAGCCGCGGGCCAGCGTGCGGGTGGTCGGGAACGGCTTCCCGTCGAGCCGGGCGATGGTCTGCAGGACGGCGTCCTCCATCTCCCGGGTCACCCCGCCGTCGTCGGCCGGCCCGACCAGCTGGCGCAGCCACGCCTGCTGCCCGTACCGCTTGCGCCACACGCAGACCGCGTCGCGCAGGTCGTGCAGCTGGACGCCCCGCTGGTGCAGGCCGGTCCAGGCGTCGGGCAGCGAGTGGCCGAGCTCGGCGTGCCAGAGCAGCGGCGGCAGGTCCTCGAGCACGACGGCCATCCCGACATGGTTGACCGGTGCGTTGGTGACGGTGCGGATCGCCCGGTCGGCGAACGAGCTCCCCCGGAACACCCACACGTCACCGGTGCGGGTCAGGTCCACGGCGTCGGGCAGCGAGAGCACCTGATTGTGAGCCACACCACTACGGTAGGGCGTCATGCGGGTCTGGAAGGTGCTGGGGATCGCGGGTCTTGCCGGCGTGGCCGCCACCGGTGCGGTGGTGCTGCGGCACGAGCGCCACCGGCGCGCCTACTCACCGGAGGAGGTGCGGGCACGGTTGCAGGGCCGGGCGGCCGAGGTGGTCATCGCCCCGGCCGACCCCGATCTCGCCCCGGACTGGCCGCCGGAGGTGGAGCCGCCGCGCCGGCACCCCGCCGAGCTGCTGCTGTCCGGGGTGATGGCGGCCGGCCGGCGGATGAAGTTGCCCTCCGGGAAGGTCTGACCGGGCAACCGGCTTGAGGAGGGCATGGACGTCTTCCTCACCGGTGGCACCGGTCTCGTCGGATCCTCCGTGCTCGCGGCCCTGCGGGCCGACGGCCACACCGTGCACGCGCTGGCGCGCAGCGACGGCTCCGCCGACACGCTCGCGGCCGCGGGTGCCGTCGTCGTCCGGGGCGACGTCGACGACGCCGCGCTGCTGGCCGCGCAGGCCCGCGGCGTTGACGCCTTCGTGCACACCGCGGCCGCCGCCGACGGCAAGGACGCCGAGCGCGACGCCGCCCTGCTCGACGCCGTCCTCCCGGCGCTGGCCGGCACCGGCAAGGTCTACGTGCACACCAGCGGCGTCTGGGTGCACGGGTCGGGCGCGATCGACGAGGACACCCCGTTCGCCCCGCCGCAGCTCACCGCCTGGCGGCTGCCGCTCGACGCGCGGGTGCGCGCCGCGGCCGCCGACGGCGTCCGCTCGGTCGTGATCGCCCCCGGCATCGTGCACGGCTCCGGCGCCGGCCTGCCGAACGTGGTGAAGGACGGCCCGCGCACGGACGACGGCGCGCTGCTGCTGCCCGGCAGCGGCGACCAGCACTGGACCACCGTCGCCGCCGAGGACCTCGGCCGGCTGTACGCGCTGGCGGTGGCCTCGGCCCGGCCCGGCTCCTACTACCTGGGCGTGAGCGGTGAGAACCCGACCGTGCGCGAGCTGGGCGAGGCCGCCGAGCGCGGCGCCGGCCGCGAGGGTCGCGTGGTGGCGTCGACCGCCGAGGAGACCGAGGCCCGCCTCGGCGCCCTGGCCGCCGCCCTCGACCTGGACCAGCAGGCCACCGGCAGCCTGGCCAAGGACGAGCTGGGCTGGAAGCCGACCGCCCGGTCGCTGGTGGAGGACCTGGAGAAGGGCTCCTACGCGGGCGCCTGACCTCCGTGACGGGAGCTCGTGCGCTGGCCCGCCCCGCTGGTCAGCGCACGAGCTCCCCGGGCACCGCACCCCCGTCCCCGGCCAGCGCGGCGGCGGTCGGCTCCGCCGCCAGCGGGTGGCCGAACAGCCCGACCAGCCCGCCGGTGTGCAGGAGGACCATGCGCTCGCCCGGGCGGATGCTGCCGTCGGCGACCGCGACGGCCAGCCCGGCCAGGGCCTTGCCGGTGTAGACGGGATCGAGCAGCAGCCCCTCGGTGGCTGCCGCCGTCCGCAGCGCCCGGACGCCGGCCGCGGTGGCCACCCCGTAGCCCTCGCCCACCTGGTCGGTGCGCAGCCGCAGCTCCGGGACAGGCGCCCCGAGCGCGGTCACCACGTCCCGCACCCGGCCGGCGGGGTCCGGCACGGCGCCGACGTCGACGCCCAGCACCCGGCCGGCGCCCAGCCCCGCGACCAGACCCGCCATCGTGCCGCCGGAGCCCAGCGCGACGACGACGGTGGCCAGGTCCGGCACCTGCTCGGCCAGCTCGGCCGCGCACGTCAGGTAGCCGCGCGCGCCGGTGGGCGTGGACCCGCCCAGCGGCACCACGAACGGCCGCTCCCCCGCCGCCCGCAGCGCGTCGGCCTCCGCGGCGAGCCGCTCGGCGGCGTCCGCCCCGGCCGGCAGCGGGACGATCCGCGCGCCGGCCAGCTCCTCCAGCGCCAGGTTCCCGGTGCGCGCCGGGTCACCGGTACCGGTGAGCACCAGGACCGCGCGCAGCCCGAGCGGGGCGGCGGCCAGGGCGGTGATCCGCGCGTGGTTGCTCTGCAGCCCGCCGGTGGTGACGAGCGCGGTGGCGCCGGCGGCGCGCGCCTCCGCCAGCAGGTGCTCCAGCTTGCGCACCTTGTTGCCGCCGCCGAGGTCGGTCAGGTCGTCGCGCTTCACGACCAGGTCGTCCGGCCACAGCCCCAGCGCCAGCCCGCACGACGCCTTGTTGCCAAGTGTTCGCAACAAGCTAGGGTCGAGGCCGCCACGGGACCGGTCGTGTCCCCGGGTGGAGAGGACGCAGTGAGCACCCAGGCCGCACGCGGATCCAAGTGGGCGGACTTCGCCCGGTCGCTGGACCGGCGGGACCGCGCCTCGCTGGCCGCCATGGTCGCGGTGATCGTCGTCCTGCACGTGGTCGGGTTCGGCGTGCTGTTCGGCCTCGTCGTCCCCCAGCACTTCGACCTGGGCAGCAGCGGGGTGTTCACCGTCGGCGTCGGGATGCTCGCCTACACGTTCGGGCTGCGGCACGCCTTCGACGCCGACCACATCGCCGCGATCGACAACACCACCCGCAAGCTCATCGCCGACAACGTCGCGCTCGAGGTGACCGGCCGACCGCGCGAGCGGCGTCCGCTGTCGGTCGGCTTCTGGTTCTCCCTGGGCCACTCGACGATCGTCTTCGCGCTCGCCTTCCTGCTGTCGATCGGCGTCAAGGCGCTGGTGGGACCGGTGCAGGACGACAGCTCCACGCTGCACAGCATCACCGGCACCATCGGCCCGTCGGTGTCCGGCGTCTTCCTCTGGGTGCTGGGCCTGCTCAACCTCGCGGCGCTGGT
Organism: Modestobacter sp. NPDC049651; assembly: GCF_040659695.1. Taxonomy (NCBI): domain Bacteria; kingdom Bacillati; phylum Actinomycetota; class Actinomycetes; order Geodermatophilales; family Geodermatophilaceae; genus Modestobacter; species Modestobacter sp. NPDC049651. The sequence continues at coordinate 474,808 of NZ_JBFAOG010000001.1, forward strand.
CGGCATCCTCAAGGTGTCCCGCGAGATGCGCGCCGGCCGCTACGACGAGGCCGCACTGGAGGAGCAGCTCAACAAGCGGGGCTTCTTCAACCGGTTCCTCGGCGGGCTGACCCGGTCGGTCCGCAAGGCCTGGCACATCTACCCGATCGGCGTGCTGTTCGGGCTGGGCTTCGACACCGCCACCGAGGTCGGCCTGCTGGTGCTCGCCGGCGGCGCGGCGGCGTTCAGCCTGCCGTTCTACGCGATCCTCGTGCTGCCGATCCTCTTCGCCGCCGGCATGTGCCTGGCCGACACCGTCGACGGCGTGTTCATGAACGCCGCCTACGGCTGGGCCTTCGCCCGGCCGGTGCGCAAGGTCTTCTACAACATCACCATCACCTCGATCTCGGTGCTGGTGGCGCTGGTCATCGGCACCATCGAGCTGGTCGGCGTGCTGGCCGACCAGGTGGGCATCGAGCACGGCCCGCTCGCCTGGGTCGCCGGGATCGACCTGGACTACGCCGGCTACGCGATCGTCGGGCTGTTCGTGCTGGCCTGGGCGGTGGCGATCACGGTCTGGCGGTACGGGCGGATCGAGGAGCGCTGGACGGCGGGGCTGGCGCCGGCCGTCCCGGCCGAACAGCCGGCCGTGGACCCGGCCGAGCGCTCGTCGGTCTGACTCAGCGGGTCCAGCCCGGGTCGCGGCCGGTCAGGCCCAGCGCCCGGTCGAATGCGGGGGCGTCCGCGGGCACCGGCACCTCGGCCGCGTACCAGCCGCCGTCCCGGCCCATCGGCGCGATCGGCACGACCGCCGCCAGCACTGCTTCGCCCAGCTCGGCGGCCACCGGGTAGGGAGCGCCGACCGCCCGGGCGACGTCCCAGCCGTGCAGCGCGATGTCGGCCAGCATCATCGGCCCGACCACCTCGGCGGGCATCGGGGCGGTGCCCATCAGCGTCTCGCCCTGCCAGGCGGCGACGTCGGCCCACGCGTCGGCGGCGACGTCCAGCTCCTCGGCGATCAGCGGACCCCACTGCGCCACCGGCACCCCGTCGACGAACGGTGCCGGCCGGCCGCTGGTCCAGTCGTGCTCCAGCGGCAGCCGGGTGGCCGAGCGCTGGGCGAGCACCGCGGCCCAGGCCAGGTGGTCGAGCACGCCGCGGACGTCCCAGTCCCGGCAGGGGGTGCGGTCGGCGAGCTGGTCGGGGCGGACGGCGGCCGCGGCGGCCCCGGCGAGCTCGGCGGCGACCCGGACGGCGGTGGACGGAAGGAGTGCGCTCATGCCCCGAGCCTGCCCGGTGCCGTTCAGGCCAGGCGGTCCAGGGTGTCCAGCAGCCAGCCCGGGCCGGTGACGGCCGCGCCCGCGGGCAGCCGCTCGCGCAGGCCGCGGTCGGCGGTGACGGCGAGCAGGTCGTCGTCGGACCTGGCGAGCTCGGCCGCGGTGGCGGTCAGCGCGTCGTCCCCGCTGCCCGGCGCGCGGACCAGCCGGACGCCGGCCGGCGCGGCGACGTCCCGGGCCCGGCCCTCGACGACCGCGACCAGCGCGGCCACGGCCACGTCCGCGCCTTCGGGTCCGGGCACGGTCCGGCCGGGCAGGACGGCGAGCCGGTCGAGCAGCCGGGTGGTCGCGCCGGCCCGGTCGCGCCACCAGCCGTCGGGCCGCGAGCCGACGACGTTGGCGACGTCGACCAGCAGCGTGGTCACCGCTTGATGCGGCCGCGTTCGCCCCGGCCGAGCACCATCGTGCCGACGAAGAGGACCAGCCCGACGACGGCCAGCCAGAACAGCGCCTTCACGACCAGGCCGATCACGACCAGCGCCAGCCAGACGACCAGCAGCAGCCCGAGGATCCGGAGCAGCACCGCGCACCTCCTTCGTCCCGGCGCCCGCCGGGAACGCCCCCGACGCTAGCGCGCGGCGGGAGCGCTCAGGCGCCCTCGGCCGCGCCCAGCCGCCAGTAGCCCATGAACGCCACCGAGGTGCGCGGCACACCGAGGTCGCGGACGAGGCGGCGGCGCAGCTTCTTGACCACGCCGGCCTCCCCGGCGAGCCAGGCGTAGCAGCCGTCGGCGGCCGCGGAGTCGGGCACCTCCCAGAGGATGCCGCTGTCGAGGTCGACGTCCTCGGGCTCGACGCCGGCGGTGGGCTTGGCGATGCCGAGCTCGCACAACGCCGAGTGCACCGCGCTGCCGAGGGCCTCGCCGCGGGCACGCCGGCCGCGGACCAGCCAGCGCACCTCGACGCCGGGGGCGACGGTCAGCGGCAGCACGTCACCGGCCTCGGGCACCTCCAGGACGGCGACCGTGCGGCGGCCGGCGGGCAGCGCCTCGAGGATCGCGCTGATGGCGGGGACGGCGGTCTCGTCGCCGGCGAGGAAGAGGCTGCCGTGCGCCGGCGGTGCCCACTCGCAGCCCCAGGCGCGGCCCGAACCGGGGGCGTCGGGCCCGAGCAGCACGATCGGGTCGCCGGGGACCGCGGCCGCGGCCCAGGCGGCGGCCGGGCCGGCGTGGCCGTCGTCGACACCGTGCAGCACGACGTCGACGTCCAGCTCGCCGAGCTCGGGGCGGGCCGCACGGACGGTGTACGTGCGGAGGTGGGGGCGCTGGTCGTCGGGCAGCGCGCAGTAGTCCTGGTACCAGCGCGGGCCGGCGGTGAGCAGGGGCAGCACCGGGCGGCCGTCGCGGGAGAGCACCAGCTTGATCCGCTGGTCGTCGCCGCCGACGCCGAAGCCGCGCAACTGGGGACCGGCCAGGGTGAGCCGCAGGAAGCTCGGGCCCAGCCGCTCGGTGCGGGCCACGGTGGCCTCGAAGAAGCGGTACTGCGGGGTCAGCGGCGCCGTCTCGTTCGCGGCGGGCACGGACTCGGCGAGGCGTTCGACGACGGCCGGCTCGGTGGTGTCGGTCCGGACCCGCGTCGCCGTGGTCATGCCGTCTCCTGCCGTCGTCGCCGGGTGGCCGATCGCCGCACCAGTCGTAGGTGAGGCTAGCCTAACCGCCCATCGCGGGGGAACACCCCGCCCGGAACCCGAGGAGATCGTGTGCGCATCCCCCGACGACGCCTGGCCGGCGCCGTCCTCGCCCTGACCGCCCTGGCCGCGCTGAGCGGCTGCGGCGAGGACGCGGACTCGTCGTCCGCCCAGCCGCGGAGCTGGTCGTTCACCGACGACCTGGACCAGACGGTGACGCTGGACGCCCGACCGACCCGGGTCGCCGGGCTCAACGACGTGGCCTCCTCGTTGTGGAACTACGGCATCGCGCCGGTGGCGACGTTCGGGCAGACCTCCGCCGCCGACGACGTGCAGTTCGCCGGCAAGGACCTCTCGGACGTCGAGATCGTGGGCAGCAGCTACGGGCAGATCGACCTGGAGCGGCTGGCCGCGGCGAAGCCCGACGTCATCGTCACCAGCGTCTACCCGGTCGACTCGGCCGGCACCCTCGACGGCTCGCAGCCGCTGTACGGCTTCGAGTCGACGGCCCAGCAGGAGCAGGTGGCGCAGATCGCGCCGATCATCGCGATCGCCTGGCGGGGCTCGGCGGCCGACGTCATCGAGCGGACGGCGGACCTGGCCGATGCGCTGGGCGCGGACATGCAGGGCGACGAGGTGGCCGCGATGCGGCGGGACTACGACGATGCCTCCGCGGCGCTGACCGAGGCCGCCGCGTCGGGGCTGACCGTGCTGCCGGTGGCCGCCTACCCGGGCGAGGGCTTCTACATGGCCAAGGCGCCCGACGACCCGTCGCTGCACCTGTACCAGGACCTCGGTGTGCAGTTCCGCGACCCGGGCGGCGACGGCTACTTCTGGGAGACCGCGGGCTGGGAGTCGGTGCCGCAGTACCGCAGCGACGTCATCCTGTACTCGCTGCGCGGCGCGATGACGCCGGAGGAGATGCAGGCCCAGCCGACCTACCAGCTGCTGCCCGCGGCGCAGGCCGGCCAGGTGCACCCGTGGGAGTACGTCGGCATGGACTACCAGGCGCAGGCGGCCTACATGGAGAAGCTGGCCGGCTGGCTGGCGGCCGACCGCAAGGTCAGCTGACCGTGGAACGCCGGTGGCCCAGAACGGGTGCACTCCTGGGCCACCGGCGTTCAACGCCCCAGCGCCGCGCAGATCGCGTCGGCGACGGCGTCCGGGTCCTCGTGCTCCCAGAAGCGCAGCACCCGCCAGCCCAGCCCGGCGAGCAGGGCATCCGTCCGCCGGTCCCGCGCGACGTTGGCGGCGAGCTTCTCGGCCCACCACGTGGCGTTCGCCTTCGGCACGTGACCGCAGACCGGGCACCCGTGCCAGAAGCAACCGTCGACGAAGACGACGAGGCGGCGGCCCTTCCAGACCAGGTCGCCGCGCGCCCGGGTCTCCCGGCACGGGCGGACGTCGACCCGGAAGCGCACCCCGCGGGCGTGCAGGCGCCGGCGCACCGCGAGCTCCGGGACGGTGTCCCGGCGGCCCTGCCGGCGGAACCGCGCCTGCACGACCTCGGAGGTGGGCGGCGGAGCGACACGCAGGTCGACGGCCTGCCCGCCCGTCCCCGGCTCCCCCACGACCGGGTCAGGCGGGCGTGAGGGCGCGGGCCGGGCCCGGGGCGGTGCCGGTGGCGGTCTCGACCAGCCGGCACAGGCCGTTGACCAGCCGCAGCTGCTCGGGCGTGTGCACCGGCGAGGTGAGCAGCGCCGGGCTGCCGACCAGGTAGGCGACCGTCTTCGCCCGGCTGAGCGCGACGTTGAGCCGGTGCCGGTCGAGCAGGAAGTCCAGCCGCCGCGGCACGTGCGCCCCGCTGGAGGCGGCCAGCGTGAACACCGCGACCGCCGCCTCGCGACCCTGGAACTTGTCCACGGTGCCGACCTCCACGCGCGCCAGCCCGGCCGCCGCCAGGGCGCTGCGCACCTGGTTCACCTGCGCGTTGTACGGGGTCACCACCAGCACGTCGGCCTGGCCGACCACGCGCGCCCGGCCCTCCGCGACCCACCGGCGGCCCATCAGGTCGGCGACCAGCTCGGCGACGACCGCGGCCTCCTCCCGGGACGCCGCGCCGTTCCCCTCGTGCACGACGGGCACCCAGCCGATCCCGGCCGGTGCTGCCCACCGCTGCGGTGCGTCCAGGACGTTGGCCGCGGTGACCGGCGCCGGCTGCAGCGCCCCGTCGTAGGACAGGTCGCTCACCACCCGGCACAGCGCCGGCGCCATCCGCCACGACCGGTCGAGGAAGACCCCGCGGTCCGCGGGCAGCACGTCGTCACCGCCGATCACGTGCTGCAGCGCCGACACGTCGGCGCCCTCGGGGTGGATGCCCCGGCCCGGCTGCCGCAGCTGCTGGGGGTCGCCGAGCAGCACCAGGTTGCGCGCCGCCCGGGAGACGACCAGCGTCGGCGCGAGCGCCAGCTGCCCGGCCTCGTCGACGACCAGCACGTCCAGCCGGCCGGCGAGGTCGGGGCGGGCGAACAGCCACGAGGTGCCGGCCACCACGTCGACGTCGCCGGCGTCCAGGGCGGCGACCACGGCCGCGTTGTCGTTGGTGCAGCTGACGTCGGTGGAGGCGCACCGCTGGTGCTCGTCGGCCTTCTGCAGCGCCCGCAGCGGCACACCCTCGGCCCGGGCGGCGGCCATCACCGCGTCGAGCAGGTTGCCGACCACCTTGTGGCTGTGCGCGGTGATGCCCACCCGGCGGCCGGCGCGCACCAGGTCGAGCACCGCCCGCGCGCCGGTGTACGTCTTGCCCGCCCCGGGCGGCCCCTGGACGGCGAGCACCCCGCCGTCGAGCGCCAGCACCAGCCGGCGCGCCCGGTCGGCGGCCTCCTCCCCCGGCACGGTCATCGGCGTGCCGGGCAGCAGCCGCGGCGGGCGGCGCAGCAGCAGCTCGCGCCCGGCGCGCAGCCGGTCGCCGGCGGCGTCGACGCCGTGCTCGGCGACGAACCCGCCCAGGTCCAGCAGCGCCGCGCGGAACGCGGCCGGGTCGAGCGGGCTGGTCGGCAGCAGGCCCTGCGGGTGGTCGGCGCCGGCGTCGACGCGGCGGGACAGCACCAGCCAGCCGGCCGTCGGGTCGGCGTCCACCACGACCGCGGTCGTCGGCCGGCTCCCGGCCGGCGCCGGCACCTGCTCGACCCGCTGCCCCATCGACACCTTGGTCTCCTGCGGCGGGAACGCGTAGCGCCAGTGCACCGTGCGGCCGCGGGCACCGAGCAGCTCCGGCTCGGCCAGCGGCCCCAGCCCGGTGGACTCCCGCTCCAGCTCCTCGGGGGTGAGGCCGTGCAGCCGGAAGTACTCCCACCACTCTGACCGGGCCTCCCGGGCGTGCCAGCCCAGCTGCTGGGCGAGCAGCCAGGTGGCCTGCTGGCGCTCGTCGCGGTCGGCGGCCGCCTCGGGCAGCCCGGTCAGCAGCCGCTGCTCCAGCTCGTCCTGCGCCGCCGCGGCCGCGACGGCCCGCTCGGACGGGTCGGGGTCGCCGTCGACGGGCCGGCCCAGCGGCTCGCCGGAGGCCAGCAGCTCGGCGCGCCGGGCCTCCAGCCAGTCGCGCAGCTCGGCGGTGGAGACGCAGTCGTCGCGGTTGTACTCCTCGATCTCGTCGAGCAGCCGCTGCTCGCCGGTGCGCAGCCAGGTCTCGAAGGCCACGATGCTCGCCCCGGCGTCGGAGACCGCCTCGCCGGCCGGGCGGGTGTGCCCGCGGTAGAGGTCCTCGAGCTTCTTGATCGAGTACGACTCCTTGCTCACCTGCAGCCCCTGCCGGACCACCGTGTAGAGGTCGACCAGCACGTTGCCGCGCAGCAGCCGGTCGACCTCGGCCTGCCGGGTGCGCAGCCGGGCCGACAGCGCCTTGAGCCGGGCCGGCTCGTAGGGCGCGTAGTGGTAGACGTGCATGTCGGGGTCGGCCGTGTGGGCCGCGGTCAGCGCGTCGACCAGCTGCTCGAACGCGGTGACCTCGGCGTCGGGGTCGCAGCCCCAGAAGGAGCGGTACTCCCCCGCGGTGTCCAGCAGGCCCCAGAGGTACTCCAGCCCGTGCTCGCCGGTGAACGGGTCGCCCTCGATGTCGAAGAACAGGTCGCCCCGGCTGGGCGGCGGGAGCAGCTCGAAGCCGCGACCGGGCAGCCGGGGCAGGAACAGGAAGCCGGGGCGGCCGGTGCGCTCCTCCTCGATCTGCAGCCGGGCCTGGGTGGACAGCCGCTGCGCGGCCTGCCGGCCGATCACCCCGGGCAGGTCGGCGGGGTCGGTGGCGGCCAGCGCGGCGACGGTGCCGATGCCCGCCTCGGTGAGCGCCACCGCGTGGTCCCGGCGGAGGTGCGCCACCCGGGACAGGTGGTCCTCCTCCCGCCACCGGGCGGTGCAGGTCTCCCGCCAGGGGCAGACGCCGCAGTGCGCGTTCGGGTAGGGCGGGGCGAGGTCGCCGTCGGCCAGCCGGGCGAGGAACCGCTCCCGGGTGACCCGGGTGTAGGCGGCCGCGTCGGCGTACCGGAAGACGAGCTCCTGCTGGTCGCCGGTCACGACGGTCAGCAGTTCCGGGGGCACGCCCTGCAGGCCGGCGAGCAGGTCCCCGTAGAGCGCCATCTGCAGCAGCGCGGGCACCTTGATCCGGCGGGCCAGCTTGGTGTCGGCGACGTCGTAGGCCCACGGGCCCAGGTCGCTGACCCGGTCGGGGCGCTTGAGCAGGAAGTCGGCGTGCCCGCGCCAGGTGCCGTCGAAGAAGGTGGCCTGGTAGACGACGTCGGCACCGGCGCGCATCGCGGCGAGCGTCTCGGCCTGGGCGCGGTGCAGGGCCTCGGCGCCCCGGCCGGACGGCGGGGCGATCTCGACGACGGCCAGCCCGCGGTCGCGCAGCCGCTCGAGGTGGCGGGCCTCGTGCGCCAGGCCGTGCGCGGCCACCAGCTCGGTCATCGGGTCGACCGCGTCGGGCCGCTGCCGCAGACCGCGGGCCACCTCGACCGACAGCCGGGTCAGGTGCTCGCACTCCAGGAAGCCGGTGAGGTCGGTGGCGCTGACCACCAGACCGCCGTCGGACTCGTACACCCGCGCACCCCCGCACTCCCCCGCGACCGCACTCGCGCTGCCGCCGTCCCGGACGCTACGACGGGGTACCGACAGTGCCGGCCGGGGCGCACCACCCGGCGGGGCGGCACCCGGACGGGGGTGACTGGTCCGCCTGTGCGGACCACGAGGTAGACAGGTGCCCATGCGGGCCACCCTGACCTCCGTGGCCTCGGCCGCCGGCGTCAGCACGAGCACCGCGAGCCGGGCGCTGTCGGGGCACCCCTCGGTGCTGCCCAGCACCCGGGCCCGGGTGCTCGCCGCCGCGGCCGCCCAGGAGTACCAGCCGAACCGGATGGCCAGCGCGCTGCGCACGCAGCGCACCGGGCTGCTCGGGCTGGTCGTCAACAACCTGCGGACGGCGACCTTCCACACCATCGCCGAGACGCTGCAGGCCTGGGCCGCCGGCCGCGGGTACCAGGTGCTGGTCTGCACCACCGGCGGCGACCCGGACCGGGAGGCCGCCTTCCTGCAGACCGTGCGCTCGCACCACTTCGACGGGGTGGTGATCGCCGGCTCCGGGGCGAACGTCGACCTGGTGAACACGCTCGTCCGCGAGGGGCGGGGCGTGGTCACCATGAACCGGGAGGTGCCCGGGTCGCTGGCGCCGTCGGTGATGAGCGACTACGCGGCCGCCACCCGGCTGGCCACCGAGCACCTGCTCGGGCTCGGGCACACCCGGATCGCCACCATCGAGGGTCCCGCGGACGTCACGTCGGGGCGCCAGTCGCACGAGGGCTTCGCCGCCGCGATGGCGGCCGCCGGGGTGCCGGTGCTGCCCGAGCTGGTGCACCGCGGCCCGTTCGACGCCGGGTTCGGCCGGGAGGCGGCCGCGGTGGTGCTGCGGCTGCCCGAGCCGCCGACCGCGCTGCTGGTGAGCAACCACGAGGCGTCGTTCGGCGCGCTGCCGGTGCTCGGCGAGGTGGGCCTGCGGGTCCCCGACGAGCTGTCGGTGGTGTGCACCGAGGAGGAGCCGTACTACGACTGGTGGTCGCCGCCGCTGACCACGGTCGACAACCGCGCGGAGGTGCTCGCCGGGCAGGCCGCCGCGCTGCTGCTCGCGCAGCTCGACGGCGGCGAGGCCGGCTACCCGGGGTCGCGGGCCGAGCTGGTGCCGCCGGCGCTGGTGGAGCGGCGGTCCACCGCACCGCGCCGCTGACCCCGCCGGGCCGACCAGCAGGCCACCAGCAGGGCGGCCCCCCAGAGCAGGAACCACAGGTCCCACACCAGCACGTGCCAGCGGAGCGCCCGCTCGTCGGCGACCACCCCCAGGTCCAGGACGCCGAGCAGCACCAGGCCGCCGAGCAGCACGTTCGCGCCACCCCACAGGGTCAGCAGCGCACCGGCGGCCCAGGCGAGCAGCCGCACCGGACGGCGGGGCCGGCGCAGCAGCGCGAGCGCCAGCGCGGCGGCGACCAGCTTGGCGAGCACCGTGCCGGCGCCCAGGGCCACGGCGGCCGGCGTCCGCTCGCGGGCGAGCCGCTCGACCTCGCCGCCGACGGTGTCCAGCAGCGCGGTGCCACCCGCCGTCCAGTACAGGCTGAGCGCGGCCGAGCCCAGGGCGAGGGCGACCCCGGCCGCGGCAGCTGCCCGACCGGCCGGGGTCACGGCCTCAGACGACGCGCTCGAACACGGCGGCCAGGCCCTGGCCGCCACCGATGCACATCGTCTCCAGCGCGTAGCGGGCCTCGCGGCGGCGCATCTCGTGCGCGACGGTGGCCAGGATCCGGGCGCCGGTGGCGCCGACCGGGTGGCCCAGCGAGATGCCCGAGCCGTTGACGTTGACCCGGTCCCGGTCGTCGGCGCCCAGCCCCCACTGGTCCAGGCACGCCAGCACCTGGCTGGCGAAGGCCTCGTTGAGCTCGATGAGGTCCATGTCCGACAGCTTCAGCCCGGTCTTCTCCAGCACCGCGGCGGTCGCCGGCACCGGCCCGATGCCCATCGTCTCCGGCGGCACGCCCGCGACGGCCCAGCCGGCGATGCGCACGAACGGGTCCCAGCCGCGGCGGTCGGCCTCGGCCCGGGTGGTGACCAGGCAGACCGCCGCGCCGTCGTTCTGCCCGGAGGCGTTGCCGGCTGTGACGGTGGCCTCGGGGTCGACCCGGCCCATCACCGGGCGGAGCTTGGCGAGGTCCTCCATGGTCGTGCCGGGGCGCGGGTGCTCGTCCTCGGTGACCACGCGGGCCGGCGTCTTGCGGGTGGCGGGCACCTCGATGCCGAGGATCTCGTCGGCGAACCGGCCCTCGCGGACGGCGGCCGCGGCGTTCTGCTGCGACCGGAGCGCCCAGGCGTCCTGCGCCAGCCGGTCGACCTTGTACTCGCGGCGCACGTTCTCGGCGGTCTCGAGCATGCCGCCGGGCACCGGGTGGTGGATGCCGCCGGCGGTCTCCCGGGCGCGGGCGAGCCGGTCGTGCAGCATCACGCCGTCGCCCTTGACGCCGGTGCGCAGGCCCAGCGCGTAGTGCTCGACGTTGCTCATCGACTCGACGCCGCCGGCGACCACGGTGGTGGCCGCGCCCGACGCGACGGTCATCGCGGCGTACAGCACCGCCTGCAGGCCGGAGCCGCAGCGCCGGTCGATCTGCAGACCGGGCACCTGGACGCCGAGGCCGGCGTCCAGGGCGGCGATCCGGCCGATCGCCGGGTTTTCCCCGCTCGGGTAGCAGTGCCCGAGCACGACGTCGTCCACCTCGCCCTCACCGAGCCCGGTGCGCTCGGCCAGGCCGCGGATCGCGGCGGCGGCGAGCTCGTTGGCCGACAGCCCGGCGAAGACCCCGCCCTGTCGGCCGACGGGGGTGCGCAGCGGTGAGCAGATGACGACGTCGTCCATGACCTCACTGTGCCAGCCGGAGGGCGGTCCTGCGCAGGACCGCCCCCCGGCCAGCGGAAGAGCGGATCAGTCCCGGTGCTTGGCGAACACCCGGTTGCCGGCCGCCTTCACCGCGTCGGGCAGCACCCGGTTGAGCGCGCCCTGCGCCTTGACCGCGAGCGACGCGGCGAGCACCTTCTTCTCGCCGGCCATCAGCGCCTCGAAGCCCGCCTCGGCGACAGCGGCAGCGGAGTCCTTGGGGCCCTTGCCCATGCCGGTGTCCGCCATGTCGGCACGGTCGAAGAACTCGGTGTCCGTGGGGCCGGGCATCAGCGACGTGACGGTGACGCCGGTGTCCTTCAGCTCGTCCTGGACGGCCTCGACCATCGACTGCACGAACGACTTCGAGGCGTTGTAGACCGTCTGGTGCGAGCCGGGCTGCGTCGCGGCCAGCGACGAGGTGACCAGCACCCGGCCCTCGTCGCGCGCGGTCATGTCCCGGAGCACCAGCTTGAACAGCGCCGCCGTCGACACGACGTTGAGCTCGATGATCTCCAGGTCGCGCGCCCACTCGGTGTCGACGAACCGGCCGCCGACGCCCACCCCGGCGTTGAGCGCGGCGGCGGCCAGCGGGCGGCCCAGGCCCTGCACCCGGTTCCACAGCAGGTCGATGCTGTCGGCCTGGCGCAGGTCGGCCCGGACGGCGTGCACCTCGGCGCCCTCGGCGCGCAGCTGCGCGGCGGCGGCGTCCAGCTCGGCGTCCTCGGCGTTGACGACCAGGTCGTACCCGTGCCGGGCGAACTGCCGGGCGAGTTCCAGACCGATGCCGCTCGAGGCACCGGTGACCAGGGCGAGGGGCTTCGTGTCGGTCATGGCGGCCCGGTACCCGGTCCCACCGCCACCTACCCCCTCCGGGCGGCCGGTCCGCCCGGCGGCGGGACGACCGGACGGCGACCTGCCAACCTGGGCGCATGCGGACCGAACGGCCGGACCGGCGGGGCGAGGCGCGGCTGCCCGCTGCCCTGGCCACCGCGCTGGCGATCGCGCTGTACGCGTTGCTGCCCGACGCGCTGCTGCTCGGGCCGCGCTGGGTGGTGCCGGCGATCGAGGTTGTGCTGCTGGGCGCGCTGCTGGCGGTCAACCCGTGGCGGATGACCCGGGAGACCCGCTGGTCGCGCTGGGTCTCCCTCGGCCTGATCGCGCTGATCGCCGCCGCCAACCTGGGGTCGCTGGGCGCCACGGTGACCGCGCTGGTGCAGCAGACCGCCGCCGCGCAGGACCCGGGCGCGCTGCTGCTGGCGGCGTTGCAGATCTGGGCGACGAACGTGCTGGTGTTCGCGCTGGCGTTCAGCGAGCTGGACCGGGGCGGTCCGGTGGCGCGGTCCCGGCGGCCGCGCCGCGAGCTGCCGGCGGCCGACCTGCGCTTCTCGCAGGACGAGAACGCCGGGGCGGTGCGGGAGGTGGCGAAGTCCTCCAGCGAGCTGAGCGACTGGGTGCCGGCCTTCCCCGACTACCTCTACGTCTCGCTCACCAACTCCAGCGCCTTCAGCCCGACCGACACCATGCCGCTGACCACCCGGGTCAAGGCGCTGATGGGCGTCGAGGCGACCGCGGCGCTGCTGACCAGCCTGCTGGTGATCGCCGCCGGGGTGGGGCAGCTCGGCTCCTGACCGGGAAGGTCTGGCCGCCGTGCCCGGTTGCAGCCGCCGGGACCGGACCGACGAGGAGATGTGCTGGTGGGCTGGCTGCTGAACGCGAGCGTGCACGTGCTGGGCGCCGACGTCCTCTGGCGGGAGATCATCGGGAACGTCATCGGGCTGGCCAGCGCCGTCCTCGGCATGTGGCGGCGCACCGCCGCCTGGCCGGTCGGCATGGTCGCCAACGTCCTGCTGTTCACCGTCTTCCTGGGCGGGGTGTTCCACACGCCGCAGGACGTCGACCTCTACGGCCAGGCCGGCAGGCAGGTCTTCTTCTTCACCGCCAGCGCCTACGGCTGGTGGGCCTGGCACCGCAACCGGCACGCCGCGGACGGCGCCCCGGCGGTGGTGCCGCGGTGGGCGTCGGCCCGCGAGCGCGGGGTGCTGGTCGTCTCGGCGCTCGCCGGGATCGCCGTCGGCTGGGTGGTGCTGTCGCACCTGGGCAGCTTCGGGCCGCTGGCCGACGCGTGGATCTTCGTCGGCAGCCTGCTGGCCACCATCGGCATGGCCCGCGGCTATGTCGAATTCTGGCTGATCTGGGTGGCCGTCGACGTGGTGGGCGTGACGCTGCTGCTGCGCGCCGGCTACTACCCCTCGGCGCTGCTCTACATCGTCTACGGCGCGTTCTGCGTCTGGGGCTTCGCGGCCTGGGTGCGGCTGCAGCGCACCCCCGCCCCGCGGCCGACCGACCCCGAGCTCGAGTCGGTCGGCTGAGCGGTCAGGTCTCCTCCCCCACCAACGGCTGTCCCCCTGCAGCAACGCCGGTGCGGGAGGACAGCCGGTGATCAGGTGACCTGATCACCGCTGGGGCGGGTCAGGGGGTGAGCATCGTCTTGATCGAGCGGCGCTCGTCCATCGCGGCGTAGCCCTTCGCGACGTCCGCCAGCGGCAGGGTCAGGTCGAACACCGCGCCCGGGTCGAGCCGGCCGCTGGTCACGCGCTCGACCAGGTCGGGCAGGTAGCGGCGCACCGGGGCGATGCCGGCGCCGACGGTGAGCTGCGAGCGGACGATCGGCAGCAGCGGCAGCTCCGGCATGGTGTGCGGGATGCCGACCGCGCCGACCCGGCCACCGGCGCGGGCCATGCCCAGCGCCATCTCCCAGGAGCCGGGGGTGCCGACCGCCTCGACGACGAACGGCACGCCGCGCCCGCCGGTGAGCTCGCGGACGGCGGCGATGCCCTCCTCCCCGCGCTCGGCGACGACGTCGGTGGCGCCGAACGCCCGGCCCAGCGTGGCCCGGTCCTCGTGCCGGCTCATCAGCACGACCCGCTCGGCGCCGAGCACCTCCCTGGCACCGAGGACGGCGCACAGCCCCACCGCGCCGTCGCCGATGACCGCGACCGTCGAGCCCTCGGTGACCCCGGCGAGCACCGCGCCGTGCAGGCCGGTGGCCATCACGTCCGAGAGCGCGAGCAGCGCCGGCAGCATGGCCTCGTCGACGCCGTCCGGACCGCCGGGGACGGCGACCAGCGTGCCGTCGGCCTGCGGCACCCGGACCGCCTCGCCCTGGCCGCCGTCGGCGCCCGGGGCGCCGAACGTGCCGCCGTTGTCGCACTTGCTCTGCAGCCCGTCGGCGCAGGCCGGGCAGGTGTTGTCCGACCAGGTGAACGGCGCGACGACGAGGTCGCCGGGGCGCACGGTGGTCACCTCGGCGCCGACGTCGGTGACGACGCCGATGAACTCGTGGCCCTGCCGGCCGCCGGCGGCGCGGTTGACGATGCCGCGGTAGGACCACAGGTCCGAGCCGCAGATGCACGAGCGCAGCACCCGGACGACGGCGTCGGTGGGCTCGGCGATCGCGGCGTCCGGGACGTCCTCGACGGTGACGACCCCGGCGGCCTGGTAGACGGCAGCACGCATCAGTGGTTCTCCTGCTCGGTGGTGGGGAGTGCGGCGGCGTAGGCGGCGAGCTCGTCGAGGTTGGCGACCTCGTTGACCCGGCGGCCCTGCTCGATGTCGTGCACGATCTCGCCGATCTTCGCGAAGATCGGCCCGTCCAGGTCGCGCAGCATGCTGTCGATCTCGGTCTTCCGCTTGCGGACGACGAGGTCGCGGTGGATGCCGCTGTAATGCTTGGCGCTGCGCCGGTTGAAGGCGGCCAGCCGGTCGAGCGAACCGGGCAGGTCGGCGGGGTCGAAGCCGTCGAAGCTCTCCACCGGCACCGGCGCCTGGGCGAGCACCTCGCGAGCGAGGGCGACCATCAGCGGCTGGTACTCCGGTCGCTCGAGGCTCTCGGCGATGGTGAGGTCGGAGACGGCGCCCGCCCAGAGCATCGCGCCGTAGGCCTCCTTGCCCCACAGGTAGCCGAGCACGTTGCCGGTGGGCTGCGCGTAGGGCAGCACGTCGGCGAGCTCGCGCACCCGCGTCGTGATCCGGCCGCCGGTCAGCTCGCCGACGTGGAAGGCGGCGACGTTGCCCTGCACGATGCGGCCGGGGCCGAGCTGGTCGGCGCCGACGTTGATGAACGCCGACACCACCCGGTCGGCGCCCAGCGCCTCGACCAGCACGTCGGCGGTCAGCCCGTTCTGCACGGTGAGCGCGAACCCGTCGGCGGTGAGCCGCTCGCGCAGCGGGGCGACCGCCTCGGCGGTGTGGTGGCTCTTCACCGCCACGATCGCCCGCTCGATGCGGTCGGGCAGGCCGGCGGGCAGCACCGCGGGCACCCGCACGGTGAACTCCTCGACCGGGCCCTCGATCGACAGGCCCCGCTCGTTGATCGCCGCGACGTGGTCGGCGTCGGTGTCGCAGAGCAGGACGTCGTGCCCGGCCCGGGCCATGTGCGCGCCGAGCGTGCCGCCGATCGCGCCCGCGCCGATGACGACGTACTGCGTCACGCGGTCGCCCGCACCGGGTCCGACGGAGCCGGCACGGCGCGGTCGAGGAAGTCGCGCACGGTCGCCCGCCAGAGCTCCGCCTCCTCGACCTGCGGCGAGTGGCCGGAGTTCTCGAAGACGACGAGCTCGGCGCCCGGCACCAGCCGGGCGATGGTCTCCGACGAGCTCACCGGGGTGACCCAGTCGTAGCGGCCGACGGTGACCAGCGTCGGGACGGCGACCGCGGGCAGCGCGTCCTTGAGGTCGTACCCGGGCCAGTTGTGCACGAAGCACCAGTTGTGCGACTCGTGCCGGTAGAAGCCGGCCTCGACCGACCGGGCGGCCTTCTCCGGGTCGTACTCCTTGTCGTAGAGGGGGATGAGCTCGCTCCAGAGCTGCTTGAGGTCCTCGTCGGACCGGGTCCGGCCGCCCCAGTAGCGGTTGAACCGCTCCCAGTCGATCTCCACCCGGTCCTGGTTGCGGGCGTTCTCGAAGGCGAGCTCCAGGTTGCTGCCGTCGGGCGAGGTGTCCCGCAGCACGATGGCCTGCACCCGCTCGGGGTACCGGACGGCGTACTCCAGCGCGATGAACCCGCCGTAGGAACCGCCGGCGACGACCACCTGCTCGGCGCCGGCCCACTCGCGCAGCCCGTCGACGTCGGCCGCCCACTGCTCGTGGGAGTAGGGCGGCACGCCCTCGCTGCGCCCGCACCCGCGGGCGTCGAACACGATCACCCGGAACCGGTCGGCGAACGGGCCGAACGACGCGCGCGGCTCCTCCAGCGAGCCGATGCCCCCGCCGCCGTGGTGGGCGATGAGCACCGGCCCGTCCGCGGGGCCGTGCACCTCGACGTGCAGCCGGCAGCCGTTGATGGTGACGTCCACGTCAGACCTCCTGTGCGGTGAGCTGGCCCGAGGTCCAGCGGGTGACGTTCTCGGCGAGGACGGCGAGCGGCACGGCGCCGCTGCCGAGCACGACCTCGTGGAAGGCGCGCAGGTCGAACCGCGCGCCCAGGGCCGCGGCGGCCTCGGCGCGCAGCCGGAGGATCTCCCGCTGCCCGACCCGGTACGCCAGCGCCTGCCCGGGCCAGCAGATGTACCGGTCGACCTCGCTGCGGACGTGGTCGAGGGTGGTCGCGGTGTTCGCGTACATGAACTCCACCGACTGCTCGCGGGTCCAGCCGCGGGAGTGCACGCCGGTGTCGATGACCAGCCGGCAGGCCCGCAGCGCGGCGAACGAGAGCATCCCGAACAGCGACAGCTCGTCGGAGTACAGGCCCATCTCCTCGGCCAGCCGCTCGGCGTACAGCCCCCAGCCCTCGTTGAAGCTGCACGCCTCGACGTCCAGGTGCCGGCGGTAGCGGGGCAGGTCCAGCTGCTGCGCGGTGGCCAGCTGCAGGTGGTGGCCGGGCACCGACTCGTGGAAGGTCAGCGCCTCGTACTCGTAGCGGTGCCGCTCCTGCGGGTCGGTGGCCAGCAGGTGGTAGACGCCGGGCCGGCTGCCGTCGTCCGCGGGCGGCCGGTACCAGCCCATCGCGGAGTGGGCGGCGTCGGCGGGGTTGATCGCCTCGATGGCGCAGTCGGGCAGCGCCCGCGCGGGGAACCAGTCGTCCTGCACGGCCCGCGCGCGGGCCAGCGCGGCGGCCGCGCTGTCGATGATCTCGTCGGAGGTGCCGAACCGCAGGCCTGCGTCGGTGCGCAGCCGGTCGGCGATCGCGGCGAGGTCGCCGGTGCCGAACAGCCGCTGCCCCAGCTCGGCCCAGCGGGGGCGCAGCTCGTCGAGGGTGTCCAACCCGATCTGGTGCACCTCGTCGGGGGTGAGGTCGGTGGTGGTGTGCCGGGCGACCGCGGCGCGGTACCCCGCAGCACCCCCGGGCACCTGGTCGATGCCGACCCGGTCGTCGGGGCGCGCGACGGTGAGCAGCTCGGTGCGCAGCCGCTCGGCGAGCGCGGCCATCGCCGGGCGGATCCCGGAGCGGACCAGCTCGGTGGCCCGCTCCAGCAGCGCGGGGTCCCCCGCGGCCCGGGCCGGGCCGAGCAGGGCGTCCTCGTCGGCGGCGACCGCGAGGTGCCCCTCGAGCTGGCCGAGCGCGTGGTGCACGCCGAGCGCGGTGGGCACCCGGCCGTCGGCGGCCTCCTCGGCGTACCGCTCGCCGAGCGCGGTGAGGAACCCGGCCACCCCGGCCAGCCGGTGCTCGTAGCGTTCGGCGCCCTCGGCGTCCCCGGCGGTCATCGCGGGCACCGCCTGGAAGACGAGGCCCTGCCGGCTGACGTAGCCCATGGCCGAGGCGTTGGCCGCCCACAGCGAGTGCGCGGCGTCGGAGCCCGCGCCGCGGGTGAGCACGTCGAGCACCCGGGCGTCGACCCGCTGCTCGGCGGTCAGGCCGTCGAGCGGCAGCTCCTCGAGCTCCCCGGCGATGGCTGCGAACTCCCCGGCGGCGGCCTCGCTCGCCGCCCGGCTCGGGTCGCCGGCCAGCGAGTCGAACTCGGTGAGCCCGAGCAGGGTCGCGTTGTAGGGGTCGTAGGTGTGCTGGGTGGTGAAGTACCGCTCGCCGAGCGCGCGCAGCGTCTCGGCGGCCGCGGACGCGGTCGTCATGGTTCTCCCAGGGAGGGCGGGTGGGTCGGGGACGGCTCAGAAGAGCTGGTGGCCGCCGTCGATGGACAGCGTCTGGCCGCTGACCCAGCCGGCGTCGGGGGCGGCGAAGAACAGCACGCCCCGGGCGATGTCGGCGGGCGTGCCGGTGCGGCGGGTGGCGATCCGGTCGAGCAGCGCGCGCTGCCCGTCGGGGCCGTAGGACTCCCACTGCGCCCGGGTGCTGGGGTTGGACAGCACGAAGCCCGGCGCGATGCAGTTGACGGTGATGCCGTGCGGGCCGAGCTCGTGGGCCAGCTGCCGGGTGAACCCGATCTGCGCGGCCTTCGCCGAGGCGTAGGCCTGGATGCCGGTCAGGCTGACGCTGCGGCCGGCGCCGGAGGAGATGTTCACGATCCGGCCGGAGCCGCGGCGCTTCATGGTCCGCGCGGCGGCCCGGCTGCAGTTCATCGTGGTGCGCAGGTTGGCGTCGACGACGACGTCCCACGCCTCGTCGGTGAGCTCGTCGATCGGCACGTGGGTCTGCCCGACCACGCCGCCGGCGACGTTGACCAGCACGTCCAGGTCACCCACGCCGGCGAAGAACTCCTCCACCTGCGCGGAGACGCTCAGGTCCACGCTGTCCTTGTCGACCCGGTGCACGGTGGCCCCGGCGTCCTCCAGCGCGTCGGCGATGGCGGCGCCGATGCCCTGCGCCGTCCCGGTGACGACGACGACCTGCCCGGAGAACGCACCAGCGCCGGTCACCGGCCCTCCTCCGCGCTCAGCGCGGCCGCCCGGAAGGCACGGGTGATCCGCACCGACTCCTCCCACTGCCGCATCCGGTCCAGCCCGGCCTGGCCGACCCGCTGGAAGACACCCTCGACCAGGCACTCGACGAGCACCAGCAGCGCGGCGAAGGAGTCGAACGGGGTGCCGTCGACCGCGACCGGCAGCACCACGTCGGCGTCGTCCCCGGCCGGGGAGAGCCCCTGGTCGGTGATGACGATGACAGTGGCGCCGCGCTGCTCGGCGAGCGTGGCGACCTGCTGGGCGGGCAGCTCGTAGCGGCGCAGGTCGAACACGACCGCCACCGAGTCGCGGCCCATCGACAGGTACCGGCCGATGTCCTGGCCCAGCGGCTCGTCGGCGTACACGGCGCCGGCGACGAGCTGGTCCAGCTGCTTGGCCAGGATCTTGGCCAGGTGCCGGGAGAAGTAGCCACCGGAGGTGACCACGTGCCGGCCGGGGGCGGCCAGCGCCTGCACCGCGGCCTCGAACTCGCCGGGCGGGACGGTGGTGCGCAGCCGCTCGACCAGCTCGACCCGCTGCCCGATGGCCCGGGAGAAGAACGAGCCGTCCTCCTCCGGGCGCAGCGAGGACGCGGCCCGGCTGACCGGGCTGTTCATCGTCTGGCTGACCTCGCTGCGCAGCAGCTCCTGGAACTCCGGGTAGTTGCCGATGCCCAGCCGGGCCAGCAGCCGCAGCACCGTGGGGGTGCTGGTGCCGGCCACCTTGGCCAGGGTGGCCGCGCTGGCCAGCCCGGCGCTGGGGTAGTCGGCCAGCAGCGCCCGGGCGACCTTCTTCTCCGCCGGGCTGAGCTGGTCCATCCGGGCGAAGACCTCGTCCTTGACCTGCGTCACGGGCGCCTCCGCGCTCGTCGGGACCGTCACGTCAGTGTCACCAGCCGGGTGCCGTCGTGGAAGGCGGCGAACATCGCCGGGGAGTTGTGCGCGACCACGACCGAGCCGTCGGGGCGGACGGCCACGAGCCCGCCCATCGCCGACCGGCGGTCGAGCTCCTCGACGACGGTGGCCTCCACGGCCGCGCCGAGCGGCTGCCCCAGGTAGCGCACCCGGGCCGCGATGTCGCCGGCGACGGTGCCCTGGATGAACGCCTCGCCCTCGCCGGTGCAGCTGATGGCGACCACGCCGTCCCGGGCGTAGGTGCCCGCACCCACGATCGGCGAGTCACCGATCCGGCCCTCGCTCTGGTTGACCATGCCGCCGGTGGAGGTGGCGGCAGCGACCCGGCCGCGGACGTCGACCGCGACGGCGCCGACGGTGCCGTGCCGGCCGGCGGCGAGGGTGCCCGCCTGCACGTTGGCCAGCTGCTGCTGCCGCGCCGGGGTGACGAACCAGCCGGCGTCCACGGTCTCCAGCCCCCACCCGGTGATCCGGGAGGCGCTCGGGTCGACCAGCAGGACGCTCCGGGACTCCTCCATCACCTTGCGGGCGGCGCGCACCGGGTGCCGGGCGAACCGGCTGGCGGCGACCGCCCCGGCGTGGCCGTCGCCGGTCATGACGCAGGCGTCCAGCTCGGCGGTGCCGGCGGCGGTGAGCGCGGCGCCGCGGCCGGCGTTGAACAGCGGGTCGTCCTCCAGCACCTCGACCGACGCGCAGACGGCGTCCAGCGCGCTGCCGCCGGAGGCCAGCACGGCGGCGCCGGCCTGGTAGGCGGCGGTGAGGCCCTCGGCGTAGGTGCCCTGCTCGACGAGGGTCAGCTCCTCGACGCGGCCGCCGGCGCCGCCGTGCAGCGCGAGCGAGTAGCCGGTGGCCGGCGGGGCGAGCTCGAGAAGACGCATGGGGGTGGCGCTCCTGTCGGTCATCGCCCGCCCGCCTGGCGGGTGATGTAGTTGACGGCGACGAACGAGCGGAAGACCGCCAGCAGGTCGTCGCCGGTGATCGAGACGGTGCGCTCGCCGGCGCGCTCGGTGCCGCGGGCCCAGGTGGCGACCTCGGCCATGTCGGCGGTCTGCACGTCGAGCTCGAGGGTCGCCGGGCGGCTGATGCCCGGGGTGCCGACCTGCCCGGCCGCCACGCGGCGCACGGCCTCCTCGGCGCCGGCCCGGATCCGGCGGCAGGACTCCGCCGGGTGCAGGTTGGCCGAGCTGAACCGGGTGATCGACTCCTTGGTGACGACGTTGACCGCACCCGGGGCGTACTTCTCGGTCTCCGCCCAGGTCACCGCGTCGCCGGAGACGAACGCGATCGGGACGCCGTAGTGCTCGGCGACCAGCGCGTTGATGCCGCTCTCGCCGACCTCGTCGCCGTTGACCCGGGCGGCGGCGAACACCTCCGGGTTGTAGGTGTGCGACAGCGTCGAGGGCCGGCCGGAGATCGAGCCGTGGTAGCCGACGAAGAAGACCGCGTCCACGGTCTCGTCCAGGCCCTGCATCATGTACAGCGGCTTGTGCCGGCCGGCGATGTAGGACGCCGCCCCGGCGACCTCGCGCGGGTCGAGGTTGGCCATCGTGCCGTGCGAGTCGTTGAGCACCACCTCGGTGGCACCGCCGGCGATGGCGCCGGTGATGGCGGCGTTGACCTCGTCGAGCATCAGCTGGCAGCCGACGGCGTAGCGGGCGCCGCCGCTCGGCCGGCACTGGTCCCAGTCGACGATGCCGGCGACGCCCTCCATGTCGAAGCTGATCCAGATCTTCACGCGGTGCGCTCCTGTTCGGTGCTGGGGAGGGTGGGGGCCACCAGGTCGGCGGGCGGGTCCACCAGGGGAATCTCGGCGAGCTCCGCCGTCCGCACGCAGGCGGCGACGTGGCCGCGGCCGACGGACAGCAGCGGCGGGTCGGTGCGCCTGCAGACGTCGGCGGCCAGCGCGCAGCGGGGCGCGAACCGGCAGCCGGCCGGGACGTCGTAGGGGCTGGGCGGGTCGCCGTCCAGCTGGAACGCGTCGTCGGCGTTGGTGCGGGTCATCCGCGGGATCGAGTCGATCAGCGCGCGGGTGTACGGGTGCCGGGGCCGGGCGAACAGGTCGGCGGTGTCGGCGACCTCGACGATCCGGCCGAGGTACATGACCGCGACCCGGTCGGACAGGTGCTGCACGACCGCGAGGTTGTGCGCGATGAACAGGATCGACAGGCCCAGCTCCGCGCGCAGTTCGGCGAACAGCTCGAGGATCGTCGCCTGCACGCTCACGTCCAGCGCGGAGACCGGCTCGTCGGCGATGAGGACGTCGGGCCGCACGGCCAGCGCCCGGGCGATCGCCAGCCGCTGCCGCTGCCCGCCGGAGAACTGGCTCGGGTAGGCGCCGAGCGCGTCCTCCTCCAGGCCGACCAGGTTGAGCAGCCGGACGCTCTCCGCCCGCACCTGGTCGCGGGGCACCACGTCGTGCAGCCGGAGCAGCTCGCCGAGCATGGCGCCGACGGTCAGCCGCGGGTTCAGCGACGAGTACGGGTCCTGGAACACCATCTGGATGCGGCGGGCGTCCTTGCCCGAGCGCCTGGCCGGCAGGACGGCGCCCTGGTAGGTCACCGACCCGGTGGTCGGGGACGCGCCGCCCACCACGATCTTGGCCAGCGTCGACTTGCCCGAGCCGGACTCGCCGACCAGCGCGAGCACCTCCCCGCGGCGCAGCTCCAGGTCGACGCCGTCGAGCGCCTTGAGCACCCGGCGGTTGCGGTTGAACCAGCCGCCGGCCAGCGGGTAGCCCTTGGTCAGGTCGGCGACCCGCAGCACGACCTCCTGGGCGCCGCTGTCCTCGGCGCTGGGCACCGGTGCGGTGGCGGTCATGCGGGCAGCTCCTCTCCCAGCCGGTGGGTCTCGTAGCAGGCGGCCTCGCGACCCGGGGCGACCTCCGCCAGCGGCGGCGGCGCCTCGGTGCAGTGCGGCTGCACGTAGCCGCAGCGCGGCGCGAACGGGCAGCCCGCCGGCCGGTCGGCGACGTTGGGCGGGAAGCCCGGGATGGGCACCAGCACCCGGTCGGGGTGGTCGAAGTCCGGCGCGGACTCCAGCAGGCCGCGGGTGTAGGGGTGCCGCGGCCGGGTGAAGGTGTCGGCCACCGGGCCGGTCTCCACGATGTGCCCGGCGTACATGACCGACAGGTCGGTGCACGTCTGGGTGACCACGGCCAGGTCGTGGGTCACGAACACCAGCGCGGTGCCGGTGTCGGCGCACAGCTGCTCGAGCAGCCGCAGCACCTGCAGCTGCACGGTCACGTCCAGCGCCGTCGTCGGCTCGTCGCACAGCAGCAGCCGCGGCCCGCAGGAGACCGCCATCGCGATCATGATCCGCTGCCGGAGACCGCCGGAGAGCTCGTGCGGGTGGGCGCGGGCCCGGCGCTCCGGGTCGGGGATCCCGACCCGGGTCATCAGCTGGACGGCGAGGTCGGCGGCGGCCTTCTTCGACAGCCCGAGGTGCCGGCGCGGGCCCTCGGCGATCTGGTCACCGACCCGCATGACCGGGTTGAGCGCGGTCATCGGCTCCTGGAAGACCATCGCGATGTCCGGGCCGGCCAGCGCGCGGCGGCGCTTGGCCGGCATCCGCAGCAGGTCCTCCCCGGCGTACTCGATGCCCCCGCCGAGCACCTCCACGCCGGCCGGCAGCAGCCCGGCGATGGCGCGCAGGGTCAGCGACTTGCCCGAGCCGGACTCGCCCACGAGGCCGACCCGCTGGCCGGCGCCGACCGTCAGGTCGACGTCCTCGACGATGCGCACCTCCCGGCCGCCGCGGCGCAGGCCCAGGGTCAGCCGGTCCAGCTGCAGCAGCGGCGTGGTGGCGCCGGGCAGGGTCAGCGGGCTCTGCTCGACGGCGGTCACGAGCGCCGTCCCGGGCTGAGCTGGTCGGACAGGCCGTCGCCGAGGAACGACAGGCCCAGGCTGGTGACCACCACGGCGAGGCCGGGGATCGTGGCCTGCTGCCACTGGGTGGTGATGAACTCCTGCCCGTCGAGGATCATGCTGCCCCACTCCGCGGTCGGCGGTGCGATGCCCAGGCCCAGGTAGCCCAGGGTCACGATCGCCAGGATGTCCATGACGATGTCGCTCATCCCGTAGATGAGCGCCTGCGAGAGCACGTTCGGGGTGATGTGCCGGCCCAGCACGCGGGCGTGCGACATGCCGCCCAGCCGGGCGGCGACCACCCAGTCCTGCTTCTTGGCCACCAGCAGCTCGCCGCGCAGGATCTTGGCGTAGGAGCCCCAGGAGACCGCGGCGATCGCCAGGTAGATGCTCTTCTCCCCCGCGCCGAGCACGAACACCAGCACGATGACCAGGACGTAGAACGGGAAGGCGAAGAAGACGTCGACGACGCGCATGACGACCGCGTCGAACCAGCCGCCGAAGTAGCCGGCCAGCGCGCCCATCACCGAGCCGAACACGAACGGGATGAGGACGGCGAGGAAGCCGACCCGCAGGTCGACCCGGGCGCCCCAGATCAGCCGGCTGAGGACGTCGCGGCCGTACTTGTCGGTGCCCAGCCAGTGCGAGCCGGACGGCGACTGCAGCGCGCTCTGCAGGTCCTGCTTGACCGGGTCGTAGGGCGCCAGCCACGGGGCGAGGACGGCGACCAGCACGAGCAGCCCGACGATCACCAGGCCGGTGACCAGGGTGCCGTTGCGGTACCAGGGCCGGAGGCTGCGCGAGCGCGCCGGCCGGCGGGCGGCCCGCCGGGCGGTCGCCACCGCGGTGGTCGTCATGCGCGCTCCTTGGCGGACAGGTCGACCCGCGGGTCGAGGAAGGTGTAGACGACGTCGGTGAGGATCCCGACGACCACGACGAACAGGGCGACCACGAGGGCGACGGCCTGGATGGTCGGGAAGTCGCGGGAGAAGATCGCGTTGATCATCAGCGAGCCCAGGCCCGGGATCGCGAACACCTTCTCGATGACCAGCGACCCGCCCACCAGGTAGCCGAGGTTGACCCCGACGATCGACACTGTGGGGATCGCGGCGTTGCGGAGCACGTGACCGCGGAACAGCGAGATCCCGGCAGCGCCCTTGGACCGGGCCGTGCCCACGTAGTCCGAGCCGAGCACGTTGATCGTCGAGGCGCGCAGGCTGCGGATGATCTGCGGCGACAGCGCGATGGCCAGCGTCAGCGCGGGGAGGAACAGGTAGTAGACGTGCGAGCCGGCGGTCTCGCCGTACCCGCCGACCGGGAAGGCGCCGGCCTTCACCGCCAGCAGCAGGAGCAGCATGATGCCGACCCAGAACTGCGGCATGCCCTGGCCGACCAGGGTGAACGCCCGGACGGCGAGGTCCCGGCCGCGGCCCGGCCTGCCGGCGGCGATGCCCGCGAGCGGGATGCTGAGGACCAGCGCCAGCACGAGGGCGAAGACGACGAGCGACAGGGTCACCGGGATCGCGGTGGTGATCAGCTCGGAGACCGGTCGCTGGTAGCTGATGCTGGTGCCCAGGTCACCGGTGAGCAGGTGGCCGAGGAACGTGAAGTACTGCTTCCACAGCGGCTGGTCGAGGCCGAGCTGGTGGTTGAGCGCCGCCACCCGGTCCTCGGTCGCGGTCTGCCCGAGGATGGCCAGCGCCGGGTTGCCCGGGAGCAGGTGGACCATGAAGAAGACGACGACGGTGACGCCGAAGATGACCGGGACCGCCTGCAGCAGCCGGCCCGGGACGAAGCGGAGGCGCTCGAGCACGTCCCCCTCCTCTCTGATGTGGTGCGGGGAGGTCCGCGGGCGGTGGCCGGCGCGCTGCCGGCCACCGCCCGCGGCAGGGGTCACTTCGTCTTGGAGACGCCCTCGAGCGGGTAGTTGCCGAGGGGGGTCGCGTAGAAGCCCTTGACCTTGTCGGTCGTGGCGTAGGCGTAGGGCGAGTAGTAGAGGTACGCCGCCCAGGCGTCGGCCGCGGTCTTCTCCTGCAGCTGCTTGTACAGGTCAGCGCGCTTGGACTCGTCGGTCTCGGCCTGCGCCTGCTTGTTCAGCGCGACGACCTCCGGGTTGTCGTACCAGGAGTACGCGGAGTGCGAGCCGCCCTCGGGGTCGACCGCGAACGACGTCCACTCGTCGGGGTCCGGGATGTCCATCGTCCAGCCGCCGATGATCATGTTGAAGTCGCCGGCGTTGCGGTGCTGCTTGAGCGCGGTCGGGTCGAGCTGCTCGATCTGCAGGTCGATGCCCAGCTCCTTGAGCTGCGCCTGCAGGATCTGCGCGACGGAGCCCTGGTTGGGGTCACCGGAGTTGATGGTGATCGACGTCGCGAAGCCGTTCGGCACCGACGACTGCGCCAGCTCCTCCTTGGCCTTGGCCATGTCGAACTTCGGCGCGTCGGGGTTCTTGGCGTAGTAGGGCACGCCGGGGGCCAGCAGCGAGTCGGCCGGCTCGCCGTTGCCGTAGAGCACCGTCTTGACCAGCGACTCGCGGTCGACGGCGTAGGCGATCGCCCGGCGCACGTGGACGTCGGCGAACGGCGTCTTCTGCTGGTTGAAGTCCAGGTAGTCGATCCGGGTCGAGGGGAACGCGGTGGCGGTGATGCCGGGGGCGTTCTTCAGCGAGCCGAAGCTCGACCAGTCCGGGTACTCGTCGATGTCGATCTGGCCGCCCTGCAGCTGCAGCTTGCGGGTGTTCGCGTCGGGGACGACTGTCCAGGTGACGCTGTCGAGGTGGGGCTGGTCCTCCTGCCAGTACTTGTCGTTCTTGACCAGCTTCAGCGACTGGCCCTTCTTCCACTCGCCCCACTTGAACGGGCCGGTGCCGACCGGGGCCTCGTAGAACTGCTCGGAGGTCTTGCCGCCGTAGTTCTCCGGGATGATGCCGTTGGAGAACAGCGACAGGTCGGCCAGCAGCGGCGCCCACGCGTACTTCAGCTTGATGGTGACCGTCTGGTCGTCGGTGGCCTCGACCGAGTCGATGGCGGCGTTGATGTAGCCCCAGCCGTCGGCGCCGGTCTTGCTGTCCTCGTCGATGGAGAACTTGACGTCCTTGGCCGTCATGGGCGTCCCGTCGGAGAACGTCACGCCCTCGCGCAGCTTGATCGTGTAGGTCAGCTTGTCGTCGGAGACCTCGTAGCTGGTCGCGAGGAGCGGCTCGACCTCCTTGCCGTCCTTACTCACGGTGAACAGCGGCTGCATGATCTGCTCGAACACGTAGATCGAGTTGTTGTCGAAGGTCGTGGTCTTGTCCATCGACAGCGCATCGGCCGCGCGGGCGATGACCAGGTCGCCACCCTCGGCGGCCGCGGCGGAGTCACCGCTGCCGGAGCTGCTGCTGCCGCCGCCGCAGGCGGAGAGGGTCAGCAGCGCGGCCAGCGCGATGCCGGGAACGCGGTACCGGTGTGCTCGTGTCATGGGGGAACTGCCTCATCGTTCGGCCCGATCCCAGGTGGGAGGCGGGACAGACTGACCGGGGGACGCCGGCGGCCGCCGTCGCGGGGGCGGGCGGAGGGGGTGCCGAGCGGGGATCGCAGGGGTGCTGGGCGGAGGCCCGGAGAGGTGCTGCGGACAGCGGAGCGCGCACTGCGGCAGACCCGGGATCGCCGGTGTCTCGGCCTGTAGCAATCATTACAGTAACGGCCATCAGTTTCCAAGGTGTTACGTTTCGAACCATGTCGGCGTCACCTGTGACACACCCGGTCCGCGGTCCGCAGGATGGCCGCATGCGGCGACTCGTGCTCACGCTCGGTGACCTGCCCGGACCTCCGGTCGAGGTTCCGTTCGCCCGCGCCGAGGGGCGCGCGGGCACCGGACCGCACCTGACCGTGGTGGCCGGCGTGCACGGCGGCGAGTACACCGGGATGGCCGCGCTGCTGCGGCTGATCGGGCAGCTGGACGTCGACCGGCTGCACGGCACGCTCACCGTCGTCCCGGTGCTGAACCAGCCCGCGTTCTGGGCCCGGTCGCCGTTCGTGGTGCCGGCCGACGGCAGGAACCTCAACCGCTGCTTCCCCGGCGACCCGGCCGGGTCCTACACCGAGGTGCTCGCGCACCGGCTGTTCGAGGCGTTCATCCGGCCCACCGACGTGCTGCTGGACCTGCACGCGGGCGACATCCCGGAGGCGCTGGAGCCGTTCTGCCTGTACGAGCAGTCACCCGTGGAGGAGCGCGCCCGGGAGATGGCCCGCGTGTACGGCACCGGGCACGTGGTGCGGCAGAGCCGGGCGGTGCGCACCGTCGGCGGCAGCACCAGCAGCGCGGCCGCCGACATCGGCGTCCCGTCGGTCACCGCCGAGATCGGCGCCAACGGCATCTGCGACGAGGCCTCGGTCGCCGGCCACCTGCAGGGCGTGCACAACGTGCTCGCGCACCTGGGCATGCTCCCGCCGGACGTCGCCGCCCCGGTCGCCGCCCCGGTGGAGCACGACGGCTGGGCCTGGCTGCGCAGCCCGGTGCAGGGCTTCTGGCAGGCCACCGTCGGGGTGGGCGACCAGGTGCGCACCGGCGACCTGCTCGGCGTGGTGCTCGGGCCGTGGGGCGACGAGCTGCACCGGGTCACCGCGCCCACCAGCGGCGTCCCGCTGTTCCTCACCACCAGCCCGGCCGTCCTCGAGGACGGCCTGCTGCTCGGTCTCGCCCGCAGCTGAGAGGGTCTGACCCCATGCGCATCCGCTCGGTGTCCGTCGTCGACGTCGCCCGCCGGGAGACCGTGCCCGGCCAGCAGGTCGAGTGGGACGGCGACCGCATCACCGCCGTGGGCCCGGACGACGGCGGCCCGCTGCAGGCCGGGGACGTCGACGGCACCGGGCTGTTCGCGCTGCCCGGGCTCATCGACTGCCACGTGCACGTCACCTCGCTGACCGCCGACGAGTGGGCCGACTCCGGGCACCGCGCCAGCTACGTCGCCGCGCACGCGGTGCGGGCGCTCGGGGAGATGGTGCGCCGCGGGTTCACCACCGCCCGGGACGCCGGCGGCGCGGACGCCGGGCTCACCCAGGCGCTGGACGAGGGCGTCGCCGTGGGCCCGCGGCTGCACACCTGCGGGAAGGCGCTGTCGCAGACCGCCGGGCACGCCGACCTCCGCCCGCGCGGGCGGGAGCTGTGGGACCCGCACCCCGACGTGCCCGGCATCGGCCGCATCGTCGACGGCGCCGACGACGTGCGCCGGGCGGTCCGCGAGCAGGCCCGGCGCGGGGCCACGTTCATCAAGCTGATGCTGTCCGGCGGGATCACCAGCCCGACCGACCGGATCGACGGCGTGCAGTTCTCCGACGCGGAGATCACCGCCGCGGTCGAGGAGGCCGACCGGCTGGGCCTGTACTGCGCCGGGCACGCCTACGCGGGCGCGGCGATCCGGCGGGCGGTCGACCTCGGCGTCCGGACCATCGAGCACGGCAACCTCGTCGGGCCCGAGGACGCCGAGCTGCTGGCCGCCGCCGGCACGTTCCTGGTGCCGACGCTGGCGGCCTACGCGGTGCTCGGCGAGCGCGGCGTCGAGCTCGGGCTGCCCGCCGACCGCGCGGACAAGCTGGCCGCCGTCGCCGACCGGGGCGCCGTGGCGCTGCGGGTGGCCGCCGGGGCCGGCGTGCGCATCGCGCTGGGCACCGACCTGCTCGGGCCGATGGCCGAGGAGCAGAACCGCGAGTTCGCGCTGCGCGCCGAGGTGCAGGACTCCTGGGACGTGCTCGCGTCGGCGACGCTGGTCGGCGCCGAGCTGCTGGGCGAGAGCGGGCGGCTGGGCGTGCTGGCGCCGGGCGCGGCGGCCGACGTGCTGCTGGCCCGCGCCGACCCGGGCCACGACGTCCGGGTGCTGGCCGACCCGGCGGCCTCGCTCGCGCTGGTGGTCAGCCGCGGGGACGTCGTCCTCTCCCGGCTGCCCGGCTGACCGGCGCTCACGGCACGCGGACGGAGACCTCCGCCAGCGGGACGTCGTGGCCGGCCGCGCAGCGGACCGCCACCTCGACCGGCTCGCCGCAGTCGGCGTGCTCCAGCACCACGGGCGGTCCGTCGGCCCCGGCCAGGTACCGGTCGCCCCAGCGCAGCAGCCCGACCAGGCTGGGGAACAGGTCGCGACCCATGGCGGTGAGCCGGTAGCGCTGCCGGGTGCGCTGGCCGGGCTCCCGGTAGGCCTCGCGCCGCAGCAGCCCCGCGTCGGTGAGCTCGCGCAGCCGGGTGGCGGCGACCGCGTCGGTGACGCCGACCCGGCGGGCGAAGTCGTCGAACCGCTGGGTCCCGTAGTAGGCCTCGCGCATGATCAGCATCGCCGATCGGGTGCCCACCACGCCCAGCGCACCGGCCAGCGAGCAGCGGTCCGCCGACCACGCCGCCCGATCGGCGAGCGGGCCCTCCAGCCGAACCGCGTCCCGTTCGTCGTCCACGGCACCAGGCTAGCTTGTGCCTCGCATAGCCAGCCGTCTACGGTGCCTGACCATGGCCCGCACTAGTCAGCCGCGAGCGGGGCTCGTCCTCGCCGTCCTGTCCCTCGCCGCGTTCATGGCCAGCCTCGACGTCTTCATCGTCAACGTGGCCTTCGACGCGATCGGGGCGGAGCTGCGCGGGCCGTCGCTGTCGCAGCTGTCGTGGGTGCTCAACGCCTACGCGATCGTGTACGCGGCGCTGCTCATCCCGGCCGGCCGCGTCGCCGACCGCTACGGCCGCAAGGGCGGGTTCCTGGTCGGGCTCGCGGTCTTCACCGCGGCGAGCGTCGCGTGCGCTGCCAGCAACGGCATCTGGGAGCTGGTCGGCGCCCGGGTCGTGCAGGCGGCCGGCGCCGCGCTGCTCACCCCGGCGAGCCTCGGGCTGGTGGTGGCCTCGGCGGCACCGGAGCACCGCGCGCGGTCGGTGCGCACCTGGGCGGCGTCCGGCGCCGTCGCCGCCGCGCTGGGCCCGGTGGTCGGCGGGCTGCTCGTGGAGGCCAGCTGGCGGTGGGTGTTCCTGGTCAACCTGCCGATCGGGCTGCTCGCGCTCGCCGCGGCCGCCCGCTGGGTGCCGGCGTCCCGGGACAGGTCGGTGCAGCGGCTGCCCGACGCCCTCGGGGCCGCGCTGCTGGCCGTGGGCGTCGGCGCGCTGGCCCTGGGGCTGGTCGAGGGCCCCGACTGGGGCTGGGCCGGCGGGCGGACGATCGTCGCCTGGCTGGTCGCGGTGCTGGCGGCGGCCGGGTTCGCCTGGAGCACCGCCCGGCACCCGGCGCCGGTGGTGGCGCCGGCGCTGCTGCGGGTGCGGGCGTTCGGCTGGGCGAACCTGACGTCGCTGCTGTTCGCCGCTGCCTTCGCGGCCTCGCTGCTGTCGCGGGTGCTGTGGCTGCAGCAGGTCTGGGACTGGTCGGCCGTCCGGTCAGGCCTGGCGATCACGCCGGGGCCGCTGATGGTGCCGCTGTTCTCGGTGGTGGCCCACCGGCTCGCCCGGCGGCTGCCGATCGGGGTCGTCGTGGCGGTCGGCTGCCTGCTCACCGCCGTCGGCGCGGTCGTCGTCTCGCTGTCGGTGGGCCCGGTGCCGCACTACGCCGCCGACTTCCTGCCCGGCTGGCTGATCGGCGGGGCGGGCGTGGGCCTGGCGCTGCCGTCGATCCTGTCCTCGGCCGCGGCCGACCTGCCGCCCGGCCAGGCCGCCACCGGCAGCGCGGTGGTCAACACGACCCGGCAGATCGGTACGGCGCTGGGGGTGAGCGTCTTCGTCGCGGTGCTGGGCACCCCGCACGGCTACGCGGAGGCGCACGCCGCGTTCCAGGCCGGGTGGTGGGTGCTCGCCGGGACGGCGGTCGCCGCCGCCGCGGCCGCGCTGGGGATGACCCCGCGGCGCGCACCCGCGCACGCACCGGTCGAGGACGCCGCCGCGGCCGCCGCCTGAGCCGCGTCGCCGTCCCTGCGCCGGCTGCGCGGTTGCGGTCGCCGGCACCCGCGCACACTCCGGTCCCGGCGAACCGAACTGCTCATCCGCCGCCGGCGGGTGGGGCCGGGTGGCCGGCCGGAGGCCGGTCGTGCGCGGGGTCACGGCGCACGACCGACCTCGGCCGCCGACCGGGCGGGTGCACCCGGCCGCGGCGGTCCCGGGCCTCGTCGGCCAGCTGCCGGGCGGCCAGCAGCACCGCCGACTCCGGCCACGGCGGAGGCATCACCCGCCGTCCACGGCGAGCGCGTCACCGGACCGCGCCACCGGCGCGGTCACCGGGTCCAGCCCGGGGCCGGACACGGTCACCGAGGTGACCGCGCCGTGGTCGTCGAGGACGCCGCTGCCCGCCAGCGGCTGCGGCTCCCCCGGTCCCGCGCCGGAGTCGACCCGCACCTGCGTCACCCGGGCCGGCGCGGAGACGACCAGCGAGCGGGTGACCAGGCCGTCGCCCACGGCGCACCGGCCGACCGCGACCAGGTCGTCCACCGGGGTGCCCGCCGGGTCGACCGTCGTGCCGCAGGGCCGGGCGGCGGTGAAGAACCGGCCCGCCTGGGTGCCGGTGCCGTCCGGCACCGCCCACGCCGTGCTGGTGAGCACCGCGCCGGAGGGCAGGGTCGCCGCCAGCACGACCGCCTGCGCCGTCACGCCGTCCCCGGAGGGCACCGGTCCGGTCCACAGCAGCCGCGGGTGCAGGTCGGCGACGGCCAGCCCGGTCCGGCCGGTCACGCTCTCCAGCGCCGTCGCGACGGCGGCCGCCGGTGCGGTGCCCTGGCCTCCGCGCAGCGGCGGCTGGGCGGCGACGGCCACGACGTCGGCGGCCGGGTCGCCGTCGGGCAGGTCCGCGGACACCGTCGGTCCGGCGGCCACGGGCACCCCGTCGCGCTCGACCCGGTACCGGACGGCGCCGGCGGCCGTGGGGAGGTCGACCCGGGCCACGCCGCGCGTCAGGGCCACCGGCGACCACTCGCGGGAGGCCGCGCCGTCGGCGTCGACCCGCACCGCCTTGGAGACCAGGAGCCGGTCGGCGGGCCGGGCCAGCACCACCAGGCTGCTGCCGTCGCCCGACAGGTGCGTGCCCTCGGCGACCCCGGACGCCGGCAGCGGCGCCGAGCTCGCGAACGCCAGCCCGCCCGGCACCGCCCCGGCCCGCCCGGTGAACCACGCCCCCTGCATCGCCCCGCCGACCCGGCCGGCGACCAGCACCCAGCGCTGGTCCCCGAGGTCACCGGCGAACACCACCCGGCGGGCGGCGGGCCGGGACGTGCCCGGCCAGTCGAGCGCCGCGACCTGCGCGAGGAAGGCGTGGTCCCCGGCGAGCGAGCCGCGGACCGGGGAGTCCCAGGGATCGCCGGCGTCCACGCCCTGGGCGGGCGGGGCGGAGCTGTCGGCGAACATCCCGCCGGCGACCGTCGGCACCAGCACCGCGAGGACGACCGCGCAGACGGTCGCCGCCGCGCCCAGCACCCGGTGCCGCCGCTCCACCCGCCGCCGGTCGATCACCGCGTCGGCGGCCGCCCAGTCGTCGTCCCAGCGGTCGGCGCGGGTGGCGGCGGACGCCAGCCGGTCGCGCAGCTCGGTCTCGGCGTTCATCGCCGTCCTGCCTCTCGCTCGGCGGGGGTGAGCAGCTCCCGGAGGCGGGCCATCGCCCGGGAGGACTGGGTCTTCACCGTGCCGACCGAGCAGCCCAGCAGCTCGGCGGTCTGCGCCTCGGAGCGGTCCTCGAGGTACCGCAGGACGACGACGGCGCGCATCCGCGGCGGCAGCTCGCGCAGCGCACGGACCATCTCCTCGTCGCGGTCCGGCACGGCGGCGGCCGCGACGTCCGGCAGCGTCTCGACGACCTGCTCGGTGCTCGACAGCCGGCGACGCCAGCTGGTGTGCTCGTTGACCAGCGCCCGGCGCACGTAGGCGGTCGGGTCGCCCTTCGCGGTGACCCGCGCCCAGTGCCGGTAGGTCTTCAGCAGCGCCGTCTGCACCAGGTCCTCGGCGTGGCCGTGGTCCCCGGCCAGCAGGTAGGCGGTGCGCAGCAGCGACTGCCGCTGCGCCACCACGAACCGGCGGAACCCGTCGTCGTCCAACCGCCCTCCCCTGCCGGTCACGGCCCGTCTCACCTCCTACACGCGGTGTGCACGCGCGGGGGTTGACACGCCGCCGGGCAGACTCGGGGGCGTGGACGACGAACCGGTGATCTGCTCGGCCAAGGGCTGCACGGCGCCCGCCCGGTGGCGGCTGGTCTGGAACAACCCGAAGGTGCACACGCCCGACCGGGAGAAGACCTGGACGGCCTGCGACGACCACCGCGAGCAGCTGTCGCACCACCTGGCGGTCCGCTCGTTCCTCCGCCGGGTGGACCCGCTGCCCTGACCCGGTGACCACCCCGGGCCCAGCGGTGCCCCACCGGTGGGAGGGGACGCTCAGCCCGGGGTGGTCACCCCGGCCGGACCGGTCAGCGCCAGGCGGCCAGCGAGGGCAGCGGCCCGTCGGACCGCAGCCCGGCGCCGTCGCCGCGCCCGGTCAGCCAGGCGGCGACGTCGGCCAGCGACCCGCTGACCGCGAGCCGGCCGGTCCCCCACTCCCGGTCGCCGGCGAACACGACGACGTCGGGCACCACGTCGCGCGCGTCCCACTGGGTGAAGACGTCGTCGACGACCGAGGCGAGCACCTCCGCGGGCACCTCGTCGAAGCCGACGCCGGCGTCCAGGTCGACCGAGTGCACCCACACCTCGCGGGCCCGCATCAGCGGCAGCTCGACCGCGGGGATCTCCTGGCCCTGCCGGTTGCGCACCGACGCCGACCACGCCGCGTCGGGGAGCTGCTCGACCGCGGCCACCAGCAGCCGGACCGAGTCCAGCAGCAGCGCGCGCAGCTCCGCCGGGGGCAGCGCGGCCCGCTCGGCGATCGCCTGGTCGCGGGCCTCGTCGGAGGCGTAGGGCGGCGTCTCGACCCCGGTCCGCGCCCAGGTCAGGAAGTTGACCTGGGCCTCGGCGTTGCCGGCCAGGTGGGCGAGCACGTGCGCCCGGGTCCAGCCCGGCAGCAGCGACGGCCCGGCGAACTCCTCGTCGGTGAGCCGGCCCAGCGCCGTCCCCAGGTGCTCCTCGCCGTGCCGCCACCAGTCGAGGTACTCCGTCGGCGCCGTCATCTGCTCTCCTCGCGTGGTCGTCGGTGGGCCCACCCTGCCAGGTGCGATCGCCCGGTGGCTTCCCGTCGGGCCGTGCAACGGGTTGGATGGACACCAGCCACCGGGGGCGACCCCTCCCGGGTGTCCACCCTCGCGGCCCGTATCCGGAGGTGCCGTGCCCGCTCGTCCCGTCCTGCTCACCGTCGACGACGACCCGGCCGTGAGCCGCGCCGTCGCCCGCGACCTGCGTCGCCGCTACGGCGACCGGTTCCGGGTCGTCCGGGCCGAGAGCGGCCCCGACGCCCTCGCCGCGCTGCGCGAGCTGACCGCTCGCGGTGAGACCACCGCCCTGCTCCTCGCCGACCACCGCATGCCCGGCATGACCGGGGTGGAGTTCCTGGAGCAGGCGATGGACCTCGCACCCACCGCCAAGCGGGTGCTGCTCACCGCCTACGCCGACACCGACGCCGCGATCCGCGCGATCAACGACGTCGACCTCGACCACTACCTGCTCAAGCCCTGGGACCCGCCGGAGGAGAAGCTCTACCCGGTCCTCGACGACCTGCTCGAGCAGTGGAAGCGCAGCGCCCGGCAGCCGTTCGACGGGCTCACCCTGCTCGGCCACCAGTGGTCGGCCGAGACCCAGGAGCTCAAGGAGTTCCTCGCCCGCAACCAGGTCCCCTACCGGCACCTGCAGGGTGAGGACGCCGCGGCGATCCGCACCGCCGCCGAGCTCACCGACGACGCCGCGCTGCCGGCCTGCGTCTTCCCCGACGGGGTCGTGCTCCGCCGGCCGACGCTGCGGGAGGTCGCCGAGAAGTGCGGCCTGTCGACGACGGCGGGCAGCCCGTTCTACGACGTCGTGGTGATCGGCGCCGGGCCCGCGGGCCTGGGCTCGGCGGTGTACGCCGGCAGCGAGGGGCTGCGCACCCTGCTGGTGGAGAAGACCGCCACCGGCGGGCAGGCCGGCACCAGCAGCCGGATCGAGAACTACCTCGGCTTCCCGCGCGGGGTCTCCGGCGCCGACCTGGCCCGGCGGGCCCGCGACCAGGCGGTGAAGTTCGGCGTGGAGATCGTCACGACCGCCGAGGTCACCGAGATCGCGCCGGCCGGCGACGGCCGCGTCGTCCGGTTCGCCGACGGCAGCGAGGTGACCACGCACGCCGTCGTCCTCGCGACCGGCGTGCAGTGGAGCCGGCTGCCGGCCCGCGGTGCCGAGGAGTTCAACGGCCGGGGGGTCTACTACGGCGCCGACCCGCACGAGGCGCTCAGCTGCCGCAAGCAGACGGTGCACGTCGTGGGCGCGGCGAACTCCGCCGGGCAGGCGGCGCTGCACTTCGCCAAGTACGCCGACAAGGTGGTCATGCTCTGCCGCGGGCCGGACATCCGCAGCGGCATGAGCGAGTACCTGGTCGCCCGGATCGAGGCGCACCCGTCGATCGAGGTGCGCACCTGCACCACCGTCGAGGCGGTCGAGGGCGACGGCCACCTGGAGCGGCTGGTGCTCTCGCACGCCACCGACGGCAGCGAGACCGTCGAGGCGAGCCGGCTGTTCGTGTTCATCGGCGCCCGGCCGATCACCGGGTGGCTCGGCGATGACTACGCCCGCGACGACCACGGCTTCCTGCGCACCGGACCGGCGCTGCTGGACGCCGACGGCCGGCCGCCGGCGGGCTGGCCGCTGTCGCGCGGCCCCTACCACCTGGAGTCCTCGGTGCCGGGCGTCTTCGTCGCCGGCGACGTCCGCTCGGAGTCGGTGAAGCGCGTCGCGTCGTCGGTCGGCGAGGGCGCGATGGCCGTCACCCTCGTGCACCGCTACCTGGAGGCGATCTGATGACCACCACGACCCCCCGCCCCACGGTGGACGAGCTGCGGTCGCTGTTCCTCTTCGAGCAGCTGGACGACGCGACGCTGCACTGGCTCACCGAGCGGGCCGAGGTGCGCGTCTACGACGCCGACGCCGTCGTGTTCGCCGGCGACGAGCCGGCCGAGGCGCTGTTCGTGCTCATGGACGGCGGCCTGGCGATGACCAAGCACGCCGGCGGCGAGGACGTGCTGATCAACGAGACGACGCACCGCGGCGCGTACGCCGGGGCGGTCCGGGCGTTCGCCACCGGCGCGCCGCAGGCCTACCAGACCAGCCTGCGCGCCACCCGGCCCAGCCGCTTCCTGCGGTTGCCCGCCGCGGACTTCGCCACCCTCGTGCACCAGCAGTGCCCGATGGCGGTGCACCTGCTGGACGGCATCTACGAGGGGGTGCGGGCCACCGAGTCGACGATGCGCCAGCGGGAGCACCTGGTGCAGCTCGGCGTGCTGTCGGCGAACCTGGCGCACGAGCTGAACAACCCGGCGGCCGCGGCGGTGCGGGCCACCGAGCAGCTGCGCAGCCGGATCTCCGGCATGCGCTCGAAGCTGCGGATCCTGGCCAAGGAGGGCATCTCCGCGGAGAAGGTGCACCAGCTGATCAGCATCCAGGAGCAGGCCGTCGAGCGGGCGGCCAAGCCGCGGCCGGACCTCACCGCGCTGGAGGAGAGCGACCTCGAGGACGAGATCAGCGACCGGCTCGAGGACCTCGGCGTCGCCCACGCGTACGAGCTGGCCCCGGTGTTCGCCGCCTCCGGCCTGGACGCCGGCTGGGTCGACGGGGTGGTCGCCGACGTCGACTCGGGCCTCAAGTGGGAGGCCGCGTTCGGCTGGCTCCGCTACACGCTGGAGACCGAGGCGTTGATGGACGAGATCGAGGAGGCCACCACCCGGGTCTCCTCGCTGGTCGGCGCGGTCAAGCAGTACTCGCACATGGACCAGGCCCAGCACCAGGACGTCGACGTCAAGCCGGGGCTGGAGAGCACCCTGGTGATGCTCGCCCGGAAGCTGTCGGGCATCGAGGTGCGCCGCGAGTACGCCGCCGCGCTGCCGAAGGTGCCCGGCTACCCCGCCGAGCTCAACCAGGTGTGGACCAACATCATCGACAACGCCGCCGACGCGATGAGCCCCGGCGGGGGCACGCTCACGCTGCGCACCCGGGCCGACGACGACGCGGTGTTCGTGGAGATCTCCGACGACGGCCCCGGCATCCCCGAGGAGCTGCGCGCCAACGTGTTCGAGCCGTTCGTGACCAGCAAGCCGGCGGGGGCCGGCAGCGGGCTGGGCCTGGAGAACGCCCGGCGGATCATCGAGCGCCGGCACGGCGGGTCGCTGAGCTTCACCACCGGCGAGCACGGGACGACGTTCTGCGCGCGGCTCCCCCGGCAGCCGGCCACCCGTCGCCGGTGACCGGCTGGACGGCGCAGGGCGGTGCGGTCTGCCCCCACGCGGCCGCGCTGCCCGCGCCGTCCGGGCCCGCCGACACCTGCCCGGACTGCCTGCGCGACGGCGGCCGGTGGGTGCACCTGCGGCGCTGCCTGACCTGCGGCGCCGTCGGCTGCTGCGACTCCTCGCCGGCGCGGCACGCCGCCGCGCACCGGCGGGCCACCGGGCACCCGGTGGTCGCCTCCGCGGAGCCGGGTGAGCGCTGGGCGTGGTGCGAGCCCGACCAGGCCCTGCTGCTCCCCGGCTGACCGTCGACCCGGGAGCGGTCAGCCCTCCCGCGGCGGCAGGACCGGCACCAGCAGGTGCGAGTCGAACCGCCCGCCGGTGTGCACCACCTGCCGCCCGTGGTTGACCGTCTCGGTGTGCCGGGCGTAGGTGAGCGGCTCGGGGTAGCGCATGACGTCGCTGCCCTGCACCACCAGCAGCAGCTTCTCCCCCGCCTCGAAGCGGGTGCCCGACGGCCACACCTCCACCTCGATCCGGGTGGGTCCCTCCGGCTCGAGCGGCAGCGCGCGGCGGTGGGCGTGGACCGGCAGGAACTCCGTCGTCCGGTCGGGGTCGAGCTCGCGGTGCGAGGCGCGCAGCCAGCCGACCGCGACCGGCCCGTCCTCGAACTGGCCGTAGTAGGCGAAGCCGACCTGCCGGCCCGCGGCGTCGAGCTTGAACAGCGCCACGAAGACGTCCATGTCGTCGGCCTCGTCGGCGGAGACGTGCAGCACGGCGGTGACGTGCCCGACCAGCTCCACCGGCTCGGGGAAGGTGATCTCGAACGTGGCCCGGCGCGGCGCCAGCCCGCTGCCCAGCCCGTCGTAGCCGGCCTCGCTCTCCGCGGCCACCGGCTCCCAGGTGAGCGCGGACGACGCGGCGTCCAGGTGCAGCCGCCGGTACTCGACGTCCTCCAGGGGCCACTCGCGGGCCTCCCGCCAGCTGCCCTCGTAGTAGCGGTCGCGCACCTCGGCCCGCACCCGCGGCCACTGCTGGACCCCGGTGTCCCGGTCGAGGAGGAAGTGGTCGAAGAACGCGCGCTGCCGCTCCACGTTCTCCGGCTCGTAGTAGTAGGCCCACTTCTTCCGGCCGTGCACGTCCAGCCACCGCTGCTCCGAGGCCATCCGCCGGAAGCCCTCCAGCGTGCCGCGGCTGTGCAGCCCCTGGTCGGCCCAGCTGGCCACGACGAACGCGGGCACCCGGATCGCCTCCAGGTCGGCCGCCTTGGACGCCCAGAACTCGTCGTACCAGGGGTGCGCGGCGGTCTCGGCCTCGAGGTCCTCGATCTCGGTGGTGCTGGCGCCCCAGCGCTCCCAGATGTAGGGCCAGAACGAGGTCTCCGGGATGCCGCCGTGCCGGGCCACCTCCCGGTAGCTGTCGTTCCAGCCCTCCCAGGGGTTGATCGCGGCGAGGTGCGGCGGGTCCAGCGCGGCGACGAACCACTGCAGGCTGGACAGGTAGGAGACGCCGGACAACCCGACCTTCCCCGCGCTCCACGGCTGCGTGCCCGCCCACTCGACCACGTCGGCGAAGGCCCGCGCCTCCTCGACCGAGTGGTAGGTGGCCCGGCCCTCGGAGTACCAGGTGCCGGGGATGTCGGCCAGCACGATGGCGTAGCCGTGCGGCACCCAGTACTCCGGGTCCGGGGCCTCGAAGGTGGTGAGGTCCGACGTCCACTCCGGCCGCACCCCGCTGCCCGGGTAGATCTGCCCGATCGGCGCGGGGTTGTGCTTCCCGTAGGGCGACCAGCTCACCAGCGGCGCCGCCGGGACGTCGGTGTCCGGGCGGTAGACGTCGACGTAGAGCACGTGCCCCTCGCTGCCGAACGGCATCGCGATGTCCTTCTCGATCACCATCCCGGGCCGGTTCTCGAACCGGTGCTCCGGCGGCCGGCCGGCCCGGGACTCCGGGGTGCTGCGGGGGGCGCGCCAGAGGTGCTCGTCGGGCTGGTCGGTCACAGGACTCCTTCGTCCGGTCGGGATGGTCGCGGGTCCGGTCGGGACGTCAGGCCTGCAGCCAGCCGCCGTCGACGACGATCGTCTGGCCGGTGACGAACCCGCTCTCCGGGGCGGCCAGCCACAGCATCGTGCTGACCAGGTCCGCCGGCGCCATGCCGCGCGCGATGAACCGGCTCGCCGCGGCCTGCTGCAGGTACTCGGGGCTGTTCATCTGCTTGGCGGCCTCGGTCTCGATCAGCCCGGGGGCGATGCAGTTGACGGTGATCCCGTCGGGGCCGAGCTCGCGGGCGGCCACCTTGGTGAGCGCCTCGACCGCGGCCTTGCTGGCCACGTAGTGCACGAAACCGGCGGTGCCGGCGTGCACGGTGCCCGAGGACATGCTGATGATCCGGCCGCCGCCGCGGGCCCGCATCGCCGGGACGACGGCCTTGACCGCCTGCCAGGTGCCGCGGGCGTTGACGGTGAGCACCCGGTCCCAGGACTCGTTGTCGATCTCGGTCATCGGCCGCTTGGCGCCGAGGTCCATGAAGATGCCGGCGTTGTTGACCAGCACGTCCACGCCCCCGGACCGGGCCGAGGCCGCCTCGACCAACGCGGCGAGGTCGTCGTCGGAGGTGATGTCGGCGGGCACGAAGGTGACCTGCCCGCCGCCGTCCGCGGTGACCTCCGCGGCGAACCGCTCGCCGAGCTCCGCCCGCTGCGGGACGTCCGAGGCGATCACGTCGGCGCCGGTGGCCGCGAAGGCGCGGACGAAGTCGCCGCCCATGCCGCCGGCGGCGCCGGTGACGATGACCGATCGGGGTGCCGTGCTGCTCGTCATGGCCGGAGCATCTCCCCGACCGGCCGGGCCCACCAGCCGGCCCCCACCGAGCGGAAGACCGCGGAGGTGTCCCCGCGCGGGCACGGGGTAGCCGCCGGGCATGCCCGCGACGCACCCGACCGGATTCGTGCAGCACCTCGGCCTGCCGGAGGTGGACGCCGACGACGGGACGGCGCGGCTGGTGTTCACCGCGACCGAGGAGCACCTCAACCCGGCCGGGACCCTGCACGGCGGGGTGCTGGCCACGCTCGTCGACACCGTGATGGGCGCGGCCGTGCGCAGCCGCACCGGCGACGACGACGTACCGGCCACCAGCCAGCTCACGGTGACCTACCTGCGTCCCGGGTCACCGGGTGACCTGCAGGTCACCGGGCGGGTGCGGAAGCAGGGCGAGCACCTGACCGTGTGCGACGCCGACGTCACCCAGGACGGCGCGGACCTGGTGCACGCCGTGGCCACCTTCGCCGTCCTACACGGCTAGGCCCCGGCGACGGGGGCCTCCCCTCAGGCGGGACGGGGACCGGCGAGCTCGCGGGCCGTGGCCACCGCCGCCTCGTCGAGGGCCTCGAGGTCACCGCCGCGGCGGGCGGCCGCCTGGGCGTCCAGCCAGGCGGTGTGCTGCTCCCAGGCAGCGCGCGGGCCGACGCCGAGCGCGGTGCCGATGCGCTCCCAGCCGGCGCCGCCGCGGAGCGCGGCGCGGATCCCGAGCTGGCGGCTGTCGTGGGCCTTGCGGGCGACCACCTCACCGAGCGCGAGCAACTCCAAGGCCTCGTCGGCGTCCAGCGACGTGTCGACGTTCTTGATGCGCTTCCAGTCGTCGTCATCGTCGTCGGTGGCCGGCGCGGGCAGCTCCATGGCCACGTTGTCACGGCGGCTCAGGAAGTCCAGCCGGGTGACCGCGGTGACGATGGAGAACTCGCGGGCGAGGAGCTCGGGCGTGATCTCCTCCACCTGAGGCGTGCTGGTCATGAGGAGGAGCATTTCCCGGACCCGGGCGTCCGTAACCTGGAGTGACGAGCGTCTCGGTTCCGTTGCCGCCGGTCGCGCCCCCCGGTGACCACCTCCGCACGGGTTGCGCCCACCCGCAGATCGACGCGTCGCACCCACCCCGGGCGGGGTAGGGCCTGTCCGAGGACGCGGTTCCGCTGCCGGCGGGCGCGCAGGCTGAGGGGGACCAGAGGAGGTCACCGCAGGTGGACAGGACGAGCGACGACCCGCACGACCCCGACCTGGTCGCGGTCACCGAGGGCGGCGGCACGGCGCTCGGGACGGCGCGGCCGTCCGGGCTGGGCCGGGAGCGGATCCTCCAGGCCGCGATCGACTTCATCGACGAGCACGGCCTGGCCGCGCTGACGATGCGCCGGCTGGGGTCCGCCCTCGGCGTCGAGGCGATGGCGCTGTACCGCTACGTGCCCGGGCGGGAGGACCTGCTCGACGGCGTGGTCGAGACCGTCGTCGACACCCTGTTCGAGGCCGACGACGGCGACGACATCTACATCGGTGACCACAGCGGGTGGCAGGACTACCTGATGCGCCTGGCGCACGGCGTCCGCCGGATCGCGCTGGCCCACCCGGCGGTCTTCCCGCTGGTGGCCAGCCGGCCGCCGGCCGCGCCGTGGGTGCGCCCGCCGCTGCGCAGCCTGCGGATCGTCGAGTCCTTCCTCGGCACCCTCACCGGCGACGGCTTCTCCGACCAGGCCGCGGTCGCCGCCTACCGCGCGTACTCGAGCTTCCTGCTCGGCCACCTGCTGCTGGAGGTCACCCAGATCGGCGCCCAGGTGAGCCTGCTCGACCAGCCCGAGGGCGACCCCGACGCGCAGGCGCGGACCGACCTCGACCAGTTCCCCGCGCTCGAGCGCACCGAGCCGCTGCTGGCGCAGGACAAGTCCGCGGCGGAGTTCGAGGAGGCGCTGGAGAACCTGCTCGACCGGCTGGACCGGGTGCGGCACGAGGCCCGGAACGGCGAGAACGGCGACGTGCTGGACCTGTGAGGACCCTGCGCCGACCTCCATTTCCCGGGGCGTTGTTTACGCCGTAAACGGCGGGCTACAGAGGCGTCCGGTGGACGACCGCGCCGTGCGGCCGCCGTGCACACCGACCGGACCACGCAAAGGGGAACGCGCATGATCACCGAGCGGGACATCAGCACGATCATCGGCAGCAACGCCGTGGACGCCGACGGCGACGAGCTGGGCAAGGTCGGCCAGGTCTACCTCGACGACCAGACCGGCAAGCCCGAGTGGGTGACCGTGAGCACCGGCCTGTTCGGCACCCAGGAGACCTTCGTCCCGCTGGCCGACGCCACCGTCGGCGAGGGCACCCTGCGCCTGCCGTACCAGAAGGCGAAGGTCAAGGACGCCCCGCGCGTCGACGCCGAGCAGGGCCACCTCAGCCCCGAGGAGGAGACCCAGCTCTACCGCTTCTACGGCGTCGGCACCGGCGGCAGCGCCGGCCGCACCGACACGACCGCCGGGTACACCGACACCACGACCGGCAGGGCCACCGACACCACCGCCGGCACCACGACCGGCCGCGACGCGAACCGGCACGGCACCGTCGGCCACGACACCTCCGGCCCGACCACCGACGACGCGATGACCCGCTCCGAGGAGCAGCTGCGGGTCGGCACCCAGCAGGTGGAGGCCGGCAAGGCCCGGCTGCGCAAGTACGTC
This sequence comes from Modestobacter sp. NPDC049651, assembly GCF_040659695.1. Taxonomy (NCBI): domain Bacteria; kingdom Bacillati; phylum Actinomycetota; class Actinomycetes; order Geodermatophilales; family Geodermatophilaceae; genus Modestobacter; species Modestobacter sp. NPDC049651. The sequence continues at coordinate 518,047 of NZ_JBFAOG010000001.1, forward strand.
GTCACCGAGGACGTGACCACCACCGTGCCGGTCTCCCACGAGGAGGTGCGGATCGAGCGCGAGCCGATCACCGACGCCAACGTCGGCGACGCCCTCGACGGCCCGGCCATCTCCGAGGAGGAGCACGAGGTCGTGCTGCACGCCGAGCGCCCCGTGGTGGCCAAGGAGGCCGTGCCGGTCGAGCGCGTGCGCCTGGACACCCAGACCGTCACCGGGACCGAGACGGTGAGCGACTCGGTGCGCAAGGAGCAGATCGAGGCCGACACGGACGGGATCGACCGCCGCCGCTGACCCGGCGGGCACACCGGCTCCACCGCGTCCTGGGACGGGTGGGGCCGGTGTGGCTTGCGGTTCGGTGACGACCCGCGTGTCAGGCGCCCGCCGGCGGCGTCCCGGCACATCTTGGCGCCATGGGCTACTCGTACCGCACGGCCCGGGCCGTGCTGATGGTGGGATCCCTGCACGACCCCGCCGGGCAGACCGCACGCGCGATCGGGCCGGCGCACGCCACCCTGGGGCTGAGCGGCACCCGGGGCCGCCGCGCGCTGTGCGGCGCCTACGTCCCCCGCGACGAGGAGGTGCCGTGGCCGCCGGAGGCGCAGCCGGCCGACGAGCTCTGCCCCGACTGCCGCCAGCTCGCCGCCCTCTGACCACCGCCGGGGACGGCGTCCATCCGGCCTCCGCGCACCCCAGCAGCCCCCTGCCGTCACATCCGCACCAGCATGATCACCGGTTGACGGGAACGGTCCGTCCGAGCCGGTAGACACAGCAGCATGGGCGACACCGCTGACCTCCAGCTGAGCACCGGCACCCCGGTGGCCGCGGCGCCGACGGGGCCCTCGCTCGACCTCGACGCGGTGCCCGTGCTCAGCGCCGGGCTCGCGGCCGCCGGCGTCCCGGTGGTCTCCCGGCTGACGGTCACCAGCCCGGCCGACCTCGCCGGACCGGCCGTCGTCCGGCTGGCCGTCCAGGACGCCGAGGGCGCGATCGGCGCCGCGGTCGAGGTGCCGGTCGACCTGGTGCCCGGCGGCGCCACCGTGCTCCCCGACCCGGGGCTGCTGCTGGACCCGGCCACCCTCCGCCAGGTGCCCGAGCGCCGGCCGGGCTGGGTGCGCGCCGAGCTGCACCGCGCCGGCCGGGTGGTCGCCCACCGCCGGGTGCCGGTGCACGTGCTGGCCCCCAGCCAGTGGCTGGCCACCCCGCTGCCGCTGGCGCTGGAGGTGCTGGCCGTCCACGTGCACCCGGACGACGCCGCGCTGACCCCGCTGCTGGCCGGCCTGCCCGCCGGCTCGGGCACCCCCGAGCAGGTCGACCGGCTGGTCGCGACGGCCGCGGACGCGCTGCGCCGCCGGTCGCTGCGCCGGCTGCCCGGCCCGGCCACCTGGGCGGGCATCGGCTCGTCGGTGCGCACGCCCGAGCAGCTCCTCGACGAGCGCGCCGGCACCCCGCTGGACCTCACGCTCGCCCTGGCCGCGCTGCTCGAGCGGGCCGGGCTGCGCCCGCTCGTCGTGCTCGCCGAGGGCGCCGGTGCCGACGAGGCGCACGCGTTCCTGGGCTGCTGGCGCACCACCCGCGCCGCCGACGCGGTCGCGACCACGGACGCCGCGGTGCTCGCCGGCCTGGTGGCCGCCGGCGACGTCCGGCTGGTGGAGACGGCGCTGCTCACCGCGGGCGGCCCGGCCGGTGCGGACCTGCACGCCGCCGCGGCCGACCGCTGGCTGGGCGCCGACCGCGGCCGGCTGCTCGGCGTCACCGACGTCGCCCGGGCCCGCACGGCCGGGTTGCGCCCGCTGGGCTCGCTCGACGTCCCGGCGGTGCCCGCCGAGCTGCGCGCCGCGGCCGGCGACTCGCCGCTCGCCGCCCGGCTGATCGGCCCGGCCGCGGAGCCCGCGCTCCTGCCCGCGCCGGCCGCCGACCTCGACGAGCTCGCCGCCCAGCTGCCGCTGCCGGCCGACGGCAGCCAGCTCGCGGCCGTCGCCACCGCCGACACCGGCACCTCCTTCGTGCTCACCGCCGCCCCCGGCACCGGTGCCACCCAGACGGTCGTGAACGCAGCGGCCCGGGCGGTCGCCACCGGCCGCACCACGCTGGTGGTGGCCCCGCCGGCCGCGCTGGACCCGATCGCCCGCCGGCTCGCCGCCGCCGGGCTCGGCCCGCTCACGCTCCGGCTGGACGGCGCGCGACCGGTCGCCGACCAGCTGCGCACCGCCCTCGCCGCGGCACCGGCCACCGACCCCGGCGCGCTCGCCGCGGCCCGCGCCGACCTCGCCGCGGCGCGCGCGGTGCTGGACCGCTCGGCCGAGCAGCTGCACGCCCGCAACGCGGCCGGCCACTCGACCTGGTCGGCGTCCGCCGTGCTCGCCGGCGCCGGCGACACCCCGGCGCTGCCGGTGCCCGCAGCCTTCGTCGCGGGCACGACCGACGAGGTCACCGCTGAGCTGCGCCGGTCGCTGGCCCTGCTGCCCGACGTCGCCGACCTGGCCCGGCCGGCCACCGGGCACGCCTGGGCCTTCGTCGACGCGGTGGAGCTGGACCTGCCGGCCGTGCACCAGGCCGCCGTCCGGGTCGACCGGGCCGTCCGGGCACTGCCCGGCGAGGGGCGGGTCGCGCACGTCGTCCGCGCCGCCCGCACGCCGGAGGACCTCGACGTCCTCGCGCACCTGCTGACCGGCCCCGCCGTGACGCTGGAGCTGCTCGACGTCAGCCGCGGCGACCGCTGGGCGGCGGCCACGGCGGAGCTGACCGCCGCCGTCGGCGCGCTCACCGGTGCCGCGCACCCCGGGCTGGACCTGGCCACCCCGGCCGCCCTGGCGCTGCCGCTGGCCGAGCTCGACGCGCAGGCGCGGGCCGCCGCGGCGTCGAGCCGCTTCGGTCGCGGCGGCCGGCTCAAGGCGGTGCTCGCCGCCCTGCTCCCGGTGCTGCGCGAGGGCGTGGTGGTCCGGCCGGCCGACGTCCCGCAGCTGACCGGCGACCTGCTGCGGCTGCAGACCGAGGTGCGCGCCCTCGCCGGCCGCGCCGACGCGGTGCCCGGGCTGGCCGTGCCCGCCGGCTGGAACCCGTTCCTGGACGCCGGCCGCTTCACCGTCGACAGCCAGATCGCGTGGCTGCGCCGGGCGGCCGCCGCAGTCGAGGGCGCGACCGGCTTCGCCCCGGCGCTGCGCCGCTTCCTGGCCGCCGGCCCGGTCGCCGACGCCGGCGACGCCGCGCTGGTCGTCGACCTGCGCACCGCGCTCGCCGCGCTGCTGGCCGCCTGCCGCAGCAGCTCCAAGCAGCTGGTCGCCTGGAGCGACGAGTCCGGGCTCGTGCTGCAGTGGACGATGACCCGCCCCGAGCGCGGCGTCGAGTACACCCACCCGATGTCGCTGCGCCGCTGGGTGAGCCTGCTCGACACCCTCGAGCCGCTGCGGATCGCGGGGCTGCACGAGGCCCGCCGGCTGCTGCTCACCGGCGCGGTGCCCGCGCGGGTGGCGCTGCGCGCCTTCGAGCACGGGCTGGCGCAGGCCTCCCTCGCCGAGCGGTGGACGGCCCTCGCGCTGGACGACGCCGACCCGGCCGCGGTCGCCGCGGCCGCGCCCGCGCTGGTCGCCGCCGCCCGGGCGGTCCGCGCGCAGCTGACCACCGCCCTCCCAGCAGCCGCGGTCGCCGCCCGCGACGACGAGGCCCTCGCCGCCTTGCGCCGCGCGCTGGCCGCCGCCCGCCCGCCGGCCGATCGCGAGCTGCTGTCGCGGCACACCGCCGCGGTGCTCACCGCCACCCCGGTCGTGCTCGCCGACCCGGCGGCACTGGCCGACCTCCCCGCCCGCGAGCTGGTCGACCAGGTGCTGGTGTGCGCCGCCCAGCAGCTGACGCTCGCCGACGGCGTCGCCGCCGTGCGCCGCGGCCGCTCCGCGGTGGTCGCCGGCGACCCCTCGCTGCCCGGCCCGGACGACGCGGTGCTGGCCGCCGCCCTGCGCGCCGGGCTCCCCCGCCGGGAGCTCGGCTGGCAGCACCGCAGCCGCGACGAGTCGCTGTTCGCGTTCCCCAACGCCCACGACCACGGCCTCCGGGTGCGCACGGTGCCCGCGCCGCGCTCGGGCCGGTCGTCGGTCGCCGACGGGCGCGGGGTCGCGCTGGTGCGGGTCGGCGCGGTCCCCGGACCGGCCGACCGCCCCGGCACCAACCCGGTCGAGGCCTCGACGGTGGTGGCCGAGGTGCTGCGCCGCTTCGACGCCTCGCCCGCCGCGCTGCCCTCGCTGGCGATCACCACGCTCACCGCGGCGCAGCGCGACCTCGTGCTGGAGCTGCTGCGCGAGTGCGGCGACCCGCGGGTGGCCGCGGCGCTCGACGCCCCCGACGGGCTGCTGGTGCGCGAGCTCGCCGCGGTCGACGGGGCGGCGCGGGACGTCGTCCTGCTGTCCCTGGGCGTCACCCCGGACGCCGGCGGCCGGGTGCCGCTGGACCTCGGCCCGCTGTCGCAGGCCGGCGGCGAGCGGTGGCTCACCGCCGCGGTCACCGCGGCCCGCCGGCAGCTGGTGGTCGTGGCGTCGTTCGCGCCCGCCCAGCTGCCGGCCACCGAGACCGCCGCCGCGGGCGTCCGCCGGCTGCGCGGGTACCTGCTGCTGGCCGAGCGGGGCACCGGCACCCTGCCCGCGCGCGAGCCGGGCACGCCCGACCAGCACGTCGAGGACCTCGCCGCGGCGCTGCGCGGGCGCGGGCTGGTGGTGCGCACCGACGTCGGGCTCGGCGGCTTCCGCGTCGACCTCGCCGTCGCCCGGCTGACCGCCCCCGACTCCCCGGTGCTCGCCGTGCTGCTCGACGGGCCCGCCTGGGCGGCCCGCAGCACCGCCGGCGACCGGGACGAGCTGCCTTTGACCGCGCTGGCCGCGCGCTGGCCGGCGGTCGAGCGGGTGTCGCTGCTGTCGTGGCTGGCCGACCGCCCGGCCGTGGTCGAGCGGCTGGTCGCCGCGGTCGAGGCGACCCCGCTGCCGGCACCGGTCCGCACGCCCGCCCGGGCGCCCCGGGCCCGGCTGGCCCCGGCACCGCGCCGGGCGCCCGAGGCCCCGCCGACCACTCCCCCGGCAGCGCCCGCCGCAGCCGCTCCGGCGCTGGCCCCCGCGCCGCGCGCCGAGCTGCGGCCCGCAGTCCCGGCACCCGCGCCGGTCGCTCCCGCGCCGGTCGTCGACGTCCCCACCGCCGGCACCGCCGCGGCCGACGCACCGGTGGAGCGGCCGCGCCCCGCGCGGTCCCGCCCGGCGGCCCGGACGCGGGCGGCGGCGCCCGCGCCGCTGGACGAGGAGCTGCCGTTCGTCGCCTGGGCGCCGAAGCCGACGGGTGAGAAGAAGCTGCTCGACCAGCTCGCCGACCCCGCCGTCGCCAAGGCCGTGCGCCGGGTGCTGACCGCCGGCGTCAAGGCCGAGGGCCCGGTCAGCGGCGACCGGCTGGCCAGGCTGACCGCCGGCGCCTTCGGCCTGACCCGGGTGGGCCCGGCCCGCCGCGACGCGCTGCTCGCGCTGCTGCCGAAGGGCGCGCTGGCCGACGGGGTCGCCTGGCCGGCCGGCTCGACGGCCGACTCGTGGACCTGGTTCCGCCGGCAGTCCACCGCCGCCGAGCGCCCGCTGGACCAGGTGCCGGCGGTGGAGATCGGCAACGCGATGGTCGGGCTGTGCCGCGCCGACGGCCCGCTCGCCCAGCACGAGCTGTTCCGCCGCACCGGCGCCGTGTTCGGCAACCGCCGGCCCAGCCCCGCGCTGGTCGCCGTCCTCGACGTGGCGCTCGCCCGGGCGCTGGCCGCCGGCCGGCTCACCGAGCTCCCCGACGGCCACCTCCGGGCGTCCCGGCCGTGAAGAGCACCCCGGGCTAGCGTCGGAGCAGCACTCGGCGACGGGAGGACGGGCGATGGCGGCCGACACGGGTCTGGGCAGCAGCACGATCGCGGGCGCGCTGGCGGCGGCGCTGCCTGCCGACCGGCTGGTCACCGACCCGGACGTGCTGGCCGCGTACGCGCACGACGACGCCGAGTGGGCGCCGTGGGAGCTGCCGGCGGCGCTGGTCCGGGCCCGGTCCGCCGAGGAGGTGCAGGCCGTCGTCCGGGCCTGCATCGAGCACCGCGTACCGGTCGTCGCGCGGGGTGCGGGCACCGGGCTGTCCGGCGGTGCGAACGCCGCGGCCGGCTGCGTGGTGGTGAGCCTCGAGCAGATGACCGCCGTCCTGGCGGTCGACGAGCTCGAGCGCTACGCCGTCGTCCAGCCCGGCGTCGTGAACGACGACCTGCGGGCGCACGTCGCGCAGTTCGGCCTCTGGTACCCGCCGGACCCGGCCAGCTCCCCGTGGTCGACGATCGGCGGCAACGTCGCGACCAACGCCGGCGGGCTGTGCTGCGTCAAGTACGGCGTGACCCGCGACTACGTGCTCGCGCTGCAGGTGGTCACCGGCACCGGTGAGCTGGTGCGCCTGGGCCGCCGGACGGCGAAGGGCGTGGCCGGGTTCGACCTCACCGCGCTGATGGTGGGCAGCGAGGGCACGCTCGGCATCGTCACCGAGGTGACCGTCCGGCTGCGGCCGCTGCGCGAGCCGGAGCGCACGGTCGCCGGGTACTTCGACTCGGTGGTGGACGCCGGCCGGGCGGTCACCGCGGTCGCCGCCGCGGGCCTCACACCGTCCGCGCTGGAGCTGGTCGACCGCGCCTGCCTGGTCGCCGTGGACGCCTGGAAGAACATGGGCCTGTCCGCCGACGCGAACGCGGTGCTGCTGGGCCGGGTCGACACCCCGGGCGCGGCCGGCGACGCCGAGGCCGCGGCGATGCTCGCGGCGTTCGAGGGCGCGGGCGCCACCTTCGCCGCGGTCAGCTCCGACCCGGCCGAGGCGGACGCGCTGTTCGCCGCCCGCCGGCTGGCCTACCCGGCGCTGGAGCGGCTGGGCCCGGTGCTCACCGAGGACGTCTGCGTGCCCAAGGGCGCCGTGCCGGAGATGCTCGCCCGGATCGAGGCCATCGGCGCGCGGTACGACACCCACATCGCCAACATCGCGCACGCCGGCGACGGCAACCTGCACCCGCTGCTGATCACCCCGGCCGGCGACGAGCCGGCGCGGGAGCGCGCGCAGCAGGCGTTCGACGCGATCATCGCCGAGGCGCTGGCGCTGGGCGGCACGGTCACCGGGGAGCACGGCGTCGGCCTGCTCAAGCGCGAGGGGCTGCGCCGCGAGCTCGACCCCGCCGTCCTGGAGATGCACCGCGCGGTGAAGGCGGCGCTCGACCCGCACGGCATCCTCAACCCGGGCAAGGTCGTCTGACCGGGGAGTGACCGGCACCACGCTCCTACCGTGGCGTCCATGTCACTCCCCACCCGCAACCGCGCCGTCGTCGCCACCGCGAGCGGCCCGGTCGACGTCCTCACCGACGTCGAGCTCGACGTCCCCACCCCCGGCCCGCGCGACCTGCTGGTCGGCGTGCGCGCCGTCTCGGTCAACCCCGTCGACGTGAAGCTGCGGGGCGGTGCGCTCCCCGGCGGGGACGGCCCCCAGGTGCTCGGCTACGACGCCGCGGGCGTCGTGCTCGCGGTCGGCGACGAGGTCACCGCCTTCGCGGTCGGCGACGAGGTCTACTACGCCGGCTCGATCGCCCGCCCCGGGTCGAACCAGGAGCTGCAGCTGGTCGACGAGCGGGTCGCCGGCCACAAGCCCGCCTCGCTCGACTTCGCCGAGGCCGCCGCTCTCCCGCTGACCACGATCACCGCCTGGGAGACCCTGTTCCTGCGCTGGCGGCTGTCGGCCGACAGCACCGGCACGCTGCTGGTCATGGGCGCCGCGGGCGGGGTCGGCTCGATCCTCGTCCAGCTCGCCCGGCAGCTCACCGGCCTGACCGTGATCGCCGCGGTCGGCCGCCCGGAGTCCCGGGAGTGGACCAGCGGGCTCGGCGCCCACCACGTCGTGGACCGCAACCAGCTGCTCGCCGAGGTCGCGGAGATCGCCCCGCGCGGCGTCGACTTCGTGTTCAGCCCGTTCTCCGCGGGGATGGTGGAGACCTACACGGAGGTCATGGCGATCGGCGGCTCGGTCGTCGCCATCGACGAGCCCGAGGGCGTCGACACGCTGCCGCTGAAGTGGAAGAGCCAGGGCTGGCACTGGGAGTTCATGTTCACCCGGGTGCTGCACGACCCGGAGAGCAGCGCGCACCGCGAGCTGCTCGACGAGGTCGCCCGGCTCGTCGACGCCGGCACGCTGCGGACGACGCTGGGCACCCGGCTGTCGCCGATCGACGCGGCCACCCTGCAGGAGGCGCACCGGCTGCTCGAGTCGTCGTCCACCATCGGCAAGGTCGTCCTCGCCGCGGGGTGACCCGACCGGCGCTGGTGCCCTGCTCACCGTGGTGAGCAGGGCACCAGCGCCCGGGGTGGACTACCCGGCCATCGCGGCGAGCACCTGGTCGTAGGTGCCGTCGACCTCCGCGAACCGCAGCGGGCGCACCCGGTCGACCAGCACCTCGCGGACGCCGGGCTCGCGGGCCAGGATGCCGGCCACCTCGTCGACGAACTCCCCGAGCGGCATCCAGCTCGGGTCAGGGGTGCCGAGCAGCCCGGTCTGCACCGCCGGCGGCACCAGCTCGACCACCTGCACGGCGGTGCCGGCCAGCTGCACACGCAGGCTCTCGGTGTAGGCGTGCACGCCCGCCTTGGTCGCGTTGTACGTCGGCGTCACCGGCAGCGGCACGAACGCCAGCCCGGACGACACCGTCATCACGGTGGCCTGCGGCCGGGCGAGCAGCTGCGGCAGGAAGGCCGCGACCGTGCGGATCGTGCCCAGCAGGTTGGTCGTGACGGTCGCCTCGGCGTCGGCGAGGTGCGCGGGGTCGCGGAGGTCCTCGGTCCGCATGATGCCGGCCATCGTCACCAGCACGTCCAGCGCCGGGAAGCGCTCGGCGGCGACCTCCGCGGCCGCCAGGACCGAGTCCGGGTCGGTGACGTCGAGCTCGAGCGTCCCGATGCCCGGGTGCTCGGCGGCGACCTCGTCCAGCAGGTCCTTGCGGCGGCCGGCCACGACCACCGTGTTGCCGTCGGCGTGCCAGCGCTCGGCCAGCGCCCGGCCGATGCCGGACGTGCCGCCGCTGACCAGGATCGTGTTGCCCGTCGTCCTCATGGGTGTGCTCCTCCGTCGTGGTTGACGGGGACGACCCTGCGGCCCGCGGCGCCGGCGCGGGAGAGGAGCGCCCGTCCACGGACTGCCGGTCCCTGGCTGCGGCGCCGCCGCTGACCGATGATCGGCGCGTGGACCGGAGCGGACTGGCGGACTTCCTGCGGCAGCGGCGGGCGGCGCTGCAGCCGGCCGACGTGGGCCTGCCGCCCGGCGCGCGCCGGCGCACCGCGGGACTGCGCCGGGAGGAGGTCGCCGCGCTCACCGGGATGTCGGCGGACTACTACAGCCGGCTGGAGCAGCGGCGCGGGCCGCAGCCGTCGGAGCAGCTGCTCACCGCGCTGGCCCGCTCGCTGCGGTTGACCCTCGACGAGCGCGACCACCTGTTCCGGCTGGCCGGGCACTCCGCCCCGCTGCGGATGCAGCGCTCCGAGCACGTCAGCCCGCCGCTGCTGCGGGTGTTCGACCGGCTGGCCGACACCCCGGCGCTGATCATGACCGACCTGGCCGAGACGCTGGTGCAGAACGAGCTGGCGACGGCGCTGCTGGGCGACCAGACGCGGTACGCCGGCCCCGCCCGCAGCGCCTACTTCCGCTGGTTCACCGACCCGGACGAGCGCCGTCCGTACCCCCCGGGCGACCACGCGCACCAGAGCCGGATGTACACCGCGGGCCTGCGGGCGGCGCTCACCGCGGACCCCGGCGACCGGCGGGCGCAGGAGGTCGTGCGCGGGCTGCTGGCCCGCAGCACCGAGTTCGCGGCGCTGTGGGAGCAGCACCTGGTCGGCGGGCGGTTCGCCGACGCCAAGACGCTGGTGCACCCGGAGCTGGGCACGATCGACGTCGACTGCCAGGTGCTGTTCACCGAGAACCGGGCGCAGATGCTGATGGTGCTCACCCCGGTGCCGGGCACCGAGAGCGCCCAGAAGATGCAGCTGCTGTCGGTGATCGGCTCCCAGCAGTTCAGCTCCTGAGGGACCGGGAGCGTGCTCCCGGTCCCCCAGAACGACGTCAGGCGCTGAGCGACTTCACCCGCTCGATGAACTCGCTCTTGCAGACGGCGATGAACCCGTCGGGGTCCGGGCCGGTGTTCTGCAGCACCAGGTGGTCGTAGCCGGCCTCGACGTAGGGCTTCACCTGCTCGAGGTGGGCGTCGAGGTCGGGGCCCACGGAGAACTGGCCCTTGATGTCCTCGGCGGTGACCGTGCCGCTGGCCGCGTCGAAGTTCACCGGGTTGGGCAGCTCGCTCATCACCGGCCAGCCGGTCAGCGCCCAGCGGCTCTTCTCCAGCGCCTCCTGCACGGCGGCGTCCTCGGTCTCCGCCCAGCTCAGCGGCACCTCGGCGAACTTCGGCCCGCTGCCGCCGGCCTTGGTGAACTCCTCGATGTAGGAGGCCTCCGGCTCGGTGGCGAACAGCCCGCTGCCGTGGTGCGCCGCCAGCCGGGCGGCACCCGGCCCGCCGGCGGCGACCGCGATGGCCGGCAGCTGGTCGGGCAGGTCCCAGATGCGGGCGTCCTCCAGGGTCAGGTACGTGCCCTCGTAGGACTGGTAGCCGCCCTGCCAGAGCAGGTTGATGATCTCCAGCGCCTCGGTGAGCATGTGGTGCCGGATCCGCACCGCCGGCCAGCCGCCGCCGACGACGTGCTCGTTGAGCCGCTCCCCCGCGCCGATGCCGAGGGTGAACCGGTTGTCCGAGATGATCTGCACGGTCGCGGCGGCCTGGGCGATGATCGCCGGGTGGTACCGGACGATCGGCGCGGTCACCCCGGTGACCAGCCCGATCCGCGAGGTCTGCGCCGCCATCGAGCCGAGCATCGACCAGGTGAACCCGCTATGGCCCTGCTCCTCCAGCCAGGGGTGGAAGTGGTCGCTGAGCTCGACGAAGTCGAAGCCCGCCTCCTCCGCGGCGACCGTCTGCCGGATGATCTCCTTGGGGCCGAACGCCTCGGTGGCGAGCTTCAGGCCGACCTGCATGGTGGGGTCTCCTCGTCTGTACGACAGTCAGCCAGGCGGTGCCCGGCACCCGCCGGGCGGAAACGGGAGCGGCCGGTGCAGGTGTTCGACGCGCACGTGCACGTGATCGACCCGCGGTTCCCGCTGGTGCCGAACCAGGGCTTCGTGCCCGGCCCGTTCGACGTGCCCGCCTACCGCTCAGCGGTCGCCGGCGCGGGTCTGGACCTCCTCGGCGGGGCGCTCGTCGCCGGCTCGTTCCAGGGCACCGACCAGCGCTGGCTGACCACCGCGCTCGCCGAGCTGGGCCCCGGGTGGGCCGGCGTCGCGCAGCTGCCCGCCGACGTGCCGGACGCGGAGGTGCTGCGGCTGGCTGCCGCCGGGGTGCGCGCCGTCCGGTTCAACCTGGCCCGCGGCACCGCACCGGACGCCGCCGCGCTCGTCGCGCTGGCCCACCGGGTGCACGACCTGGCCGGCTGGGGCTGCGAGCTCTACGTCGACTCCGGCGACCTGGCCGCGCTCGCGCCGGTGCTCCGGCAGCTCCCCCGGGTGGGCGTGGACCACCTCGGCATGTCCGGCCGCGGCACGACCGAGCTGCTGCGGCTGGTCGACGGCGGCGCCCGGGTGAAGGCCACCGGGTTCGGCCGGGTCGACCTCGACGTGGCGGCGACCCTGCGCGCAGTGCACGCGGTCGACCCCACGGCGCTGCTGTTCGGCACCGACCTGCCCGGCACCCGGGCCCGCCGCCCGTTCGCGCCGGCGGACGTCGAGCTGCTCATCGACGCGCTCGGCGAGCAGGCGCTGCCCGCGGTGCTGCGGGACAACGCCCGCGCCTGGTACCGCCTCGGCTGAGGCCGGCTCAGCAGTGCCGGCCGGAGTCGACCACCCACGTGCCGTCGCTCAACCGGACGACGTGCAACGTCCAGCCCCCGGAGCGGACGACGGCACCCGACTCGTCGGCCCCGCCGTCGGTCCAGCCGGCCCCGGGGACACCACCGACCCCGCCGTGGTCGGCGAACCACCCCGCCGCCGCGACCGGTGACGGCCGCCCGGCCACCCCGTCCGCGATGGACAGGCTGAAGGCGCTGCACCGGTCCCCGGCCGGCGCGGCAGTGGCGTCCGCCCCGGGATCGATCCCGGGACCAGCAGCTGCCGGTCCCGGCTGCCCGGAGCCGCACGCGGTGAGCAGCCCGGCCGCCACCGCGACCAGCAACGGAAGGCGAGCCCGCACGACGGGAGGATGCCAGGTCAGCGGGCGAACGGGCCCTCGCCCGGCCGGGCGACCTCGCCGAGCCGAGCTCGCGGTCAGCCGAGGTCGCGCGGGCGGCGGGGCGAGGGCCGGCGCAGCGGCCAGCGGAACGGCGGGGTGCCCCGGTCCGGCTCGGCGCACCCGGAGGTGCTCCACCGCGCGGGACGGGACCGGTCGGCACTGGTCATCGCAGGTGCCCCTTCCGGGCGAGTGGGCACCGGAGTGGCGCCCTCCTGCAACATACTTGCTTGCATGCACACAAGCAATGTCCGAGCGGATGCGACCGCTGAGCGGTGGCACAGTGACCCGGTGCCGGAGGACCAGGGGCGACGGACCCAGCAGCAGCGCCGGGCGGAGACCGAACGGCGGGTGGTCGACGCCGCGACCCGGCTGATCGCGGCCCGCGGGTCCCGCGCGGTCACCCTCGGCGAGGTCGGCCGGGAGGCCGGGTACAGCCGGGGGATCGTGCACTCGCACTTCGGCAGCCGGGAGCAGCTGCTGGAGGCCGTCGTCCGGGACGCGCAGCGGTTCCCCGTCCCGGAGGCCACCGGCACCGGGCTCGACCGGCTGACCACCGTCGTCCGGGCCTACCTGGACAACGTGCTGGAGCGGCGGCCGGGCACCGGCGCCTTCCTGCTGCTGTGGGCCGAGTCGATCGCCGGCGAGCCGGGGCTGGAGGCGCTGTTCGGCGAGCGCGACACCGCCTTCCGCGCGGACCTCGCCGCCCTCGTCCGCGCCGGCCTGGCCGACGGGTCGGTGCGGGCCGACGCGGACGCCGACGCCGTGGCGGTGATGCTGGTCGGGCTGCTGCGCGGCATCGGCATGCAGGTGGCCTCGGCGACCGGCGCCGCGGTCGACGACGCGGTCCCCGGGCGCACCGCGTCGTTCGTCGCCGCCGCGCTGCGCGCCCCGTGACCGGTCAGCGGCCGACCAGGCCCCAGTCGTCCTGCGCCACCGCGTCCGCCTGCGCCCGGGTGAGCGTGCCGACCGCGACCAGCCGGTCGAGCACGTGCGCCTGGCGAGCCCGCGCCCGCTCCGGGTGCGCCAGCGGGTCGTAGGCGCTCGGGGCCTGGAACAGGCCGGCGAGCACCGTCGACTGCGCCCAGGTCAGCTGGTCGGCGGGCACGCCGAAGTAGCCCTGCGCGGCGTCGGCGAGACCGTGGAAGCCGTGGCCGTAGTAGCCGTCGTCCAGGTACATCCGCAGCAGCTGGTCCTTGCTCCACGCCCGGTCCAGCTTGAGCGCCAGCGCGACCGCGCGGACCTTCTCCACCGGCCCGTTCTCGCCGTCCTCGTAGACGTTCTTGGCCAGCTGCTGCTCCAGCGTCGCGCCGCCGAGGTCCTGCCCCGTCACCAGCCCCCACGGCTGCCGGAGCACCCCGCGCCAGTCGACGCCGCCGTTGGTGCGGAACCGGCTGTCCTCGGTGGCGATCAGCGCGTCGGCGACCTTCGCCGGGACGGCGCCGTCCAGCGCCGTGGCGCCGTGCGCGGTGAGCCGTGCGGCGACCCGCTGCTGCGCGTCCGCGACGCCCGGGGTGGCGGCCCACGCGACGCCGAGCACGGCGCCGGCCAGCACGGCCAGCACCAGCGCGAGGCGCACGGACCGCCGGACCAACCGGCGCACTCCCGCTCCCACCGCCGTGCCTCCGCTGCGCCGACCGACCCCCGGACCCCAGGGAACGCGGGGCGGCTGGGAGGAGGCTGCGAGCGGGGTGCGGGATCTCGTGATCACCGGGACAGTCGACCGCGCCGCGGCGTCCGCGCGCGTCACCCGGGGACGTGATCTTGCCCAGCGCCCGGCTGCACCCGGGGGCGGACGCGGGTCAGCCCCGGGGAGGAGCAGGCCAGCCCGGGGGCGGACGCGCCCCGGGCCGGCCTGGTCAGAGGTGCCCGAGCGCCTCGGGCAGGTCGACCACGTCGGCGTACTTGGCGTCGAGGTCGGCGAGGTTGGCCTCGTGCACCGCCGGCGTGCGGTCGGCGCAGGCCTGCCGCACCACCTGCGGGCGGAAGCCGGCGTTGAGCGCGTCCATCGCGGTGGCCCGCACGCACCCGGACGTCGAGACGCCGGTGACGACGACGGTGTCCGCGCCGGCCACGTGCAGCGTGGCCGCCAGCGACGTGCCTGCGAAGGCGGAGGCGTACTGCTTGACGAGCACCGTCTCCCCCGCCGCCGGCCGCAGCACCAGCTCGCCCCAGCCCCCGGGCGCGTCCGCGGCGAAGCACGCGAGCGCGGGCACCTTGCGGGCGAACAGGCCGGCGTCGGCGAGCCCGGGGGCGTACCGGACGACGGTCCACACCACCGGCCGGCCGTGCGCCCGCGCCGCGTCGACCAGCTGCTGGGTCGCCGCGACCGCGGGGCCGGGGTCGGGCAGCGCGAACGGCCCGTCCGGCTCGGCGTAGGCGCGCACCAGGTCGACGACGACGACCGCCGGGGCGCTCCCCCAGCCGACCCGGCCGGAGAAGCCCCCGCCGTGCGGCCCGCCCATCAGGTCCAGACCGGGCGCTTCGGTGCAGGCAGCCCGGTCTCCGCCTCGCAGCGGGCCAGCAGCTCCTCGACCGAGGGGCCCATGTCGAACACCGGCAGCTCGGCGGGGCGGTCGGCGCGCATGCGGTCGCGCAGCTCCCCGGTCGCCGCGTCGTCCACGCTGCCGTCGGCGCCGAGCACGACCCCGTACCGGCGGGCGCCCTCGGCGGTGACCAGCCCGCGGCGCACCTCGAGCGCCACCAGCGCCGGGTCGCGCTCGAGCGGGTCACCCCACCCGCCGCCGCCCCAGGTGACGAAGTGCAGCACGTCGCCGGGGGCGACCGGCACGTCGTGGCACTTGCTGGGCAGCACCTGCCGGGTGCCGTCGGGGTGGTCGATCCACTTGGTGCCACGGGCGCCCGGGGCGCCGCCGTTGACGCCCCACGGGTAGGTGAGCCAGCGGTCGTCGTGGATGGCGATCGTGCCCGGCTCGTCGAACCGGTAGGCGACGTCGACCCCGTTGCCGCCGCGGTGCAGCCCGGCGCCGCCGGTGTCGGCGATCGTCTCCCACTTCTCGATCCGCAGCGGGTAGTAGGACTCGAGGTACTCGCACGGGATGTTGGTGAAGCTCGGCCACAGCGAGTGCCCGTCGGGGCCGTCGCCGAGCGGCCGGCCGGGGATGCCGCCGAACCCGATCGAGTACAGCTGGAACCACTCCCCCTTCCGCTCGCCCTGCGAGTAGTGCCCGGAGTACATGAAGTGCGGCGAGGAGGAGAACCCGGCCGCGTTCAGCAGCGCCGGGTTGGTCTGCCCGAGCAGGCCGCCGAACAGGTCGAACACCCGGCCGATGCCGTGGTTGCGGCCGTTGAGCGACGCCGGGTGCGCCGGCTTCCAGTACGAGCCGTCGGGGATGGTGACGTCGACCAGCGGGTAGAAGCCGTCGTTCCACAGGATCTGCGGGTCGGCGACGGTGATCATGTAGATCCCGAAGAACATCCGGGTCAGGTTCTCGTTGATGTAGTAGTTGATCGGCCCGTGCGCCTGCGGCGAGCTGCCGGTGAAGTCCAGGTGCACCTTGTCGCCGGTGCGGGTCAGCGACAGCTTCAGCTCGTAGGGCCCGTAGCCGACGCCGTCGTCGCAGATGTAGTCGGTGAACGACAGCGTCCGGCCCTCCTCGAACACCATCGAGAGCAGCACCTTCATGGCGTCGTAGTTGCGCTGCAGCAGCGCGTCCAGCCCGGACAGGTAGGTCGCCGTCCCGAACCGGTCGCACATCTCCGCGACCCGCCGGGCGGCGGTGCGGCAGGCGGCGACCAGGCCGTTGAGGTCCGCGCGGTTCCAGTCGGGCTTGCGGACCTGGTTGAGGATGATCCGCAGCGCGTCCTCGTTGAGCCGGCCCTGCGCGTAGAGCTTGAAGGGCGGGATGACCACGCCCTCCTCGTAGATGGTCTGCGCGTCGGTCGGCATGGACGACGGCGTCTTGCCGCCCACGTCGGACATGTGCCCGAACATCGCCGACCAGCCCACCAGCCGGCCGCCGTGGAACACCGGGACGACGACGAGCCAGTCGTTGGCGTGGCTGATCGCGGCGCCGCAGGCGTACGGGTCGCTGGTCAGCAGCACGTCGCCCTCCTCGATCGTGCCGTCGAAGCCGTCGAGGAAGTCGGGGATGGACAGGCCGAACTGGCCGACGACCATCTTCCCGTCGGGGTCGGCGATGAGCGGGAACTCGTCGTGCTGCTCGCGGATGCCCGGGCTCAGCGCGGTGCGGAACAGCACCTCGTCCATCTCGTAGCGGGCGTTGCGCAGCCCGTTCTCGATCAGGTCGAGGGTCACCGGGTCGACGTCGGACTTCTCGACCTCGCCGGTCGCGGTCTGGATGATCCGAGCCATGGGTCAGCCCTCCGTGCTCTCGGTGGTCAAGGGGTTGATCAGCAGGGCGCCCGAGGCGTGCACGGTGGCCGCGTGCCCGGGCAGGACGAGGGTGGTGGAGTCCATCTCGGTGACGATCGCCGGACCCCGGACGACATCGCCGGCGCGCAGCCGCCCGCGGTCGTAGACGCCGGCCGGCACGAACTCACCGCCGACGTGGATCGAGTGGTCCTGCACCAGCGCGCCGGCCGGGTCACCGTCGCCCTCGGGCAGCGTCACCGGGGCGACGTCGGGCCGGGGCCCGGTGACCGTGGCGCGGGCGTTGACCAGCTCGTGGTCGACGGTGAGCAGGAAGGAGAACAGCCGGTCGTGCTCGGCGTCGAAGGTCTCCCCCACCCGGTCCAGCGCCGTGCCGAGGTCGTCCAGCCAGGCCGGGTCGACCTGGACGGGGATCTCGAAGCCCTGGCCGTGGTAGCGGACGTCGACCTGGTAGCCGACCGTCTGCTGGTCCTCGGGCAGCCCCTGCGCGGCCAGCCGCCGGCCGGCGTCGGCGGCGAGCTCGCGGAGCACCTCGGCGAGGTCCGCGCCGGTCAGCTCGCCGAACCGGCGCAGCACGGTGCGCGCCGACTCGTCGCGCCGGCTGGTGGTGGCGTCGCCCAGCGCGCACAGCGTGCCCGGCCCCGGCGGGACGACCACCGGCCACGCGCCGGTCAGCTTCCCGAGCGCGTTCGCGTGCAGCGGCCCGGCGCCGCCGAAGGCGACCAGCGCGAAGTCGCGCGGGTCGAAGCCCTGCTGCACCGACACCAGCCGGACGCCGCCGAGCATGTTCTCGTTGACGATGTCGATGATCCCGGCGGCGGCCGCCTCCACCGACTCCAGCCCCATCGCCTCGGCGACCTTGCCGACCGCGGCGCGGGAGGCCTCGACGTCCAGGCTGATCTCGCCGCCGGCCAGCGTGGTGGGCAGGTAGCCGAGCACGACGTTGGCGTCGGTGACGGTCGGCTCGACCCCGCCCTTGCCGTAGGCGGCCGGACCGGGGTCGGCGCCGGCCGACTGCGGCCCGACGCGCAGCGCCCTGGTCAGCTCGGGCACGTGCGCGATCGACCCGCCGCCGGCGCCCACCGTGCGCACGTCGACGCTGGAGGCCCGGACGGCGAGGTCGCCGACCTTGGTCTCCCGGCCGATCCGCGGGTCGAGGCCCTGCACCAGCCCGACGTCGGTGGAGGTGCCGCCCATGTCGAAGGTGATCAGGTCGCGGATGCCGCACTGCTCGGCCACCCAGACCGCGCCGGTGACGCCGCCGGCCGGGCCGGACAGCAGCAGGGTGACCGGGGCGTCGATGGCCGCGCCCGCCGAGGACAGCCCGCCGTCGCTGCGCAGGATCGCCAGCTCGCCCTGCACCCCGCCGTCGCGCAGCTGGTCGGCGAGCGTGGTGACGTACCGCTTCACCTGCGGCTGCACGTAGCCGTTGGCCACGGTGGTCAGCGTCCGCTCGTACTCGCGCAGCTCGGGCAGCACGTCGGAGGACAGCGACACCGGGACACCGGGCAGCAGCTCGGCGGCGAGCTCGGCGATCCGCCGCTCGTGCGCGGGTGCGGCGAAGGAGTTGATCAGCGAGACGGCGAGCGCCTGCACGCCCCGGCCCTGCAGCGTCGCCAGCTGGGCGCGGACGTCGTCCTCGTCGAGCTCGCGCACCACCGAGCCGTCGCTGGCGACCCGCTCGTCGACCTCGACGGTGTTCTCCAGCGCGGCCAGCGGCTCGGGCTTGGGCCAGATGATCCAGCCGGCCAGCCCGCCGGGGACGTACGAGCGGGCGATCTGCAGCACCTGCCGGAAGCCCCGGGTGGTGACCAGCCCGACGGTGGCGCCCTTGCCCTCGAGGATGGCGTTGGTGGCCACCGTCGTCCCGTGCAGCACCGAGCCGACCTCGGACAGGTCGATGCCGGCCTCGGCGCAGGCGCGGGCGATCCCGTTGAGCACGCCGACCGACTGGTCGGCGGGTGTCGAGGCGGTCTTGGCCCGCCACGTGCGGCCGCTGCCCTCCTCGACCAGCAGGACGTCGGTGAACGTTCCTCCGACGTCGACTCCGAGCCGGTAGCTCATCGGGTCTCCTCTCCTCGGGCGGTGCGGTCGGGTGGTGCCGGTCAGTCCTCGCGGTCGCGGGCCGCGCGCACCATGACGGCGCGGGCGTTGTGGATGTGCGCGGTCATCACCGCGGCCGCCCACTCCGGGTCACCGGCGCGCGCGGCGGCCACGATCTCCACGTGGTGGGCCGTGCTGCGGCGCAGCGAGACGCTGTCGTAGGCGTGGAAGTTGCGGGCGACCAGCGGGGAGTGCACCGCGGCCGCGAGCGCGGTGGCCAGCGCCGGCGCGGCGGCCAGCGCGACCAGCCGGTCGTGGAAGGCGCGGTTGAGCGGGACCAGCCCGTCGAGGTCGGCCTCCCCGGTCTCCGCCATGCGGACGGCGAGCTCCTCCAGCTCGTCCAGGTCGGCGGTCGAGGCGTTCGGGACGGCGAGCGCGGTGAGCCGCGGCTCCAGCATCGACCGCAGCGCGAAGACCCCCTCGAGCTCGTCGACGCTCCAACTGGCGACCCGCGCGCCGCGGTTGGGCACGAGCTCGACGAGCCCCTCGGCGGCCAGCCGGCTGAGCGCCTCCCGCACCGGCGTGCGGCTGACCCCCAGCCGCTCGGCGAGCTCGACCTCGCCGAGCCGGGCACCGGCGGTGAGCGCACCGCGGAGGATGTCCTCGCGGAGCACCTCCAGCGCCCGCTCGGCGGACGTCAGCGTCCGTGTCACAGCTCACACCCCCTCGGTGATTGCATGCAAACTATGGCCAGAGGCTTCCCGGGGACAAGCCTCCGCGCGTAAATTCCGCGTGACTGCATACAAGGGGAGGGCTCGTCGTGGCCGATCTGCTGGGGAACCGCCGTCCGTCACCGGGGGCCGAGCTGCGCCGGCTGCTCGCCGCACCGCAACCGCTGGTCGCCCCGGGCGCCTACGACGCGCTGTCCGCGCGGCTGGTCGAGCAGGCCGGGTTCGACGTCGTCTACATGACCGGCTTCGGCACCACCGCCTCGCTGATCGGCCGCCCGGACGTCGGGCTGCTCACCGGCAGCGAGATGGTCGACAACGCCCGCCGGATCGTCTCCGCGGTCGACGTCCCGGTCATCGCCGACGCCGACACCGGGTACGGCAACGCGATCAACGTGGTGCGCACCGTGCAGCTGTACGAGCAGGCCGGGGTGGCCGGGCTGCAGCTGGAGGACCAGGTCGCGCCGAAGAAGTGCGGCCACATGAGCGGCAAGGCCGTCATCGAGACCGCCGAGATGGTGGGCAAGGTGCAGGCCGCGGTCGCCGCCCGCCGCGACCCGGACCTGGTGCTCATCGCCCGCACCGACGCCGTCGCGGTCTCCGGGGTGGGCGACGCGATCGACCGCGCGCGGGCCTACGTCGAGGCCGGCGCCGACGTGCTGTTCGTCGAGGCGCCGACGTCCGAGCAGGACCTCGTCACCATCGCCACCGAGCTGCGCGGCCTGGCGCCGATGGTGTTCAACTGGGCCGAGGGCGGCAAGACCCCGCCGCTGCCGCTCGCCCGGGTCGCCGAGCTGGGCTTCTCGCTTGTCATCTACCCGATCGGCACGCTGCTGGCGGCGACCGCGGGGATCCGCTCGGTGCTGGCGTCGCTGCGCGCCGACGGGGTGCCGGCGCTGGACGGGCTGCCCGCGTTCGACGAGTTCACCGACCTGATCGGCCTGCCCGAGGTGCAGCAGCTGGAGCAGCGCTTCCGCGGCTGACCCCCCAACTCCCCTCCATCCCCGTCTCCCTCTCCCCGCTTTCAGCGCCGAAAGCGCTACCTCTTTCGGCGCCCAAAGCGGTGCCGCTCTCGGCGCCGAGAGCGGGTAATGCGGGTGCGGACCCGGCGCCCACCGCGTTCACTGCACGGGCTGCGCAGCGCCACCCGCACCCCACAGAGACGAGAGAGGGCGACGACAGAGGGCCATGGACAAAATCAACGCACGGCTCTGGAACTGGGCCTCGATCCTCGAGGACAACACCCGGGAGCAGGCCGAGCGCACCGCGGCGATGCCGTTCATCCACCCGCACATGGCGCTCATGCCCGACGCGCACCTGGGCCTCGGCGCCACCGTCGGCTCGGTCATCCCGACCGACGGCGCGATCATCCCGGCGGCGGTCGGGGTCGACATCGGCTGCGGGATGATGGCCGTCCGCACCCAGTTCGACGCCGCCGACCTGCGCGGGGACCTCGCGGTGCTGCACGGCCAGATCGCCCGGGCGGTGCCGCTGTCGGCCGGCCGCGCCAACAAGGAGGTGCTGCCGACCGCCGAGCCGCGGGTCGCGGAGCTCCGGGAGCTGCCCGGCGCCGCCCAGGCCGACGGCGCGGTGCGGAACTGGCCGCTGCAGCTGGGCTCGCTCGGCTCGGGCAACCACTTCATCGAGGTCTCCCTCGACGAGCGGGACCGGGTCTGGCTGTTCCTGCACTCCGGCTCGCGGGGCGTGGGCAACAAGCTCGCGCAGGTGCACATCCGGCGGGCCCAGGAGGTGTGCCGGGCGCAGGGCATCGAGCTCCCCGACCGGGACCTCGCGTACCTGACCGAGGGGACGCCGGAGTTCGACGCCTACATCGAGGCGCTGCGCTGGGCGCAGCGGTTCGCCTGGCTCAACCGCGAGGAGATGATGGACCGGGTCGTCGACCAGGTCGGTCGGTTCCTGCACCAGGACGTGCAGCGGCTCGAAGAGGTGCAGTGCCACCACAACTACACCGAGCGGGAGCGGCACGGCGGCCGCGACGTGTGGCTGTCCCGGAAGGGCGCGATCTCCGCGCGGAAGGGCCAGCCCGGCCTCATCCCCGGCTCGATGGGGACGGCGTCCTACGTGGTGGCCGGCCTCGGCAACGCCGACGCGCTGCAGTCCAGCCCGCACGGCGCGGGCCGGAACCACTCGCGGAACGCGGCGCGGCGGCTGTTCACCCGGGCGGACCTGGAGCAGCGGATGCAGGGCATCGCCTGGGGCCACTCCGACGCGTTCCTCGACGAGCACCCCGATGCCTACAAGAGCATCGACGTCGTCATGGCCGACGCGGCGGACCTGGTGGAGGTCCGGCACACCCTCCGGCAGGTCGTCAACGTCAAGGGCGACTAGGCACCCGGCGCGCGGCCCGGCCATCCCGCGAGCACGAACCGCACCGGCCGGTGCAGCTCCTGCACACCGCGCAGCCAGCCGTTGCCGGCGAGCGCCAGCAGCAGCAGC